>JAFVBO010000049.1 GCA_017479935.1 Lachnospiraceae bacterium
CTTGCACCCCGCTGCAAGCGGCGTAAAACAAAAGCTGGCATGCCAAGCCACAGGCAATTTGGAATGCGCGGAGCGCATTGCCTGTGGCTTCGTAACTGCTCAGGTACTGAGCAGTTACAGCAGATTTACGAGAACAGAATATCGTTTACGAGGGTCTCCAAATACTCCTGACGGCCGCTGGGCACCTGAATGTTCGTCAGGTTGGCGGCGTAGGCAGCCAGGCTCTCCAAGGTTTCCTTGCCTTCCACGATGCTCTTGCCGATGCCTTTCTTGTAGGAAGCGTAGCGCTCTTCCACAAAGGCATCCAGGCGTCCGTCGGCGATCAGCGCGTCGGCCTTTAAGAGGCCAAGGGCAAAGGCGTCCATGCCGGCGATGTAGGAGAGAAGGATGTCCTCATAGGTGTTGGACTGACGACGGGCCTTCGCGTCGAAGTTCAGACCGCCGTTTGTGAAGCCGCCGGCTTTTAAGACTTCATACATGCAAAGGGTTGTGTCGTACACGTTGGTCGGGAACTGGTCCGTATCCCAGCCAAGGAGCATGTCGCCCTGGTTGGCGTCGATGCTGCCGAAGATGCCGTTGACGCGGGCGGTGCGAAGCTCGTGCTGGAAGGTGTGACCTGCTAACGTGGCGTGGTTCGCTTCGATGTTCATGCGGAAGTCATCCATCAGGTTGTACTTGCGCAGGAAGTTGGCGCAGGTTGCGACATCGAAATCGTACTGATGCTTGGTGGGTTCCTTCGGCTTCGGCTCGATGTAGAAATCGCCCGTGAAGCCCTTGGCGCGGCCGTAGTCGCGTGCCATGGTAAGGAGTCTGGCCAGGTTGTCGAGTTCGAGCCCCATGTTGGTGTTAAGAAGCGTGTCATAGCCCTCGCGTCCGCCCCAGAACACGTAACCGGAAGCACCCAGCTTGATAGCGGCATCGATACCAGCCTTCACCTTGCCGGCGGCCATCGCGAAGACATCCGCCACGCAGCTGGTGCCTGCGCCGGCCATGTACTTCTTGTCGCCGAACATGTTGGCGGTGGCCCACAGAAGCTTGATGCCGGTCTCCTGCTGCTTCTGAAGCAGGTAGTCCGTGATGATCTCCAGGTTCTTGACGCTCTCGGCCAGCGTCTCGCCTTCCGGCGCTACGTCCACATCGTGGAAGCAGTAGTACTCGATGCCCAGCTTCTGCATCAGGTCGAAGGCGAAGTCGGCTTTCTTCTTGAAGCGCTCGATGCCGTAGGGCTCACCGAAGGTCTTGTCCATCGTGTCGCCGCCGAACATATCGGTACCGGACGCATTGATGGTGTGCCAGTAGCTCATGGCAAATTTCAGGTGATCCTTCATCTTGCGGCCGGCAACGACCTTTTCCGGATCATAGTAATGGAAGGCAAAGGGGTTCTTGCTCTCTTTTCCTTCGAACTGGATTTTCTGCTGATTGTATTCCATAATACATCCTCCTTATTCCGTGTGACAGGCATTTTTGCTGTGCCATGCAACAGACATATCGGGGCAGTCAGAATGCTTTCATGACTGTTTTGCCTGTTGACTGGCCGTTTTCTTAAGGCTACAATACCATGGAAGCTCTCCCGCCGCAAGGACAGTCTTGCGCTGATGGTGTGACGATCTTGCTATCAAGTTACTATTCACGGGCCGGGTAGCAATGCAAGAGGTGCATTGCATGCTTGCACGCATAAGCACTCTTGCATTGCTACCCGACTGCGAAAGCAGTCACTACCCATCAGTCCCAGGCAAGAGCACCGAAGGTGCGACATACGCCGTAGGCGGATGGCCTGGGACCTGATGGGTGGGTGACCCGTGAATCGTAACGCGATAAAGAAGCGGGGAGAGGAAGCAAGACATACCCCAACGCCGGAAAAGAAGGAAAAGGTAGGCCCAAAGAAGCGGTGGAGAGGAAGAAAGAGGAACTTTATGCTAAAGATTACGATATTGACTATATGTCCGGAGATGTTCGGAGATTTTCTTGCCTCGCACTGTATCGCCCTGGCGGAAAAGCGGCAGCTGGCAAAGGTGGAAATTGTGGACATTCGCGATTACGCAGGCGGAAGCTTTCGCAAGGTGGACGATTCGCCCTACGGAGGCGGCCCCGGCATGGTGCTGCGGGCGGAGCCTGTCTATGAAGCGATCATGGCGCATAAAGATGCGGGGAGCCGGGTTATCTTTCTGTCCCCGGCGGGCCAGACGTATCATCAAAAAAAAGCCCGCGCGTTGGCGCGGGCAGAGCATCTGATCTTGCTGTGCGGCCACTATGAAGGCATCGACGCCCGGATCTTGCCCTTTGTGGATGAAGAACTTTCCGTGGGAGATTACATCTTATCCGGCGGGGAAATTGCCGCCATGGCGGTGACGGATTCTGTGCTGCGGCTTCTGAAAGGAAACTTGAAAGAGGGGAGCGCGGAGGAAGAATCTTTTGAAGATGGGCTCCTGGAATACCCGCAATACACACGCCCGGTCGAATGCCTGGGGCAGAAGGTGCCGGAGGTGCTGCTTTCCGGCAACCATGAAGCCATCGCAGAGTATCGCAAGGCGGAGTCCCTTCGCATGACCCGGGAAAAGCGCCCGGATTTGCTGAACAAAAGTCATTTTGTTTTCTGATAATCAGATGGATAAGGGTGACAGGGGACGGGCCTCTGTCACCAATTCAGTTCAATTCCGCCCAGGTCAGGGTGACCACCTGTGCGCCGGCGGCGTAGCTGCTCAGGTCATAAGGAGAAAAATAGAAGGTCAGGCCGTCTTCTGCGGTGGTGAAGGTCAGGTGACCGTTTTCGGTGTAATTCTCCAGGATGACTGCCGAAAGGTCGTCATACAAAAACCATTCCCGGTCGTAGGTTTCCAGCAGTTTTGTCTCTAAAAGGTCTGCCAGGCGGGAAGCGTCCGGGCAAAAGGAAGAGAGGGGAAGAACTTCACCGGAGGTTGAGTCAAAGGTGATGCCATCGTACCAGTAATTCGGGTGGACACCGCCCGTGTTGCTGTAATAGTAGGCGAGCAGACTGACATAATGGTCATCGGCCCGCGCCACCTCCAGGGTGCATTCATACGCAAACTGGGAAATGTTCTCCCGCAGGCCATTTCCGATACAGTCCAGGGCAAAGCGCTCGTAGCTGTCGATTTCCGTGATGGCATCCTCATGAAGCAGTTCATTGTACTCGTCTAAGGAAGCGCGCAGGGCATCGTAGCCTCCCGTTTCCAGATAGACGCAAGGCCATACGCCCTGGACCAGCGTGCAGGTTCCGTCATCAGACAGGCGGGTTTCTTTGGTTTCCGCCACGACGATGGAAAGGGACGCCGCCGTGTGTTCCTGTGTCGGGTTGCTGGCAAGAGAGGCGGGCGGCCTGGAGGTCAGGAAAGAAGCGCTACCCGGCGGGGTAATTCCGTTGACTGCAGCGGTCTCCGCGACAAGTGCGCCGCGGCTTAAGGAAGCAGGCGTCTGGCTGCACGCTGTTACGCATAAAGCCAGGAAAAGCGCAGGCAGGCAGCGGGAAAGCGTGCGAAAAGGCCTGCGCCACAGAGCAGGCGATGCTTTTTGACTGCAATTCTTATATGCGATAGTGCCCGAGATACTGGCACAATGTTCATTCATAAGAAGATTCCTCCAAATTTATAGCGTGTCTCGCTATTATAGCACAGTTGCTGTTACTGAAAAGGCAACAGAAACTAACGAAACTGTATCAAAGAAGTACCGCTTCCTGCCCGGCAATGAACTGACAAGTCATTGGTATACAGGCCGTCAATAATGGCGCCGGAGGCAGAGTTATATCGTTCGCAGTCTAAGTTCCGTCGGCCAGAACCACTATTTGCTCATCCCATTTGCAAAAAACATATCGCAGAACGCCGAACTCGCGCTTACGCGCTCAAACAGTCGGACGTTCTGCTCATAAAGCAAATGGGCTCTCGCAAAGTGGTTCTTTGGCCTCCTCCACATGACTGCTGCACGATATAATCTCTGCCTCCGACGCCATTGTTGACTTACATAATGTTCTGCCTTTTGTGGTATTTCAGGGACGTTTGATCCTTCTACGCGCTTAACTAATCCGAAAGTGAGCTGCCATTTTCCTTTGCCTTGTGTATAACCGCATGAGATACATAGATTGTCAATAATAGGCTGCGGCCGCGAATGGATCTGTTTGCTGTCATGCATGAGGAGGCCTAAGGCGGCGGACGAGAATTTCCAGGCAGATAGTGGGAGCAAGGGGAACGTACCACTTATGGTAGCAAAGAGCTGCACTGACGAGAAATCGCGGTACCTCCCGTACCGCGATTTCAGGGGCACTCTAGGAACACCGTCATCAGACGGGGTTCCGTATGTGCCCCGACGGCTGTGCGGCTCTTTGCTGCTATTAGTGGTACGCCCCGAAGATCCCATATCTGCCGGAAATCTCTCCGACGTTTTAGGTCTCCTCATACATGATAGTTCCAAATCCTACGCGGCCGCGACCTATTTTTGGCTCTCTCCTCTTCCGGGCAGGCAACTGCAATGACATGTCAGGTCACGATTGGATTCAAAAACTGTCTTGAAGGCCCGTTTCATTTGCGTTATACTTGCATAAACAGCGAAATCTGGACAGAACAGGAGGGGTTTCTTATGAAACGGATGAAGAGAACGACAGCATGGCTGCTTTTGGCGTGCCTGGTGCTTGGAACAACGCCAGGGATGCATAGGGTGGTACGCGCGGAGGAAGAGACAGGAACAGCCGCGCAGGCGGCCGTGGAAGCGGAAGGAGATATCGCCGAGTCGGAAACGGAAGAAGATTATCGCCTGCCGGAGAACTGGCAGGAAGTGTATTCCTGGGGCGAGTCGGCAACAGATTTTTTCGCAGAGCTGGTGGAGAAGGGGCCGGATGCTCTTGCGGGCCGCATTGTTGCGCCGGAACTGGAGGAGTACTTTAAAGCCCGGGGACAGGCTTGGGAGGAACTTGAGCAGGAAACGATCGAGGACATGAAGGACTCGCTTGGGGACCTGAAGATCACCTATGTGCTTCCGGTGGAAGCGGATCCGTATGATGTGGCAATGATGGGGATTCCCGCTCTTGATGAGTTCTTTGAAGTAGAACTTTTGTTTGACGGCACATCGCCGGAAGGTGAGATCAGCGTGGGCCGCATGGACGGTGAGATTTATCGCGTGAAGGACAAATGGTATTTCTGGCTGGACAGTGCTTCTCCTTCGCGCTTTGAGGGCAGCCTCGCAGAAGGCACCCTGGACTGGGACGAATACGTGTATGTAGCCTCCGGTCAGGCGGATTATACCTATTACACCGAGGACGGTTACAATTACCGCCTGAAGAGAAACGGCGAGGCCATCCTTACATCCGCCCCGTATGATGCGCAGTATGTGACTGTGCCTTCCGAGCTGGATGGGCACCCCGTGACAGAGATCAGCGATACCTGCTTTTCTTATCACTCCAGCCTTTTAGAGGTTACGATCCCGGAGGGTGTTACCCGCATCGGGGATTATGCCTTCGAAAACTGTTATAAGCTGTACTCGGTTCAGCTGCCTTCCACCCTGGAAACGATCGGGAGATACGCGTTTGAAGAGTGTGACGACTTGCAGGAGATTAACCTTGACACGGGCAGCTTAAAGACGATCGAAGAGTGGGCGTTTAACTGGTCTGGCCTCACCTCGGTTTTTGTTCCGGCAACGGTTACCCGGATTGGGGAGGGTGCCTTTGCAAATTGTTATGATCTGGAAAGGGTGACATTAAACGAAGGACTGACATCGATTGGGGCGTACGCGTTCGAATATGATACGATGCTGATGGTCATCACCCTGCCGGAAAGCCTTGAGGTGATCGGCGCCGGCGCGTTTGACGGGACGGTGCTGGAAAGCATCTGGATTCCGAAGGGCGTAAAAAGTATCGGCGCCGGTGCGTTTAGGGAAACCGCTATTGCGGCGTTTGAGGTGCATCCGGATAACGAAACCTACGCGGAGATCGATGGGGTTCTCTTTGAAAAGGCCACGCGCACGCTCGTCGCTTACCCGGGCGGGAAGGAAGAAACCGCGTACGAGGTGCCAAACGGCATTCTGGCCATCGGAGAACAGGCCTTCCGAGGAGCCAGGAGCTTAAGCAGCGTGACGCTTCCGGCGACGTTAAAAACGATCGGAAAGCAGGCCTTTTATGATACGCGCCTGACCGAGCTTTCTCTCCCGGAAACGGTCGAGAAGATTGAAGAGGAAGCGTTTGCAGGCTGCACGTATCTGAGCTGGATGGTTCTTCCGGAAACCATTACCGATATTCCGAAAGGCTGTTTCTCTTACAGCGGCATCAGCCAGATTACGCTCCCGAGCGGGCTTGTTTCCATCGGAGAAGAGGCATTTGCCGGCTGCAGCTCGCTGACGAGCATCACCCTGCCTTCCAGCCTTCGGACGCTGGGAAGCTACGCCTTTGCGAACACGGGGCTGACGACGCTTATGCTGCCCGCCTCTCTGACCGAGCTGGGTGACAATGTGTTCCAGTACAGTTCGGTCTCGAATGTTTTCGTCTCCCCGGAAAACGCGACGTTCGCGGATATCGACGGCGTGCTTTTCCACAAGGGAGAGAAGAAACTGGTCTTCTATCCGCAGGGGAGAGAAGGCGCGTCGTACACGGTGCCGGAGGGCATCGTGAGCATCGGGGAAAACGCGTTTTACGAGACTTCGACCCTGACGGAGGTGGTGCTTCCCTCTACGCTTGCCAGGATAGAGGACTTCGCGTTCAGCTATTGCGAGAATCTTTCGGAGATTGTGATCCCGGGCGGGGTGGAGAAAGTGGGCGATTACGCGTTTGATGGCTGCAGTTCGCTTACGCGCGCGGTGCTTTCCGAAGGCGTGAAAGAATTAGGGGCGAATGCCTTTTCCTACACGGGAAGCTTAGGCGAGGTTTCCTTCCCGGCATCGCTCCGGAAAATCGGGGAGAACGCCTTTTCCAATTCAGGTATTACATCCGTCATCTTGCCGGAAGGGGTGACCGAGATCGGGGGGTACGCGTTCTCGTCCTGCGAATCTCTTACTTCTGTGGTGATCCCGGCAACTGTCACGACCCTGGGAGGCTATGCCTTCGCCTGGGACGGGGCGTTAAAAGAGATAACTCTGGCAGGCGGCGTGACCGAGATCCCGTTTGAGTGCTTCTACAACACGGCGATTGAGGAGATTGTCCTTCCGGATAGTGTGACCAAGATACAGAGCTGGGCATTTGAAGGCTGCGCATCGTTATCTTCGGTCACGATCCCGGCTGCGGTCACATATATCAGTGACAGCGCTTTCGACGGATGTCCGGAGACCATGTCGTTAGTGGTGGAGCGCAATTCCTACGCGCAGAAATGGGCGGAGGAATACGGGATCCGCTATCGCTACAAGGACGCGAATGACTGGCTGTTCGGGTAGGCGATCAATTGGTACCGGAGGGGAGATTTTCGATGAGGATATCTTTCTCTGGTACATGCACCGAAACGGAATATAGGAACGTGGGAACAAAGAGGGGCGGGTTTCCCGTGTTCCTTAAAAAACCAAACGGCCCCATGTCTATGGACAGAAAGGAGTTTAACCATGGATTTACTTAGCATGTTAACGGGAGCAATGACCTCCCAGTCTTCCTTAAACGCGCTGTCTCAGAAGACCGGCGCGTCGAGTGATCAGCTGAGCAGCCTGCTTGGCTCGGCGCTGCCGATGCTGACCGGCGCGCTGCAGAACAACGCTTCCACCCAGGACGGTGCGGCGTCTCTTTTAAATGCCCTGACGCAGCACACCTCCACCGCTTCCGTGGCGGATCAGATCGCGAACGCGGATGAAGTGGACGGCGGCAAGATCTTAGGCCACATTTTAGGCGGCAACTTAAATTCCAGCATTTCCTCACTGGCAAACCAGAGCGGCCTGAACATTTCTCAGGTTACCTCCGCCCTCGGCAGCGTGGCACCGGCGCTTCTTAGCACCATCTCCGGCGCGCTTTCCAGCGGAAGCGGCAAGAAGCCTGGCTTTGATTTAAGCGATGGCCTGGACATGAACGACCTGATGGGCCTTCTGGCCATGGGCTCCGGCGCAACTTCTGCCGCAAAGAAAGGCGGCATTCTGGGAATTCTGTCAAAGCTTCTTGGATTCCTGACCGGGAAGAAGTAAAGAATAGCTTTTGTTGCATGAATGTGATATAAGCAGCCAGTACTCGATGACAGAGATATCTCTTGCCATCGGGTACTGGCCTTTTTATGAAAGCCGAATTTTGTAAGCGATTGCGGGAGCTGCGAAGCAGCGGAGCAAGCGCGTCGGCTTTCATGTTTCGTGTAGCAGCATGCAGTGACGCGTTTACCACCCGGCCACTTTTGTCTTCATTTCTTTGATATCCAGCACGCCGCAGGCGAATCCTTTCCGCACCAGTTCCTCTGGAAGGTACTCATCGTACTTGTCAAACAGCGGCAGCTCTTTGGGATAAATCAGCTCCAACGGATCGAAGGGCTTTGCCAGCTCTTCCTGCAAAACGGCGTAGAAGGTTTCCTCATCCGCCTGCATGGTAAACTGCATGTAAAACGGCCGTGCGGAGTCAAAGTTCTTCAGGCCAAGGCGCGCGCCGCACTTGATGCGCAGGAAGCGCTCCAGCGCCAGAAACGAGTAGGTTCCAAGCCAGGGAAGAAAGCACCACATGCGCCCGCCCAGGTTGATGAGCTGCTTTTTTGTCACGCCGGCATGCAGCGCGGTAAAGCGGGCGTTAGTAAGACGCGTTTTCGCGTTTTCCAGCAGGTACGGGTACATCTTATCCTCTTCCAGCACTTTTTTCATCCGCTCCAGGATTTTCGTGTGCAGATCGCCGGGGCACTCGCCAAAGTAAGCCGGCACGCTTCCCTTTACCAGTTCGACGTAAACCTGATGACGCTTGTGATCGATGTCCAGCACGGTCCAGACGTGCCCGGCGATGGCCACCTTTTCCCCGATGGGCGGAGGGGAGACGATGGTGCCCAACTCCTGCGATTCACTTCGGACCGTATATTCTTCATTTTCCTGAAACACCCCGTAGAATTTATAGGAGTTAATCACGCGTTCCCCGGCCAGGCCGACAATCAGGCCGCCTTCTTCCGTCTGCTGGATGTGATCCCGCCGTATGAGCTCTAAAAGGAGCGTGCGGTAGTCTTCCTTGGTCACCCGGTGAAAGTAGGTGAGGCTAAGCACCTTGTCCGCCAGGGCTTTAGGCGACAGTTCCCCGCAGGAGGCCAGCGTGCTCATGGTCTGGTGGTAGAGCAGGCTGTAAGGAAGGCGGGAGAGGCGCGGCGGTTCCACGAAGCGCTCTTCCACGTAGAGCTGAATAAGGGCGATGGCCTGCAGCAGCTTCCAGGGAATGGTGGAAGGAAGGAGCGCGCGGGCTTCCGGCTCGTCCTCCCGGATGACGAACCACATCTCCTGCGGGTCGCCCCGGCGCCCGGTGCGGCCCATGCGCTGCAAAAAGGAGGATACGGTCCAGGGGGCGTCGATCTGGAAGGCGCGCTCTAAGCGCCCGATGTCGATGCCTAGCTCTAAAGTGGAGGTGGTGACGGTGGTCATGTCGAAGCTGTTGTCTTTCATCATCTCCTCCGCCGTCTCGCGGTAGGAAACGGAGAGGTTTCCATGATGACTGAGGAAGCGGTCCGGCTCGCCTAGGCGCTCGCAGTACCTTCGCAGCGTGGTGGTGACGGCTTCGCACTCCTCGCGGGAGTTGACGAAGATGAGGCACTTTTTGCCACGCGTGTGTTCGAAGATGAAACCGAGGCCGGCATCCGCGCCGGAAGGGGCGGTGTCTGTTTTTTCCTCGATCATGTTTTCGGCCTGCGGGAGTGTGTCTTTCCCATTCGGCTGCAGGGGTTTCCGGCCCGCCTGCGGGAGTGTGTCTTTCCCATTCGGCTGCAGGGGTTTCCGGCCCGCCTGCGGGAGTGCGTTTTTCTCATTCACCTGTACCCGCGCCACAGGGCTCTCGGAGTCCTTTGGCGCGGGGGCTTTCTCCTGCTGATTTTGAATGTAATAGTGTGAAACCGAAATCCGCCATTTACTCTTGGCAGCGTCAAACTCCGGGATCAGGGTCTGCCTTCCGGTGCCACGGGACAAAAACTCGCCGGTGGCCTGCGGGTCACCCATGGTGGCAGACAGGCCAATGCGGCGGGGATTTACGCCCGCCAGCCTGGAAAGTCGCTCAATTAAGCATAGAGTCTGGCCGCCACGGTCGCCGCGCAGCAGGGAGTGCACCTCATCGATGACGATGAAGCGCAGATCGTGGAAGAGCTTCGGGATGGCGGCGTGCTTGCGCAGGAGCAGGGCCTCTAAGGATTCCGGCGTGATCTGCAGAATGCCGGAGGGGTGTTTCATGAGCCGATCCTTGTGCGACTGCGCCACATCTCCATGCCAGTGCCAGACGGGGATGTTCCCTTCCGCGCAGAGATCTGTCAGGCGCTCAAACTGGTCATTGATGAGGGCCTTTAAGGGCCCGATGTAGATGCAGCCCACGGAGGCCGGCGGGTCTTCCGAGAACAGCGTGATGATGGGGAAGAAGGCGGCTTCTGTCTTCCCGGAGGCCGTGGAGGCGGTAAGGAGAAGGTTCTGATCGGTATTGAACAGAACATCCGCGGCGGCTACCTGGATGGCCCGCAAATTTTCCCAATGGTTTTGATAGATAAAATCCTGAATGAACGGGGCGTAACGGTCAAAGGCGTTCAAGGGAAGGACTCCTTTCTGAGGCAATACTATCTTTTGTCATTGTATGCGTCCGGGGAGATTTTGGCAAGGAAAAAGGATGATTCTCGGAAACTATCATGGCGATCGCCAGGAGGAGAAGGCACGTGGAGGCATGATGGCACCTCTTCTGATTACGCCTCCTTAAGAAAATCCTTAAAAATCCTTGACATGATTTGCACAAAGGGATACAATATAGGATGCAGTTTTTGAGGCATATTGCCCATAGAGCGGATCGCGTTCTTTGGGGTATAGAGAAAAGGAGAGTGCGTTATCATGAAAAAGGAAAATTCCGGCATCAGCAGAAGAAGTTTCTTAAAGGGTGCCGCTGCAACAGCCGCCGGCGCTGCCGCATTCAGCGCCATGAATATGCCTGTACTGGCTGATGAAGAAGCCGCTGCTTCCGATGAGGCCATGACCGCTGAAAAGTGGATGAACACCAAGTGGAGCTTTGAGATTCCCCCGGCTCCGATTGATCCGAGCCTGATCGACCGTGAGTACACCGCCGACATCATCGTGGTAGGCGCCGGTATCGCCGGCCTCTGCACCGCTGTCAAGGCGAAGGAAGACGGCGCGGACGTTATCGTTTTCTCCGCCGGCCATGGCCCGACAGGACGTGGTGGTTCCAACCATGCGGCTGGCTCCAAGAAGCTGGATGCTCTGGGACTGGATTGGGGTCCGGAGCAGGAATCCAAGGAGATCAAGGTAGAGCAGATCGCCGGTACCTATCTCATGGATAAGAAGAAATGGGCGCGCTGGATCAACAACTCCCGTGAATCCGTGGATTGGATGATCGACAAGATGGAATCCCAGGGCTTAAAGACCTGCGTCGAGTTCGGTTACAACGATGTCGATGACATCCTGACCGTTCCCCCGGCATCCCACAACTTCTACACCGATCAGATGCCTTTCGGCTCCCTGTTTGGCGCTCCGATGCAGGCGAATGCCTACGCGGCTATCTTCCGCGATGAGATGGGCGGCCAGCTCGATTTCGAGATGGTAGCGCAGCAGCTTGTCCGTGAGGACAACAACACCGGTCGTGTCAGCGCGGTTATCGCTCTGGACAAGGACGGCAAGTATGTGAAGTACAACGCCAACAAGGCCGTTGTCCTGGCAACGGGCGACTTCTCCCGCAACCGTGACATGATGGCCAAGTATGCCCCTTGGGTTTACAATGAGTACAAGGATTTCCTGAACTTCGACGAAGTTGATTACGATGCCGGCCTGATCTACACTGGCTTAATGCCTGGCGATGGCCAGAAGATGGGTCTGTGGGTTGGCGCTGCATGGCAGAAGACCTTCCCGACCGCTCCGATGATCAACAGCGGCGTGCCTGGTCCCGCTCTGTTCAACGACATCACCAACTTCCTGGGCATCAACCTGGATTCCACCGGCCATCGTTTCCAGAACGAGGCCACGAACTTCGGTTTCGGTGCTTTCTCGCTGCTGCAGCTCCCTGATCAGATGGCATTTGGTATCTGGGATGCGGATTATGCGAAGGCTCAGGATTCCTGGGATTCCTTCGGATGCTGCGTAAGCTACGAAAACGGAATTAAGCCGAAGACCTCCGAGGAAGTGTTAGAGAGCTGGAAGGGCAGCTACACCATGGCTGACACCTTAGATGAGCTCCTGGATCAGCTGGGATTTGAGGGTGAGGCCAAGGAAGCCGCGCTTAAGTCCATCGAGGATTACAACAAGTATGCGGAGCAGGGCTTAGATGAAGAGTTCCACAAGAACCCGAAGCTTTTGCAGACCATCAAGACGCCTCCGTTCTTTGGTTCCAAGACCGTGAAGAACTCCAACGCCATGGTATTCCTTACGATGTGCGGCGGCCTTCGCACCAACGAGAAGATGCAGGTCTGCGACGCGGAAGACAAGCCGATCGAGGGTCTGTACAACACCGGTATCATGACCGGCGACTTCTACGCCAACAGCTACAACTTCGCAATCTACGGCCAGAACCTGGGCGGCACCTGCTGCACGCTGTCCTACCTGCTTGGCAAGGATCTGGCAGAGCTGTGCAAGGCTGAGGCATAAAAACCTCTTGCGGCGCAAGGAAACTTGCAGGCCGCGTTCCGACTTACAAGTATAAGTAAAGACCAAAAGGCCCTGGCAGGGAAACCTGCCAGGGTCTTTTCCTATTCACGGGTCCATAGTAACGCTTTTGATGATATTGTGCTAAAAAAATACAAAAAAAGACCACCCTCCCTGTTGACAACTACCAAAAAGAAGCGTATGGTTGCATCAGAATTAAATCAGATTTAAAAATGTTCAATCTGATTTAAAAATGATCGGCCACACGAAGGCCACGAAAGGAGAGTGCTTTTTATGAGTACTGCATGGGTTGTAGCAGCAATTGTTTTATCAATTGTACTGCTGGTTCTGCTCACCGTCAAGGTGAAGCTTCATCCTTTTTTTGCGTTGATGTTTTCCGCGCTGTTTTTCGGCGTGATCATCGGGCAGAATATCAATGATGTGTTAAACGCGTTTACGAGCGGCTTAGGCGACACGATCGCCGGGATCGGTATCGTTATCGCGATCGGCACCGTCATGGGCGCCCTTTTGGAGAAGAGCGGCGCGGCTGAGACGATGGCGGAGACCATCTTAAAGATCACCGGACCGAAGCATGCGGCCCTGGGTCTTGCAATCACCGGATACTTTGTTTCCATCCCTGTTTTCTGCGACAGCGCGTACGTTCTGCTCAGCCCCTTAGCCAAGAGAATGTCCCGCGACACCAAGGTCAGCATGACCACGATGGCTCTGGCCTTAGCCAGCGGTCTTCACGCGACGCACATGCTGGTTCCCCCGACGCCCGGCCCGCTTTCCGTTGCCGGTATTGTAGGCGCGGACCTTGGCATGGTTATCCTGCTTGGTATGATCGTTTCCATCCCCGTTGTGCTGGTGGCTTTGGCTGCGGCCAAGTTCTTCGGCAAGAAGTATGATTACCTGCCCACCATCCCGGATGAGGAAGACCTGGGCGCGAATGCCAAGAAGGTTGGCCCCGTGGCAGCCTTCCTGCCGATCCTGCTTCCCATCGCTCTGATGCTGCTCCGCACGATCGCCTCTCTGGAATCTCACCCCTTCGGAGAAGGCTTCATCGCTGCTTTCTTTAACGTAGTCGGTACCGCTACCTTCGCGCTGTTAATCGGTCTGGTAATCGCGTTTGTCAACTATGTCCGCGTGAAACCCGAGGACAAGCAGGTCTGGACGTTTGACGGCGAGTTCGGCGAGGCCTTAAAGACGGCCGGCCAGATCGTTCTGATCGTTGGCGCCGGCGGCGGATTTGCCACTGTATTAAAGCTCTCCAACATCAGCGAGATCGTTACCACTGCCTTCTCGGGCGTGTCCCTGGGCATCCTGGTTCCGTTTATCATCGGCGCCATCTTCCGTACCTGCATCGGTTCCGGTACCGTCGGCATGATCACGGCCGCTACCATGCTGCTGCCTCTGATGGACGTTCTTGGCTTTACCAGCCCTATGGGCCGCGTCATCGCCATGCTGGCCTGCGCGTCCGGCGGTGCCATGATCTGGCACGGCAACGACGACTTCTTCTGGGTTGTCACCGCAACCTCCGAGATGCCGGCTGACGTTGGATACAAGACCATCCCGATCATCAGTATCCTGCAGGCTGTGACGTCCCTGATCTGCGTATACATTCTGCAAATGATCTTCCTGTAAGATATAGTTTTGGCTCCGACCCTGTGGCTTTCGCCATGGGGCGGTGCTATGATAGAGGAGAAAAGCAATGAAACAGTCTGAACTGATGACCCCCGCCGTCATCTGCAACCTGGACGCGCTGGAGGGAAACTTAAAGAGATATCATGAAGCGGCGAAGGCAAACGGCAAGGAGCTTTGGCCGATGATTAAGACGCACAAGAGTACCGAAGTGGCGCGGATGCAGGTGGCAGCCGGCGCAACCGGTTTTCTTTGCGGCAACTTAGAGGAAGCGGAAGCCGTTTCCTACTTGGGAAAGAAAGTCATGTTGGCCTACCCGGTAGCGAGTAAGGAAAATATCGCGAAGGCCATCGAGATCGCGAAGAAGTGCGACTTTTATCTGCGCCTGGACGGCGTGGAGGCCGCAGCCATGATCGATGCGCAGGCGAAAGAAGCCGGCATCGTCATGAAGTACACGCTGATCATCAATGCCGGTCTGGACCGCTTCGGTGTCAAGCCGGAAGATGCGGTGGACATGGCGAAGAAGCTGGCAGAGTTTAAGAACCTGAAATTCATGGGTATTTCCACTCATCCGGGCCAGGTATACGCTGCCAAGAGCGCGGCGGAAGTCCCTGCCTATATCGAGCAGGAATACAACGTGATCAAGACCGCCGTGGACAGCCTGAAGGCTGCCGGCTTTACCTGTGAAATCGTTTCCACCGGCTCCACGCCGACTTTCTGGGGAACCATTCACAACGAGTACGTGAACGTGCTGCACCCCGGCAACTATGTGTTCCATGACACTATTCAGATGTCCATCGACGTGGCGAAGGAAGAGGAGTGCGCCGTGTATATTTACGCAACCGTCATCTCCCATCCGCAGAAGGACCTGTACATCTGCGATGCCGGCACGAAGTGCTTTGCGCTGGATCAGGGCGCGCACGGCAACGATTCGATCAAGGGCTACGGCACGATCAAGGGTCATCCGGAGCTGACCATGTATGCGCTGTCCGAGGAAGTGGGCAAGATGCATGCGGACGGCCCCACCACGCTGAAGGTAGGCGATAAGATCGAAGTGATCCCGAACCATTCCTGCCCGACGTTCAACAACACCAGCTACGCCATCGGCGTGCGCGGCGGTGAGGTGGAGCGGATTATCCATGTCGATTTCCGCGAGAATTCGACTTTTAAGGGAATTCGATAATCAATAAAGCCGGGCTGGCGGCGTCTGGCCCCGGCTTTCGAAGATTGCCCGTGTGATTGCTAAGCGCATGGGTATTTGGGAGGTTAAGAATGATGGATGCAAAGAAATATATCGATACCATTCCGGCCGTGAAAGATGTGGCCGAGAAAAAGGAAACCGTGTGGGTGAACCCGCGTTTTCTGCCCTTTGAGGTGACCGATGGCGTCTGCCAGCTGGTTGTCTCCGACGAGGACATCGCGGATGCCGAGGCACGCTTAGCGCGCTTTGCGCCGTTTATCATGCGGTGCTTCCCCGAGACGCGGGAGACGAACGGTCTGATCGAATCCCCGCTCGCGGATATTCCGAAGATGCAGAAGGCCCTTCAGGAGACCTACGGGGTTTCCATCCCGGGACGCCTGATGCTGAAGATGGACAGCCATCTGGCCATCGCCGGCTCCATCAAGGCTCGCGGCGGCATTTATGAAGTGTTAAAGCACGCGGAAGATCTGGCCACCCTTGCCGGAAAACTGCGCGTGGACGAGGATTACGCAAAGCTCGCCGACGATGAGATGAAGGCCTTCTTTGGCCAGTACACGGTGCAGGTTGGTTCCACCGGAAACCTGGGCCTTTCCATCGGTATCATGAGCGCCGCGCTGGGTTTCAAGGTGAAGGTGCACATGTCCGCCGACGCGAGACAGTGGAAGAAGGACCTGCTGCGCAGCAAGGGCGTGGAAGTGATCGAGTACGCGGACGACTATTCGAAGGCCGTGGCGGAAGGCCGCCGAAATTCGGATGCCGACCCGATGAGCTACTTTGTGGACGATGAGAAGTCCGTCAACCTGTTCCTTGGCTACGCGGTTGCCGCGAAGCGCCTGAAAGCGCAGTTTGATGAGATGGGCATCGTCATCGACGAAGCGCACCCGCTGATCGTGACGATCCCGGCCGGCGTGGGCGGAGCGCCCGGCGGCGTGGCCTATGGCTTAAAGCGCGTCTTTAAGGACAATGTCCACTGCTTCCTGGCAGAGCCTGTCATGTGCCCGTCCGTGCTTCTGGGTCTGGCGACACAGGAGTACGAGAAGGCCAATGTGCATGAATTTGGCATCTCCGGCGTGACCGAGGCCGACGGCCTGGCCTGCGCGGCCCCTTCAGGCTTTGTCACCCGCATCCTGCAGAACCTTGTCTCTGGCGACTTCACCGTGGACGATTATCGCCTGTACGACTACCTGCGTCTGCTGCATGGCACGGAAGGCAAGCTGATCGAGCCGTCCAGCTGCGCGGCCTTCATCGGCCCTTGCATGCTGCTTCAGTACGAGGCATCCCGCCAGTACTGCGCCGAGCACGGCCTGGACGAGAAGCGTCTGGCTAACAGCGTTCAGATCGCGTGGGCGACGGGCGGCCGTCTGGTGCCGGAAGAGATCTGGAAAGAGTATTTGGCGAAGGAAATGAAGCACTAAGCCAATAGGGAAAAGGAAATAAGGAAGAGTAGATAGGGACGATCTATTTTGCGGGCTTGCAAAATGGAGCATTCCTATCTGCTTTTAGGAAGCTTCCGGAGGCTGGGTTGCATGGGGAACAGGGCGTTTCGAGGCAAACCCCATGCAAATAAGAAGCTAACGATAGCTGAGTTGCATGGGAAACAAGCTATTTCGAGCGAAATCCCATGCAAGTAGGAAGCTAGGGAGGGCTAGATTGCATGGGAAACAAGATATTTCGAGCGAAAACCCATGCAAAATAAAAGTTGCCTTCGCCCGAACCAAGTTTAAGAAGCGAGAAAAGCGCAGGCAAGGAGGAAAAACAAGCCTTTGCCTGCGCTTTTCAATTTGCTAGAAGCCGGACGAGCGCACCGCAAACAGGTACACGGCGTCTTCCGTGCCGGAGTTGTGCCAGCAGTGGGGCAGCATTTCCGGGATGCGTACACTGTCGCCGGGGTGCAGAAGGTAGGTGGCGGTGTCTGTGACGAGCTCTAAGGTGCCGGAAAGCTGAAAGCCGATTTCCTCGCCTTTGTGGCCAAGAGGGCTTTCGGCTGTCTGGTTTCCGGGGCTGACGTACATCAGGTATCCGGAGAGGTCGCCCGCTAAGTCCGGCGTGATGAGTTCATAGCGAATGCCGTTGTTGTAATAATAGCTGCGGTTTCCGGCTGCTACGATTTCCGGCGTAGCCGAAAGTCCTTCATCGGTCATGAACAGGCGAAACAGCGGGACTTCTAATGCGGCTGCAATCAGACGGAGCGTGTTTAAGGATGGATTGGCCTGGCTGTTTTCGATCTGGCTTAGCATGGAGACCGTGACATTTGCCTTTTCGGCCAGCTCCTTCATGGTCATGCCTTTTTCTTTTCGATAGTTTTTAATCGTTTGACCGATTTGTGATAAATCTTCCATAACGATGCCTTTCTGACAGGTAAACGGGATGTAAGCGACGGCACAGGTGATTTTTGTGTTATGCCTCTGTCACCAGGTCGCAGGCGATCATTTCAAAGCGGGCGGAGTACTTTTCGTAGCGTGTGAGATCCTCCGTGTTCCGATAGCTGTTTCCATCCATGCGGGTAAAGGCTCCGGCGCCAAGGCCAAGAACGGAAGTGTTCGGGGCAAGAGACGCGGGAACGGCAGATCCCGGATGGGCGGTCTTGTTTTGCAGATCGGATTGCTGGCTCGTATCGGGTGTGGCAGACTCAGAAGGTAAAGCTGCGGGATTAAGCTGATACAGGCTGGGGCAGACTTCGTGATACCCACGCGAGGGCAGGTAATCATCGGCGATCGTGCGAGTTGCCTGCAGCACTTCGTCGGTCGGCTTTACCGCCTTCTTTAAGAACAGACGCTTTTCAGTTTCGTACAGATCCCGAACCAGATCCTTATCCTCCGGGTTCCAGGCGCGAAGCAGGATGGCGCTAGCGCCGAGGTCGGCTGCAGCCTTTAAGGAGGCGCGGAAGCGCTCAGCGGTATCCGCAGGCGCTCCTTGAAGGAGCATGACGGACAGATCCGATGCGCCGTTTTTCCGAAGCTCTTCTGCTGTGGCGACCGTGTCCTTAAAGGTGTGCGGGTAGCGGAGCGCAGAGAGAACATCGTCCGAGGAGGACAGCATGCGAAGGAGGACACGGCCGTTTTCCGGCAGGGACAGATGCATGCCCTCGTGGATGGTGGTGGCAAGCTCCGGATCAAGAACCCAGGTAAAGCGGCAGTCCGGCGCCAGGTGGAAAGCATTTTTGAGCTCCGCTAAGACGTGCGGGACATCCTTGGAATCGCGCAGGAGTGACGGGGTTCCGAAGGAGATCGTGACCTCCGGGACCGTGAGGTCCTCAAAGTCCGGCGCGGCGCTCCCTATTTCCTTGATGAGCGCTTTGCAGTAGAGGGAAAGCTCGGTCAGCTTTCCGATCGTGATCGTGCGGCTGACGTAAAAGTCACGGCTGACACTGGCCGGGAAGTATAGATGGAGGGGAAGAAGCTCCGTGCTCATAATAGTAACTCCTTATCTTAAGAACCAAGGAAACATGCCTGCAAGCAGTCAGTTTCCCTGTTTTCATACAGTTCTGTGCTGATAGTTAGAGTTCAAACTCGGCAAAATCTTCGGATGTTTCCTGCGATTCCACCTCATTTTTCGCGTAGGTGAAGCGGTCGGAGCCAAGGAGCGTGGCAACTTTCAGCTCAGGGTTCTGGTAGATGATGTCCAGCACCTCGATGAAATCGCGGATCACCTCGCGCGGGGTGATGTGCGAATCCGAGCCGATGCGGCCGAATTCGATCCGGATGAAATCCGCCATGTCCTCCTCGGTGACGATCTGCGTGTAATCGTACAGAACCGAATGGATGTCCGCCAGCTTTTCAATCAGGATCAGCATCTCCTCGTAGGTGAGAGGCTGCAGGCGGATGACGGGCGATAAGAGATCCTTGTGCTCGCCGGTCGCGGTGAAATGGCCTTCCGCCAGGCGCGAGCGCAGCGCTTCGTAGCTGTAGACGCCGCGGCGCTTGTCCTCCATGCACTGCGGGGTGCCGGACAGGATCAGCCCTAAGTGCGCGGCCTTGCCCTGCATGGCGTCGTTGTACATGGTGAGCAGCTTTTCGTAGTTGTACTGGCGGGTGACGGAGTTGGGGATTTTGTAAAGGTTCACGAGCTCATCGATCAAAATGAGCATTCCGGAATATCCTGCCTGCTTAAGGAAGCTGGCGAAGATTTTCAGATATTCATACCAGTCATCGTCCGTGATGCAGAGGTTCACGCCAAGCTCCGCGCGCGCCTCCGTCTTTGTGTTGTATTCCCCGCGAAACCATTTGATCACCTTTGCTTTGGTCTCCTCGTCGCCGTTCACGTACGAACGGTAATACAAGGTTAAGAGCCGGGCAAAGTCGAAGCCGTGCACGAGCTCGTTTAAGGAGGAGATGACCTGGGCGATTTTGCGCTCCACCAAAGGGGCCAGGCCGGGATCGCCGATGAGGAGTCCGCTTTCTTCCAGCGCTTCCTGCTGCACGGAGTTGATCCAGCGGTCCAGGATGAGAGTCAGGGCGCCGCCTTCCGGTTTGGTTTTGGTGGACATGTTGCGCACAAGCTCGCGGTAGGTGGCCAGGCCTTGCCCGCGGGTGCCCTGCAGGCGCCGTTCGGGCGACAGATCCGCGTCCACCACGACAAAATTTTTCGCCATCACGTAGTTGCGGATGGTCTGCAGCAGGAAACTTTTGCCGCTTCCGTAGTTGCCGACGATAAAGCGGAAGGACGCGCCGCCATCCGCCACCAGATCCACATCGCGCAGAAGCGCGTCAATTTCATCTTTTCTCCCGACCGCGATATAAGAGAGCCCCACGCGCGGCACAACGCCGCCCTTTAAGGAGTTCATCAGGGTTTGGGCAATTCGTTTCGGTATTTTCATGGGCAAACGCCTTTCATGGGTAGTGTAGCAATTACTGAAGGCTAGTAGATCGTTCTGCAAATAACTGCACCAAATGACTTGCCTAAATTTCCATCTGCTTCATCAAAAAATCTTGAAGTAGCCAGGAAACAAAGAACGCAGGTCTTCCAGGTAGTCTTCCACCACTTCTCCGTCTTCCAGCACGTTATCGGCAAATTCGTCAAACAGCTTTTCGTTGATGCTGTCGTTTAACACAGAGGGCATCAGGCCGGCAGCTTTCACCCAGGCCGTACTTTCTCCGGTCAGCAGGCAGGTCAGGTAGCGCTGCTCATTTTTGTTTAGGAGAGCGGCAGTCGGGGCAGGTTCCTGGAAATCGGGTGTAACCGGCGACGCGTTGGCTTCTGTGAAAGGAGTCTCCTGCGCCGCGTTGGCTCCCGCAAAAAGAGTTTCCTGCGCCGCACCGTCACTTGCCTTCTCCCCTGTGGGCAGCGGCTCCTGCCCGTCCTCGCCATCCACCTCGTCTCCGATGGCCAGCTTCCCCTGCGTGACGGCCGCGTCCCTTCGGATTTGGTCCAGGCGGGAAAAGTCGATGGAGACGACCGGCGCTTTCGCCTTTTCCTGCTCGTCCAGGTAGCCCTTGCATTCCTCCCTGACCAGCGTCAGAAGCCACTGCGTGGAGAGCCCCTGCTTGATCGGATGCGGATAATGAAAGGCTTCCCGCGAAAGAGAATCGATCGTGCGAAGGAGCCCCAGGAGCTGCTGCTTTTGCTGCGTGGACTGCACCGGCGTGTGGCGGGACCAGATGCCGCGGCGCAGCTGGTAGGTGGATACGCGATCCACGACATAATCGCGATCCGGCAACTTCTTTCCGTCGTAAAAAACGGCGGAGGAAAAGAGGCGCCCGGGAACCAGGACCAGGCTGGCGACAAAAGCCGATGTCCAGTCCTTGTGCAGATATTTCTTGTAATAATCCCGGACTTTTTTGCAAACCTGGGCTGTGATGGCGTAAACTTCCTGCTTCCTTTCCCCGCAGAAGCGGGAGCGAGCCAGGTAACCTGCGGCGAGCTGATCAGCTGCCAGCGCAATGGTTTCGTCCGGATGCTCGTCCAGATGAAACAGTACATCCACCGCGAGGTCCTGTTGTACCTGGGGTGAATCGGATAAGAGCGAGGGATCCAGATTATAATAAATGACGTAATCAAACAGCCAGCTGGCCAGGTCCGCGTCCAGATCCGGGTTCAGGGTGTGGTAGTCGCTCTGAAATTTGGAAAGCTTTAAAAAGCCATCTAACGGGCTGTCGCACCCGATCTGGTTGATCAGCTCGTAGCAGTACAGGCAGACGTAGGCGTCCGGCGCTTTTGTCAGGTTCCCCTTCCGCAGCTCGGTGCGCCAGGTGAAATATCCGCGCAGTTCTGCGTTGGTCAGGCTTTGATAGGTCGGGAAAAACCGCTTCACCGGCTGCGTGTAGGGGTGATCGTCCTCGTAGGTCTGCATCAGCCGCGCCTGCTTGATAAAGAGAAGCTCCCGGGACTGGCGGCCGAACAGGACCGTTTTTTCCAGCTCCCGGATCGTACGGATAGGCGCGGGAACGGTCTCTTCGCGCCCCGGCGCAGGCGGCGGGATCTGCTCGTCGTGATAGATCATCCGGCCAAATAAGTCGGCCGCGTTCGGGGAATTATACATGGAACGGGCCTCCTTTCTCATGGGTGGTTCTCATGTTTTGCATCTGAATCAAAGGAAATTCGACAATGCGTACCCTTTATTATAGCCTTTTTGGGGCAGGGAGGCAAGGGGGATTCTTAAGTAAAAGGACGCTAAAATATCAACGATTGTCACTGGTAAAAATGCATGGATTACATATTTCATGCTCATAAAATATGCAATCCATGCATTTTTCATGAGCATGAAATGGAAATGAGGTTGCCTTGCGCTTCCCAATATGATAGAATGTTTGTGCAAGAACCGCACCACAAGGGGGAAATGCGATGCTGGAAAGAAAAGTCATGAAGGAGCTGGAAGCCTGGAAACGGCAGACAGGGAAGAAAACCTGCCTGCTTTTGTACGGCGTCCGGCAATGCGGAAAAACTTTTATTATCCGGGAATTCGGCAGAAAATATTATCGGAATGTAGTGGAATTGAATTTTATCCAGACGCCCGCCTTAAAAGAGATTTTTCAGGGGAGTCTGGAGGTAGATCATCTGCTTCAGGTCTTATCACTGTATTTTCCGGATGCGAAGATCGAGCCAGGAGATACGTTGCTCTTTTTTGATGAGCTTCAGGAATGTCCGGAAGCGAGAACGTCGCTAAAATTCTGGGCAGAAGATGGCAGGTATGATGTCATTGCCTCAGGATCACTGTTGGGGCTTCCTATGAAAAATACGGTTTCCATTCCCGTTGGATATGAAACTCCATTGGAAATGTTTCCGCTTGATTTCGAAGAGTTTTTATGGGGCCTGGGGATTTCGTCTGAAACAATCAGGATGCTGGAAAAATACATGAATGGCGAACCGAAGATTCCAGATGCCATACATGATAAAATGATGGAGTATTTGCGACAATATATCGTGGTTGGGGGAATGCCGGATGTTGTGAATGAATTCCTGGGTTCAGGAAATTATCAGCAGGTGCATCGTGTGCAGGAACGCATTCTTTCCGACTATCAGGATGATATTGCGAAATATGCTTCCGGAGCCGACAGAGTGAAAGCACGAAATTGTTATCTGTCTATTCCCAGGCAGCTTGCAAAAGAAAATCACAAATTTCAGTATTCTGTTGTGGAGAAAAAAGCAACAGCACGCAAATTCGAGAATAGTCTGGACTGGCTGTCAAATGCCGGCATGATTCGGTATTGCTATAACGTCAGCCTTCCAGCCTTTCCGCTGATGGCGTATGTGAAGGAAGATCAATTCCGGGTTTACCTAAGCGATATAGGATTGTTTGTATGTTTTTATGGTTATCAGGTGAAGGCAACTATCTTATCAGATAAATTGGAAGGGCCTGCCAAAGGCGGGATTTATGAGAGTCTGATCGCGGATATTCTATATAAACAGCGGATTCCGCTCTATTATTATAAAAAAGAAGATTCCACTTTGGAAATCGAATTCCTGTTGGAAAAAGATGGAAAGCCGGTACCGGTGGAGGTAAAGGCAAAAAAAGGACCAACCAAGTCATTGAATGAAGTGTTGAAAAAACCAGAAGTAGCGGTTGGCTATAAGCTTTCTTCACAAAACTCAGGGGTTGATGATAAGAAAATCACATTACCCCTATACATGGCTTTGTTTTTCGGAAAGATGGAAGAAGTTGAAAAAGAACAGGGAGGCAATGATCTATGATTGATAAGAAAAAAATCCGCCTGATGTCCAGAACGGAAATCCTGAAAGATATTGTGGATCAGATAGAAAACGATTACGCCGGCCAGGATGCGCTTCCTGCTGAGGCGCATGGCATTGGGATCAAGTACCTGCAGGCGATGGGAACTTTGGAATCGCTGCACGCCATGGAGGACCGGTTTTTAAACGACATGGTGCAGTTGTACCTGGCGTCGCTTAAGGTACCCGGCGTACGTTTTGCGGTTTCTGACAGCCGGGATTTTAAAAACTACTGGCGAGGTTTTTCGGCTGAAACCCGGGGGCAGGTTCTGTTTGTGACGGAGGCCATTCCGGAGAGCGGGCTTGTGGCCGGCGACCGGATCGTAAAGCTGAACCAGATGGAACCGAGGCTGTTTTTTAATCAGAACGGGATGCGGGACAAAGACGAGCCTCTTTCCGGGGATGAGAAGTGGGATGCGTTTTTCAATCACACCGGATTTGTGTATGTGGAAAGGCAAAAAGAAGCGGCGGAGCCGGAAACGCTGCGCATTCTTTTAAAGGAATTTCCCCTGCCGAAGGCAGCGGAAAAAGAAAGCGTGAGAATGTGCGAGACGGAGGACGGAAACCTGCTTCTTCGCCTGCCTGATTTTGAGGAGGAAGAGCCGGTGAGGGAAGCCGCCGCGTGGCTGGAGGAGAAGCTGGCCGGGCGGCAGGAGTTTGCGGCAAAGGAGGCCGGGCAGCAGGAGCAAACAGAAAAGGTGGCCGGGCAGCCAGAACTTGTGGAGGGCCGGCTGGCTGGCATCACCCTGACCTTAGACCTCACCGGCTGCCCGGGCGGCGCGCCGGAAAACCTTGTCCCGCTTCTTCAGTTCCTTGTCAAAGAGCCGCAGAGCCTGGGCGATTTCTGGGGGCAGGCAGTGGAAAAGACCCATTACACGGAGCGCGTCTGTGATCTTTTAAGGCTTCAGATGGAGCCGTATGTAAACGCGCCGGAGGAGGAAATCCGCGCTTTTGCCGCAGAGCGCCTGAAGGAAATCGATGCCATGCAGGAGAAGGCTGCTGGCCACGGGGCTATGCAGGAGAAGGCGGCCGGCCACGGGGCTATGAAGGAGCCGGAAGGACAGCCTGAGTCCCCGCTGTCGGAAGATTTGGAGCCGGTTCAGGTGCTGGACGAGCCGGAGCTTATGATCCAGCCGAAGCCCGGGATCGGGCAGGTTGTCCTTAAGGTGGATGGGGAAACCGGCGGTGAGGCGGAATGGCTGGTCACGCGCCTTGCTGCGCTGCCGCATGTGCGCGTTTCCGGCGGGAAGATGAGCGGCACGGGCTTTTTTGGCAACTATGTAACCATGGACTATACCGGCGGTGTTACCTTCACCTATCCGGCGACCAAGTGGGAGATCATATAATAGAGCAGCATGCAGCGCTTGTTCCCGCAGAGAGCTATACATGCAAAACATTGCTCGCATGCGATATTATTTGATGTGGCGCGGCCGCAAGGTGGTTTTTTATGTCAGAGCGACTGCAGGGACAGGAAACTGTGACCAAAACCGACCATTGCGAGCGCGGTGATTGTCAAAGACTGGCGGAGATGGTAAGGTAAGGACAAAAGTCCGTTTTGTACAGCCACCGGATAAAGAAAAGCCTTTCGCGCGGGAGAAGAACGGAAACCCCATGTTGGCGCGAGGTTTTATCCCCGGGGCAAGTCTTACATTTAGCAGGAGAGTAAACCAATGATTCGAGTATCTTTTAACGACGGCTGGAAATACCGTCACACAGATTATGCAGATGACTGGAAGGCAGTGACCCTTCCGCATGACGCGATGCTGCCCGAGCCGCGCACGCCGGAGAGCCCCAGCGGCACCAACGCAGGCTTTTTCGAAGGACATGATTATGAGTACGTGAAGGAGTTTGATGCCCCGAAGGACGCGGCCTACATTGAATTTGAAGGCGTGTATCACCGCGCGGAAGTCACACTGGACGGGGAGAGCGTGCCGGCGCATCCCAACGGCTATTTTGGCTTCCAGATTCCCGTCACCGAGGGGCATCATACGATCCGCGTGCTGGCGAAGAACAGTGACCAGCCCAACTCCCGCTGGTACTCCGGCGCGGGCATCTATCGCCCGGTGAGCCTCGTGTGCCTTCCAAAGGATCATATCAACCCGAACAGCATCGACATTAAGACAGTGGATTATCAGACGCGCACCATCTGCATCACGTTCGAGACGGTTGGCGAAAAAGACTGCTTTATTTCTATCTTAGATGGTGAAAAAGAGATTACCCGGGTGAAGCCGGCCAAGAGTTCGGTGAAGTTTTCTGTGCCGGAGGCGGAGCTTTGGTCGCCGGAAAATCCGAAGCTGTACACTGCGCGCTTTACCTTTGGGGAGGACGTGCAGGATGTGCGCTTTGGCATCCGCACCGTGGCGGTGAGCGCGAAGACCGGCCTTTGCATCAATGGAAAGCGGGAAATCCTCCTGGGTTCCTGCATGCATCATGACAATGGCATGCTTGGTGCGGTGGGACATCCGTTCGCGGAGCGCCGGAAGGTTGAGCTTCTGAAAAAGGCCGGCTACAACGCCATCCGCAGCTCCCACAACCCGATCAGCAAGGCCATCCTGGATGCCTGCGATGAGCTGGGCGTTATGGTGATGGATGAGTACGTGGACATGTGGTACATCCACAAAACGCAGTTTGACTACGCGTCGTTTGTGGAGAAGAGATGGAAGGAAGACTTACGGCTGCTGGTGCAGAAGGACCGCAATCACCCGTCGGTCGTGATGTACTCCATCGGAAACGAAGTCGCCGAGACGGCCCAGGAAAAGGGCATCGCCCTGACAGGACAGATGCGCGACTACCTGCACACGCTGGATGATCGCCCGGTCAGCTGCGGAATCAACATCTTCTTCAACTTCCTTTCCTCCATGGGATTTGGCGTTTATTCGGACGAGAAGGCCAAGCAGGAGGCTGCCAAAGCGGCCAAGAGCAAGGGAAAGCCGGCGAAGAAGAAGGCGGTCGGAAGCGAGTTCATCAACAACATCGCCGGCTTCTTCGGCGCGGGCTTCATGAAGTTCGGCGCCACGCTGCACGGAAGTGATGTAAAGACGAAAGGCGCGTTTGCGAAGATGGACGTGGCCGGCTACAACTACGGCGTCAATCGCTACAAGAAGGATTTAAAGAAATATCCGGACCGCGTGATCTTAGGATCGGAAACGTTCTGCAACGACGCCGTCACCTTCTATGATCTGGCGGTGGAAAATCCGGCCCTGATCGGTGACTTTGTGTGGACCGGCCTGGATTATCTGGGCGAGATCGGCCTTGGCGCCTGGGAGTACAAGGATTACGCCCCGGTTTTCGAGCACGACCACAACTGGCTGACCGCCGGCTGCGGCACGATCGACCTGGTGGGAACGGAAACCAGCCAGATGGCCTACACGCAGGTGGCCTTCGGCATGAGCCCGATCCGCATCGGCGTAGTTCCGGTGTGCTTCTCCGGCGAGAAGCACTCGCCCGGCGCCTGGCGCACGACGAACGCGGTGGAAAGCTGGAGCTGGAACGGCTGCGACGGAAAGCAGGCAACGGTAGAAGTGTACGCCCGCGGCGCGGAAGCGGAGCTCCTCTTAAACGGCCAGAGCGTGGGAAGAAAGAAGCTGCCGAAAAATCAGCAGACAAAGTTTGCGCTGCCCTACCAGGCAGGCGAGCTGACGGCCGTCGTGTACGACGCGGCTGGAAAGGAAACTGCCCGCACCAGTCTTGTCACGGCAGGGGATGAGACGGAGCTGCGCCTGCTCCCGGAGAAGAATGTGCTTCAGAAGGGCGAGCTGCTGTACGTGCACCTGCGCTACACCGACAAGAACGGTACGGTGAAGCCGGTGGTGCGCGGCAAGATCGACATAGAGGTGCAGGGCGGAAAGCTGCTGGCCCTCGGAAACGCCTGCTCCTACAACCCGGTCGGCTATCAGGTAACCTCTACGGATACCTATTACGGCGAGGCGCTGGCCATCATCGAGCCGCTTGGCGATGTGACCGTGAAGGCGAAGAGCCCGTATGGAGCGAGTGAAGTAAGCGTGAAGTGCGAGTAGATCATTTGTAACTTTTCGTATCTGCTCAGATACTGAGCATTATATTACAATCTTAACCAAATCCCCTGGCTTTTGAGAGCCGGGGGATTTTTACGCAATCTCGCTCAACATCTGCGCATACGCCTCGCGCGTACACGGCTTCGCCCTTCCGTATTCCAGCCACCGGCGCAGCGCTGCCATCAGGCCGGTGGTGTGGTATAGAACACTTAAATCGGCCTTCTCTTGCTCCGAAAACACACCGCGCTTTACAAGCTCTGCCGATACGGCTGCCATGATATCCTGCAGCACGAGGGAAAAATACCAGTTTCCCTGCACGCCAAAATAATATCGGTACAGCCACTCGTTTTCATCCAGATGCGTCAGTACCCGTAAGAAGATCCCCGCACGGGCCTTTGGATCGGTATAGTTTTCCGCAAAATCCTCAAAACCCAGGTGCGACAGCGCCTCTCGTTCGTCGGTCGCGATCAAATCATACAAATCCCGGTAATGCGCATAGAATGTGGCGCGAGAAATCGCTGCCGCGTCACAGATCTTTTTGACGTTGATGTTTTTGTGGCCTTCCCGAATCAGATCGCGAAAGGCAGATCGAATGATCTGCTCGGTCGTACGTTGGCGAATTTCCTTTGGCATAGTCTTATTCCTTTCATTTCAGCGCTGCAAAGGACCTGCTGGAAAAGGTCTATTCTTTGTTTACACTTTTGTGTAATTGCTTTGTTTCCATACACCAATTCTATTACGTTTACTTACCTTACACAACTGCTTTTTTGTAAATTGTATCATTTGCTCCTTCCATCTACACTGTGTTCGCATGGCAGCAACATGCAAAGCCATACCTTGCAGAGAGAACATAAGGAGAATTGAATCATGAAAACCCATCCTAACATCTTGCGATGCGCAGCACTTCTTTGCAGCATCGTTTGTCTGACACAGTCGTTTATGATGGCCAAGGCAGCAGAAACGTACACGGTAGCGGATGTCAAAACCGGTGATGTGATCTGCTTTGGCACTCCCGATGAGGCGAGCGGATTTGACGGAAAGTGGCTGGTATTAGATCCCAGCAAGACAAACACCGGAGCTGACGGAATGTTCCTGACGACTTTGAACCTTGTTGGCAGCGCGGATGGTTCGACGCTTTTGTTCCGCGAAATCGGTGATGTATCTGTGTCCTTCTCGGACCGCGGCGAAGCCTTCGCGGCTGAACATCCCGGTGTGACCGACTACCGTGGAAGTGACCTGCAGCTTTGGTGCGCCGCCTTCCCGGAAAAGTATCTGTCTGATGCGGAGACGCTTGCGCTGCTTCCAACCTACCTTTCGGACGAGGCCATTGTGATCCCTGGTTTCAGCATTCCGCTTCCCGGCGCAACAAACGGAACGGTGGATTTTGATCCCGCGCCGGAGGTGTTAGACGGGGATCAGATTTTCATTCTGTCCGTGAAGGAGGCGACGAACGAAAGCTACGGTTTTGCAGACAACCGCTCCCGCGTGGCTTTTTTCAAGGGAACGGAGGGCGGCTACTTTCTGCGTTCGCCCCATATTCCTACCTTCCCGCTTGACGTAGGATTTGTCTTTTCTTTCGGTGCCGTCATGGACTATCCCGTGAACGCGAAGAGCTTGTATGAGATGAGCACATACGCCCGCCCTGCCTGCAATCTGGACAGTTCTAAGATCACGAACCTGGAAGCGCTTGCCACCGTGGACGGCCGCACCATCTGGCGCGCCAGCTTTGAAGGCGGAGAAGCCAACGAAACCTCCTACGATCTTTCCCTGCCCGTGGTAGGCGAGGTCATGGACCTGGCTGGCATGGTCCGGACAGCTTTTATCGTCGTCGTGGTTGTGCTCGTTCTTTTGCTGGCGCTGATTGTGAGAGGAATTGTGCGGCTAGTCCGCAAGAAGAAGGCGTAACGGCAGTGTTTTACTCTTGAGGTAGATTATGGACGTGGCGTGGGGCGTGAAAAGGGCTCCACGCCCCGCAAACAAGCGCCAAAGAAACAAAAAAAGAGGGCAGCGTGCGAAATGCACGCTGCCTTCTTTGAACAGTCAAATTAGATCTCAGCTGCGATGGTTTCCGCTACGGCGTAGCCAAAGCCCATGCCGCAGTCAAAGCCCATGCCGTACTGCTTGCCGTCCTTCTCCTCGATGGAGCCAAGAACGTCGCCGGCGCCGTAGAGACCGGAGATGGCCTCGCCGCCTTCGTACATAGGAGCCTTTAAGACGTGGCCGGCGTCATCGGCGCAAAGGCCAGCGCTGGTCAGGTAGAAGGTAGGATCGACCTTGATCAGGTTGATGCCCTGGAACACGTCGATGTAAGGGCAGTTGCCGCGGCCGAATTCATCCTTTGTGCCGGCCAGGGCAGCGGCGTTGTTGGCCTCGATGGCAGCTGCCAGGCCCGGAAGATTCAGCTCTTCGGCAGCGGCTTCGACGGTGTCGTAGTGAAGAACTTCACCGCGGTTGTACATCGCCTCGTAGGTGTTGAAGCCGTAGTCAAGGTAATTCTTCGTGGACGGAGCGGAGTTCTCGTCAAAGACGTACCAGAACTCGTCGCCATTCGCGGGATCCAGCTTGCACTTCGCCATCTTCTCGTGGTTTCCGCTCATGATGTTGCCGACGCTGTCGCCAGACTTGTTCACCATGATACCAGGCGTGGAGTAGTGGATGAAGGCCAGCTCAAAGTAGGTGGAGCTGGACAGGTAGCCGGGCAGGTACTGGCCGATGCATTCCATCGCGGAACCGGCAGCTAAACCAGCCTGGATGCCGTCACCGGTGGAAGCGGAGCAGCAGTTGAAGAACTTGCCGACGTAATCCGGATAGTACTCCGCGATCATGTCCGCGTTGCGGGCGAAACCGCCGGAGGAAAGCAGGACAGCCTTCGCGTTGACGGTCAGCTTGTAGCCGTTCTCCTCATCGTTCGACTTCACGCCGACGGCCTTGATACCGGTTACCTTGCCGCTCTCGTCCTGGATGAGCTCGGTCATCTTGGTCATGTACTTGATTTCGCCTTCGGGGTGCTTTTCGATGCGCTGAGCCAGAGCCATCATGGCATAGCCGGCGCCGCCCATGTAGCAGCCGGGGGCTAAGTACATCGTGGTTCCGTAGGTGACTTCGCCTTCGAAGGAACCTAAGGTCATGAAGCCGATACCGATGCTCTTAAACCACTCGGCGGCTTCACCCAGCTTCGCGTAAGCCACGCGCTCGAAAGGCATCTTGCCTTCGTAGTGATCCATCTCGGGCTTGATCATGCCGTTAAGAAGAGCGATCCAGGCGTCGATGTCCAGGTTGTAAGGCTGGGTGGACTTGCCGTCCACATCGTAATTGGAGAGGGTCGGAGCGCCGATGGCAGCCACGCCGGAGTAGGTCATGGCCATGGAACCGCCGGGGATGCCTCTCTTCTCCACAACCAGGACCTTCTTGCCCAGGTCAAGGAGCTTCGCAGCCGCGACTAAGCCTGCGGTGCCGGCGCCTACGACGACGACATCGACATCCAGGGTCTCTTCCGCGTTCACATCCTCTTCCGCGACAGCGCCGAAGAAATCGGTCAGCTCATAGCCGGCCAGCTGGATTGCCTGCATAACGGCAACCTTGATGGCCATGGAGGTGGTGGAGCAACCGCGCAGGTTGGGAACGTTGACGCTCTGGTTGGCTACGATGGCCTTCGGGATACGGGCACAGGCATAGTTGCCGATACCGATGGTTTCCTTGTGGGAGACGACCTTGCAGTCGGTGATGACGCCGTCAAAGATGGACGTCGAAACATAGACATAATCCTCATGACCCATTGCCTTGGTCATGTACTTGCCATCGCGATGGCCTTCCGCGTTGGCTTCGGTAGCGGGGACTTCAACGGCTTCCGCTTCGCCATCCGCGAAAACGGTGGCATTCATCATACCGGCGGCAGCTAAGGTGGCAGCGCCTGCGGCAGCACCCTTTAAGAAGCTGCGGCGGGAAATTTTCTTGCTCATGATAATATCCTCCTTCATGATGGGACAATCCATAAATAGCAACGGCTGACAGGTCACGCCGGGGCGAAGCCATGCTTCGTTCATCAGTGACTATTTATGGTCATCGCACAGATATTGGTATTATAAAAAATGCAACAAGCACTTGTAAACTACCCCTTTCTTATAGTATTATAACCCAAAGGTTAGAACGAGGTTATGATGGAGAGTGAGGAGGTGTGAAGATGTCGGAACAGAGCAGAGATAAAGTGCAATTCTCCTTTTTGGATCGCCACCTGGATGCATTCTGGATGGTGGCGGAGAAGGGAAGCTTTTTAGGCGCGGCCAAGGCTTTGTACATCTCCCAGCCGGCACTCACAAAGCAGATCAACCGTCTGGAGGAACAGGTAGGCTTCCGATTGTTTAAAAGAAGCAACAAAGGCGCGGTGCTGACGCAGGCGGGGGAGAGGTTTCTTCTGGAGACCCACCGGCTGCAGGAGGAATATGAAACCCTGGTGCGGGACTGCCGGCAGATCGCCGCGAACGAGCGCGGAAAACTGCGGGTTGGATACTTTGTGAACGTCCGGAGCAGCTATTCTCTGGTGGTGGCGGAGGCGTACCACAAACGCTACCCGGAAGAGGAGATGGAGCTTCTGGAGATCTCCACGGACAGCTGTCTGCGCGATTTACTTCGGGAGCGGGTGGATGTGTTCGCCGGCTATGATTCGAGGGGCTTTGACCGGGAGGATGTGGTGTTCTGCCCGTTAAAGAGCTGGGATTATTATGTCAATCTCCCGCCGGGGCATGTGCTGTGTGAGAAGGGGGAACTGGCCGCAGAGGATCTGGCCGGGCAGAAGTTGATGATGCCGCCCTACGGGATCTTTCGCGGAACGGATGCTTTGCTGGACCGGATCCGGAGCCTGGATCCCGGGACGGACATTATGACAGAGATTTATGACAACACCACCTATTTCCGCTGCGCCATGCAGGGAAGGATTGCCGTGTACTTTGGGCATCCGGCGGAAGATCCCGCCTATGTGACGCGGCATCTGATCTGGGAGCCAAAGGCAGCTCACGGGATCATTTACCGGAAGAATCCGGCCGAAAACGTTTGGCGCTTTGTGACGCTGGCGAAGGAGCTGGACGCGTCGGGGAGCTGACAGGGGCGCTTCTGTCAGCTCCTTGTCATATGGTGGTTTCCCGCCAGACAAGATCCGTCTGGGTGTGGACAATCCGGTAGTCCAGCGAGGGCTCCTTGATACGGGTCATCAAAAGCTGCACGGCGGTGAAAGCCATGATCTGTGTATGAATGTGAACCGTGCTCATCGTCGGGCGGCTGACCCGGGATTCAGGCGCGTCATCAAAGCCCAGGATGCGGACGTCCTCCGGAACGCTTTTTCCGATGAAAAACAGGGCGCGGAGGACATCCCGGGCCACGAAGTCGTTGGCACAGATGAACACATCCGGCAATTCCTTTAAGGCATCCAGTTCTTTCGCAATCGTATCTATGTCATTACAGGAAAAACAGTACTTTTCTTCCACCGGAACACCGGCCATTAACATGGCGCAGCGAAAAGCCGTGTAGCGCTCAAAGAAGGACTGGCAGTGGTCGTAATTCCCGATAAAGCCGATCTTTGTAAGCCCCTGGGAGATCATACTGTTGACAAAACGGGTGATTTCCGTTGTGTTGTCCATGAACAGCTGATCTGCGTTCAGGGACAACCCGTCCCGCTTGGAAGGCGTATCCACGAAAAGGATCGGGATGCCAAGGTCACATAGCATCTCGTCATACGGGCGGTCAAACATCTCGATGCAGAGGATGGCCTTTACCTGTTCCGGACGGAAGGTCATCGGGAGGGTTTTCTCCCGCAGATTTGCCTCGCTGACGCGGTGCGTATTCATCGTATAGCCGAGCTGTGAAATTTCACGCTGAAATTTGTCCAGCATCAGAGAAGCAAAGTGCGACTGTGTCAGAAAGACGGTGGTGAAAAGGGCAATTTCTCCTAAGTAGGAAGGCTGAGGCGCTGTACCTGCGGCTGTCTCGGATACGGCGGCAAGAGCGTTGACATAAGAGAACTGTTTATAGCCCATCTCCACGGCCTTTTGTAAGATTTTGTCCCGCGTGGCTTCGGCGAGGCCGTCGGAGTTGTTGATGGCTTTAGAAACCGTGTTGCGGGAAACACCCAATGCATCTGCAATATCTTGTATGGTCACTTTCTTTTTCATTTGCAAACATCCATTCTGAAATAGTAAAATCGGCTACGAGGAGGCTTTTGGCCTGTGCAATCAGGAAATCCGGGCAAGTTTTTGAAAGTAGTTAAATCGAAATTGAAACATGAGTATAGCATAGGAAGAAAGTATATGTCAAATGGATCGGGCTGTCCCGTTATCGTAGTGCCATGCCAAGGCAAGAGTGCTTATGCATGCAAAACCCCTTTTGATGACTGGTGACCCGTGAACAGGAACGAATTGTGTGCAAATGCAAAATGAAGCTTGACAAGAAATGCAGGTAAATGTACTATATGATTTGCAAATGCACACAATACAGCGTGCGAATGCACGGAGCCCGCATTGTGTTCCTCTGCTGTTACTATTCACGGGTCAATAGTAACGGCATTCTTGAATTGCTAAGGAAGAGCTCCTTTCAAGGCTTGACAGGCGGGAACGGATATGATAGGATGCCGATAGGATCGTGAAACGTTTCACGCACAAGCAGGAAGAGTATTGAAAAAGCGAGCTGCGGGAGGATCTGACGTGGAAGAGAGATTACAAGAGTGTTATGATGAATTGACACGTTTATATAAAGAACTTTACGGGGAAGACGAAGCCGGTTTTGCCTACTTCCTTGGCATGCTGAAAAGGAGTTATGAGGATCGCCGGGATTCTTTACGGAAGCGGGATGAAGAACGCCTCTTAAATCCGAATTGGTACCGCTCCGGGGATATGCTGGGCATGATGCTGTACGTGGATGCCTTTTCCGGGAACTTACAGGGATTAAAAGAAAGGCTGCCGTATATGGAAGAATGCGGTGTCAACTACCTGCATCTGATGCCGCTTTTAAAAACCGTAAAGGAACGGAGCGACGGCGGTTATGCGGTAGCGGATTTCAGAACAGTACAGCCTGAGCTGGGCACCATGGAAGACTTAGAAAGTCTGGCAGATGAATGTCATGACAAGGGGATCAGCCTGTGCCTGGATTTCGTGATGAACCACACCAGCGAAGACCACGCCTGGGCGAAGGCGGCCAGAGCCGGAGATCCCGTGGCAAAAAGCCGGTATTTCTTCTTTGATGACTGGACGATCCCGAATGAGTACGAGAAGACGGTTCCGCAGGTTTTCCCGACCACGGCGCCCGGAAACTTCACTTATCTGCCTGATTGCAACCAGGTCGTCATGACCTGCTTTTATCCCTTCCAGTGGGATTTAAACTACGCCAACAACATGGTCTTCCACGACATGACGGAAAACCTTCTGTTCCTGGCAAACCGCGGGATCGATGTGATCCGGCTGGATGCGGTGCCGTACATCTGGAAGGAGCTGGGCACGAACTGCCGCAATCTTCCGCAGGTGCACACCCTGGTTCGAATGATGAACCTGGCGGCTTATGTGGTCTGCCCGGGTGTTCTTCTTTTGGGTGAGGTGGTGATGGAGCCCGCCCGGGTGGTGCCGTACTTTGGAACGCCGGAGAAGCCTGAGTGCCAGATCCTGTACAACGTGACCACCATGTGCACTACCTGGCATACGCTGGCAACACGGGATGTGCGCCTTTTAAAGAGCCAGATGGAGCAGGTTTTCGCGCTGCCGGTAAGCTGCGTGTTCCAGAATTATCTGCGCTGCCACGACGACATTGGCTGGGGCCTGGACTACCCCTTCCTGCAGCAGTTTGGCATGGAGGAGGTTCCCCACAAGAAATATTTAAATGATTACTTTACCGGGAAGTATCCGGGAAGCCCTTCGCGCGGAGAACTGTACAACGACGATCCGCGCCTTAAGGACGCAAGGCTTTGCGGGACTACCGCCTCGCTGTGCGGTCTTGAGACAGCGCAGACGGCGGAAGAAAGGAAGCTGGCGCTTTCCTGCGATGAGATGCTGCACGCGTTTATGCTGTCCCAGAGCGGCATTCCGGTTTTATACAGCGGCGATGAGATCGCCCAGAAGAACGACTATTCGTATCACGAGGATCCGGACCGCAAGGAGGACAGCCGCTACGTGCACCGCGGGCGTTTTCGCTGGGATCTGGCGGAGCATCGGACGGACGATCAGACGGAGGAAGGCTGGATTTTTGAAGCCCTTCGCGATCTGGAAGAGATCCGGGCAGCGCACCCGGCCTTCCGGGCGGATGCCGCCTGCCGCGTGATTGAGACCGGGTCGGATCAGGTGCTGGGCTTTGTAAGGCGGTATGAGGCTGCGCCGGGCGAGGAGGTCGTGTGCCTCTACAATTTCTCGCCCGAGCCCTGCGAGGTCGCTAACCCGGCCATAGGGGCTGCGTGCCTGGCAGCGGGAAAGCAAAGAAAAGACGAGTGCGAAAAGAGAATTTATTCGGAGGAAACCATTGCCCTTCCAGGGTATGGATTTGTGTGGATCAAAAAGAATGCGCGCGCGTAAAGCGGCGCTGATATACAGACAGGATTATGCGAAATACGAGCCGGGAAGCGGCCGCAAAAAGAGAAAGGAGCCGGATCATGAAGAAGATGGATGTGGTAGCGTTGGGAGAGCTGTTAATCGATTTTACGGAAAATGGGGTGAGCGGCCAGGGTAATCCCCTGTTTGAGGCCAACCCGGGCGGAGCGCCTTGCAACGTGCTGGCCATGTTAAAGAAGCTGGACAAGAGCTGTGCGTTTATCGGCAAGGTGGGCAAGGATATGTTCGGCGCACAGTTAAAGAAGACCGTGGAGGACGCCGGCATTGACACGGAGTATCTGGTCATGGACCCGGAGGCTCATACGACGCTGGCCTTTGTCAAAACCTATCCGGGCGGAGACCGGGATTTCTCCTTCTATCGCGATCCCGGCGCCGACATGCTGCTGACGGCGGAAGAGGTCTCGGAGGAGGCGCTCAAAGAGGTGCGCATTTTCCACTTCGGCACCCTTTCCATGACGCATGAAGGCGTGCGGAAGGCCACGAAGAAGGCCGTTCGCCTGGCGAAGGAAAGCGGCGCGCTCATCTCCTTCGACCCGAACCTGCGCATTCCCTTGTGGAAGGATTTAAACGATGCGAAGGAGCAGATCTCCTGGGGACTTTCCCAGTGCGACATCTTAAAGATCGCCGACAATGAGATCGAATTTATGACCGGTGAGACCGACTTTGACAAGGGCGCTGCGATTTTGCAGGCGAAGTACCCGAACATTCAGGTGCTGAACGTGACCGCTGGCGCGGACGGAAGCTATTCCTACTATGGAAGCGATGAGAAGGTGTTTGTGCCGTCCTTTAAGCTGGGTGGAACCATTGAAACCACCGGCGCGGGCGATACCTTCTGCGCCTGCGTGTTAAACTATGTGCTGGAGAATGGAATTAAGGATCTTTCCGCGGAGCAGCGGAAGGATATGCTGTCCTTTGCCAACGCCGCTGCCTACCTGGTGACGACGAAAAAGGGAGCCATCTGCTCCATGCCCGAGCGGGCCCAGGTGGAGGCAATTCTGGAGGGCCGTTAATGGGCGAAGAATACAGGAAAGCAAAGAAAAAAGGGGAGCGGGAGTGCGCCAGGGCCCAGAGTCTGGGAAAGTCGCCTTATCTTGCCTCTCTGGCTCAGACGGTGGCGAATCCGGACGCGCACTCCCTGGTGCCCCTTGGGGTCATGGAAATTCCCTTGTCGCTCATCGCCGGTACATTGACCGAAGGCAGAAAGAACGCCTTTTCCTGCGGGTTTATGCCGGTTTTGGATGAGGGATCGGAGTTTGCCGTCAAATGGGAGAAACTGTACGAGGCCCAGGTGACGGAAGGAATCCGCGACCCGATCCGCGTGGTGGAATATCGGCACCGGTTTTACGTGCAGGAGGGGAACAAGCGGGTTTCCGTGCTGAAGTACTTAGAGTCCGGCAAAATCGCGGCTACCGTCTCGCGCATGCTTCCGTCGCCGGAAGAAGAGCGGGAGGCAGAGCAGGGAGGCGAGAATTATCCGGAATTTCTGGAATTCTTCCGGCGCTCCCGCCTGTATGATATCGTGCTGTCGGGGCCAGGAGCCTATGCGGAGCTGGAAGAGATCTTCCGGGAAGACGGGATTTTGCCTGCGAAGGAAAGCGCACATGTCTGGACCGATGAGGAACGGCGGCGGGTGCGTTCGTGCTACACGACCTTTGAGATGAGCTATCTGGCGATCGTCAAGGACAACGAGCAGGCGCTTCCCCCCGGCGACGCCTTCCTTCTTTATCTGAAGGTCTTTTCCCCTCGCAGCCTCTTAGAAGGAAAGCGGGAGGATATCCGCCGCCGCATCGAACGGCTGCGGAAGGAATACGCAACGCGGGCCAACGATAACGGGCTGCGCCTTTTGAGTGCGCCGGAGGAGGAGAAGAAGGGATGGAAGCTGCTGTCCTGGCTGGGCAGAGGCGTGAGCTATTCCGCCGAGAACCCCTTACGGGTCGCATATTTGTACGAAAAGGAAGCAGATGAGTCTGGCTGGGTGTACGGGCATGAGCTGGGGCGCGAGGCAATTGATCACCTGTTTTCCCAGTTGGTTGTCACCCGCGCCTATGATTCCTGCGCGGACGAGGCGGCCACCCGGGCTGCCCTCGAAGACGCGGCGGCTTTAGGGTGCCGTACCATCTTTACCACCTCGCCGTCCATGATGCCCGAGGCCATGCGCTTTGCCATTCGCCACCCGGACATCCACGTGTTTAACTGCTCGGTCAACCTGAAGGTGAACGCGGTGCGCACCTATTACTGCCGCATGTACGAGGTGAAATTCCTGACCGGAGCCCTGGCGGCGGCGCTCTCGCCCACGCCGGAGATCGGCTATGTAGCGGACTACCCGATCTACGGAAGCATCGCCAGTATCAACGCGTTTGCGATCGGAGCCGCCATGATGCGGCCGGACAGCAAGGTGCGGCTCATGTGGGATACGCAGAAAGGGACGGATTGGCGCACCTTCTTTGAAAGCCAGGGAATTTCCATCATCTCCGGGCCGGATTACATTCGCCCCGACTCGCCCTTGCGGGAGTATGGGCTGTTTGAGCGCAAGGATGGGCAGACCATCCGCCTGGCGGCGGCCATGCCGGACTGGGCTCGTTACTATGAGCGGATGCTGCTCGATGAAATTTCTTCCTCCGGCCGCGAAGGCGGGACGAACGATCAGGCCGTCGGATACTGGTGGGGGCTTCCCGCCGGGGTCATCCAGCTGATTTTCTCGCCCAAACTCTCCCCCTATACGAGGCGGATGATGGAGGTGCTTCTGCGGGATGTGACGGAAGGGCGGCTGCAGCCGTTTTCCGGCGAGCTGCGCAGCCAGACGGGGCCGGTCTGTCCGGAAGGGCTTTCGCGCCCGGAAGGTACGGTCCAGCCGGATGGCACGGTGCGCATGAAGGAAACCCTTTCCGCGGAGGAGATCATCACCATGGACTGGCTGAACGAGAACGTCATCGGGGAGCTTCCCGCGGCATGGCAGTTCCCGGACAGCGCCCGCGGTACGCTCAAGATCAGCGGCGTGAAGGAAGAAGTGCGGGGCGATAAGTAAAGGGTTCTACCGGGAAGCCGGGGGAGAAAAATGGCAAGACTTGCGTGGCTTTTGTGCAGGGACGACGAAACCGGCTTTCCGGGGGAGAAGAGAAATGAAACTGTTGTGTCTGGCTGACAAAATCGATCCAGGTCTCTGGGATTACTACCGGCGGGAGAAGACCGCCGGGATCGACATGATCCTGGCTTGCGGCGATCTGCCGCCGAAGTATCTGGAATTTCTGGTGACCATGGCCAATTGTCCTCTTTTGTATGTGAGAGGCAACCATGATGAGCTGGTACACATGTCGCCACCGGAAGGCTGCGAGTGTGTGGAAGATAAGCTTGTGACGGTGAACGGCCTGAAGATTTTGGGCCTGGGCGGATCCATGAAGTACCGGGACGGGGAAGACATGTACACGGAACGGCAGATGGCGAGGCGCGTGAGACTGGCCTCCTTAAAGACCATGCTCTCCGGCGGGGTGGACATCGTGATGACCCACGCCCCGGTGCGGGGGTACGGCGACCTTCCGGATATTCCTCACCAGGGATTTGATTGTTTCGACTCGTATCTGACCCACTTTCATCCACGTTTTCTGGTGCATGGGCATGTGCATGCAACCTACACAGCCGGGAAGTTTCAGCGTGTGCGGGAGCATCCTTCCGGTACGCGGATTATCAACGCCTATGAGTCCTATATGCTGGAATTGTAGGGCATGGAGAGATTTTTTTGGCTGGAAAATCAATTTGGCGCAGGCAAGACTCCAAAAGGAGCAGCTGCCTGCGCCTTTGTGTTGGGAAAGAGAAGAGAAAAGCGCAGGCAAGACTCCCCGAAGGGCGACTGCCTGCGCTTTATTCCGTGAGAGGTGTGGAAATCAAGCTTTCTGCGCAGGAATCTCATTCAGGATGACTCGCTTGGAGGCGTACAGGGCCCTGTCAGCGAGGGTGCAGGGCCGAAGCGAGACCACAACTTGCTCAAAGGCAGGCAGGCGGGAAGCCGGCCGGGCGGGAAGAGCCTGCAGAGCGGCGCGAATCGCGCCTTCATCCAAGGATTCTTGCGCAAGATTTTCCAGGTGCAGGATTTCCAGGTGCAGGACACCCGGAGCTGGCAAAGCGGCCCGGTAGTCCACGAGTTCCGGGAAGGCGAAAAGAATTTCATCCAGTTGCTGCATATCAGCCCTCCGGTGCACAGCCCCCAGGCGCCGTACAACACTGCCGCAGGGGCAGCGTCCGGGAAGAAGGCGGGTGATGTCGCCGGTTTTGTAGCGGATCAGGGGAAGCGCTTCCATGCCGATGGTGGTGATGACCAGCTCGCCTTCCTGCCCGTCGGGAAGCACCGTGCCGTCCGGGCCGACGATTTCGGCGATGATATCATTCTCCCGAAGGTGCATACCTTCGTGAGCCGGGCAGGTGATAGCACCAGCCATTCCCATCTCCCGGGAACCATAGTGGGGGAAGAGGCGCGTGCCTAAGAGGGCTTCGCAGACAGAAATTACGCTGGCCGGGCAGGCATCGCCGCTGACGAGGGCGCGCTTTAATGAGCTGGGTTTGCAGGCGCGCAGGATTGACAGGAGCTGCGTTGGCATGCCGACAAAGGTGTCCGGGTGTCTGGTTTCCAGAAGCTCCTGATATTCTCCGTAGGTCAGTGCAGGTCCGGCAGGCAGGGGAACCCCACCGAGGCGCCGGATGGCTTCGCAGATCAGCTCTCCCAGGCCGAAGGCATGGGAGGAAGGAAAACCGATGAGAGTGACACTTCCGGGGAAAATCAATTCTCCCAGGCCGGCTTCGTAAAGCCGGATGGTGTTTTCCAGATCGCCTTCCGTGTAAAAGACTCGTTTCGGGGCAGAGGTGGTGCCAGAGGTAGCGTCAGAAAAAAGAGGCCTTGTGCCAGATGTCGCACCAGAAATAAGACTCCTTGCGGCTGCAGAGCTTGTGGAAGATGACGATGCTGGCCCGGGAGACACGTCAGAAATCACGCGCCTGATCTGACTTTGCGAGGTCAGAAGAAGCCCAGGTGCATGCGCAGCCAGATCAGCCTCCGTCGTGAAAGGGAGGGAAGATAAGTCCGCCAGGCTGTTCAGATGGTCCGGGAGATTTCGGTAGAAGCCGCCCCGCTCTTTTTCCCGTGCAAGAAGGTCGTTTAGCTTGTTCAGCTGAAGGGTATCTAAAAGCTGCCGGGAGAGCGAAGGGCAGGAAGAGCCGGTGATGGCGCAAAGCCGCTCGTTTTCCTGGTTGAGAATAAAAGAATCAATTCTGGAACGCTTCAAATCCGATACCTCCGTAGCACAGTTTTGAATAGTTATTCGCAAATCATGTATCGTTTTGGCACAGGCACCAAGGTGCATCGCGCTTCGCACACGGAAAAGAAATCAAAGTTATCAAATAACACAAAAAACTCTTCTCATTTTACATGATTTCGTGTATAATGACAACATCTACTTGTTCCGGGAGGCGGAGAAACCCGGAATGCGTCACAAAGCAATTTCCTGTCGTATGCAGGGAAGGAAAAGGAGGTTTTCTATGGGATTTGAGACAATCGATGGTGTGTTCAACATCAAATGCGACCTGATCATGACAACCGCGATCGCAGCCGTACTGTTGCTTATCGGTTTCTGGATCAAGAAAAAGGTGCCGTTCTTTGCAAAGTATTGTATTCCGGCACCGGTTATCGGCGGCTTCCTGTTTATGTTCATCACCTTTGCGGGACATCAGACAGGAGCATTCACCTTCAAGTTTGATACCACCTTCCAGAGCCCCTTCATGGTGGCCTTCTTTACGACGGTTGGTCTGGGCGCTTCCGTACAGCTGTTGAAAAAGGGTGGCATGCTTCTTGTCATCTACTGGCTGATTGCAGGGGTTGTTTCCATTCTTCAGAATGTGATCAGTGTAGGCGTTGCGGCTGTAACGGGTCTTGAGTATCCTTATGCCCTGCTTGCCGGCGCTATCTCCATGATCGGCGGACATGGCGCGGCTCTCTCCTACGGTACCGACTTCGTTAACTTGGGTTATCCTGCAGGCATCACGGTTGGCGCGGCAGCAGCTACCTTTGGTCTGATCTTCGCCGTCTTAGTTGGCGGCCCGGTGGCCAGACTGCTGATCGAAAAGAACAAGCTTACTCCGGATGATTCTGAAACGCTGGACAATTCCGTGGAAGAGATCAACAAGCGTCATGGCGAACCGCTTTCGCCTCTGGACGTTATTAAGAACGTGACGGTGATCCTGGTCTGTATGGCTGTCGGCAGCCAGATCTCCGGCTGGATCGGCACCCTGATCAAAATGAGCTTCCCGACCTACGTCGGCGCCATGTTCGTCGCCATGATCGTGAGAAACTTAAACGAGAAGTTCCATTGGTACAACTTTGATTTCGGTCTGGTGGACGGCATCGGCGATGTCATGCTGAACCTGTATCTGTCCATCGCTCTCATGAGCCTGAACCTGTACCAGCTGCTCGACCTCATCGGACCGGTTCTGCTGATCGTTATCATCCAGACCGTCGTTCTGATTGTGCTCTGCTACTTTGTGGTCTTCCGTATCCTGGGTAGCAACTATGATGCAGCCGTTATGTGCGCGGGTCTTCTGGGTCACGGCCTTGGCGCGACGCCGTCCGCCATCGTCAACATGACCGCTGTGAAGGATCGTTACGGCATGTCCCGTAAGGCCTTCATGATCGTGCCGATTGTCGGCGCGTTCCTGGTCGACATCATCTACCAGCCTCAGACGATCGCGTTCATCAAGTTCTTCGTACAGGGCTTCACCGGCAATTGATGAATTAGGAACAAATGGGCACCTGATGGTGCGTAAATGACGAGACAGCGTGGCTCCTTAAGAGAAAGCTCTTTCAGCCACGCTGTCTACATGTAAAGTTAAGAAAGGAAAAATCAGAAACATGGCAAAACTCGTAGAGTGTATACCAAATTTCAGCATTAGCCGCGAGCGGGATGCGGCGGGATTTGACGCCCTGGTCGAAGTGGCTAAGAGCGTTCCCGGCTGCCTTCTGTTTGACGCGCAGACCGATGGAAATCACAACCGCAGCGTGTTTACGCTGCTGGGCTCCCCGGAAGCGGTGGAGGAAGTGGCCTTTTTGCTGACGAAAAAGGCTGCGGAGCTGATTGATATGAACAAGCACACCGGCGAACACTCCCGCATGGGCGCCACCGATGTCATCCCGTTCGTTCCGACGATGGATGTGACGGTCGAAGAGTGTGTGGAGATGAGCAAGCGCCTGGGCAAGCGGATCTGGGAAGAGCTGCAGATCCCGTCGTTCCTTTATGAAGATTCGGCTACCCGTCCGGAGCGGAAAAACCTGGCGACCGTCCGCAAGGGACAGTTTGAGGGCATGCCCGCCAAGCTCCTTGAGCCTGACTGGGCACCGGATTTCGGCGAGAGAAAGATCCATCCGACGGCCGGCATTACCGCCATCGGTGCGCGTCCGCCGCTGATTGCTTTCAACGTCAACCTGGCAACCTCGGATGTCCAGATCGCCAAAAACATCGCCAAGGTGATCCGTGCATCTTCCGGCGGCTTCGCGGCCTGCAAGGCGATGGGCTTCATGCTGGAGGACCGCGGCATCGCGCAGGTGTCCATGAACATGGTCAACTATGAGGTGACGAGTATTCCGGTGGTGTACGAGATGATCCGCTCGCTGGCGGAGCGCTACGGAACGCACATTGTGGGAAGCGAGCTGGTTGGCCTGGCGCCCGCCAAGGCGCTGCTTGACTGCGCGGAATTCTATCTGAAGCTGGAGAATTTTGACTGCAAGAATCAGATTATGGAATATCATATCATTGACGCGATGCAGTAAAGGGAAGCTTATCAGGAAGGCAGGCGGTTGCTCGTTTCACGCAGTTGCCTGCTTTCCTGTTTTGTGGCGTGGCGCATAAGCGCCGCGGGGAGGTATAAGATGAAACTGGCCGACTTACAGGTTCACGAATTTACGGATTTAGTCGCGTCGGACGCGCCCGCGCCCGGCGGCGGATCGGTGGCCGCGCTTTACGGCGCGATCGGCGCTGCGCTGACTGCCATGGTGGCCGGCCTGACTCAGGGCCGAAAGAAATACGCGGAGTACGCGGAGCATGCCGCGGAGGTTCAGGCGAAGGCAGCTGAGCTGCAAAAGAGGCTGATGGATGTCATGGACCGGGATACGGACGCGTTTTTGGTTGTCAGCGATGCGTTTGCGATGCCGAAAGAAACGGACGAGCAGAAACAGGCGCGCAGCGCCGCTATTCAGGAGGGCCTGAAGGGCTGCACGAAGACGCCGCTGGAGATGATGGAGCTGTGCGATGAGACGATCACGCTGGCACATTCGCTGCTCGGACGGTTCAACGATACCAGCGCCAGCGATTTAGGCGTGTCGTTCCTGTCGCTTTCTGCGGGAATTCAGGGCGCGTGGCTCAATGTGCTCATCAACATCGGCTCGATCAAGGATGAGGCATTCGTGGCGGAGGCAAGGGCGAAAGGAAAAGCACTTCTCGCCCACGCGCTGCCGATGGCGGAGGAAGGGCATCTGACGGTGCTGGCGATGGTTGGCGCTTAAAGCAGAATGGTGAGCGCCCAGCGAGGAAGATATGAAAAAACTTACGGAAAAAGACTATCTGGTCAGCACCTGGTCTGGGGGAAAAACGACTCAGATCGCGATCGCACCGGAAGGGGCCGTTTATGCGGACCGAACTTTTTTATGGCGCTTCAGTTCCGCGACAGTGGACCTGGAAGAATCGGATTTTACCGCGCTTCCGGACTATGACCGGCTGATTACGCCGCTAGATGGCTCCATGCGCCTGACGCACAGCTCCATGCCCGGGAAAGAGATTGTTCTTGCGCCTTATGACATTCATGCCTTTGACGGCGCAGATCAAACTCACTCTTGGGGGCGCTGCACGGATTTTAATCTGATGCTTCGAAAAGGCAAGTGTGGCGGGCGGATTACAACGATCCGGCTGAAGGAGGCCGGCGACCAGCCTCTTAAAGAGAGTGTGGCGCCATGCAGGAACGAAGAAGAAAAAGCTGTTGTATCCTTTGTCCCGGGGCCTTCATCAGAAGTGCTTCTGCTGTTTGCCGCAGAAGGAGAGGCGAAGGTTTTCCTGATGGGAGAGGGTGACTGGCAGGAAGAAGTTGCGTTACCGGGCGAGGTTTTGTCGCAGGCGAAAAGCGAGGTGTTGCTGGCGGAAAGCGAGGTGTCGCAGGCGAAAAGCGAAGTGTTGCTGGCGGAAAAGGAAGCGTTGCTTCTGGAGAAGGAAGATCTTTCTTCCCGGAAGATTAGTCTTCAGGGGAATGGATGCCTTCTGGCCGCAGAGGTGTGGCGCAAATAGGTTTGCAGGCGCAGGCAAGAGCTTGAAAGAGAAGGCTGCCTGCGCTTTTTGGAAGCCCGGAGGAAGAGAAAGGCGCAGGCAAATCTCAAAAGAGAGAAATGCCTGCGCTTTTCAATTCAAATGAGAGAGGAAAAGTGCTTCTCCTTTCAAGTTTTTTGCGCCAGATGCTATACCTTGCTACGGTATAAGGCCCGACCGTCTACACCAGTCAGATTGTAAGCGCAGAATGGCACCATGCCAAACCTGCTGTCCACTTCGCAGATGTAGCAGCGGCGAAGGCGAGCAAGATCAAGGTTGTAGGCGTCCATAAACACCATGCCGGACACGGCGAACGTAGTCTTTCTGGCTTCCTCCAGAAAGGCATCCAAAGAGGAAGTGTCAAACAAGCTGTTGTCTTCAGAAATTCCTGAACCGCCATCACAACAAGATTCCTTTGCAGGTAACCCGGGATCGCCGCAGCAACAGGACTCTTGATTGTTGTTGAACTCCCCACCGCTCCACTGCTCGGCCACGGAAAGGCGAGACTCGTCGGAGGAATGGCAGCAACATCCGCTGTTTCCGGGGATATGCCGGCTCAGCGCCTTTAAGCTGCCGTCCTTTAAAAGGCGGTATGTCGCGTGGAAAGAGCAATACGGGTTTTCGGCTCCACCGCCGGTGAAATGGGCGGTCTTGAAGGTTCCTTCGGTTTGCTCCTCCATCAGGCGGAGCATTTTGGGGATGGTGATGGGCTTCTCCGGCCGGGGAAGCGCGCAGCGTCCAAAGTAGGATAGGGGCTGAAAATGTACCCCACGTACGGCGGGCATATGGCTTAGCGCGTAGCGCAGAATGTCTCCCACCTGATGCTCATTCACCCCGGCAGCGATGACAGGAACCAGGACGATGCCAAGCCCGGCCGCAGCGCAATTGGCGATAGCCTTTTCCTTTTCTGCCAGTAGTTTCCTACCGCGAAGAATTTCGTACACATCATCGCTTACGCCATCAAACTGAAGAAAGACGGTGTTCAGACCAGCTTGCTTTAATCGGGCGGCGTATCCTTCTTCGTGCGCAAGACGCAGGCCGTTGGTGTTCAACTGAAAGAAGGAGAAGCCCATGTCCCGGCCGAGCCGGATGATGTCTGGAAGATCGTCCCGCATGGTTGGCTCGCCGCCGGAAAGCTGGATGTTGAAGGGGCCGCCATGGGCCATCAGATAGGCGTACTGCTGGCGGATTTCTTCGAGGGGGACGTCCGTGTGCGTACTGTCACCGGCGCTCGCGAAGCAAACAGGGCAGCGCAGGTTGCAGCGATGGGTGAGTTCCAGAAGCACGCAGCATCCTTTGCTCTGATGGTCGTTACACAGACCGCAGTCATAGGGGCAGCCTAAGTCCGTCTGGCGGCCGTTTATGGGAACCTCGCGGGATTCGTTTCCCGATGGCCAGGCAAGATAGGATTCAAAATCGCCCTCCCAGAGAAGCGCGGAAAAGTCTCCATGTTCCGGGCAGGTTTTGTCCATATAAACGCCATCCGGCGCCGTACGCAGGATGGCTGGAAGAGTCTTTAAGCAGACAGGGCAGACGCTGGTGGTTTCTGAAAAAATCATGGCAGGAGTCCTCTTTCCTGTAAAATTTCCATACATTTCTGATAGGTGGCTGCAATGATACCGGGGCAGTATTCCAGGCGCTTGGCGGTGCTTCCAGCCGTGATGTCGCGGCAATCCGTCCCGCCGTATTCGATCAGCATCTCTTTCTCAAACCATTCCGTGAATTCCTTCAGCGCCGGGCGATGCTGCGGATCGTCTGTCCCGGTGTCCTCGCCTTTGCCGGTAAAGTACGAAAGAATGCAGGCGCCGCCGGTCATGCAGCCGCAGCAGCCCAGGGAAAATCCCACGCCGCCGTTTAAGCCGCCCATGGCTTTGATGAGCCCCGGGTTTTCTTCTCCGATGGTTTCCAGCATGAGGATGGCCAGAATCTGCCCGCAAAAATAGCCACAGTTTGAAAGCTCCAGAATTCGATCGTACAGGTCCATTTTTTTCCTCCTGTTAAGGATGCTTTGGCAAGATTAGCCATTAGCACTTATGATATGCGTAGCAGCGCTGTATGGGGGCTTTTATGTGGAGACGCATTTTATGGCGATCAAGGCCAGATACCGGCATTTCCCCTTGGGAACGCAGGAAATGTCCGCCCCGTTCCAGATAGCCTCCAGATAATATTCCCGCCACAGGGGCGTGATATCCTCCAGGGACAGCACAGAGAAGCCGACTTCCTGAAGAGGCGGAAGCGGATCGTCGAAAAAGACGTCTGACCACAGAAGGAGACCGTCTGGCTTCAGGATTCTGGCAGCTTCCGCAAGCGCCTGGGGAACATGGGCGGACACATAGAAAGAACACTCGCTAAGGACCGCATCGAAACTTTCATCCGGATAGCCGGTGGCCAGAAGGTTTCCTTTTTGTACGAGGGAAACCCGCGGCGCCAGATCAATCCCATCGGCCAGGTACCCCAAAGCGCGCAGAAGCGACACCGTGCTTCCGTCCCCGGCGCCAAGATCCAGAATGTGGGATCCGGCGGGCAAGGCTGCCTTCGTAAGAAGTTCTCGCGTAAATTCCTGACCGCCCGGATGGTTGTTCATTTGTCCTCCAGGGCCCGTTCCACGGACGCCACCTTCCCCAGCGCCAGCTCCTCGGGCACGTAGATAAAGCCGCACACAGGGCAGACGGGAAGCTCCACCGGAAAGCCGTTGTCCAGGTACATAAATTTGGCTTTTCCCTTCACAAGCGGCACTTTGCACTTCAGGCAGGTCAGTTTTCCTTCCGGGTCGATGGTATAATAGTTCTTTTCTGCAGGCACGATAGATCCTCCTTTTTCAGACGCAGAGCAGTTGCGATCACCCGTAACTGCTCAGTACCTGAGCAGTTACGAAGCCACAGGCAATGCGCTCCGCGCATTCCAAATTGCCTGTGGCTTGGCATGCCAACTCTTGTTTTACGCCGCTTGCAGCGGGGTGCAAGCGGCTGTGCTGAGTAGATACGATCACCCTTCTCTTTTTACCACGGTCATGCGGTGGCTGTACGCGCTGTGCACCAGGTAGGCGCCGTCTTCTTCCACCGTGAATTTCACCCAGAAGGTGACATTGCCGACCCGTTTGCAGGCGATGGACAGCCCGGTTTCCTGATCTAAAATGGCATCGCCGGTTTTGCGCAGTTCGTCGATCACTTCGAGTACATCGTCAGTCAAAATCATGCGGCTATCCATCAGACGCCGGGCTTCTTCGGTGAAGCGCAGGGGATAATCTCGTTTTTGCATGGCGGGTGCCTCCTGCCAAAGTTCGGTTAAAAGAGTGTTTTTCAGCGTCAGCCGGTTGTAGCGCTTCTCGCTGATGTCCGGCGGGGAGCCGGCGTCGGTGCCGTAGATGAGTTCCAGAATGTGGCGGGATTCGTGGCCCTCTCTGGCGAACCGGTCACGGCAGGCCATACAGTAGGTGATGTATGGCAGATCAGAACGCTCCAGACACTTGTCGGTCATCTCCTTGGCAACTTCCGGGTTCGCATACGAAGCCAGCCCGCCATAGCCACAGCAGGGGGAGCGGTCTCCGGAGTAGGGGGTCTCCACCAGTTCGATGCCCATCTGCGCCATCAGTTCGCGGATGGCGTTCTGCGTCTTTTCATCCCCGCGCGCGCCACAGGAATCGTGGAGGGCGACTGATCGACCATGAAAGTGCAGGCAGTCAGATGAAGCATCAGTCTCATCTTCCGGCGCATCAGAATGGTTGCCGTTCAACAGGTCCGCTGCTTGTTGCCCCATGGGAGAGTCGGGAGACGGAACCGCCTCGCTTTCCGGCAGACCAATTTCCAGGAGGACGTCCCAGATCCCCAAAATCAGACCGGGCCAGAACTCGGATAGTTCTTTTTTGCAGCTGGGGCAGCCGGCGATGATTATAGGGTCGCCTAAGCGGGAGAGTTCCTGACTTAAGAATGCGCGAGTCTGCTTCGTCAGCTCTTCCCGCCCGGCCCAGGAGGCGATGGCTCCGCAGCAGCCCAGCATCAGGCCCACACCGCCAGGGAGACGCCGGCACAGGTCTTCATACGCGGCTCGCACGGTCGCTGGGGCGATGGCAGAGGCCTGACAGCCGGGGAAGAAGACATATTTGCAGGTGCCTGCCAAAGTATCCAAGCCGGCGCCATCAGGTGCGAAGGAACCAGAGTCTGTCCAAGTATCTGCGCCGACGCCATTAGGTACAAGGGAACTAGAGTCTGTCGGAGCATCGGCTTGTTCTCGCTCTTTCACGATGGAATAAGGCAGGGAACGTGGCTGCGGCCGGGCCAGAAACGCCTCCCCGTTGGAAAAGAGCATGTCCAGCAGGGCAAATTCGTGCGGCGCCAGCGGCATCTTGTCCGTCTCGACCATGTTTCGGCGGGCGGAACGGCAGATATGCGCCATGTCGAACCCGTTGGGACAGGTGACGGTGCATTGCCCGCACAGGGAGCAGCTGTTCATGGGCTTGTTTAACTGGTGATCGCCCATGATGATCTGCGTATTGTTGTAGATTTCCCTGCCGATGAGCCCGGGGTGCTTTTTATAGTGCGCCAGGAAAGCGCAGCTCTTCATGCACTCTTCGCAGTGGCAGTCGAGGCACCGGGAAGCTTCCTGTACGGCTTCCTCCCGGGTGTAAACCGCTCCGGCTTTCGAAACTCTTTCCAGGGCCGTGGCGGAGCTTAAATCCGTATACAGCCTGGATTCTGACGGGCCTTCGTTTCCGCGGGTGTTGCGGGGGTCTAATCTTTGCGCCAGGCGATCCACCGTGAGGGCGGCTTTCTTGGCGCCGAAAGCCGCGGCCATGACGCCGGTTTTGCCGGTTCCCAAGGTGCCGTCGGCGTGTGTAGCACCGTCATTTCCTTCCTTTCCACCGCACCCCATCACCAGCCTCTCCGCCTCATAGATCATGAGTGCCGGATCGCAGACCGCCTCCGGAAAGAAGCGGAGAGCCGCTTCCTCCGAAGCGCAGACGACATCGAAGGCGGCGCGCTTTTCCGCGAAGAATTCCGGCGTCAGGCGGCACCCGAACTCGAAATGGATTTCTTTTCCTTTCAGGCGGGAAAGCTCGAGGCGGAAAGCTTCCTCATCCAGAAAGCCGGCGGCTGCTTTCAGGAAGCCTTCAAAGCCGGCTTCCTCGCAAAAGACGGTGAGCGGGTACATTTTCTTTTCCAGCTCCCCGGCTAAAAACAGGGTAAACAGCCCGGAGCCGAAGATCGCCACCGTCTGCTTTTTACGCATGCGAAACACACCGCTTGCTTTCTTGGCCTGGCCGTAGCGGGAGACGGCCGCCTCCACCTCGCGGATGGCGATGGCATCGCCGATCTCGGACAGGCGGCATTTTTTCTCGCAGGGCGCGTCGCACCCGGATGAGAGGACTAGGGGAAAAGGGGTCACCTTTTCATAGAGAAGAAGGGCTTTGTTTAAATCCCCGGAGGCCGCAGCCTGCAAAAAAGCACGGGTGTCGAGCTTCAGCGGGCAGGCGGCGCTGCAGAAAGGAGGGTCCTCATAGACGCAGCGGGAGACCATGGAATCGACTTCTTCCTGGGCAATCTTGCTGACTTTATACACATGGGTCGAGCCACGTTCCTGTATCTGAGCCATGGAAGGTACCCCCTTTCCTTGTGAAGAGGGGCTGCCGCTTTGGCGGCAGCCCCCGGTTGGTGTTTATGGTCTTACCGCTTTCCTTTTCATAAAGAGGAAAACGTGGGGGAGGAGGTGAGCATCACCTCCCGGCTTTCAGCCTGAGCCCCATAAAAGTTGCGTTTACTTTAATGCGTTCAGAGCGGCCAGCACCACTTCCGGACGGGCGGGTACGCGGGTGATGCGCGCGCCGGTCGCGTTGTAGATGGCGTTTAAGATAGCCGGGTGAGGAGCATCTAACGGAGCCTCGCCGCAGCCGGCAGCACCGTAAGGACCGTTCGGGCGGTAGGTCTCGTTAAAGTGCAGCTCGATGTCATCCGGAACGTCGTTCGGGTACGGGATACCGCACTTCATCAGGCTTGTGTGCTTGGAAAGATCCTCGAAGTCCTCGGAGAGGGCAAGGCCGATACCCTGCGTTAAGCCGCCGTAGAAGTTGCCTTCCACCAGCAGACGGTTCATGATGGTACCGACATCGGCCACGGCCGTGAACTTTTCAACCTTTACCTTACCGGTCTGGGTGTCTACGCAGACCTCCGGCAGGAAGATGGTGTACATGTAGGTTGCGAACGGATCGCCCTGGGCGGTATCCTGATCGATCGGATGATCCGCGCAGAAGGTGGTGACCCAGTTGCCTTCCACTTTCAGCTTTTTGCCGTCCGCCACCATCTCATCGTAGGTGCGGTAGGTTCCGTCGTCCTTCTTCATCTCGGCGATGAGGGCTTCCGCCGCCAGACGGCAGGCGTTGCCGCTCATGACCTGGGAACGGGAACCGCCGGCGGGACCGGAGTTCGGTGTGTACTTGGTATCGTTCATGACAAGGCGGATCTGCTCGGGCTTAATGCCTGCCTGACGCAGCGTCTCGTGCGCGGAGACTAACGCGCCCATGTCGGCGCCCTGTCCGTGATCTTCCCAGGAGACGTAGATCGTGACCGTGCCGTCCTTGTTCAGCTCGGCATACGCGGAGGAGGAGTCCACACCGTCCAGACCGCAGCCGTACACGCCAAGGGCAACGCCGATGCCGTATTTGTAGCGGCCATCGGAGGCGGCATTCTTTTCGGCTACGCGCTTCTTGCCGGCTTCGTATAAAGGACGGGCCTTTTCAAACAGAGCCTCTTCGCAGTACACTTCCGGCGGATAGCCCGTCGGGATGGTGGTGTGCTCGGATTCCTTGTAGCAGTTCATGGCGCGCATCTCGAACGGATCGATGCCCATCTTGGCAGCCAGGCAGTCGATCGCGATTTCCGAACCCATGAAGGACTGTGGCGAGCCGTACGCACGGAACGCGGAACCCCAGGCGTGGTTGGTAAATACGGTCTGGCTCTTGTTGCGGATGGAGTTGATCCCGTAGCCGGCGCCGGTGAACTGGGACAGACGCATGGTTAAGAGGTCGCCGAACTCGGAGTACGGACCGTGGTCCACATAGTTGTCGCCCCACAGAGCCAAGAGCTTGCCGTTCTTGTCCGCACCAAGCTTGATGTGCATGAAAGCAGGCGAGCGCTTGCCGGTGTAGGTGATGTTCTGATACTGGTTAAAGTTCAGGGACACAGGGCAGCCAAGGATCTTCGCGGCCGCGCCGATCAAAGCTTCGTTGGTCGGGGAGAACTTGTAACCGAAGGTACCGCCGGCGTGGTTTTGCACGAGGCGGAGCTTCTCCATCGGAACGCCGATACCGGCGGCGATCATCGGCATGTGCAGGTGAATACCGATGGATTTGGAGTGCACGGTGACCATGCCGTCCTCGTCAATATAGCCGTAGCCGTTATCCGGCTCTAAGTGCAGGTGCGGCTGGCGCGAGCAGTAGCTTTCGATTTCCACCTGCTGTTCGTCCGGAATGCTGTCCCAGTCGAAGTCCGGTCCCTTGATACAGTTGGTCTCGAAGAAGACATTCGGGGTGCCGGGGTGGATTTCGATGGCGTCGGGCGCCATGGCATCGAGCGCGTTCATGTACGCAGGCAGCTCTTCGATGTCCACCTTGACGGCGTCTGCGGCGGCGCGGGCGTGGGCCTCGGTGTCAGCCGCGACGATAGCGATGGCATCGCCGAACTGGAAGATCTTGTCGGAGCAGAGAACCGGACGCTCAAAGCCGTCGGTCTTGTTGTGCTTCGGAAGCATGACCAGACCGTTGATCTGGTTGGTGCCGCCGGCCGCCAGGATATCCTTGTAGGTGATGACCTTGACAACGCCGGGCATCTTCTCCGCCTCGGAGATGTCAATGTTCTTGATGTTGGCGTGGGAAACCTTGGCCTGAGTCAGGGCAAGGCGCAGGCATCCGGGCATCTTTAAGGCATCGTCCGCGCCAAAGTCCCAGGTACCGGTCACCTTCTGGGCTGCCGAAGGACGAATGTAGGTGGTTCCCTTGATGGAATCGCCCGTGGGCTTGAAGAGCAGGTCTTCCTTCTTCATCTCACCGCGTAAGACAGCAGCCGCCGCCATGGTGGCGTCGATGAGCGGTTTGTAGCCCGTGCAGCGGCAAAGGTTGCGCTGCTTATTGAACCAGTCGCGCACTTCCTCGCGGGTGGGGCTGGGATTGTTCTCCAGAAGAACTTTCGCACTGATGATGAAGCCGGGGGTACAGAAACCGCACTGGGCGCAGCCATAGGCCATCCACGCGACCTGCAGCGGATGCATATCCTGAAGTGAACCCACGCCTTCAATGGTGAGAATCTCGGCATTGTCCGGGACACGGCTCATCTTGGTCACACAGGATTTGGTGACCTTGCCGTTCATGATGACGTTACAGGCGCCACAGTGGCCTTCACCGCAGCCGATCTTGCAGCCGGTCAGGAGCAGGTGCTCACGCAGAACGGTTGCCAGAGTTTCGTCGGTTGACAGAACCAGGTTACGGGTGACGCCGTTGATTACAAGCGTTTTCCTAATCATTTCGTTTCCTCCTTTACTCATCTTAGTGGCTGTGACCTCCGCAAGGGTCATGATCCGGTCCCTTTCCGGTCAGGTCCTTTAAGCGCTCGATCCCCCTCGCTGAATAAAAGATCAGCTGGGACAGGCTTCCGTCCAGGTTTTCGCCGGAGAGGCGGAGAAAATTGGCATTTTCGTAGTAATCGATCGGAAGCTCGCGCCGGAAAACTTTTCCGGTTTTTTCATCCTTGACCTCCACGGTGACCATAGAGGCGGTGATTTCAAAATATTCGTTGTTCGGGTCTGTGCTCATTTCCTGCGGCGTGTGCGTTTTAGCCCGGCACATTTTCGGGCGGTGGTGATACTGTAAAAAACAAGATACCTGATCTTATTTTACCCCTTGCAAGGAAAGCATAACAACTTACATTCAAAAACGATTCGGAGAAAAAAGCAAGTCGAAATTGTGCAATACGCACAAATATGAAAGCCGGAAGAAGGAAGAAAATCGGGATTTGCACAGATTTATGTATTTAAATTGGACAGAGTTTTCCTGCAGAGTATTCTTGGTTCATTTCACGGATTTACAAGCATGGGGGCTTCGGTTATACTAAGATCAAGGAAAATTGTAAGTGGCTTATGCCGCAGGCGGTGTCTTTCGCCAGGCGGTAAGCATGCAGGTTTAAAATCGGGGATGAGGGAGGTTCGTTATGTTTGTTTATGCGGATAATGCGGCCACGACACGCGTGAGCCGGACGGCGCTTGACGCCATGATGCCTTTTCTGACGGAACAGTACGGCAATCCGTCCAGCCTGTACGGACTGGGGCGGAACGCGGCAGAGGCCATCGACAGGGCCCGTAAAACCGTGGCTGACTGTCTGCATGCGAACCCGAGGGAGATCATCTTTACCTCAGGCGGCAGCGAGGCGGACAATCAGGCGCTTCGCTCCGCCGCGCTCATCGGGGCAAGGAAGGGAAAACGCCACCTGATTTCCACGCAGTTTGAGCATCATGCCATCCTGCACACGCTAAAAAAGCTGGAACAGGAGGGCTTTGAGGTGACCCTTCTTGCGCCCCACTCAGATGGGATCATCTATGCGGAGGACGTGGAGAAAGCACTTCGGGAGGATACGTGCCTCGTCAGCGTCATGTTTGCCAACAATGAGATCGGCACCGTACAACCGGTGAAGGAAATCGGAGCGCTGTGCCGGGAAAGAGGCATCCTGTTTCACACGGACGCCGTGCAAGCGGCGGGGCATATGCCGATCGACGTGGAGGACATGCAGATCGACATGCTTTCCCTCTCGGGACATAAATTCCACGCGCCGAAGGGCGTGGGTGCTCTGTATGTAAGAAAAGGGATCTATCTGGAGAGCCTGATTGAAGGCGGCGGGCAGGAGCGAGGAAAGCGCGCCGGCACGGAGAACGTGGCGGGGATTGCGGCCTTGGCGGCCGCGCTGAAAGAATCCTGCCTTCACATGGAGGAGGATGCGAAAAAGACAGCGGCCATGCGGGACAGACTGATCGAAGGGCTGTCGAGGATCCCGCACAGCTGCATAAACGGGAGCCTTGCGCACCACGTGCCGGGCACTGTCAACCTGTGCTTTGAAGGAGTGGACGGGGTGGCCCTTTTAATGCTGCTTGACAGGGAGGGAATCTGCGCCTCCTCGGGCAGCGCCTGCAATTCCGGCTCCGCGGACCCCAGCCACGTGCTGCTGTCCATCGGGGTGCCCTACGAGGTGGCCCATGGATCGCTGCGGCTGTCGGTCGGGGAATACAACACCATGGAAGAGATCGACTACCTGCTGGAGGTGATCCCCAGGGCAGTCGCGGCTGTCCGGGACATGTCCCCTGTCTGGGCGGAGCTGTTGAGCGGAAAGAGGAGACACCTGATATGAGAACACGCGGCACAATCGGGGACCTGTGCTGCTAAGTAGACTTAACTTCAAGAGTGAGGGAGAATACAATGTCAAAGTTGATGATAAAAAAGCTGGCAGCTTTGCAGCCAGGAACACGGGTAGCGATTAAGTATGAGGGCTCACCGGAGTTAACAGGCGTAGTTCTGGATACGGACGGGGAGGAGAGCTTTGAACTGGAATTAGAGGACGGAGGGAGTCTGATTGTGGACTTTCAGATTGTCACATCCTGTCGGGTTCTGACCGATAGCGAGAATGCAGGTCTTCAGAAAGGGAAGGCTGAGGAAGAGCCTGCCTCAAAACCTGCCGCGCAAGAGTCAGAACGAAAGGATGCCGGCAAGGCCCTCCAAGGCATTGACAAACAAGGCCAGCCCTATCCGCAGCCGCAGTTTCAACCGCAGGGCTATCCCTACCCATCTCCTCAGCCGTATGCGCAGCCCTGGCCGGCGTACCCGGGCCAGACTCCGCCTGCGTACCAGGGGATGCCGGCCTATGCGCAAGGGCAGCCCGTGTATCCGGGCATGCCGGACTCGTCGTATTACCAGGGGCAGCCTGTGTATCCGGGTATGCCGGCCCCGTCTTATTATCAGGGGCAGCCGATTTTCCAAGGCGCCATCGCGCGCCCATCCTACTACCATGATTCGGTGGCCATGCCAGCCTACTCGCAGGAGGAGTTGCAGGCGCTGTTTCAGGAGCTGTCCAAGGAAGAGCGCAAGGGCCTGAACGGGTACTTTGAGAGCTTTAAATTCGGAATGAAAAACAACGATGCGGAGAAAAAGAACATCGCCGCCGTCAATATTCGAAAGGAAGTGGAGAAAAACGGCCTGACAAATCCGGCCATGACCGGTTTTGCGGGTGCCGTGCTTTTGCTGGTGAACCGGCACAAAGAAGCCGGCGACATGCTTTCCATGGCGGGGAAGATGCCGGAAGCGGCCGCCGTATATTATCAGGAAAAGGACTATGCGAAGGCCGGTGCCTGCGCGTACAGAGCTTTGCTTCAGGAGCTGTCCCGGGAGGACAGGGAAAAGTGTCTCCTGATTTTGGACCAGTCCTGCGTGTTTTCCAAGGATGTGTCGTTACTGCGGGATCTTCCGGAAAAGCTGCCCGTCGGAAACCGGGACATCTTAGACAGCATGTACCAGCACCTTGCCGCGCAGGGACAGATCCGCTTAAACCGCCCCCAGGGCTACAGTTCTGATTTCTTGCAGCTCCAGCAGGTCTACCCGGAAAAGAAAATGGAAGAAGCACTGGCGGAGGTAGAGAACCGGCTGGGGCAGATCACGAAAAAGGAGCCCCTGTTAAACGAGAAGAATGATGGACAGGGGGCTCTCGTAAACGGGGCTGCGGCGCCAGAAGACAAGCCGGTGATGAAGCCGGAGGAAAACCTGCAGAAGATCGGATGGGTGGAGAGCGTCAGCTGGATGAGCCGCAAGGGAAAAATCATGGATCTGGACGACAATGCGTACCCGTTCCAGTATGACAGCGCGGAGAGCAGACTCCAGAAGAAGCTGGCCTGCATCACCAAGGAGGAACTGAAGGCGGAGATGATCGCCGTCAACTTTACGGTGGGGAAGAAGGGCGAGGCCTTGTCCATCCGCCAGGTAGGCGACATGGGCAATATGGCGCACCAGATCCTGAAATCCAACAGCAGCGCGGAGGTATTTCCGCTGGTGATCAAGTACCTGGAGCACGCGCCGGGGCAGAAGATGTCGCCGGATTGCCTGAACCTGCTCTTAAAGCGCGCGGCGTCCTATCTGAAAGAAAACGATCTGGACGGGGAGCTTCAGATTGCCATCCGAACCAAGGAGCTGTTCCTGAAAAACACGGATCAGATCCAGAGAACCCTGGCCGGATATGACACGGTGGTGCAGTTCTTCGCGCAGACGAAGGATTACAAACGGGCTGTGAACTATATGAAAGGAGCCCTTGCCCTGCCCGATCTGAGCACCGAATCCAAAATCGAGCGACACATGCAGTTCATCAACCTCTTAAAGGAAATGAACGAAGAGGAAGGCGAAACGGTCGAGAGCCTTGGCTGGATCTGTGAAGAGTGCGACAAGTTAGGGGAGTACTATGCCCTTTTGGATGAGTCTTCTTCCAGCCGCGAGGTGTTCCAGGTCCTGTGCCGGATCAACCGCTTCCTGATCAAGGCCGAGGCAGAGTTAAAGCTGGGGCGGCCTGAGGAGGCACGGGAAGATTTTAAGAAGGTGAAAGGCCAGACGGTGAGCGGTTCCATGAGGCAGCTGTATGACCGTCTGGAAAGCGAGTTCGCCCGGATGGCGGCGATGGAGGCATTCCAGTCAAAGACCGCAGAGGGCGGGTATGAAGAAGAAAAAACGGCCGCGGAGGACGCTCTGGCAGAGGATGCCGGTTTGCAGGAGATGGAGCTTCAGAATAAGGAGCTTAAGGATCAGCAGCCGCAGGATCAGGAGGAGCCGGAAAAACAGGGCCTTCCTGCGGTCAGCCTGCGGGAAGAGGACGCGGAAGTCACCCGGAACAACCGTCAGACAGAGCGTTCTTTCGCAATGGAATACGCGGGTGAACAAAGGGAGGATATCGAGAGGGAGTATTCGTTCCTCCTGCAGGATTACAGCTACGAGGATCTGGACGCTTTTTCCTGCCCTTGCACGGAGAAAAAGGACATTATCGACTATGCCTTAAGCGTGGAGAAAGAAGGCCGCATCGCGGTCCTGCTGGCCTACTTAAAAGCCGGGTCTATGTACAATCCGGAGGTGCTGCCGGTGTATAAGGTGGCCGGGCTGGCGCTCAATAATCCTCTGGAGAGCCAGGACTATTCCGCCGGCAATCTGATGGGACTCTTAGGGGAGATGGATCAGGAGTATGCCGTGTTCTCCGATTACTGCCTGACCGCCGCCGCCGTGCGTGCCGTCTATTCGGGGCGCGACGCGTTTTCCTTTAATATCACGCCTTTCCTGGACAGCCTGCAGGCGCTTAGAAGATTTCCCGCGGTCTTAAAAGCGCTGGAAATCATGATGGATTTCCATCAGGAGTACAAGGTTCCGATGGAGCGAATGGCAGCCTGCCACCATCTGGATGAGAAGGCCCAGAAAGAGCGGATGGAAACGGTGATCGCGCAGGCGACGATGTACTACGAGCAGTTTATTCAGACGCCGCCCCGCGGGGATGCCAATTTAAAGAGACTGTCCATCACGAAAAAAATCATATTCGATCCGCAGGGAAAGCTGGGGGTCCTGCTTCGCTATGCCGCTGAGAGGAACTTTGCTCAGCTGGATGATCTGAAGGAGGAATTCCGGGAAACCTGGCTTTCGGGCGGGGAGTTTCTGGAAGAAAACATCAGTGTGCAGGCGATTGACGACTTCATTTTTGACTGCTGGGATCAGGCGGATGCGCGTCACCATTCCACGCGCCTGCAGGGGCAGCGCATGAACAACCTGAGGTCCAATCTCCGGAAGATCTTGGAGGCGATCTGCGAGTGCTATCACCTTCTCGAATACCGGGAAAATGAAGAGAGCCGGGAGCGGGAAGATTATTATCGGATTCAGATGCCCAACCTGCTTGCGTTTCTGGAAGAGGCCATGGCCGCCTGCGAGGAGGAGACGGAGATCATGAAGGATGATCCGGAGCACCGGATGGGCCTGTATATCCTGAAGCTGACGCTCAAATCCGTGAAGCGGAAGGTGGACGGCAGCTGGGATGAGAACCTGGCACGCATGTGCTTTGCGGACTTCCTGAAGACGGACTTTATTCTGCTGCGGGAGGACTTCCTGCCGGATCTGGAATCGCGCTTTTCCGCGCTGCCGGACTTTAACGTGCTCGCCCGCATCCGGGCGCACGCCGAAGAGCCGGAGGTCTCCTTCGAGGAGCGGATACGACAGATTTATTCCCGGGATCCGGGGCGGCATAATTTTGGCACGGCCCGGCTGATCGGCCAGTATCTGACGGCCATGAAGCTGCCGGTTCCGGCTCTTCCGGATTATGCCGAGCAGTGCGTAAGCCAGGCGATGAACGTCTCCAGGCAAAAGTTAAACGATTTCCGCCGCGCGTACGCGCTGGGGATCGCCCAGGGGCAGATTCCGCAGAGCAGCGCATTCCTGGAAAATGCGGAGAGCATGGTGCTGTACTGGTATGACGCCTGCTCTGAGCTGCAGAATTACGGCTTTGTCTGCCAGCTGGAGCAGCATATCCTTTCGTATATCCATGTGCTGGCGTCCAAGAAGGAGCTTCTCTTAAAGGAGCAGCTAAGCCAGCTGATCGCGAACAACGAGACGGCTTTTCAGGAGTATCCCGAGGCGGAGGAACGCCTGCGCGCGCTGATTGAGGAGCAGAATTTCACCGTGGCGGAGGATGAGATGAACCATCTGCTGCGGGGCGAGTTCATGCCCGACCTGGAAAAGCCGGAAGCGCTTACCTATCTGCAGGAATTCTGGGAGGAGTTCGCGGCGGACTTTAAGCAGGTTTCGGATCTCTCCGTGTCGCTGCAGACCCTTCTGGTGGACAGGATGCGCCGGAATAAGGAGCAGAAAGGCGCGGCCAACCTGGTGGAAAGCTGGCCCCGCTCCGGCGGACCTTCCTCCGAGGGAAAGGTGACGCAGCTTCTTACCTACCTGGGCTGGAACAACATCAGCGTCACCCGGAAATATCTGCCGGGCGACAACACGGAAGTCTACAAGATCACGCGGGATCAGGCTGTGAAAGGCCGCTTTTTCCCGCAGCACAATATTGCCGCCTTCAGCTCGATGATTTCACGGACGGGCTTTCTTGTGGTGTGCCTGTACGGGGCCTATGACAGCGTGAGCCTGCTCGAGAAGTTTAAACGAATGGAAGGCGTCGAGGAAAAGGCCATCCTGGTGGTCGTGGACGCAGCGCTGACCGCGCCGGAACGGCGCTCCTTAGCGCGCAAGATGAAGCAGATTGTCCTGCACCACACGTTCCTGGTCTTAGACCGCGTGGGGATCTGCTATCTTCACAACCACTACCAGGGAAGCGTGATGAACCGGAAGCTGATGGCCATCGGCATGCCGTTTTCCTGGCTGCAGCCCTATGTGGCGGAGTCCGGCAACTATATGCCGCCGGAGATGTTTATCGGCCGCGAAAAAGAGCTGCGGCTCATCGAAGAGTCCTCCTTTGCGCAGCCGGACAGCGTAAACCTGATCTATGGCGGCCGGCAGTTGGGAAAGACAAGATTACTGAAAAAGGCCGTGTCCGATGTGGAAAAGATCGGCGGGCAGCGGGCCGTGATTGTAGACCTGGTGCAGGCCGACATTGCGGCCTCCGCCTCCCGGATTTCCCGGAAGCTGGTGGACAAGGAGATCCTGCCGGCGGAAGCGGTCACGGACAGCTGGGACAGCCTGATCGGCAGCATAAGACGGCGTTTAAAAGCCGGCGAGGAAGAAACTTTCCTGTCCGAGCAGGCTTCTGCATTAGCGGAAGGAGAGACGGCGCCCAGAGAAAAGTTTGGTGAGAGAATTCCGTACCTGCTTCTGCTGTTGGATGAGGCAGACGCCTTTATCAACGACTGTGAGCAGTTCAATTACCAGCCGATCACCGAGCTGAAGATCCTGCAGGAGGAGATGCCGCAGCGGTTTAAGTTCGTGATCGCGGGTCTGCACGATGTGGTTCGCTTCAACCGGAAATCCGCCTTGGGCAACAACGCCGGGCTGATTCACCTGAAGGGGATCCCGATCCGGCCGTTCACCAAGCAGGAAGCCACCCGGCTTCTCATGGAGCCCCTGTCATACCTGGGCTTTTCCATCGATGACGCCACCCAGGCATCGCAGATTGTTGCCACGGCAAACTATTTCCCGGGGCTTATCCAGCTGTACTGTCAAAAGCTCGTGGAGTCGCTGCAGAACGCAGACTACGGCGGTTTTTCCGAGGCGGATACCCCGCCGTATCATATCTCCAACGACCTCATCGGGCGGGTGTTAGCCGATAACAATTTCATCCGGGAAATCCGGAAGAAATTCGAGAGCACCCTGATGCTGGAGAACCATTACTACCTGATCGCCCTGCTCTTAAGCCATATGATGTACGAGCAGGAAGAGCAGAAGGGATATACCGCGGAGGATATCCTGGAGGAGGCGAAGAAGCTGGGCATCGAAGCGCTTTCCAGACTGGATATGGAGCAGATGCAGGCCTTTTTGCAGGAACTGTATGATTTGAACGTTCTGCGGCACACCGCGAAGGATACTTATCAGTTCTCCTCGGACAACTACAGAGGACTCATGGGAACCGAGCAGGAGGTGTTCGACCGCCTGATCGAGTACGGAGGGTATGAGAGATGAGAAGAGCGGTGACGGGCTTTTGCATCTGCCTGAAAGGCGGCGAAAGATGAACGGACGGATTGGCGCGGAAGAAATATGGTATGGCCGGATGGGGAAAACCCTCCGGCTTTTGGAAGAAATCCGGGGCTGTCTTTTGGAGGAACGCTCCGCCATCCTTCTGTTTCCCGAAGGAATTTTTTGGGAGGAGACCTTTGCGAAAAAAGTGCGGCAGATGGCCGGAAACGCCAGCGCGCACCGGATGTTTAAGGAACTGATTGACACAGGCGATGACCCGGGCCGGCTGTGCCTGAAGGAACTGTGCTCGAAGGCGGTGCGCGACGAATACTGGCCCGGAGAGCCCATCGGACAGTTCCTGGGCGAAAAGAAGGAAATCACGTTTCACAACAATTTTCTGCTGGTGAGAGGGATCTGCTCCGGAAAGAGCCTGCGGGCCTGGCTTTCGTTCATCGAAGAGTATGAAAAGCACGTGAGGCAGGATGAACCTTCTGCGGTTTTTCTGTTGGAGTGCTGCCTGAAAGATGTGGAAGGATCGCTGCCCGTTCTGCGCTGCGAAACCGGCCTGCAGGACTGCCATATCTTCTGCCTGATGGCGGCGGAGGAAGCGGGGACGGCGAGTGCCTGGACGGATTATCTGGCGGAGCTGGCGTATCAGGCCGGACGTGGGAATTCGGAATTCTGTGCCAGACTTCTGGCTCAGCCGAAAGAATTATTCCAGAATCCGGTGCAGACGATCGTGGCATGTGCGGAGGGGTTTGAATTTGAAGGAGGCTTTCACGGCGAGGAAAGCGGGATAATGGAAAGCGCAAAATACATGGAAGCCGCAGAAAGCAAGGCGACGAGCGCTGTCTGGAAGGCCCAGGTGGTGCAGCTGTTTCCCAAGCTGGAGCAGTTCCGCTACCGGTTTATCAGCGAACACGAAGCCGGACTTCGCCACCATCTGCCTATCCCGGACGGAAACGGGGAGCAGATCACCGATCCGTTTGACCTGGAGTTTGGCAACCTGATCTACATCGTCCACATGGATGGGGTGCGATTTGCCCCCTCCGATTGGGAGAAAATCCAGTTCTGCCGTGCTGCCAGAAATACGCTGGCGCACAACAAGGTTTTGACGGTGGAAGAGGTGGAACAGGTGATGAGGATGTGAAAGTTACCACGACATATGTTTAGAAACATGGAAAAAGGATGAAGGGAAGGGGCTGTCGCGCATTTTGCGACAGCCCCTTCCCTTCATCCTTTTTCTGCTGTTTTTTAAGCAGGCTCGTGCTGAGCAGTTACGTTCTATTTTTGACTACCGGCGGTCAGCACTCAAAGAATCAAGCTTTGCCTGAAGTGTTTCGATCATGGCAGACAGTTTTTCGATAGTCTGTTCTGCTTCCGTGGCTTTTCGCTCCGCGGCCAATGCCCGCAAATCCGCTTCTTGTGCACGAAGTCGTTCTCTTTCTGTGTTTATTTTTTCCTCCGCACGGCCTTCTTCACGGCCTTCTTCACGGCCTTCTTCACGGCCTTCTTCACGGCCTTCTTCACGGCCTTCCGCACGGCCTTCTTCACGGCCTTCTTTGCGACCAATCTCCAAACCTATCTCACGGCCTTCTTCGCGACCGATCTCCAAACCTATCTCTCGACCCTCTGACATGATATCTGCAAACTTCGCTGATAGAATCATATATTCTCGCCTCCATTCCTGGTTTTGTTTCGCGTAGAGAACTGCACGGTGCAAATCATGGATAAAGGGATCCGTATCGTCGTTATCAACCTCTGCATGATCCTGCATCATGTACAGGAAGAAAGAACGAAGAGATTCTGGAATTTCCGGCTGCTTACTGGATGCGTTGAAGAAAACGATTTTGAGATCATCGTTTAGTACTATATTGGGAGCTTCGATGCAACGCCGCTCAAAGGAGTAGCGGTACATATCAATCCCAAATGGATCAAAGGGGCAGAGGAAGACAATATAAGAAGCAGGAAGCTTGTTGTATTCTTCGCCAGAATCCAGAAGAACCAGGTCCAGGATGCTGGAGTAGAAACGCGTCCGTTTGGGCATGTTTTTGATAGAACGAACCTGCATTTCCAGGTTAATGATTTCCCCTTGCAGAGTTTTCACGATAATATCCAGCCGGCTCCCTTTTCCGTCTTCCGTTATTTTAGCATATCTTTGGGCATATGGAAAGCTGATTCCCTCAATTTCCAGTTTGGGGAAAAGGCGCTGCAATAGTTGCAGGAGAAGGTCCGGATGCGATTCCATGACTTTATAAAAAAGAAAGTCGCTTCGAATGGTCAGGGATTCCCATTCCTGTTCTGGTTCCAGAATGCTGCTGGCAGGTGCAGAAGGAGAAATAAAATCGGTTCTTTTGTTTGACATAGTACCTCCATGAAGGGGACGGCAGAAAAACAAAGCATGAGAAGGCGACTACCTATCCCGGTGATATCATTGCAAATAGGAGGATAGCATAAAAGAGGGTAAAAGTCAATAAGAAAAGTATATACTACTATATTGAACAGGAGAATAACTATAGATATAGGGCATGATTGATAGGAAAGCAATTGCGAAAATTCACAGGAATTTTGCTGGAAAATCTTCTCTGCGGCTTTAAACTATCCTTTAGGTTTGAAGCATATACTCTTTCACAGAACAGGATCATTTGCGAGCTATGAAGAAAGGAGCGAGAAGAAATGAAGACATGGAAGAAAGTAGCGGCTGCGCTTGTGAGTGGCAGCCTGGTGCTTGGCAGCGGGATGGCCGTATGGGCGGCTGAGACGGAGAGCAAGGCTGCTGAGTCGGAAAGCAAGACTGCGGAGACGGAAAGCAAGACTGCGGAGACGGAAAGCGAGGAGACCAAGGCGCAGGAAACAAAAGAAGCGGAAAACCAGGCTGTTTTCATTGAACTGTCGGATGATGGCATTCTGGTAGACGGCGCAGCAGTTTCAGAAGATGAGGAAGCGGATGTGTATATTGCCCACGACATCCTGTATTATGAGGACCGCGATGCCTATGAGAGCGGCAACCCTTACGGCGAAGGTAAAGATTCGGAGAAACATAGCGCCGAGGAAGCAGCAGCGCACACCGTGCTGCACATCAACGCGGCAGGGACGTATCGCCTGACCGGAAAACTCTCTGCAGGGCAGGTGGCCGTTGATCTTGGAAAGAAAGCAAAGACCGATCCGGAGGCTGTCGTGACCCTGATTCTGGACAATGCAGACATTACCTGTACGGTGGCCCCGGCAGTGATTTTCTACAACGTATATGAATGTGATGAGGCCTGGGTGGCCTATGACAGCGCCGAGGAAGGCGAGGAAGTAAGCTATACGGCCTCCCCGGAAGTGGACACATCTGCTGCCGGCGCCAGAGTAATCCTGGCGGATGGAAGCGTGAACAACGTCACCGGTTCTCATGTGGCGCGCATCTACAAAGACGCGGAAGGCCAGAAGAAGCTGGCGAAGTACGACGGTGCCTTCTATTCCAAGATGACGATGGAGATGGACGGAGGAAAGGAAGGCGATGGTGTCCTGAACATCCGTGGCGATAAAGAAGGCCTGGATTCTGAGCTGCACTTAACGATCAATGGTGGCAAGATCAACATCGCCACGGATGATGATGCCATCAACACGAATGAAGACGGCGTTTCCGTGACAACGATCAATGGAGGCTCTCTGCACATCCTGGCCGGTCTGGCCGAAGAGGGGGACGGCATTGATTCCAACGGGTATCTTGTGATCAACGGCGGCGTGGTGATTTCCATTGCCAAACCCATCGCGGATTCAGGCCTTGACAGCGATATGGGTTCGATGATCAATGGCGGATACGTAGTTGCCACCGGTTCCACGATGGACTGGCCCGAGAGCAATTGCGAACAGGTGACCATGAACCTGCAGTTCGCGGCCAGCCAGGCTGCCGATGAGGCGCTGATTGTGACAGACCAGGATGGAAAGGTAATTTTTGCCTATGACCCGGATAAGGATGAGACCACCGGGAGCGCGAACCGCGGCTATCAGGGAGCGGTCATCAGCTGCCCGGAATTCGAGATGGGAGCTACCTACCACGTTTACGTGGGCGGCGATGTGACCGGCGAAGAGGTGGATGGTTTATATGATGCGAGTACGGTGACGGCCATTGAAGGGGCCGTCCGGCAGCAGTATACCGGCACGGACGTTGGCAGATTTGGCTTCGGTGGCCGTGGCATGGGTGGCCCCGGCATGAGCGGAGAACGCCCGGAAGGTGAGACGCCGGAAGGCTTCATGGTCCAGCCGGGTGGCGAGATGCCGGAAGGCTTCATGGGCCAGCCGGGCGGTGAGATGCCGGAAGGCTTCATGGGCCAGCCGGGCGGTGAGATGCCGGAAGGTTTCATGGGCCAGCCGGGCGGTGAGACGCCGGAAGGCTTCATGGGCCAGCCGGGCGGTGAGATGCCGGAAGGTTTCATGGGCCAGCCGGGCGGTGAGATGCCGGAAGGCTTCATGGGCCAGCCGGGCGGTGAGATGCCGGAAGGCTTCATGGTCCAGCCGGGCGGTGAGATGCCGGAAGGTTTCATGGGCCAGCCGGGCGGTCAAAAGCCGGAAGGTTTTGATCCGGAAGGCTCTGGGGAAAACTGGAACTTCCGCGAGCAGGAAATCAATGAACTTAGCGAGCCTTCCATTGAGTTTAAGATGCAGGACAAGGTTAACGCATTCAGCGGCCTGGCGGATGAAGAGACAGCGGAAACAGAAGAAATGAAAGAGGCAGAAGGAATAGCGCCGGAAAATACGACCACAGAGGAGACGACTGCAGAAGAGACAACTGCAGAGGAGACGGAAAAGAAATAAAGGAGAACGGTTAACGAGTAAGCGCAGCTGTTCCAATAATGATCCATGACACAAAGCCCCGCGGAGAGTTTCCTCTCTGGGGGCTTTCCTGTTTTGTGCAGCAGCGCGTAGGGGGGCTCACCGGCAGTCAAAGATAGGAATACTCTTTTAACATTTAATATTTACAAAAGATGGATTTGTGCTATACTGTATCTATATAAAACTCAGCACAGCAATGCAGAAAACAAAGGAAAATGGCTGCTTGCAGCCACTTTTCCTTGCTTTTCTGCATAAGTCGTGGTGGGAACCCCACCACGACAGTCCCAGGCAAAAGCGCCGAAGGCGCGACATACGCCGTAGGCGGATGGCCTGGGACCTGTGCTGAGCAATAGACATAGAAAAACTCAGCACGGCAATGCAGAAAACAAAGGAACGCGAGACTGACCCGACCGATTGTATGACTGAAAGATTTGAAAGCTATGGATACCTACATAAAAAAGAACGACAACGAGTATGCCGAGGAAACGAAGACTTCGTGGAGAAAGACTGCCTTTTTGCCAACGGATGAACAGAAGGAAGACCGGCCATCGGGAGCGTCTGCCCCTGACGAGAGGACCTTGCGGGAGAAGCAGCTGGATCTGTATTTAGAGCAGTTAAGCGATGAGGAAAAAAGCCCGTATACCATTGCCAAGTACCGGCGGGATGCCAGGCAGTTTCTTGATTTTTCCGAGGGAAAAGAGTTTTCCAGAGAAACCAGCAAGAAGTACAAAGCCTGGCTTCAGGAGAAACACTATCGGATGAACAGCGTCAATTCCATGCTGGCGGCGATGAACGGGTTTCTGCGCTTTCAGGGCCGGGAGGATTGCACCGTGCATCCGCTTCGGATACAGAACAAGGTGTATACCACGGCGGAAGAAGAGCTCACGGAGGAAGAGTACAGATGCCTGATCAAGGCTGCCGGAGAGGACGAGCAGGCAAGACTGCTTATTTTTACCTTGGGCAGTACCGGCATACGGGTATCGGAGCTGAAGTACTTTACGATTGAGGCGGTTCAAAACGGGGAAGTGGAAATCCAGTGTAAAAACAAAAACCGGGTCATCCTTCTGCCGCGGAGCCTTGTGGAAAAACTGCAGGATTACTCCAGAAGGTATGCTATCAAAAACGGTCCCGTTTTTCGAAACACAGCCGGGCAGAGCCTGAGTCGAAACAACATCTGGAAGAAGCTGAAGCGCCTCAGTGCCAAGGCGGGAATCTCGCCGGCGAAGGTATATCCCCACAATTTCCGAAAGCTGTTTGCGAGGATGTTTTACAAGGAAGAAAAAGACCTGGCCATGCTGGCGGACGTTTTGGGGCACAGCAGTCTAAACACCACCCGGATCTACATTAAGACGACCGGGCAGGCGCATCTGGAACGCATCGAAAAACTGCATCTGGCGGAAGCGGAATAGGGGTCAGATAAAGATAAGAGAATATCTCGGGATCACAGGCCGGGGCTTTAGTGTCCATTGGAGCACGAAAGTCCCGGCCTTGCACTTTTTCTGACAGAATACGTTCCTACGCAGACAGAAAATGCAGAGCGTCTTGACCTGTGAAAAAGGAACAGATATACTCCTCTTGCATCGTAGTTATTGTGAAATCTGACGATGACCTGCCTGGCTTGTTTTCGTTCAACAAGTCAGTGAAGAAAGGGTTTCCGTGGTCATCATTGTCAATCGATTTCACAATTGTCCGCTATGAACAAGAAAGGAGAATGTTACCAATGAAAAATGAATTTTCCCGCCGTAGTTTCTTAAAGGGAAGTGCAGCTGTCGCAGCTATCGGCGCGATGGGCGTTCCGGTTCTGGCCGATGAAGAGCCCATGCTGATCGCCCCCGCTCCTGCCGGAGATGTCTCCGATGGTTCCGCCGCGGCGGCCACCGAATCCGGCGAGCTTTCCTATCCCTACAATCCCAGAGCCTGCCAGCCTGTCTTCGTGGACGCGGCTTGCGGCGGTCTGCTTGGCCTGTCCTACGGCGGAGTCAATGTATTTAAGGGTATCCCTTATGCCGATCACGAGCGCTTTGAAGAGCCTGTCCCTGTAACCTGGGAAGGCTACCGCGAGGCAAACCGTTACACGGAAATCTGCCCGCAGAACTTCACCGCCGTCAACGGCCAGGAAGTACAGAACCTTTGCAACTACATCGTTCCCGGTGAGAAGACCTGCCTGTCCTTAAACGTCTGGACGCCTTCCGTTGATCCGGAAGCGAAGCTCCCGGTTATCTTCTGGATCCATGGCGGCGGCTACACCTCCGGTTCTTCCGCTGAGCACCGCATCTATGAAGGCTACAACCTGGCCAAGTACGGCAACGTTGTTTTCGTCAGCGTGAACCATCGTCTGAACTGCCTTGGTTTCCTGGATCTGTCCGAGTACGGCGAGCAGTACAAGCACTCCGGAAACCTGTCCTTTGTTGACCTTGTATGCGCTCTGCAGTGGGTAAAGGACAACATCGCGGCGTTCGGCGGCGACCCTGATTGTGTCACGATCGAGGGTCAGTCCGGCGGCGGCGGCAAGGTAGCGACCCTGATGGGCATGCCTGCAGCGGATGGTCTGTTCCACCGCGCGGTTGCGCAGTCCGGTGGCAGCTTTGGCGGCGGCCGTACCCCTGAAGCAGCCAAGGAGCAGACGGAAGCTCTGCGTGAGTACCTTGGCCTTGAGAAGGATGGCTTTGTTGAGGCATTAAAGGCCATGACCTGGGATGAGCTGAACGCAGCGTGCAACGCTGTTCGCTTCTCCGCGAACCCGGTTGCCGACGGCGAGTACTATCTGGGCAGCTGTGAGCACTCCGCAGGCAAGATTCCGCTGATGCGCACCAACGTGTTCTCCGAGTTCTTCTCGAACGCCGGCTCCCTGTACTACGGCCCCGTCTGGGCGAGCAAGGAAGCGTACTTCGAGAATTATTTCCCGGCTCTGTCCGATGACGAAGTCAAGAAGAAATATGCCGATAAGTACAAAGAGGATGCGGACGCCATCATGGAAGAGTTCCTGAAGGCATATCCGGAGAAGAAGGCTGTAGACGGTCTGTTTGTGACCGGCCGCAACAATGACTGGGTTACCGCGTACACCGAGGCGGGCGGCACCGCTTATCAGGCCGTCATCGCTTACAACCAGCCGCTCCTTGGCGGTATCACCCCGATCCACACTGGCGGCGACATCTTCCTGTTCTTCCGCAACACCTTAAGCGTAGCGGATTACTGGGTCATCGGCGATGAGGAGAACGCCGAGAAGGTTTCCATGACGATGGCCGACGCTCTGTGCGCGTTCGCGGCAACCGGCGATCCGAGCACCGAAAGCCTGCCTTGGGCTCCGTTCTCTGTCGAAAACGGCGAGACCATGGTCTTCGACTATGAGAGCTTTGTCAGCGGATATCATGACAAGAAGCTTCAGGAGCTGCTGGCCCCTTACACCTTCAGCTTCTTCTAAAAAGCGGCAGCGCTCCCAAAAGGCGCGGAACGCAGAAACATTCCAAAGATTTATGATTCAATGAGTTCGTATAGGGAGTAAAGAAACCCCTGCCAGGCTGTAAAAAGCCCCGGCAGGGGTTTCTGTTTTTTCTAGGCACTTTTACCTTCTTTGTCGTATTTCACGTTCCCTGTCCTTGAAGAGGATCTGTGATGGGGTTATAATTAGAATAATATAAATATGGAAACACGGCTTAAGCAAAAAGAGCAGGGAAAATAGCAGCTTGCAGCTTTTTCTGTGTTGACAAATCCATGAAAGGAGACCTATGAAAGAGGTAAAATCCCCCAAAAAACCACTGATTTATTACTATGCGACAGTTCTCATCGTCCTGCTTCTCTTCAACCTGATCATCACGCCCATGCTGCAGGAGGCGCAGGTGACCGAAGTGGATTACGGAACCTTTATGCGCATGATCGAAGAGAAGGACATCGGCCTGGTCGAGATCTCGCAAAATCAGATCGTTTTCACCGACAAGTCGAAGGAAAACCTGTATAAGACCGGCGTCATGAACGATATGACTCTGACGGAGCGCCTGTACGAGTCCAGCGCCGTCTTTTCCTCCGGCATCTCGGAGACGACCTCGCCCCTCATGAGCTTTTTCCTGACCGGCATTCTGCCGCTGCTGATTTTCTTCGGCCTGGGCCAGTACATGAGCAAACGGCTGATGGAGCAGATGGGCGGCAAGGACGCCCTGACCTTTGGAATGGGCGGAAGCAAAACGGGAAAGATCTATGTGCAGTCCACCGAGGGCATCCATTTTGATGACGTAGCCGGCGAGGATGAGGCCAAGGAAAGTCTGCAGGAGATTGTGGATTATCTGCACAATCCCGAAAAATATACGGAGGTGGGCGCTTCGATGCCCAAGGGACTCTTGCTGGTGGGCCCTCCCGGAACCGGCAAGACGATGCTGGCCAAGGCGGTCGCCGGCGAGGCGCACGTTCCGTTCTTCTCGATCTCCGGCTCCGAATTTGTTCAGATGTTCGTGGGAATGGGCGCTTCCAAGGTGCGGGATCTGTTTGCCCAGGCCAAGGAGAAGGCTCCCTGTATTGTATTTATCGACGAGATTGATACCATCGGCAAGAAGCGCGATGGCCAGCTGGGCGGCAATGACGAGCGCGAGCAGACATTAAACCAGCTGCTCACCGAGATGGACGGTTTTGAAGGAAATAACGGCGTCATCATCCTGGCCGCCACAAACCGCCCCGAATCGCTGGATCCGGCGCTTACCCGTCCCGGCCGTTTTGACCGCCGCGTCCCGGTGGAGCTGCCCGACCTGGCCGGCCGTGAGGCTATTTTGAAGGTGCACGCCCGGAAGATCCACTTAAGCGATGACGCCAATCTGCACACCATCGCCCGCATGGCATCCGGCGCTTCCGGCGCGGAGCTGGCCAACATGATCAACGAGGCGGCCCTGCGCGCGGTGCGAAACGGACGGACCGTGGTCACCCAGGCGGACCTGGAAGAGAGCGTAGAGGTGGTCATCGCCGGGTACCAGAAAAAGAACGCCGTGCTGTCCGATGAGGAGAAGCATGTGGTGGCGTACCACGAGATCGGCCACGCGCTGGTGGCGGCTCTGCAGAGCCATTCCGCCCCGGTGCAGAAGATCACCATCATTCCCCGCACATCCGGCGCGTTAGGCTACACGCTGCAGGTGGAGCAGGGTGACAAATATCTGATGAGCAAGGAAGAACTGGAGAACAAGATCGCCACCTTAACGGCCGGCCGTTCGGCGGAAGAGGTGGTGTACGGAATGGTTTCCACCGGCGCTTCCAATGACATCGAGCAGGCCACCAAGATTGCCCGGGCCATGATTACGCGCTACGGCATGAACGATGCATTTGACATGGTTGCCTTGGAGACCGTGACCAATCAGTACCTGGGAGGCGACACGTCCCTGGCCTGTTCGCCGCAGACGCAGCGGGAGATTGACGAGAAGGTGGTGGCGCTTGTGAAAGCGCAGCATGAAAAGGCCAGAAAACTTCTTTCCGACAACCGGGCGCTTCTGGATAAACTGGCGCAGTTCCTGTACGAGAAGGAGACGATCACCGGCGAGGAGTTTATGAAGATCGTGGAGGAAGATGGCGTGTTACAGAAAGGAGAGCATTGCTGATGAAAACGTATTCCGGCTGGGGATGGATGGAACTTGTCCTCGGCGTTCTTTTGATTGTTCTTGGAATTTTTACGATCATAAAACCCGGCGCGTTTATCACCGTAGCGGTTGTCTTCTACGGGATTTCGGCCCTCTTAAGCGGAATTGCGGATGTGGTCTTTTACATCCGCGCGGAGAGACATATCGGTGTGTCGTGTACGATTGCCCTGGTGGCGGGAATTGTGAGCATTCTGGCCGGTGTCACCATGATTTTATACCCGGGTGTCGGTCGGTTTACCATGGCGCTTCTGTTCCCGATGTGGTTCATCGCGCACTGCACCTGCCGCCTGGCTAACTTCGGGTTTATTCAGCCGTTTTTCAGCCGCGGGTTTGGCATCGCGACGCAGATCATCAATGTGGCCGGCATTGTGTTCGGCCTGTATCTGCTCTTTCATCCGGCCGCTTCCGTCCAGGTCCTCAGCTGGCTGATCGGCCTGGCACTCGTCACGCTGGGTGTGGATACGCTCAGTCTGGCAAGATTTATGAAGGACAGCGAGTGGTAAAACACGCACAAAGCATGTGGACTGCTTTGGAGCCTGGCGATGGGCTGGTGGATCCTGCAAAGGAGGACTCTATTTTCATAAAGAGAGGACGTGTCTTTTTGACGGGAAAATGGTATGATAAGAGCAACTATTTAGCACTTAAAACCAAAGGAGGAAGAGAATGTTAGTCAATACCAAAGCCCGGATCGGCGTTTTTTCCATCGCGCTGGGAGCGTATCTCCCGCAGTTCCCTCAGCTGGTTCCCGAATTTGAAGGCCAGTACGAGGCGTTTAAGAAGACCCTGCCGGATACCATCGAAATCATCGATGGCGGCATGATCACGACCAAAGAGCAGTCGCAGAAGGCCGGAGATCTGTTTCGCGCCGCGGACGTGGATCTGGTGTTTGTCCAGATGCTGACCTACGCGACCTCCTACAATATGCTGCCGGCCGTGCGCGACCTGGATGTCCCGGTGGTGCTGGTGAACCTGCAGAAGGTGAAGGCCCTGGATTATGACACGGCCGACATCCCTACCTGGCTGGGCATCGGCTATGCCTGCGGCGCCGTGGGCGAGGCCGTGGCGGACCTGGAACGCTTCGGAAAACGTCACGCCGTGATCACCGGCGTCGTCGAGGGCGGCGACTGCACCGCGCAGAGCGAGATCGAGGACTGGTGCCGCGCAGCTCAGGTGCGCAGACGCTTCCGCGATACCAACATCGCCCAGATCGGACGTCCGTACCCCGGCATGATGGACCTGTACATCGACGAGACCAACCTGTATCGCCGCATGAACCTGTATACCAAGCAGTTTGACTGGGAGAAAATGTGGGCGATCGCGGACGATGTGAACGATGAGGAAGCCATTCGCGCGAAGGCACAGGACATCCTGGATACCTTCGAGATCGAAGGCGGCGGCACCGTGGAGAAGGTCTGGGAGATGGCCCGCTACGTGGTGGCGTTTGAGAAGTGGGTCAAGGATGAGCAGCTGGGCCTTGTGGCCTCCCATTACGATGGCTTTGCCAAGGGCCAGGCCGGCGTGCTGGACAGCATGCTGATCCCCGCGTTCTCCATGCTGATCAAGCAGGGAACCGCCTGCGCCGTCGAGGGCGACATGAAGGTAGCCATGGCGATGAGTATTTTAAAGACCATCTCCGGCACCGGCCAGCTCGCGGAAATGTATTCCATCGACTTTAACGAGGATATCTGCATCATCGGACATTCCGGCTCCGGCGACGCGGACATCTCCGATCAGAAGCCGTCCATGAAGATCGTGCCCGTCTTCCACGGAAAGACCGGTGGCGGCTACCTGACGCAGTTCTATCCCTACACCGGCCCGGTTACCTACCTGGCAATCACGCAGGACGGCGACGGACACTTCAAATTCGTCGTGGCGGAAGGCGTGAACGAAGAAGGCAAGATTTTAAAATTCGGCGACACCAACATGAGAACCCGCTTCACCTGCGGCGCCCGCGAATTCGTGAACCGCTGGAGCGAGGCCGGCCCGACCCATCACATGGGCGCGGCGGTCGGACGCCATATTGACACCATTTTGAAGGTGGCGAAGATCCTGAACGTTCCGGTGGAGATTGTGACGAGATAAGAGAATGATGCAGCGGCTGCGGACAGTTGTTGTCTGCAGCCGTTTTGCATGGCTTGTGCTTTCAGGCATACCATTTCCGAAAAAATCAGGGAAATGGTATGCCTTTTTTGTGTTTGGACGGGGAAAAGGGCATATCATTTTTGAGAATATCGGGGCAAGGGTATGTCTTAAATGGAATGATAATGGCGGGGCGGAGCACATTATAGCCGGAAAGTTGCCAAATTGCCTCAGGCTAAGTTGACAAATGACCAAAAATGATTTATAATGGTACCACCATATTGAGGCAGGCTTCCAGAAGCAGTTCCCAAGCAAGGAAAAGTGCAGAAAGGTGGAGGAAAGGTATGACAGTTGATGAAATGATTGCAAGGAAAAAAGAATTCGGATATTCCTATGAATATATTGCAGAAAAATCAGGGGTGCCGGTCAGCACGGTGCAGAAGGTGCTGTCGAAGAGAACATCCAGTCCAAGGTACGCGACACTCACTGCGCTTACGAAGGTGTTTCAGCTTGAAATGGCAGCTTTGCCTCAGACGGATGTTCTGCAGGATAATCAAACAGGAAAAGGGGAGACGAATGCTTATCCGTCAGGAAACCGTATGGAAGGGACAGGGCTTCTCCGCGAAAGCGCGGATGGTTACCCTGCCTTTCGCTCCCGTAAGAGTGAGGATGAGAAGGTTATGGTAGATGGAACAGGCGCTTTGGACAGCCTGACAGTGAGCGGAAAAACCATTCAGGATTATCTGGCTCTGCCGGAAGGGATGAGGGTAGAACTGATCGATGGGGAGTTTTACGATATGGCAGCCCCCACGATCATACATCAAAGGCTATGCCACCTGCTGGGAAGCATGTTTGAAGAATACATTGATACCAATCACGGTACATGCATTCCTTTTGTATCTCCGGTGGATGTTCAATTGGACTGTGACAACAAAACCATGGTGCAGCCGGATGTGTTCGTTGTGTGCGACCAGAACAAGTTGACAAAGGAAAGGGTAGTGGGAGCGCCGGATCTGGTTGTGGAAATTCTGTCTCCCTCCACCCGGTATCATGATACGGTCCGAAAGCTGCTCAAGTATAGAAAAGCGGGGGTGCGGGAGTACTGGATCGTGATGCCGCAGCAGCAGAGGGTGTTGGTGTATGACTTCGCGAAATCGGACCTTTCCGTGGAGTACAGCTTTGCAGATGAGGTGCCGGTCGGGATCTGGGACGGGGCGTGCAAGGTGGATTTTCAAAAAATCTACCGGAAGGTAGCTTTCCTATTATAGAGTTCGAACAGTCCCATTGCCCGATGCCACACCCTGCAGGCACTGGTTGTCTGCACGAATGCAGGCTACAGCCCAAGGCCCTGGCAGGCCCCGGCGGGCGTCAGGCGCAGGAAATCTCCCTCTCTTACAAGAAACCCGGCTGCTTCCCAGTCTTTCAAAACGGAAGAAGCTTCCCCGGGCACTTTTCCGAAGCGGGCCGTAAAATGGGAAAGGCTTATTCCTTTCGGGCTCTCAAGCGCCCGCGAAAGATACCGGCGTGCCTCCTCTTCGTCCGAAACGGGCCCTGCCGAAACCAGAATTTTCTCAAAGTCATCCGCATGGCTTACATAAAGGGGAAGCGAGCTGGTGTTTTTGTACTGCAGCCCGTCAAAATGGGAGGAAGCGCCGAGGCCTAAGCCCAGTTCGTCCACAGCGGAAATGGTATCGGAAATCAGGCGGGAGGAAGCGCTTTTTTTGGCGAAGAAATGCCAGGTAAGCCTTTCATATCCGCGGTTTTCCAGCTGGGATAGCGCGTCCTCATACATGGCCTGCACTTTTTGTGGGGAAGGAAACTGGTAGCGGGGAGAGGAGGAAGCATCCTTTTGCCGGAGGGTATATTCCTGCTCCACGCAGGTGCCGGGGGTAAGGCGCAAGGGAGCAAGGGAAAGGAAGGACACACCCCCTTCTATGCAGGCCCCAAAAGAGGCGCGAAGCTGCGGGATCCCCTGTCCCTGTAAGCCGTACAGCAGATTGACGCCGGTGAAAATAGACGGGACATTTTCCATAAGAGACAGGGTTTCCTCTAACGAGCCAAGGGGAAATGTCTGCTTTAAACCCAGGTGCAAAAACGGATCCACCGTTTCCTGCTCAAACTGAAGGCGCAGGGTGGGACGCCCCCCTGTAAATTCCCGCAGGGCGTTTAACAGGGAAATGCTGACTCCGCGGGGAATCATATGGAGGACATATTCGCAGGTCTCTGACACGGAAAAGGCGTTTTTCACGTTGGTGAGCAGTTCCTTTAAAAGCGGCCCGCCAATCGAACTTAAGGCTCCGCCGGTCACGCAGACGGACGTCACCTCGTGGTCTGCCATCTCAGGCGCTACGCTTTCCATTTCCCGGTAGAGCGCGTGTACATAGGACAGCTTCTGTGCGGAGGGAACGCCGGTTTCCACCGCGTGGTCACAATACCCGCACCTTTCCGGGCAGAAAGGGATGCGGATGGTTAAGGTAAGAGGTTTCTTTTCCATGATGGGGTGCCTCCTTCTTCTTTTGAATCGAATCCATCATAAGGCCAAAACTTCTTTTTCGCAAGCACATTTGTTTTGTCAGGGCGGGACAGGAGAAATCATGAAAGAAAAAGCAAAGAAGATCTTTACGATCTTGTATCACCCGAAGGCAGGCTGGTTTGTTCCGCTGGCCCTGGTGGTCTTTTTTCTGATTGTCTGGATTGCCATTCGTCTGATTTGGCGCGCAAATGCCAAATTGGAGTGAAGGAGTGCAGGGAGGGAAGACATCCCAAATTGGCAGCATGATGATGGATGAAAGGACAAGGGTCGGAATGATACGGATTGCGGTGGTAGAGGATGAAAAAGAATACAGCGACCAGCTCTTTTCCTATCTGGAGCGCTTTCGGAAGGAGACGCACCAGGCTGTTTCTGCGGAGCTGTTCTGCGATGGAATGAGTTTCTTAGACGAGTATAAGGGGGATTTTGACATTGTCTTTATGGATATTGCCATGCCCCATATGAACGGGCTGGAAGCCGCAAAGAAGCTGCGGCAGGTGGACGGGATTGTCTGCCTGATCTTTATTACGACACTGGCGCAGTATGCCATCCGGGGCTATGAGGTGGATGCGCTGGATTTCCTGGTCAAACCCGTAACATATGAGCTTTTCCGGCTGAAACTGGAAAAGGCCCTGTTTTACCTGAAGGGAAAGGCGGATACAAGAAACGGGGATGTCTTAACCAGGGTGACTCCTGTTGTGACGGGTCTGTTTGCGGCAGGGATCGGTTTAAGCGTGCTTCTTACCATCAAGGATGTAAAGCCGCTTGAAATTCTCCCGTTTATTCTTTACCTGGCAGCCATGCTGGTGTTTTTCGACACCGAAATTGATTTCATCGGAAACCTTCTCTGGGCAACCGATGGCAACTCCTTAGACGCCGGCTTTTTAGCCGTCGCCGTCTGCGGCCTGATCGCCGTGATCAGCGGCATTGTGGCGGGCTTAAAAGGGATTGAGGAAGAGGCGTAAACAAAGGTATTGCGAAGCAATGGAACTATTCTGCGCGGTGCACCTTTGATCTGTGCGGAGCAGTTGCAAAAACAGTAAACAAAAGCGGGCAGGGGCAGGAAGGATCATTAGAAAGAACCGGCGTCTGCCCGCTTTGTCATAACGAGACATGGAGACAAGTTCGTATGAAAAACAGCATTTTCTATGACCGCGCAGCTCTGGCTGTGAGCTGTGTCATTGCCATTCTATCCTGCGTGGACGTAGGGAGGTATCTGCTCCTGGGAAACGGGACCGCTACGCTCACGGTTCTTCTGGTGGGGATTCTTTTTACGCTGTGTGCCTTTGGGGCCTATTTCGGACGGGTCTGGCTGGCCTATGGGCTGATCACGATGGCATCGATCACCCTGTTTGTCTTTACCAACAACATGGGAACCACCCTGTTTAACTGGACTTTGGCCGTATTCGCCGCAGTCAGTGCAATCGGTTTTCTGATGGGAATTTGGCTGTTGATGGAAAAAGAAGCACCGGCGCTTTCCAGCAAAGGACGTCCGTTTTTTATCGGGATGGCAGTCATCCTGACGGTATTGGCAGTCACCTGGGGCGTACAGGTGCGGACGGACAAAGAAAAAAAGGAGGCAGAAGTCTGCCTGTGGGCGGTGCCCTTTGTCTTTGACGGAAAAGAAAGAGACCAGAAAGGGACGCTTGTCCGGCTGGAATATGAAACCCATGCCTACGCAACGGACGGACGCAGGGTGACAAAAAACGCCTGGGTGTACCTTCCCTATGGCTATGAAGAGGGAACCTCCTACAATATCCTGTACCTGTTGCATGGAACCGGGGATGACGAAGAATACTGGCTGAAGACTTTTCCTTACAACAAGACGATGGTGGACAATCTGATCGCCTCCGGGACGATCAAGCCGCTCATCATTGTCACCCCGACCTTCTATGTGGAAGATGACTGCGCAGACGACCTGGATCGTCTGACCTACTCCTTCCGGGAGGAGCTGCGCCAGGATCTGATGCCCGCCGTAGAGGCAAAGTACTCTACCTATGCGGAAGGAACGGATGAGGAGGCTTTTCAGGCCAGCAGGGAGCACCGGGCTTTCGCGGGACTTTCCCGCGGGGCAGTCACGACGCTTCACTCGGTGTTCTGCGGAAGCCTGGATTATTTTTCCTGGTTTGGCACCTTTTCCGCCTCCCGGACCCCGGTTTCCTATTATCAGGAAAAGAATCTGACGGAGGAGACGAAAGATCTTCTAATACTAATCTCATGCAGTATAAACAACCAAAGAAAAACGGGGCTGTCACGCGCGCAACATGCGCGGCAGCCCTGTTTTTGGTGACGGAAACGCTTGCCGGGTTTTGGCTTACAGGATATAATACAGGCCAGGTGGGAAGGAAAGAGGGGCGGACATGTTTGACATAGCCATTGTAGAAGATCACGAAGAACACAGAGAGCTGTTAAAAAACTATATTCTGCGCTACTTTGGGGGCCGGGAAGACGCGGCAAAAATCCGCTGCTATCCGGACGGCGAAGATTTCTTAAAAGACAGGGCAGATCCTCCGGACGTTGTGTTTTTGGATATTGTGATGGAGCGCCTGGGAGGGATGGAAACCGCCCGGAGAATCCGGGAGACAAACAGTAAAACGCTGATCTGCTTCGTCACGGAAATGTACCAGTACGCGTTAGACGGATATTCGGTGAACGCCGTCGATTATCTGGTGAAACCGGTGCGGTATGAAAGCTTTTGCGGCAGCTTCCGGAAAATCTTGCGCATACTGAATGGGCGCGTGCCAAAGCTGATGCAGATAGACTACGATAAAACCAGCAGCTTTGTGGACATCGCTTCCATTTATTATATAGAAACGGACGGGAAGAAAATGCTGGTGCATACGGCATCGGGGGATTACCCCTGCGCCGGTACCATGAAGGCGATGGAGGAAAAGCTGAAGGAAGAGGGCTTTGCCCGCTGCCACCAGGCCTATCTCGTGAATCTGAGGTATGTGGAGACGGTGAGGAAGGCGGAAATCGTGGTATGCAAAGAAAAGCTGCCCGTCAGCCGCTACAAAAGGGAAGAGTTTTTGCAGGCGCTGACGCGTTTTGTGGGGGCTGTACTGTAAACGTAAACGGGCATTGGATTTCCAATATGGCGGCGAGCCAGTCAGGCCGCAGCACAAATTTTTCAATGGCTACCAGAAAAGAAGGGATCGCGCGATGATGGGAAACGGACAGATACTAGCCAGGGCTATCGCGGGCAGCATCGGGATTGTGCTTTTGATCCACCCGATACAGCCACGCAGCTTTTTCGGGAAGGCAGGGGAGACAGAGGGGAAGGAAAGCAGGGGAAATCTTGTCTTCCAGTGCTTTTTATTTGTGCTGTTTACGACACTCTTCTGCCTGATCAAGCTGCGCCGTTTCGTATTCGGACAGGATGTCCTGTTATGCGTGGGGCTCTTTACGGGGTATCTGTTTGCCTCCCGCCGGATTGATATTTTAAATGCGGTCTATATGTCCTGTGTGGGTTTTCTGTGTCTGGACTTTTGTGTGGCTCTTCTGCTTTCTCATTTTGTCAGCGCCTTGCACATGGAGGCCCCCTGGCAGAAGGTCCTGCTGGAGGTCTTGCACGGCTTTCTTGTGCTTTTGCTCTGCCGCCTGACCAGGCAGGTGGTGCTTACAGGGCGGGTCAGCCGCATGAGAATGCGGGATTTCCTTCTTCTAATGCTGTCCTTTCTCCCGTACCTGGCCATCCGGGCGGGAAACCTGATGTACGTGGGGGACAGGCAGACGGATCCCGCCGTGGAGATCCTTTTGTTTCTTACCATGGCGGCCACCTTCGGGACGCTGGTGGGGAACCGGAACGCCATCCTCGCGGAAGCGGAGAAGAACCGCCGCCTTCGCCTGGAGATGGACATGCAGGAGCGGGAAAAGCAGTATCTGATCCGGAAGGAAACCATGGAGGAGGTGCGCCGGAAATATCACGACATGGTGAAGTATGCCCGCCTGTTTGACGAGCGCCAGGAAAAGCAGGAGGATTTCGCGGAGTTCCTGGAAAAAAGGATGACAAACGACCTGGATGTGGACAGCATGGGACAGACGGGAAGGCCGGTTTTAGACATGATTCTCTGGGAAAGACTGGAGGAGTGCCGGAAGAAAAACCTGCGGCTTTTGCCGATGATTAACGGGGAGGCCTTGTCGTTTGTGGAGGATTTCGATCTGCATACGATGATCGGAAATGCCTTAGACAACGCCATCGAAGCGGCGCAGAAGGTGGAAGAGGAGAACAAGCGGGATATCCGCCTGCGCATTACAAGGCGCGGCGGTATGGATTTTGTCAGTGTATCCAACGACTATGCGGGGACGCTTCTTACGGAGAACCATCGCCTGATGACCACGAAATCCGGGGAAGGGGATCACGGCTACGGGCTGGAGAATATCCGGCTGACGGCTGAGCGGTACGGCGGCAGTGTGGCCTATGAAACAGAAGATAACCATTTTGTCCTGACTATACTTCTGCCGGTTCCGTAAGGAGAACCGGTTAGCGATTGCCGCAGTTCATGTCCGGTACAGCCCAGCTGCCTGCGGCATAAACGGTTGTGCCAGTTTTACCCTGTATCGTGCGATCTGTCCGGAAGAATTGACGGGGAAAAAGGAAAAAGATAAAATCTCTTTAACGTGCAGAAGAGGTATAGGCACATCTTTTCCAAGGCAAATCCGTCAAAAAGGAGGCAAAGGCATGAAGTTATCAAGACGAGCATTTATCGAAGGCGCTGCCAGCCTGGCAGCAGCCGGCTTACTGGGCTCTCAGGTTCTGGCTGATGGGGAAGCACCCGCAGCGGAAGGTCCCGGTTCCGCAGAAGGTCCGGGAGGGGAAGGCGATCCCGGTTCCGCAGAAGGCTCTGGCGGCGGCGGCCCCATGATGCAGAGCGCCGGCATTGAGGATCCGAACTGGAGAGAGGCTCCGAATCCGGACGATTTCGAAATTGCAGGCGAGTACGACTGCGATGTTTTGGTGTTAGGCTGCGGTTACGCCGGATCCGCCTGCATGCGCAAGGCAGCGGTCATGGGTAAAAAGGTTATCGGCGTGGACCAGCAGTTTGAAGAATTCTACAATGTGTTCGGCGGCGATGTAGGCATCATCAATTCCCAGGTGCAGAAAGGTTTCGGTATCCCGGAGGTCGATCCGGTGGAATATATGAACAACTGGCAGATGTGCTGTGCCAACCGCGCGGAACCGGATCTGTTAAAGTACTTTGCCTATCACAGCGGCGAAGCGTTTGATTTCTACGTGGAGCCCATCGGGGAAGAAGGCCGCGCCAAGCTGCAGCCCCTTACCTGGGAAGGCATTCCGGAAGAGTGGAACAGTCAGTTAGGCGCTTTCCACACCTATCCCGGTGCCATCAGCATTAAGATTTACGGATCCTCTCAGGTTCCGTTAGACAACATCCACGATGCCTGCGACAACTACGGCGCACAGATGCTGTGGGGCCATGTGGCGGAGGTTCTGTTAAAGGATGAAGAAGGCCGGGTGACCGGCGCCATCGTCTGCAATCAGGACGACGACTGCTATTATAAGATCAACGCCTCCGTCGGCGTAGTAGTAGGCTGCGGCGATTTCTCCGCCAACACCACCATGTTTAAGGAACTGATCCCGGAGATCATGGAGAGCAATCCGAACACGGAATCTCCTTCCGGCAACGGGCGTACCGGTATGGGCCAGAAGCTTTGCTACTGGGCAGGCGGCGCGTTTGAAATCGGGCCGAGAGCTGGTATGGGCGGCGTATCCGGTAATCCCATGGGCGTATGGCAGGGAACCCACATCCTTCTGTTGGACAAGGATGGATACCGTTTCTGCAACGAAGCCTTCGCACACAACTTTGTGGCCGGCATCCCCGCGCAGAGGCGCGAGAGCGGGCTGTGCTCCGTCTGGGGCTCTAACTTCCGTGACACGGTGGCCCGCATGCCCGTCGGTCACCTGAACCTGGGCGACTTTACGCAGTTGGAAAAGGATGCGGCCATCTTTAACGCCGATGCGGAAGACTCCGGTCCGGACGGCTTCACCTATGGACGTACCACCGTCTACTGCGCGCATGACTTGGCTACCCTGGCTTCCTACTGCGGGTATGAGGGCGAGGCGGCAGAGCAGTTCGTTGCCTCGGTAGAGCGTTATAACGAGCTGGCTGCAGCCGGTGTGGATGCGGATTATGGCAAGCCTTCGGAAGTTCTCTTCCCGATTGAGCCTCCTTACTTTGCCGCATATTCCGGCATGGGCGGCGGCGCCGGTGTTTTGGTTACCTTAGCCGGTATGTTTACCGACAGAAACTGCCAGGTTCGCGCCCAGAAGACCTTCAAGCCGATTCCGGGTCTGTTTGCCATCGGAAACTGCTGCGGCGGACGTTTCCCTCTGCAGTACACCTCCCCGATCAACGGCGTGTCCATCGCCTGGGCCATCACCAGCGGCTATCAGGCCGGCGAGTACTTAGGAAGCCTGTAACAGCCGGATTATTACCAGCGGCGTGTAATCAGGCAGGGAAGGTAGTCTCTGTTTTCCTGCCAATAACGAAGCAGCGCGTCAGCGCGATATCATATGGTGTGGCGCGGCTGCAAGGCCGCATGCAGGTTTTTTAAGAAAAAAGTGAATATAAGAGTCAAAAGCCAGTCTTCGCATAACGAGGCTGGCTTTTGCTGTCCGTATAACCATGGCGATCAAAGGTTATAAGTCATCGGTCCGCCTCCCTGCAGGCTCTTGAAGTAAAGAGAGCAAATTGCTATAATTGTGATAGGAAAGCAAGGGGAGAGCTGCGGCAGGCTCCTTCCTTTTGCCTATTATACCAGGAAAGAGAGAAAAAATGAAACGCATACGCACAGGGCTGTTCCTTCTTCTCCTCTGCTTCCTGTGCGCCTGTGAAAACCAGGGGCAGGAGGGGCGGATCAAGGTCTGCCTGATGGAAACCGACGGAATTGCCATCCCGGAAAACGGACTTCTTATTGTACCGGGGGAGGATGCGGTCTTTCATCTGGCGGCGGATGAGGACCGAGTAATCACAGGCGTGGACTATACCGGCCGGTATCTGCTTTTGGAAGAGGATGATCATACCTACACGTTGGAATTAAAAAACGTACAGTATCCCATCCGGGTGCATGTCGATGTATCGGACCGCATCGGCCCGTATGTGACCATCCGGTACGACCAAAACGGCGGGGAGGGAACCGCACAGGAAGTCTGGGATATCACAAAGTATCCGCGCCCCAATACCGTCATAGGAACGGATGTGTTTTTCCGGGAAGGGTACACCTTAACTTCCTGGAATACAAAACCGGATGGCTCGGGCACCCGGATCGGCCTTGGAAGCCGGGTTACCCCTACCCAGGCGGAGATGGTGCTGTACGCCCAGTGGGCACCGTGGACAGCGGCGGAAGCCTTTTCGTTTGCGGATGGCACCATTACCGCCTATCGCGGGTCCGAAAGAGAGGTAGTCATACCGGAAACCATTGACCGGGAACCGGTAAGGGCCATTGCCGCGGACGCGTTTTATCGCTGCGGGGCGGACACCGTCATCCTCCCGCCCACCCTTCTTACCGTGGAGGAGGGCGCCTTTCAGGAGGCCGCGCTTACCACGCTTCTTTTGTTTGACAGCATAAAGGATCTGTCGGACGCAGCTTTTTCCGGCTGCGATCAGCTGCAGACGCTGTTGATCAATGCCGCAACGCCGCCTTACGGGCATCAGTACCGCCGGGAAAGCGTGTACGCGGACAAGGTCGATCTGCTGATCACCTCTTTAGAAAAGCCCCGGTTGGTGTTTTACGGGGGGTGCTCCATGTGGTACAACCTGATCGGCGGGGATGCAGAGGAAAGCTTTCCCGGCTATACCGTCGTCAACATGGGCTTAAACGGCGTCGTCAGTTCCCGCGTCCAGATGGAGATCATGGGGGCTTTTCTGAAGGAGGGCGATATCCTTTTTCATACGCCGGAGATATCCAGCGAGGAACAGCTCATGACCTTTTCGGACATGTATAACGGCGACGACAAGCTGTGGTGCGGGATTGAGTACAATTACGATCTTTTTTCGCTGGTGGATATCCGCGGCATGGGGGGCGTGTTTGACAGCCTGGCCAATTACCTGGAAAAAAAGAAACCAGGCGGCAGCTACCTGGATTCCTATACGGATGCGGACGGAAATGTGTATATGGACAGCACCGGCAGCCTCCCGGGTGTCCGGACGGAGACGGCAAGAAGGCTGACAGACAAGGTGTCGCTTCAGCCGTCGTATCTGGAAGACGGCCTTCCCCGGTTAAAAGACATGTATGGCCGCTATCAGGAAAAAGGCGTGATCATTTATGTTTCCTATGCCTGCGTGGATGTGGATGCGCTTCCGGCCGACGAGAGGGGAAACGTAGAGCTGATGGATAAGCTGTACCACGAGACCTTCGGGGCGATGGATAAAGTGGCTGTCATTTCCCGTCTTTCGGATTATCTGTACGCCAATCACGATTTTTACGATACCTGCTACCATCTGTTGACCAACCCGGCCCACGAAAACACAAAAAAGTGGATGCTGGATCTGAAAAAGCAGATGGAGGCGGATGGACTTTTTGGGGAGTAAAAGGAAGAAGGAGGGGAGTGTTTTGCTTCGGATTGCCATTGTAGAGGATGAGGACAGCTATGCGGACACCTTAAAGGAGTACTTACACCGTTTTGAAAAGGAAAACGGGGTGGACATGACCATTACCCGCTTTGCGGACGGAGAGGATATCACGGAAAACTATGCGGCTGGTTTTGACATTCTTCTGATGGACATTCAGATGCGCTTTATGGACGGCATGACCGCGGCGGAGATCATCCGGCGCGTGGACGACGAGGTGACCATCATTTTCATCACCAACATGAAGCAGTATGCCATCCGGGGCTATGAGGTGCGGGCCTTTGACTACATCCTGAAGCCCATCGAATACTTCTCCTTCTCCCACAAGCTTGGCCGCGCCTTAGAGCGGATGGAAAGAAAGGATATTCATTATGTCATGGTTCCGGTGGGAAGCGGAGCGAGAAAGCTGAACGTGGACGACGTAACCTATGTGGAATCGAGCGGACACCAGATGGTGTATCACCTGCGGGACGGAAGCGAGGTGGTCAGCCGGGGCGTGATGAACGAGAGGGAGGCCTCTTTAAGCGGCTATGGCTTCTTCCGCATGAACAAAGGGTTCATTGTCAACATGAAATATGTCGAAGGCGTTTCAAAAGGGTACTGTCAGATCGGGGGTACGGAGCTCAGTATCAGCCGGAAAAAGAAGCAGGAATTCATGGATGCGCTTACCAATTATCTGGGAGAGAGGGTATACTGATGGCGACAGGCGAACATATTGAAGAAATTGTATGGATGGAGATTCCCCCGATGCAGATTGCCCTCGCGCAGTGCCTGGCCTTGGCCATGTTCCTTCTGCTTTTAAAACGGGACGGGAAGGATCTGAAGTGGCGGGTCAGCGTGGCGGTCTATACCGGGATCCAGATGGGGATTCTCTGCGCGGTCTTCTACTGGCTTTCTATTCCGCATTATCTGTTTGTGCTGATCGGCCTGGCGCTTATGACGGTGTTTGCGGAAGGCTTCACCCGGGCGGGGGTGCTTTTGTCCTTTTACATAGCCCTCTGCGCCTTTATCGCCTCGGAGACAGCCTCCGGGGTCTATTGGCTGGTCAATATCTATCCCATGTATTATGGGTTTATTCAGGTCTGGCTTCCCTATGTGGTGATGGGAGTCACCTACGTTATCATCTTTTCGCTGCTTCTGTTTCTGTTTAAGAGTGTTTTTACTCCGACGCTGCTGGAACAGATCAAGCTGCGGGATGTGTTTAATGCCTTAGGCCTTGCCGCGATCCTGTATTTTTCCGGGAATATCAGCATATTTGCCCCGGACTCGCCCATTTTCAACACGACCTCTTTCGGAATGTTCCAGATGCGGGCGTTAGTATCCATCATTAGTATCGCCGTGCTGTACGCCTATCAGTCCAGGCTGGCGGATGTGGCGATCATGCGGGAAAACGAGCAGATGAAGGCGGTTTTGCAGGCACAGTACGACCGCTACCGGGCGTATGAGGACAGCATGGAATTCATCCGGATCAAAAATCACGACCTGAAGCACCAGATCGAGGGACTGCGCGCCGCCAACGATTCCGAGCAGCGGAAGAAATGGATCAACGCCCTGGAACAGGAGCTGGAGGACAACGAGCTTTTAGCCCCCACGGGGAATGCGGTTTTAGATTCCATCCTGATGGCCAAACTGATGCTGGCGAAAAACGCGGGGATACGTCTTACCTGCGTTGTGGACGGAGGCCTTCTGGATTTCCTGGAGGTGACCGATCTGTGTACCATCTTCGGAAACGCCCTGGATAACGCCATCGAGGCGTGCAGCCGCGTGGAAGACCTGGAAAAAAGGATCATCCATCTCACCGTGACCAGGCAGAAGCAGTTTGTGCTTCTTATGGTGGAAAACTACTGTGAGGTTACCCCGCAGTTTGGAAAAGACGGCTTCCCGAAGACGACCAAGCAGGAAATGGAAAACCATGGCCTGGGTTTAAAAAGCATTCGGTATGCCCTTGCCAAGTACGGCGGGACGATTACGGTGGAGGCAGTAAACGGCTGGTTTCGGCTGCGGGGGCTTGTCCCGAAGGGCTGACCGGTTTCTTCCTCCCGGACGCAGAATTCATACGGTTTTATACAGAAAAGAAATGGGGCTGCCGCACAAATATTACCGGATTTGTGCGACAGCCCCATTTGCTTTTTGTGCAGAAATCCTGCTTTTTGTGCCATGAAAATTTTCTCCTCTTCTTTTTCGCTATAATGACAGCGTACTTTTTATGGGAAACCGTGAAGGAAGAGCAGGCAAAAGACGGGCAAGGCAAAGCCCTTCCTTCCGCGCGAAAAAACAAAAGAGGAGGTAGAACAAGAAACATGGCAAAACTCAAAACCAAAAACAAAATCGGCTTTGGTCTGATCGCTGTCGTACTGGCCCTTTGTGTAGGGTTCAACATCTATATGGCCGCGCATTTCCAGTCCATAGCCGAAGCCAATGCCACTATCACCACTAAGGGCATTGACCGGGCGTATACCCTGGCAGAGGGTACCGATGTAAACACAAGACTGGAGCAGGAAGGCGCAACCCTGCTCTATAACGCCAACGACATCCTGCCCTTAGGCTCCAAAAAGGTGACGATCCTGGGTGCCGGAAGCCACAACTATGTGCAGGGTGGTACCGGTTCGGCCGGCGGCCGCGATGACTCCAACACGGCCATGATGGACAAGGCCTTTGAAAACGCCGGCATCGACTACAACAAGGCTGCCTGGACCTGGTTGGACAACGCCTTGGGAAATGGCATGGATATCCACAATGGTTCCGCCAACCCCGCGTTCCTGGCAGAAGGCGATCCGGCCTCCCGTTTTGACTGGACCGCTTACCGCGATATCCATGAGTTTACCGCGGACACCTACAAGCAGTTTGTCACAGCGGATGTCATCGGAGAGTACACCGATGTCGCCATCGTCACCTTCTCCCGATCCGGCGCGGAAGGCGCGTCCCCCGCGTTAGACTACGACCAGAACCAGGATACCACGACAGGCCGTGTGTACTTGGAGCTGGATGACAACGAGAAGGCGCTGCTGGCCTTCTGCAAGGAGCATTTTAACAGCACGGTGGTTCTCATCAACTCCGCCGAGCCCATTGAGTGCGGTTTTATCTACAACGACAACTACAACGTGGACGCTGTCCTCTGGATCGGGCATCCCGGAGAAGCAGGCATGTATGGCGTGGCCAACATTCTGTCCGGCAAGGTCAGCCCTTCCGGTCACCTCGTGGATACCTGGACCTACGATATGTCCACCAACCCCACGTTCTATTCGGCCAACGACCAGACCTATTCCAACGTCAATTTAAACAACAAGAACAAGTATTACGAGTACAATGAAGGCATCTATGTCGGCTACCGTTTCTACGAAACGGCGGATGCGGAAGGCTATTTTGATTCGGAGGAATTCAAGGCTACCAAATTCAAGGGAAACCTGTACCCCGGCAAATACTTCTCCGACCTTACCGTAAACGGATCCTATGAGCAGCAGAAGGAAGCCGGCCCGCAGGCTACCTATGAAGGCTACAAGGAAGTCGTTTTATTCCCCTTCGGTTACGGCTTAAGCTACACAAGCTTCTCCCAGACCATCACCGCTTCCGATGTTACTCTTTCGAAGGGAGGAGAAAACTCCATCACCGTAAACGTGACGAATACCGGTTCGGTGGCGGGTAAGAGTGTCGTCCAGCTTTACATGGAGGCCCCTTACAAGCAGGACAGCTCCCTTGGCATTCCCGGGGTTGGCCTGGAAAAAGCAAAAGTCGTTCTGATCGGCTTCGCAAAGACCTCCGAGCTGGCCCCCGGAGCGTCCGAAGAGGTTACCATCGAATTTTCCACTGACAATGTGGCGTCCTTTGACGAATTCGGCGAAGGTGCCTATGTCCTGGAGAAGGGCGAATACATCTTCCATATTTCCCCGAATGCCCATGGCTGGGCGAACGATACGGCCTACGGCGCGGATTATGCAACCCTTAGCTGTACCCTGGCCGAGACCATCCGCTACAAGGACAGCCTCCGCGTCGGCACCATGGACGGTGTGACCGCGCAGGAAAAACAGCCCGCCGTCAACGCCATGAACGATATCACCGCAGGCGACGGTGCCATGCTCATTAACGGCGGCGCTTCCGGCACCTATAAGCTGGGTTATTTAAGCCGCAGCAATATCTACGCCGGCATGGTGGAAATCATGAGCTACCAGTCCGATGACCTGTCCGGTGTCTACAGCGGAAACGGGTATGTATGGAGCGCGGACGGAAAGGGCACAACCCCTGTCGTCACCGGCGCAAACGGAAGACGGGAAGCCGCGCAGGCAGTGAAGACGGCCATCGAGACGCAGCCGAAGAGCCTGGAAGGGGCGGACGGCTGGTCGGAGGGTATGTATTATGATTACCAGTCCATCCTGGCGGAAGGCATCAGCTTTGGCGACGGGAAGACCGGCAAGACCCTCTATGGCTATGGAAATGACAGTTACATCAACGAAAAATACAACCAGTACGGCCTGGAACAGAACGACCCCTCTTATCTGGTTGATGCAGGCGGCGTTACGATTGCCTGGAGCCAGACGTATTATGTGGCTCTGGACGAGAACGAAGTTACGGTGAAGGATACAGACGGTTATGTAAAGATATTCGACACCGAAGCGGATGCTGCCAAGGAAGGAAGCGCCACCAAGCTGATGGTGCAGCACATGGCGAACGTTCCGGCCTCCGACCTCACCCGCTGGGGCAAGTTTGCCAATGAGCTGAGCTTCAAGGAAGCCGATGACCTGTTAGGAGAAAACGGATGGCACACCTACGGCGCGGACAGCGTCGGGAAGGTATTCGCCCTGGCGGTAGACGGCCCCGGCGAAGCCGGTAACGCCCAGAACGCAGACTGTACCTGGTGGCCTTGCGCCGTGATTATCGCCGCCACCTGGAATGTGGAGCTGGCTGAGGCTGAAGGCATTGCCTACGGTCATCAGGATCTGTTGAATAACACACCTTACTGCTATGCACCGGCCATGAACATTCACCGCACGCCTTTCGGCGGCCGTGACTTTGAGTACTATTCGGAGGACGGCTTTATCTCCGGCGTAATCGGCGGTCATGTGGTGAAGGGACTTCAGTCCACCGGTATGCATGTGTTTATCAAGCACTATGCCTTAAACGATTCCGACACCAACCGAGGCGGTGTCAACACCTGGACAGACGAAGCGGCGATCCGTGAAATCTATGCGAAGCCCTTCGAAATTGCCTGCAAGTACTTCAACGCCGATGGTATCATGGGTTCCTTAAACTCCATGGGTATGGCCTGGTCGCACTCCGGTTTCTACACCACTATGACCCGCGATGAGTGGGGATGGACCGGCATGCTGATCACCGACGGCGACGGCTCTGCGGGTGACGCTTACAACAACTACACTTTCTGGGCCATCGGCGCGAACGGCGGTATTCTGGGATCCGGAGATATCTCCAACAACAAGACCTACCGCAATGTCGGCGCGGACGGATCCAACGCAACCAACTACATCCTGTACACCGTCCACAATATCGGACGCAATGCGCTGTATCAGTACAGCCACAACATTGATAAATTAAGCGAGAGCACCACCGGTGTTCCCGACACCTCCGTTCCCACCATGTATATGGTGGCCGGAAACCTGGCGCTTCTGGTTCTTGCCCTGCTGATCCTGTTTTTGCTTGCGATTCCCCGCAAGGAGAAGAAGTCGGCAAGAAGCGCTGAATACCGGAAACAGAACCGCATCCTTCTTGCTGCCACCGCTGCTATTCTGGTGCTTTCAGTTGCCGGAGGGCATCTTTTGGCAAAGGACAGCGGAAGCGTAAAGAGCGGCAAGGCAGGCGCTCCCGAAGAGCTTACCTACGATGCCTCCACCGGCGCGTTCCAGTTTAAGGCTGTCCCGGGTGCGGATGTGTACACCGTCGGCGTCAGCCGTGTCATCAACGACACCACCGGTCTCGCCCTGCAGTCGATTAACGGCGCAGCCTTAACGGATGTGGGCGACAGAAGCGTTTACCTCTGGTCCGAACAGACCGGCTCCGTATCCGGCCTGGCCGATAACGACGGAGACGGAATGGTGGACGGTCAGGTTGTCTACCGCAAGTATTCCTCCTCCGCTACCGAAGTAGGTGCGGTCATGAACGCCACGGATCTGGGCGTGGGCCATTATATCGTTACGGCGATTGCATCGGCCACCGACAGTCTTCCGAAACCGGCGCCGGCGTACCTGGAATTCGTGGTTCCCGGAACTCTGGCAGAGCCCACCGGCTTTGTCGCCGCCTTGAACGCGGAAGGTAAGATGGCCGTCACCGCTCCTTCCAATTTCTACCTTGGATGTCTCACCGCCACCGGTCTGCCCGAGAAGATGCTCTTTGAAGTGTACGAAGGCGAAACGCTGGTCGACAGCTTTGAGATGGATGACTTCAGCTATACCAACTCCGTCAACGGACCGAACAAGGCGTTCAGCTTCAACAACAATACGGCGGTCGGTACGGTTGCCCTTGACCGCACCAAGAAGTATTCGGTTGTGGTCACCGCTGTCGGCGACGGAGATCAGATCCAGAGCGCTTCCGCGAATGCGGCGATCGGTACCAGCACGACTCCGTTTGCCTTTGCCTCCCTGTATGATACGGAAGGCAGTACGACGGTGGACGGCTACAGTGTGGTCATCACGCTGGGCCAGGATGCGGACGGCAAGAACGTGTACGAATTGTCCGCTTCGCTGATCGGTGTTCCGATTTATCTGGAAAGCGGCACCTACACCGCGACCGGAGAGGTGGAAGACCGGGATGGTATGATGACCTATGCCCCCGACACCAAGATCACCTTTACCACAGACGCCACCGATTTTGACGCCCCCGTTCTGGACGGAAAGACCTTTACGGTCTATGAGGATACCAGTATGTCCTCCTCCGGCAACATCTCCTACGGTTTGGCCGGAGATGCCGAAATGAACGGCACTGCGTTCTCCATCACATCCGGCGGCGGCATGGGCTTTGGCCCCGGCCCGATGTAAAAAAGAAGACCAAAACCGGGTAAAAGGATGAACGGATACGTCTCCCGGCGTAAAAAACCGGGAGACATAGGGAATTCAGCTTTACGAAGGAGGAAGACTATATGAGCAAGGATCCTAATCTTAAGGAAGAGCTTGTCGGGGAAGAGTACGCGGAAGAGAAAACCCCCGGCGGTTTTTCCAGCGCCTTAAACAAACTGTTTCATCATTTAGACCGCGGAGGCTCTCTTGGCGGAGAGCTGGTAAGCGGCTTAACCATGTCGCTTTTGGCCGTCTGCGTGATCTTCATGAACATGCAGGTCATCGGAAATTTCCTCGTGGGAAATTATGTACCGGTTAATTCACCGTTGGATCCGGACAATATTTCCGCGGCCATGAGCTATGCCGAGCTTTACTCGGGCGGCGTTTTAATCAGCGTGATCGGAACCATCGTGATCGGCATCATTGCCAATCTGCCTTTGGTTCAGATCTCCACCATGGGTATCTTCTCGTCCGTGATCTGCCTGTTAGGGGCATCCGGCGGGCTTACCTATCAGAACCTGCTGTTTATCAACCTGATTGCCGGCGTATTATACGCGGTGATCGCCTGTGTGCCCGCCCTTCGGGACGGTGTGAAGAAGGCGCTTCCGTCTGCCGTGAAGAAAGCGCTGCCGGCCGCGCTGGGAGCGATCCTCTTTGTGGTGGCCCTTCGCTTTTCCGGCTTTGTAAGCTTTGGCGATCTTTCCTACGGCTTCAACGGCGGCGGCGTGATCGGCCTTCCCTCCGGCGTTTCCTTCACCGGAAGAGTGTTAAAGATCGGCGGACTCATGGGTTCGGCCGCGGCCATCGTGCTGTACGCGCTCTTACGCGCCTTTAAGAGAAACAGGGCCAGTCTGTACTCTCTGCTTCTTGGCACCGCTGTCTTTATGATCCTCTCCGTATCCTTAGGCGGTATCGATACAGCCAACTCGGAATCGCTGATCAATTTCGGCCGTGTATGGCTGATTGCCGGCTCCCAGGCCAGCGCCCAGACCCCGTTTGCGGACAGCTTCTTATCCTATGCGGCAAACGCGGCTGCCGCCGCATTTGCCTATGCAACCCGCCTGTTCTCCGAGGGCATGGATTTTTCGGCTTACACCGGAAACAGCCTGGCCCTGATCATCGGCGCCTGCCTGACCTATCTTCTTTCCGGCATTTATCACGCGGAAGGAACCGTTCTGGCCGTGGATGACACCGCCGATACCGGCAGGGCCCTGGCGGTAAACGGCCTGACCAACCTGGTCGCTCCCTTCCTTGGCGTCGGCGGGGTAACCGTTTCGAAGGTCAGCGTAGCAGGAGCAAAGGACGGGGCGAAGAGCGGTTTAGCGGCCGTATTTGCCGGACTGTTCACACTGATCTCGCTGTTTGTTATGGCGTTTCCCGCCCTGTTCGCCACGGAGACCTATCCCGTGGGGAGCATGAACCAGTGGAATTACTTCGCCTATGGCAACGGTGGTTTTCTGTACCTGGTACAGGGTGCGGTCTTCTCCGTCGTGGATATCGTGATGGCCTGCGTGGGTATCTCCATGGTGGCCGGCGCGTGGAAAAACGGGATTGGCGCAAAAGAAATCGTACCTTTTCTGGTGATGCTTGTCGCAGCGCTTCTGACCTCGAACCTGGTGGCCGCCGTGACGCTTGGCATCCTCTTCGCGTTATTATTCGACAGAGAGGAAGTAAACGCCGGAACCTTTGTGTTCCTTGTGCTGGGAGTTCTCTCGGTAGTTCTCATCTAACATGACAGCATGAAAGAGGCCGGTTCTTTGTCAGTTTTTCTGACAAAGAACCGGCCCCTTTGTCGCTTGGAAAAAATCTCCCTGTGCGATGATTGGCATTACCACAGTTCACTCCCTTCCGGATCTCCCCAGTCGAATTCCGTATAAGGCCCCAGAGAGCCTCCGTAACCGGCAGCCCTTTCTTCCAGAGTCTGGTGCCGGAAAGCCTTTGTCAATATGATCCGGTCCTGCTCCACAGTAATTGTGAAGGTATCACGAAGCTGTGCCCCCAGTTCTGACATGACATTTTTGGAAATCCGAAAGCCCTGTCCGTTCCCCCATTTTACCAGTTGTGTCTGCATGCTCCTCCTCCTTTTCCTGGTGTATACTTCGTATACACATCCACAATAGCTGCTGTCGGTTGTCAAGAGCACTGGAAATTGTTACCAGGGTTGTTTCATGAACAATACGTCATGAAACAACCCCGCCTTCGGTGCTTATGCCTCTTGACATTCTATTTAAAAGGAACTATGATGTGGAGTGTTGCAAAAACAACTGTTATATAATGAGTAGAGCAGATTGGCCTGGCCGGGGTCTCCCTTCGGAGGCTGAACAGGTTCCAAAGAACAGCGGAACTGGCTGTCACATGGCAGGGGGGGTCTGCGGAAAGGAATAGAGAGATGACAAAGATTGACATTTTTTCCGGTTTCTTAGGAGCTGGGAAGACAACCCTGATCAAAAAACTGATCTCCGAAGTGTTTGCGGGAGAGAAGGTTGTCCTGATTGAAAACGAATTCGGCGATATCGCGATTGACGGCGGTTTCTTGCAGGATGCCGGCGTTGTGATCAACGAGATGAACTCCGGCTGCATCTGCTGCAGCCTGGTAGGTGATTTCCGCAAAGCGCTTCACAAGGTTTTAGAGGAGCTGCATCCGGACCGCATTCTGATTGAGCCCTCGGGCGTTGGCAAGCTGAGCGATGTCATTCGTGCCGTGCAGGCTGTCTCCTCGGATGATGTGGTGCTGAATAGCTTTACCACCGTGGCAGACGCGAAGAAGTGCAAGATGTACATGAAGAACTTCGGCGAGTTCTACAATGATCAGGTAGAGCATGCCAACTGCATCGTCCTGTCCCGCACCGCGAATATGGCGGAGGATAAGATTGAGGAAGTGGTAGCCATGCTGCGCGAGCACAACCAGGTGGCGACCATCATCACGACCGACTGGGAGAAGGTGACCGGCCAGCAGATCGTGGAGGCCATGGAGCACACGGATACCCTGGAGGAGGAGCTGGAGAAGCTGGCGAAGGAAGCCGTGCACGAGCATCATCATCACCACCATCACCACGACGGCGAAGAGTGCGATGACGAGGAGTGCGAGTGCCATCATCACCATCACGACGATGATGACGAGGATGAGGAGCACGAGCACCACCACCATCATCATCACGATCACGATGCGGATGAAATCTTCACCAGCTGGGGCATGGAAACCAGCAAGACTTTTACCCAGGATGAGATCAAGGCTATTCTGGCCGCGCTGGGAGATGAGGCGAAATACGGCATCGTCCTTCGTGCTAAGGGCATTGTGGCCGGCAAGGATGGTGAATGGATCCACTTTGATTATGTTCCGGAAGAGACCAGTGTCCGCACCGGCAGCGCGATCGTGCGTGGACGCTTCTGCGTGATCGGTTCTGAGTTAAAGGACAAAGCTTTAAAGGAGTTGTTCCAGGCATAAAGAAAACGGCCGTCAGGCCGCATGGGGGTAAAATATGCAGGAAGATATGCCGGTATATGTCTTTACCGGATTTCTGGAAGCGGGAAAGACCAGCTTCATCCAGTCGACGCTGGAGGACAAGCGTTTTAACAGCGGCGAGCGCACGCTCATTCTGCTGTGCGAGGAGGGCGAGGAAGAATTCGATTTCTCCAAGCCTGGCATGGATACGGTCTTTGTCGAAACCATCGAGAATGAGGCGGATCTGACGCCGGACCGCTTAAAAGCGCTGGAGGCAAAACATAACGCGGAGCGTGTGATCGTGGAATACAACGGGATGTGGATGCTGGCAAGCCTCTACAACAACTTCCCGGAGCATTGGTTGCTGTATCAGGAGCTGATGTTTGCGGACGCGACCACGTTTATGGCCTACAACCTGAACATGAGAAACCTGATGGTGGATAAGCTGGCCGGCGCGGAGCTGGTGGTGTTTAACCGCTTTGACAAATCCATGGACAAGATGGAGTTCCACAAGATTGTCCGGGCCATCAGCCGCCGCACGGATATCGCCTATGAATATCCGAACGGTTTCACGGAATACGATGACATTGAGGATCCGTTGCCCTTTGATATCGACGCGCCGATCGTGGAGATCAAGATGGAGGATTACGCCCTCTGGTACCGGGATGTCTCCGAGGATCCGAAGAAATACGACGGAAAGACGATCCGTGTATCCGCCATGGCGGCGCGCAACAAGCGTCTTCCGGAGGGAAGCTTCGTGATGGGGCGCCCTGTCATGACCTGCTGCGAGGCGGATATCCAGTTCATGGGCTTCGTGTATCAGTACGCGAAGGAGTCGGAGTTGGAGATGCCGGCCTGGTATGAGATGCAGGGAACCATGCGCTATAAGTTTAACCGCATGTACGGCAAGAAGGGCCCGGTGATCGAGGTGGAGTCCATGACACCCGTAGAGAAGCCGGAAAATGAAGTGGCAACCTTCTATTGATGATTCAGAAAGCGGCAAAAACATAAGCGGCAGGTGATCCGTAAATAGCGAATCCCTGCTTTATGTTTTGCCGCGTTTTGTTATAATACAATTGTACAGCACGGCTATGCAGCCCCCATGCAGCGCTGGTGCGCTGCACCACAGGACATGCTAGCTGATGGATTGCTGCGTTGTTTCGTGGCCACTTTTCTATGTGCTTTTGTATAGACATATTGAATAGCCGCGACAGGATTACATTGTAAGGAATGGAGAAAAGAATGCCGGGATATACCATGCATTTGGCGGAGGCAGCGATGCTTCTGCCCAAACTGAAAAAACTGTATCATACGGATGAGAAATGGGAAAACCGGTTTCTTTTGGGGACGCTTCTGCCGGATACGAAAATCCGGGGTGATAAAAAGGAGTCTCATTTCTGGGCGGCGGAAGATCTGGACAAGATGGCGCGCGCCCCTAAAATCGAACTCTTTTTAGACAAATACGGGAGCCGACTGCCAGAGCCCTGCCTGTTAGGCTATTATGCCCACCTGTATCTGGACAGCAAATATGTCACGGATTTTTGGCCGGATATGTTAGCGTTTTTTGATGCGAACGGACAGGAGGCGGAAAAGACGACGGAGATCACGATGGTTCACGTGGCGAAGACGGGGGAAAACGTGCCGATAAAGGATTTCTATTCTGTGGAATACTACTACGGGGATTACAACCGGATGAACAAGTACTTCTTTGACCGCTATCCCATCCGGGTTCCGGTTTATGAGGAAGGATTTGATCCGGGGATCGACGAAGTGAAGATGAAGCACATGCACCGGGTGTTAGGGGAGCTGGATATGCTGGCGAGGGAACTGGATCACCCTTTTCCAGGACCGGTCCGCGTGTTTGACGTGGAAGCGTTTGATCGCTTTATCGCAAGGAACGCGGAGGAGTTTCTGGAGAAATTGAGAGCGATCTGAGAAGAAACATCCCGTTTTTGATGCGCACGAATGCGGATTGGTGTCGGATATCTGACGGCATCTAAGGAATTGTTCCTTAGTTTGTTACACGAAAAGACTCGCGAGTGAGCTGACTGCACGCCAGAATACAAACAGGAGATAAAGGAAATGGTTAAAATAGCTCTTGTCGATGATGATACGGAACAACTGGAGACATTGCAATCCTTTATCCGGAGATATATGGAAGAAAAAGGGGAGACGATCGAAGCCGTTCCTTATAGGAGCGGTGTCGATTTTCTGTCCGAGTATAAAGCTAACTTCGATATTGTTTTCCTTGATATCGAAATGCCTGGGACGAATGGCATGGAAACAGCCAGGGAGGTCAGAAATGTTGACCAGAGCGTCGTGATTGTGTTCATCACCCAGATGGCGCAGTACGCGATCAAAGGCTATGAGGTAAACGCCGTTGATTTTGTGTTGAAGCCGGTGAATTATTTTCAGTTCAGCACCAAACTGGACAAGGCGATTGCCTTTTCTGCAAAAAGAGCCGAACGAACCTTTATGGTTACACACTATGACGAAGTGTATAAGCTAAGGGCTTCTGAGGTCTATTATATCGAAAAAGACAAAAACTATTTGGTGTTTCATGCGAAGGAAGGGGATTTTACCTGCCGCGGGACGATCACGGAATATGAAAAGGAACTTGCCCCCATTGGCTTTGCCAAGCCGATCAATGGCTGTCTGGTGAATCTGTTTTATGTTACCCAGATTAAAGAAGGGCTGGTTTGTGTCAATAAAGACATTTATCTGCCGATCAGCAGAACGCAGAAAAAGGCGTTCATGAAAGAGTGCCTGGAATACTTTTCAAGGGGGAAATAAAAAATGAATATAACCACCGTTACCCGGCTGGGACTCCGATTTTTATTCGAACTCATTGCGGCGGAAGTCTTTTTTTGCGCTGGGTTTCCCAGGCGAAAAAACTATATCCTGCGTTTTGCCTCTGGTCTGGCCGTCACCTGTGTAATCTCCGGCCTGGCCTATTGGGGATCCAGCGTTGTACAGGCAAAAGCCTTGCAGAGTATTGTTTTCTTCTTCCCAATTACCTTCACTTGGGCGGCCTCGTTGGCGATAATCTGTTTTTCCTTTGATGTCGGATGGAAAGAGCTTCTCTTCGTTGGAATTGGTGCGTATAATCTGCAACATCTGGGATATTCCATCTATTCCATTCTGTCTTATATGTCCAAGACTTATGCTGGGAAAGCCTTAAGTGAGTTTTGGCTGTCAAGTCTGATCCATGCGTTGGTCATGATTTCGCTGGACGTGTTTTTCTATTTCTTCTTTCTGCGGCAGAGGATGAACCAGGTTGAGATAAAGGAAAAAGATGAGCGCATGATTGTCCTGGCAGGAATTACCCTGTTCGTGAACGTGTTGCTCAGCAATAGCACGCACGTGGATATTGTCACCCCGACTAGTGAATACATTACCCGTGTCCTTTGCAGGGCATATAGCATTTCCTGCTGCATTCTGAGCCTGGCGGTTTTATTCGCCTATGGTCATCAGAACTGGATCACGAGAGAAAACAAAATGCTGGAATCGCTTCTTTATATGGAAAGAAAGCAGAGGCAAACGTTCAAGGATAATCTGGAAGTCATCAATTTGAAATGCCATGACATCAAGCATCAGATTTCTCTTCTGAAGGGGATAGACAACCGTGATGAAAGAAACCGGACGATCACGGAGCTGGAGGATGCCGTCACGATTTATGACAGCCATGTGAAGACGGGGAATGATGTGCTGGATCTGATATTGACCGAGAAAACCCTGATCTGCCAGAAGTATAAAATACAGCTGAATATCATCGCGGATGGGGAAAAGCTTTCCTTCCTTTCCCATTCCGATATTTATTCCTTGTTTGGCAACGCGATCGATAACGCAATTGAGAGTCTGAAGGAAGTGGAGGAAGAAAAGCGATTTATCTCTCTTCGGATTTTCAGCCGCGGAAATATGCTGTTTATCCATGAGGATAATTACTGCTCTTCGGAACTGGACTTTGAGGACGGACTACCGGTCACGACCAAAGAGGACAAAAACTATCACGGCTTTGGCGTGCGTAGCATCCAGTATATTGTTTCCCGTTACGGGGGAGAGATGGAAATGAAGGTTATCGACAGTGCCTTCACGTTGGATATCGCGTTCCTTCTGGGGGCGTAATGAACGCATACTTGAACAAAGAAGCGGGCTGCCGGCCGTTGGGCTGGCAGCCCGCTTCTTGCACAAGGCCGTCTAAAGGTTACTGTCATCTGTTGGTGGCGGGCGGCCCTCTGCAGGCGGGCAGGGTGGATTGACATCCTCCCTGCTCGATTACCTCTTCTCGATAGCGTCTTCCTGACCTTGTTTACCAGAAAAACGACCGGTTTTACCAATTTTCGTCTCCGGAAGGAATCTGTGATAGGATCTTCTCAACATACATGTATGCGCGCGAAAAACATGGACACAAAACCAAAGGAGGAAGACTTTATGGAAACCAAGAAGAGATTTGCCGCCAAGGCAATGTCCGGGTTATTTGCTTCCACGATGGCGTTAAGCTTATGCGTGACACCGCTTGTCGCAAGCGCCAATATGGAGGATCTCCTGGACAAAGAAAAAACGTACACTACCGATTATGAGTCCTTTGCAGCAGAGATTCAGGCTGCCGCGGAACTCAACAAACAGATCGAGGCCGAAGGCGTCGTCATGCTGAAAAACAGCACGCCGGGTAAAGCACCGTTTTCTCAGGAGGATAAGATCACGGTTCTTGGCCGTTATTCAACTTCTCCGTCCTACGGTGGTGCCGGTTCAGGATCTTCCAAATTACCTGGCAGCGGCTTAGTGGGAGAAGAGTACATCAGACAGACCCCAGCGGATGTTTTCGCAGGCTTGGAGCAAGGCGGCCTTTCCTATAACGAAGCCGTAAAGAACATCTATCTCGAATTAGGCAAAGTGAATTTTGAGGACGGAGTTTACATGGAGCAAGCGGAAGACGGCGATGCCGAGTATGCCGGTGTCATGTATAAAGATGCCGCCGAGGGAACGCTTGCAGCGGCAGAAAGCACCTATGAAGAATACAACAACGCCGTCCTTGTTTTCGCCAGAAGCGGTCAGGAAGGCAGAGACAACGGTGCCTATAATGTAGGCCAGGGTCACAGTGACATCACGGACCATGTCCTTGAGCTGAACGACAACGAAAGAGCCATGGTTGCTTACGCGAAGAAGCACTTTGACAAGGTTGTTATTATCCTGAACAGCCCGAATGCTATGGAAGTCGGCGATCTGCAGAAGGATGACGAGATTACCGCTATCTACTGGATTGGCCAGCCTGGTTGGAATGGCTTCGAAGTGATTGGCGATGTGTTAACCGGAAAGATCAACCCTTCCGGAAAGCTTGTAGACGAATGGTTCAGCAAGTTTGAGTACGATCCCACCTGGTACAACTTCGGAAACTATGCCCAGGCACAGAACACGATCGAAGGCTCTACGGAGATCGCCGAGACCAAGACCATTGCCATGTACCTGGATCCGGCGGCTTCGATCACAACCAACAAGAACGACTTCGCCATTGACTATGCGGAAGGCATCTATCTGGGATACCGCTACGTAGAGACTGTGTATGAGGCACTTGGCGAAGAGGGCGATGCCTGGATCGAGGAAGTGCTTACCTATCCTTTCGGTTACGGTTTAAGCTACACCACCTTTGACCAGAAGATCAAAGCTGTCGAAGGCGACTTAAGCGATCCGGAAGGCAAGTTGAAAGTGACGGTTACCGTGGCCAATACCGGCAGCGTCCCCGGAAAAGAAGTGGTTCAGCTGTATGTTTCCAAGCCTTATACGACGGATGGTATTGAAAAGGCTGCGATCGATCTGGTAGGCTTTGGAAAAACAGGTGAACTGGCGCCCGGAATGAACGAAGACGTTGAGATTGAAATCGAGGTAAAGGATCTGGCTTCTTTCGACTACAACGATGCGAATGAAAACGGACATTGTGGTTATGAGCTGGAAGCAGGCAGCTATATTCTTTCCGTCCGGTATGATTCTCACGTGGTTGCAGATTCTGCGGAACTGATCGCGGAGAATGCCTTTGACTACGAGGAAGACGACGACGAAAATACGCCCAACAACATCTATTCCCAGAAGGACAACGCCTGGGAGCTTTACAACACCTTATCCTCCAACTGGACGGTCAGTGGCGAAAACCATTATATGACCCGCGGAACAACCGACGAGGATTCCACCAACTTAAGTATTCTGGATTTTGCGAAGGCCTCTCATGACATCATGGGTGAGGACGAGGATGCCAAGGAAGCGGCGGCAGAACAGCTGAAGAAGCTTTCCTGGCTGCTTTACGAAGACAACAACTTCACCGAGGCCGCGATCAACGCAAGACATTCCCAGGAAGGCACAAAGGATGATCCCTGGGGCGACACCGACAACCGTCTGACGGTTGACGTCGAAACGGACTATGAGAACGTCTGGTTGAGAAGTTACGATGATATCCCGGCTGAATGGACGCAGGCCACCGAGATCGGCGAGGATCGCATCCAGCTGTACACCCTCCTTGGCGAGCCGATGTATCTGGAAGACGGCAGCGAGAACCCGCTCTGGACGGAGTTCATGAATCAGCTTACCTATACCGAGATGCTTCTCTTCATCGGCAATGACAACACGCACAGCATGGCGGCTATCGACTCCGTCGGCAAACCGCTGGTTTACTATCCGAACGGCCCTTCCCAGATCGATAAGGGTATGGCATGGGCTTGCCCCGTGGTTGTAGCCTCCACCTGGAATGCTGAACTTGCCTATGAGCAAGGCCTGCGCTTTGGCGATGAGTCCATGTGGCAGGAGCGCGCCAATAAGGGTATGGACAACGGCTGGTACGGACCGGCTCTTGACAATCATCGCAATCCGCTGGCCGGCCGTAACTTTGAGTACTTCTCGCAGGATGGCGTTCAGGGCGGTATCATCGCAGCCATGGTCATCAAGGGCGCTGTAGACAAGGGCGTTCACGTAACGGCGAAGCACGCCATCATGAACGATCAGGAAACCAACCGTTTTGGTACCTCCACCTTTGTCACCGAGCAGGCCTTCCGCGATATTTATGCGAAGTCCTTCGAATTAACCGTGAAACTTGGCAACTGCAACGGCTTTATGTCCGCCTTCAACTCCATCGGTCTTGCTTCTTCGTCCGCTTACGCGACAGCGATCCAGCTCTACGAGAACGAATGGGGCTTCGATGGCTTCTCTCAGACCGATATGCATCAGAGAGAGTCTTCCTACGGCGATGCTTCCATGTGGTCCGCTTCCATCCTGGCCCGCGGCCACAACACTCCTCTTGGCAATGTCAACGAGGATTACAAGAATGGCATTCCGAATGCGGACATGGGTATCTGGGATGCAAGCCTGCGCGATGGCAAGGGCAGCGTCCTGATCAAGGGTTCTGCTGAAGCGGCTGCGGAAGATACCGAGAGCCCGACGCAGTGGTACTGGGTGCGTACAACTGCCATGAGAATCATGTACGTCACGGCCAACGGCAACGCGATGAGAAACGGCTTCACGCTGAACATGCTGACGCCCGCCGCGATCCAGGGCAAGAACGGCGATGAGATCACGATCGAGAACGTTGTCAACACGGCTGCTATCGATATGTTCTTAGGCGACGGCTATACCGTTACCGTGGAAGGACTTCCCGCAGGACTGACCTTTGATGCGGAGGCCAACACGATTACCGGTAAGATCGAAGCGGAAGCGGGAGAAGGCAACTATACCGTAACCGTACAGGCAAAGGATGCTGAGGGTGCAGAAACGTATCTGAACTGGATCCATCTGTCGCAGAACGCACCTTTCGTGATTGAGGGAGAGAAGCCCGCTGAGACGGCGGCAGCTGAGTAAAATATTAGATTTTTAGGTAACTCAGCGTTAGAGAAATCAGCGGCGTGCCGGTGTGGGTGATTTCACAGGGCCGGCACGTCGCGCCACTTCACGAGAAAAGCGGATAGGGGGAGTTTCATCCCCCTATTCGAATAGTTGCACACAACTATTCAGCGCCTGGAACCTGGGCCGGTATAATAATCCCGATGCGGCGCTGTCGCATTGTTGCACAAAGGGAGTTGACCTGCATGAAGGAAAGAATGAAAAATAGAATACTCGTTGTTTTGCTGGCGGTGGCAGCTCTTGCCTGCGTTGCCCTGGCGGCATGCTCCGGATCTTCAGAAGAGCGTGAAAATAAGGCAGACAACGAGTACGAAGAATACAATATTACCTTGAATTTTCATGATGGCGTTTCGGTAAACGACCACATTTATGTAAATAAAGCCGATGGCGTAGTCAAGGCTAAAGGCAATCCTGTGCGCACAGGCTATGAGTTTGACGGCTGGTATACAGCCCCGGAAGGCGGAGAGAAGATTGATCTGGCTTCCTGCGCGGTTGCGGAAGATATGACCCTCTATGCACATTGGAACATAGGCTCTTATACGGTTCTCTACGAGAACAATTATGGGGATGCAGGTACTTTTGAAACGGCGGAAGTGTTGTACGGGGATGCAGCCGAAGCGCCGGCGTCTGATCCGGTCAGGGAGGGCTATGTATTCCTGTACTGGGCGGCGACGGAAGCCGGTGGATCCGCCTATGATTTTGCAACGCCCATCAAAAAAGACACGACGCTTTATGCTGCCTGGCGTGAGGATACCATTCCGGTCTATTCCGTGACTCTCCATTATAACAACGGAACAGATAAGTCTGCCGAATATGAAATTGAAGAAGGGAAGAGCATCAGCAAGTCCAATGCCAATAAGGCACAGTATAAAGGATATACGCTGATCGGTTACTCGGAAAAACAGAATGCTTCACCTTCCGACAGTGATATCATTCCGATCGGCAGCTTCCCTTTTAAGCCAACGGCAAACATGACGCTCTACGCAGTCTGGGAGAAAGCTCAGTACCTTGCATCTTTCCGGTATAATTATTACGATAACCCGGAGAATGCGGGAAACAGCGCCGCGGTCTATGAGAATAAGAATTTCTATTATGGGGACACGGTAGAAGCACCGGAAGATCCTGTAAGAGACGGCTATACCTTTGACGGATGGTTTAACGCAGCCGGCAGTAACGGGGAGATGATTTCGTTCCCTTATGCGCCGGATGCCGGCAATTTTGTCTACTACGCTCATTGGAAGAGCGAAGAGCTCTATACGGATAAGCTGCAGATTGAGTATGTGGATTTCGATCCCACGATGATGTATCCCGGGTACTCCGGCGGCGTCACGGGAAGCACCTGTATTTTAATCAGCGACGTATCCGGCGTGGACGTGGACGAGTATCCGCTCAACTCTCAGAGAGCAGGCCATAACGGCGGGAAAGAAACGGCTATTATGTTTCCTATCAATATGTGGAAAATGAGGGCCTGACATTTGAATTTTACGTGACGGAAGACCTTTCGAATGTATCGCTGTACGCGAACTGGGCGGTGGAACTGGCCGGCGAGTCGGGAGAAGAGAATTATATGACCTTCGGACCGGACGGTGAGAACGCCTATGAGGTGGCTTTGGACGGCGAGGCGCTCGACTATACGCCTGCGAAAGTCGGAGGCGAAGACGAGGGAAGCGGCCAGTATAAGAGCGGCTTCCATGAGTACAAACTCATGAGCGGACTGTCTCTTTCAGCCGGAAAGCACACCCTGACGTTAACGCCCAGAAACGAGAACGATGCCTTTGGCGGCATGCTCACCTCGGTAGCGCCAATGACCGACTATGTGCGCTTTGAATATGCTGATAGCGGCAAGATTTACTGGCATCCGGTCTATGATAATCTGGACGGAAAGAGATAAGGAGGGAGGCATCCATGAAGAAAACCAATGTGATATTCACTTCAAAAAGAGGAAGGGTCTGGTTCACGGTTTCGGCGGTCGTTCTGGTTCTTCTTATCGTTGCAACCAGCCTGATGTCTACGGTGTTTCGCTCGATTCTTGACACGGTTTTAGGCGGGCGACGTCCAGTGGAGAATCCGGAAGTTCAGGCGATCTATACCAGTGAATATAAGAACAAGAAAGAGGTTCTGGAAGCCGGCAATCAGCTGAATGTAAAGATCGAACAGGAAGGCGCCGTTCTGCTTCTCAACGAGGAGATCGCGGCAGAGCAGAGGGCGCTGCCCCTGGAAAAAGGAATGAAGGTCAGCGTGTTTGGCCATAACAGTGTCAACCTGGTGCTCAGCGGTTCCGGATCCGGCGCGGTGGGAAGTGAAGGGGCCAAAACGCTCTACGACGGACTTACGGCGGGCGGACTGGAATACAATCCCACGCTGAAAAGTTTTTACGAAAGCGCCGCGGCAGGCGGCAAAAGAAGCGCTACCACGCTGAAGGACAGCACGAGTTCCAGCGAGGTACTGGATATTGGTGAAACACCGATCGCGAACTATTCTTCCGATATCATCGGAAGCTTCAGGGACTATTCCGACGCGGCCATCGTGGTGATCTCCCGCATCGGGGGCGAGAGCTTTGACCTTCCCCGTGAGCAGAGCCAAAACGGCGGGATAGACGGAGCCCATTATCTGCAGCTGGATCAGAACGAGCGAGATCTTTTGGAGATGGCTGCTTCCCGGTTTGACCGTGTCATTGTGCTCTTAAATACCCTGACGTCCTTCCAGATGGATTTTATCGAGGAATTTAATAACTACGGGGATTACAGCAAGCGAATTGATGCTGTTTTATGGATCGGAGGCCCGGGCATTTCGGGCGCGGAGGCCATTGGATCCCTGTTAAACGGCGAGATCACGCCTTCAGGGAAAACGGTAGACATTTATGCGCGTGATTTCAGAAAGGATCCCACCTGGCAGAATTTTGGAGACAACAGCCAGACGGGCGAAACCGCTGCTTTCACCGAAAGCGGAAAAGATACCACGGATTACATGGTCGCCTATGAAGAGGGCGTGTATGTAGGATATCGATACTATGAAACACGCGCTTTTGAAGAAAACGTGCAGAACGGCAACCCGGACTGGTACGCGGAAAACGTGATTTATCCGTTTGGATACGGGCTTTCCTACACCGATTTCCGGCAGGAAATGAGCGTCACGGAAACGCAGAAGGATGGCAAAACATCCGGCTGGGATTTCTCCGTAACCGTAGAAAATATCGGTAAAACGGCCGGGAAGGACGTGGTTCAGCTGTATGTGACGCTTCCTTATACCTACGGCGGAATTGAAAAATCCCGGGTGCAGCTGGTGGATTACGCCAAGACCGGACTCCTTGCGCCTGGTGAGAAGACGGAAACACCCATCACCTTCCACGTGGATCTGTATGATCTTGCTTCCTACGACTACAATGACGCAAACGGAAACGGGCATGTTGGCTATGAGACGGAGGGAGGGGTAGACGTACAAGGCAACGATGTCAGCCAGTATATCTTCTATCTGGGGAAAAACTCCCATGTGGACGAGGAGGACAACGTCTATGCCAGAGAGAGTGTTTCGCTGAGCGAGACGGTTCTTTTCGACACGGATCCGGATACGGGAGTCGTCGTGAGAAATCTGTACACCGAGGATACCATGCCGGAAAGCGACAAAGGAAAATTCCTCAGCACCGACTATCGCCTTTCCACGGTGGTGTTCGAATACCAGGATGTGGAATACGAGCGTAAGGGCATGTCCCGGGTGGATTTTGCCGGAACCTTCCCTGCGGCAGGAACCGCAGCCGAAAGGGCGTATCTGGACGGGGAGAAGGAAGCACTCTCGGACAGAAGCGATAACAACACCGAGGCTTCTGCCGCTGCGGAAAAAACCGCCATCACCCTTGGCGCTGACAAAGATCTTGTGTTAAGAGACTTAAACGGCAAGGAATATGACGACGCAGAGGGCAAATGGGAAGCGCTCCTTGATCAGCTGACCTTTGATGAGATGCGGGACCTTGTCAACTACGGCGCGTTCCAGACGGAACCGATCCTGTCGATCGGCAAGAACCTGACCAACGATTCGGATGGTCCCGTGGGCTTTGTGAACTTTATGCCCGGCCTTTCCTCGCATTATCAGGATAACCCCAGCTTTGCCTGCGAGATCGTGATTGCCTCCACCTGGAATAAGGATCTGGCTTACCGGATGGGACAGATCGTCGGAGAAACGGGCCTGTACGGAGACGAAAGCGGAAACCATCTGCCTTACACAGGCTGGTATGCGCCTGCCGTGAACATCCACCGTTCGCCGTTCTCGGGCAGAAACTATGAATATTATTCCGAAGATCCCATCCTTTCAGGAAAAATGGCGGTGAACGTGGTGAACGGCGCGGCCAGCAAGGGCGTCTATACGGATCTGAAGCACTTTGCGTTAAACGATCAGGAAACCAACCGCGCAGGTGTTGCCACGTACTGCACCGAGCAGGCCCTGCGTGAAATTTACCTGAAGCCCTTTGAGATTGCGGTGAAAGGAAAAGATGATCCGCAGTATTCCGAAAAAGCCATGGAGGACATGGAAAACGGCCGTGTAAAGAACCGTTCCTTTATGAGAACGACGGGCATCATGTCTTCGTTCAACCGCGTGGGAACACGCTGGGCGGGCGGCGACTATCGTCTGCTGACCACCATCCTGCGGGGAGAGTGGGGCTTTTCCGGCGTAGTGATCAGCGACTATATTACCGATGGGAAGCTGATGCCCGCCAGACAGGCTGTCTATGCCGGAAACGATCTGATCCTGACCTCCACCGAACCGGAGCGCTGGACGGATGCAAGCGCAACGAATAAGGAAGATGTGTATGTACTGCGTAAGGCTGCTCACAATATTCTGTATGCGGTTGCCAACAGCAATTCGGTCAATATAGATATTATAGGATACAAAATGGAAATCTGGATGATTCTAGTGATCGTATTTGACTGCATTGTGGTTGCGGTACTGGGAATCTGGGGGTCCTTTGCCGTCCGGAAAGACTAAAAATAGTAGAAGCATAGAACATGAGTATCTGCTCAGATGCTGAATAGTTAAAGGCATGAACAGGGCTTAGTTGGATTTAGATATCCAATTGAGCTCTGTTTTTGCTTTAAACGGGAAAATTCATGCGAGACAGATTGCGGAGGATATGGTATGATAAAGGTGCAACGAAACTGGAAAAGCATAAAAAAGGGAGGAGAATAATATGAAGTCAAGTAAAATTGGAACAGTTAGAATGGCACTATATTTATTATATGCCGTCATGTTTTTATTGGGAAATGGTTTTTATGCAGCAGATTCTGTTATAACAGTCTTAGCGGAAGAAGAAAAAGCCCCGGTGCGTGTCGGCTTTTATTCGCAGGATGACGGCCTCATGATGCAGGCGTTTAACGACAGCGCCAAGGATGTTTTGTTCCGGATCAACTTATACGATGGCGAAGGCGATGGCCAGGGGCACTATTTCCTGATCGCTCCGGTGTCGATCGAAGACATGGAGGCGACCACATCGGCCACCGATCCCACGCTGTTAAAAGCGAGAATGGTGTTCCTTTCGAACGGGAGCGAAGCGCAGCTGGGCGAACATGAGGATGAGGTGGCACACTACCTGACCTTCACGCTGCCGGCGGGCACGTCGATGCAGACATTCCTGAAATTTACGCTGCAGCCGGGCAAGAAACTGGCAATCGTCCCGCAGCAGGTGGAAGGGTTCTTCTACACGACGGTAGGCGAGACAGTACTTTACGCAGGAAACGGGGAGATCCTTTCCGGCGCCTCCGAGCCGGAGAACGTGGTGGGAGCGGCCGTGGAGGAACCGCCGGTTGAGGAAACGGAGGAGAATACGCAGACCCAAGACCCTGCGGAGGCTGAAGACCCCGCGGCAGCCGAAGCTGGCGGCGAAACAGGAGAAGGTTTATCCGCTGCCGTAATCGGCACCTGGTTGGCCGTGATCGCGCTGGCGCTGGTAGGAAGCCTGCTGGTCGTGCTCAGCTAAAAAAGAATGGGGCCGGCGCACAAATCTGGATACTTATATGGCGTCAGGAAATTCTAATAGGCAGAGTTATATCGTTTGCAGTCATGTACCAAGGCCATTAGAACCGCTTGGTGAAAAGAATTTGCTTTAGAGCAAAAATCGACAAGCCTTATAGTGAAACGACATTGTCGATTTTTGCTCTGTTCTTTGCAAATTCTTTGAACCTTATGCGGTTCTGGCCGCAGGTTCTTAAGACTGCAAACGATATAACTCTGCTAATTAGAAATATCCTGACGCCGTTTTATATCTGGATTTTGTGCGCTGTCCCTATTCTTTTTTCAACTTGTGTGACCGGCGGCCTTGTTTCCTGTCTTATGGTGTGAAAGCCTCACCCTTGCAGGAAAATTTCAGATCAAACGGATGGATGCAGAGGCAATAAGAATACTTGGATAAGGAAAGAGAAACACGGAAAAAGGAGGACAGGTATGAATAGCTACAGAACAAAACCCGTCTGGCTGCGGCGTATCGCGTTGGCGCTTGCGGGTATGCTGGGCCTTCTGGCGGTATGGCCGGGAGTGTCACAGATTAAGGCAAATGCGCAGGAGGAACCGCTGGAGGTGCTGGAAACCTTCCCGGTCAACGGCGGGCAGGATGTGCTGCCTTCCTCCGGCCTGGAAATTACCTTTAACAGCGAAATGGTGTCCGGAACCGCGCTGGCGGATGCGGTCACGATTTCCCCGGAGATCCAGTATTATGTGACAGCCGGCGCGGATGCGCGCACGCTGGTGCTCGCCCCGTACGGGAAGTATGAGCCGGAGACCCAGTATACGGTAACCGTGAAAAAAGGCCTGACGGACGGGCATGGCAGGGTGTTACAGGAAGACGTGACATTTTCCTTCATCACCGCCAGCGAGGATCTGTCCAAACTGGATGTGGGCATGTCGCTCGCCGTTCCCGGACAGGGAACGCTGGTCAATGCGCTCACGAATGAGACGCCGGCCTTCTTTTTGATGGTCGACCCGAATCTCATGGAGTACTTTGGCGAAAACCAGCCGGAAGCACAGATCACGCTGTATCGGTTTGATACGGATGAGGATTTCCTGCGGGCCCTGTTCAAGAAGCTGAACAGAACCGATTCCTACTGGAGAAAGAAGGAAGAAGACCCGTCCATGGGGCGCGGCGTGCACGAGGAAACCGCGTTTACCGTGAAGGCGGAAGAGGTTTCTGGCATGAACTACTGGTGGTGGCAGCGCCAGTTTGTCCTGTCCTTCCCGGAGGCACTCGCGGAGGGGCGGTACCTCGCCAAGGTGGATTTTGTGGTGACGACCCCGCATCAGGATGTGACCATCACCAAGTATGTGCTGATTCAGTCGACTGCGCTCTCTGCGTTTGCAATGGCATCCGGCGACAACGTGCTGGCCTGGCTCCACAACGGCGCCACGGGTGAGAAAGTGGCAAATGCGCAGGTGAACTTAACCACATCCTGGAAGTACCTCACCGGGACCACGGGGGAAGACGGCAGCGCGCTTCTTGCGCAGGATCGTGAGAAACAGGCAGCATATCGGAATTCCGTGATCGCCGGCGTGACGGAGAAGTTCCCCAGCGAATTCTGCCTGGTGGACATTCAGGCGGACGGGCATCGCTTCCTGGAGGCGATTTACGGCGAAACACTGACCTATGGCTATAACTTCCTGGGGACGGAAAACGCCAACGAAAAGTATTATACCTATCTCTATACGGACCGTCAGATTTATCAGACGACGGATGAAATCCGCTTCTTTGGCGTGGTAAAACCCAGAGATCCCGAAACTCCTGTTCCGAAGTCGGTCAAGGTGGGGTTAAATCAAGGCTGGTGGAGCATGGACGCGATCGCGCAGACGGAGGTTTTCCCGGATGCGCAGGGCTGCTTTACCGGTATGATTTCCTTTGAGGACCAGCAGGCGGTCTACTGGGCCAGCTTAAGTGTGCAGGATGAAGACGGAAACAGCCTGGTTTCGTCGGAAAGTTTTCGCATTGAAGAGTACATCAAGCCGGTCTACAAGACGGATTCCTCCGTGGACAAGCCGGTGTACGTGCTGGGAAAGGACCGCGATCAGGAAGCCGTGGTGGATCTTTCTGTCCATTACTTTGACGAGACGCCCGCTGTGGGCCTTCACATGATCGAGGAGTGGAGCGGCCGCGGACTGACCGGGTCCGGCGAGACGCTGACCGCCGACAAGGACGGACACATGCAGGATCATGTGGCGCTAAACGCGGATTCGTTTGATGACAGCTGGTATCCGCAGACGGTGACGATCCGCTATGAAAGCGCGGACATCGAGGACGAGAAGCTGTACATTGACCGGAACATCTGCATCATCCCCCGCGACGTGATGCTGACGACGGAGAACGACGCGGAAAATGAAACCTTAAAGATTCATACCTATGCCATCGATACCTCCCGGATCGAGAGCGAGACTGACCTGTTTGACACGGAGAACCTGAAGGGCGAGGGTCTTTCCCTTCCTGTAGAAGGCACCGTGTACAAGTGCTGGTACGAAAAGATCTCGGACGGCATGCGCTACGACTACATCTACAAGAAGTCGTATGAGGCGTATCATTACGATTACCACGAGGATGTCGTGGAGACCTGCGTCATCAATACTGTGGACGGCGAGGGAACCTTTACGTATCACTATGAGCAGGACGAGGAAACGCCGGCGTGTTATTACATCAAGCTGACGGTAAAAGATAGCGCGGAGCGGAATGTCACCACCTCTGCAAGCCTGGTGTATCGGTCGTTAAACCGCTTTTTGAGTCCGAGCCAGGAGACGGTGTACCGCTTAAAGTCGCTGACAGAAGAGGAGGAAACAGAGGAACTCTTCGCGTGGAGACGGTATCGCAGCCCCCAGGGTTCTTTCTCGGAAAGCGCGCCGGCCGAGTTTGTGCTGGTGTTAAACGAAGAAGAGTTTAAGATGCCGGAAGGCGCGGAGCTTTTATCTGCCGTGGCGCAGAAGGGCTTTACGAATGTGCAGATTGGAACAGACGTTGAGCGCAGCGTGGAGTTTTCCGAGGATCTGCTCCCCAACTATCTGATGGCGGGCGCCTACTTTGACGGAAGAAACACCTGGCCGCTTGTGACGACGCCCATGCGCTTTGACTACAAGACCCGTAACCTGTCCCTGACGATTTCGGGAGAGAAGGAAGTGTACGAGCCCGGCGAGGTCATCACCGTAAAAGTCCAGGCACTTCGGGCTGATACAGGCGAAGTTGTCCCGACCGGAACGCGCGTGGCGCTCGGCGTGGTGGATGAGGCTGTTTTCGCCCTCGCGGATCAGGAAATCCGGGTGTTAGAGAAGCTGTACGCTCCGTTTGACGTCTCCTGTTCCAGCTACTCGTCGCGCAATACGCTGTCGGCTTCGGAAGACAGAGCGGGAGGCTCCAAGTATACCAACGAAATGGCAGTTGCCGAGGAAGCCGAATCCATCCCGGATACGGGCCGCAGGGCGAACGGCATGAACACGGAGGAGCATGTGCGCTCCGAGTTTAAGGATTCCGCGTACTTTGCGATGGCCCAGACAGAGGCGGATGGAACCGCGTCCTTCACGCTTGTCCTTCCCGATAACATGACCTCGTGGCGGCTTTCCGCGATCGCCGTGACAGAGGATGTCTGGGCGGGAAGTGCCACGAAGGATATCATCTGCACCAGCCCTTACTACACGGTGCCGGTGATTAACGACATCATGCTGGAGGGCGATACCTTCGCGATCGGCCTGCGCTCTGCCGGAACCGTGGAAGACACGGTGGGCTGCGAGTACGAAGTTTCCGTGCGCGCCCAGGATTCGGATGAGGTTCTGTATTCCGGAACCGCGAAGGGCGAGACGCTGCGGGATTACACCTGGGTGACGATCGACGGCCTCAAGGAAGGCTCCTATGTGGTCCGGATCAAAGGCATCTGCGGTGAATATACCGATGTATCCGAATATCCTTTTGAGGTCGTGCGAAGCGGCCTGCAGGCCTACGCATCTCTGACCGTACCGGTGGCAGAGCTGCCGGAAATCCATCCCCTGCGCTATCCGGTGGAGGTGATGGTGTACGATAAGAACGCGTTTGTTTACAACGCAGTCTTGTCGAGCCTGCTTTGCTCGAAGGGCATCCGCGCGGACGAACGAATTGGCGCGCATTACGCGATGACGGTGCTGGCGAAGAACGGCTCCGAGTATTTTGAGAAAATGCTGGAAGAGGACGACATCTCCGATCTGCGCTACATCTTCCCGCTGTTCGCCTACGCGAAGAACAACGCGGAGATTTCCGCGCTGGCGTATCTGGCTGCTCCGGAGATACTGGGGAGCGGTGTGGTGCGCAAGATCCAGCCCACCGACATCCGTCAGGATTTACAGAGCCTGTACACGGGGAGCCCGTATGCGGCGTATCTCTTCCAGGCGCTTGCCAAGGAAGCGTTTACCAATGATCCGGCGGTGCTTGTCAATGAGGAAGGCCTGGCGTTCCGCGACCGGATCTACCTGATGGCGGCCCTCTTTAGCGCCGGTCGGACCGAGGAGGCGGAAAAAGCGTATGAAACGTATGTGAAGCCGTATCTGAAGAGCTCCGAGGCTGTCTCGGGCCAGGTGGTGTATTTCCTGAACGTCGATGAGAAAACGACGGTGCAGGACGACACCGCTGCCGCGCTCATCATGGCCTCGCTCCTTCACAAGGAAGAAGCCCGCGGCCTGGCACTGTATCTCTTAGAGAAGCCTTCGGACAGAAACATCTATCCGTTAGAGCAGATCCTGTTCTTAAAGAACTGCGAGCTGAAGGATGTGCCGCCCTGCACGGTGAGCTACGTGCTTGACGGCAAGACTGTCACAGAGGAACTGAAAGGCGGACGCAGAATCTACCTGAACCTGCAGAAGAAGGCCCTTTCGGAGCTGAATCTGACCGCCGTCTCCGGCGATCCGTACGTGACCATTTTCTACATCACCAGCCTGGCCGAAGCGATGGAAAACGCGGACAGCCAGAAGCTGACCGCCACGGTTTCCTTTGACAGGGAAAGCTACAAGCCGGGCGATGAGGCCGTGATCACAGTCACGCCTTCCATCGGAACGCTGGATCCGTCCATCGGCTGCAGCACCATGGTGCTGGATGTTGTCATCCCTTCCGGCATGCGCTTTACGCGCTACACGCCGGATGAGTGGACCGGCAACCACTGGTACTTAGTGTCCCGCGAAGGCCAGCGCCTGCGCTTTGTCATCTACGATGGCTCCGGAAATCACTCCGGTTTGTTTACGCCGGTTCACTTTACGGTATCCTGCGTGACACCGGGCGATTATGTGATGGAAAGCGTGTATATCAGCAGCAACCATTACGATACCTGGGGCATGTCCGGAAGAGGAAGAGCGAAGGTGGAAGAAAAGTAGAAAAACAGGCTGTCACACATAGTCACACTATTTAAATGGCGTCAGGAAACTCTGCCAATCAGAATTTCCTGGCGTCATTTTTGCTATGTGAATTTCGGCGGCAGCCCATTTTTGTGTAAACCCTCTGAATTGAAGTGAAAGACATCTTGACGGAAACACTGTCTCATACTATAATTTCCTTGGTGGTATTTCACAATGAAAACCCCTGTGCGCGCAGGAAAGCACGTATAAACCCAAACACCTGGTAGGAGGAAAAAAATGAAAAAAGCAGTAACTTTCTTGTTGGCGATGTGCATGATGCTGGCTCTTGCGGCCTGCGGCGGCGGTTCTTCGTCCCAGCAGGAGGCAGATGGCCCCTTTGCACCGAATGGCCCCGTCACGATGATTGTCGCCTACAAGGCCGGCAATGGTACAGACAACACGGCGCGTATCCTGGCGAAGTACGCGGAGAAGTACATCGGCCAGACGATCGTCATTGACAACGTGGACGGCGGTTCCGGTTCCATGGGTTGGTCCAAGCTGGCGGATTCGAAGGCGGATGGCATGACCATCGGCTTCATCAACCTGCCGAACTTCAACAGCTCCATCGTGAAGGAACTGGGCACGTACAAGACGGACAGCTTCGCTCCCATCTGCAACCATGTCACGGAGACCTCCATCGTGGTTGTCCGGGCGGACGAGACCCGTTTTACGACGCTGGAAGAGCTGGTAGCCTATGGAAAAGCCAATGATGGCAAGCTGATCGCTTCCACAAACGGCGCGCAGGCTTCCAACCACATCGGTGCGCAGGCGTTTGCAAATTCTGCCGGCTTCAAGTACATCGATGTTCCGAAGGGCAACACCAGCGAGGAGCTGACTTCCCTGCTTGGCAAGGAAGCGGACTTCTGCGTGGTGAAGGTGGCAGACATCAGCGCCATGGCCGAATCAGTCAAGGTTCTTGGCGTTTTCGCGAAGGAGCGTCTGGCGGAGATGCCCGATGTTCCCACGCTGGGCGAGCTTGGCTACTATGAGGACTGGCTGGGATCTTCCCGCTGCATCTGCGCTCCTGCCGGTGTAAGCGACGAAGTGATCGCTTTCTACGAGGAAGCTTTCAAGAAGACGATGGAAGATCCGGAGTACCTGGAAGCGGCTGCCTCTTTCGCGACCGATTATAAGAATGCGGCTGACACCGCTGCCTTAATCGAGCAGCAGCAGGCGTTCACCGAGGGTCTGGCAAGCGGGTTCTGGTATTAATCCTGAGGCCTTTATTAGGAACTGATGAGAAGGAAGGGCAGGAAAAACCTGTCCTTTCTTCCTGAAATACGAGCAGGAGGAATACAAAGTTGAAGATGGTGAAAACCGATATCGGCGTCGTGGCAGTCTTCTATGCCATCTGCGCGTTTTTTTATGTGCAGACGCAGAAGCTGAGCGCCGAGAGCCAGACGTATCCCACATTTATCATTGCCATACTGTTTGGGCTGACCACCCTGTATCTGCTTCAAATGGTGTTCCGGGCAAAAAAATACGGGACAGTAAACAGCAACGGAGAGTTCAAGGACTTTCAGCCGCTTCAGTTTTTCGGCTGCCTGGCTTTGACGATCCTGTATCTGCTGGGCGTCCATTTCATTGGATTTTATGTTTCATCGGCCGTGTTTATGGTGGCGACCCTTCTCTTTCTGAAGGTGAAACCGATTCCGGTTGCCATCTCCACAGTTGCCGTTCTTCTTCTGGTGTATGTGGCTTTCACCCGTTTCCTGCAGGTGAGGCTGCCCGCCGGACTGCTGTTTTAAAAGGGGGAAAATACGATGTTAGAAACCTTATCTGTCATGGGACAGGGGTTTATATCCGCCCTTTCCCCGATTAACCTTCTGATGATGATCGGCGGCACAGCCTTAGGTATCATGATCGGCTGTCTTCCCGGTTTATCCGCCGCCATGGGCGTGGCGCTGATGCTGCCGCTCACCTTTACGATGAGCGCGGACACGGGCCTGATCGTCCTGGGTGCCATTTACTGCGGTGCCATCTTCGGCGGCTCCATTTCCGCCATTCTGATCCACACGCCCGGCACGCCGGCTTCCGCCGCCACGGCCATCGAGGGGTATCAGATGACCTTAAACGGGCAGGCCGGTAAGGCTCTCTTTACTGCCTGCTACAGCTCCTTCTGGGGCGGACTGTTAAGCTGTATCTCGCTGTATTTCTTCGCGCCGCTTTTAGCCCAGCTGACGCTGAAGTTTCAGTCTGCGGAGTATTTCTGGCTGAGCATTTTCGGCCTGACGATTATCGCGGGTGTGTCCAGTAAGTCTATTGTAAAGGGCCTGATGTCCGGCGCACTGGGACTTTTGTTGTCCACCATCGGCCTGGATCCGGTGTCCGGAACCAAGCGCTTCATGCTGAGCAGCTACTTTGCCGAAGGCATCAACACTACCTGCGCGCTGATCGGTCTGTTCTCCATGTCTCAGGTGTTCATCCTGGCGGAGGCGAAGATCAAGGAACGTGCGAAGGCTGCGAAAGTTACGGATAAGATGAGCCTGACCAGGGAAGAGCGCCGGCTCATCCGGCCGACCATTCTCCGGTCCTGGATCATCGGCAACCTGATCGGCATCCTGCCCGGTGCCGGCGCATCCATCGCCTGCTTCCTGGGCTACAACACCTCCCGTCAGTTCTCCAAGCACAAAGAGCAGTACGGGCACGGCTCCATCGAGGGCGTGGCCGGCTCCGAGGCGGCCAACAACGCGGTTACCGGCGGATCGCTCATCCCGACCTTAACCCTTGGCATCCCGGGCGAATCGGTTACCGCCGTCTTAATGGGCGGCCTGATCATCCAGGGACTCAGCCCGGGCCCACAGCTCTTTAACGCGCAGAACGCGCCGATGACGTACACGTTCTTTGCGGGATTTGTGCTGGTGCAGTTTTTCATGCTGGGCATCGGCCTTCTTGGCTGCCGCGGCTTTGCGCAGATTTCGCGCCTGTCCGACGCCATCCTGATCCCGGTGGTCACGGTGCTCTGTTTTGTGGGGTCCTACGCGATCCACAAGAATATCATGGACATCATCGTCATGCTGTCCTTTGGTATCATCGGCTATCTGATGCGTCGCTTTGACTTAAACACGGCTGCCGTGGTGCTGGCCCTGATTCTGGGGCCGATCGGAGAAAAAGGCCTTCGAAACGCGCTCCGGATTTCGCAGGGCGACCCGCGAATCCTGTTTTCCAGCGCGGTCTCATGGGTGCTGATCGTGCTGTGTATTCTGGGAATTCTTTCCCCGATCCTGATGAACCGTCTGGAGAAGAAGGCGGAAAAGGACGCGAAAGAGAATGTCCCTGCGGACAGCGAAATCGAATAATCATCAGATCAGAAAGCCTCGGACATAGGAAACTCTGTTCGGGGCTTCATCTTTTTTCACGTTTAGGTGGAAAAAATCGCGGATACCGTTTATAATGGTTTCGGTAAGAGGCCGGCGGGCCGCTTTTGGCGCGCTGGTTTTAAGTCAATCGCCCTGTTTTATGGCAAAATGGAGTTTTTTGCAGAAGTTTGAAAGAAGCGTGGGGCGGCAACCGTAAGGAGGATTTGAAAATGGGATTAATCAGTGCTGCACTGGGAGCCGCCGGCGGCGTGCTTGCCGACCAGTGGAAAGAGTATTTTTATTGTGAAGCGTTAAAGCCGGATGTATTGGCTGTCAAGGGAAAAAAGAAAGTATCCGGACGTTCTTCCAACACTTCCGGAAGCGACAACATCATCAGCTCCGGCTCCGTGATCGCGGTAGCCGACGGCCAGTGTATGCTGATCGTAGAGCAGGGCAAGGTCGTGGAAGTCTGCGCGGAGCCCGGCGAATTTGTGTATGATGCGTCCACCGAGCCCAGCATTTTCGCGGGCAAGCTGGGTGAGGGCATTTTAAATGTCTTCAAGCAGATCGGAAAGCGCTTCACCTTCGGCGGCGAAGTGGCGAACGATCAGCGCGTTTACTACTTCAACACCAAGGAGATCACGGGTAACAAGTACGGCACCGCATCGCCGGTTCCGTTCCGCGTGGTGGACAAAAACGCCAACCTGGATGTGGATATTTCCCTCCGCTGCTTCGGCGAGTACAGCTACCGCATCACGAACCCGCTGCTGTTCTACACGAACATCTGCGGCAACGTGACGAAAGATTACACCCGGGATCAGCTGGACAGCCAGATGAAGTCCGAGCTTTTAACCGCTCTGCAGCCGGCCTTCGCCCGCATCTCCGAGCTGGGCATCCGGTATTCTGCCATCCCCGGCCATACGGTGGAGCTGGCGGACGCGTTAAATGAAGTCCTTTCCGCGAAGTGGAAGGATCTGCGCGGGATCGAGATCGTCTCCGTTGGCGTGAACTCCGTGAAGGCCAGCGAAGAAGACGAGAAGATGATCAAGGAAATGCAGAAGAACGCTGCCTTCCGCGATCCCACGATGGCAGCTGCGCACATGGTCGGCGCACAGGCTTCCGCCATGCAGACGGCAGCCGGAAATGCCGGCGGCGCAGCCATGGGCTTCATGGGCATGAATATGGCCATGCAGACCGGCGGCATCAACGCGCAGAACCTGTATCAGATGGGCGCCAATCAGCAGGCAGCGGCTCCCGCGGCGGATCCGAATTCCTGGACCTGTCCGAGCTGTGGCAGCAAGGCAACCGGTAAGTTCTGCCCCGAGTGCGGCGTCAGACGCCCCGAGCCCAAGGCCGTGGTAGGCTGGACCTGCCCGAGCTGCGGCGCAGTAAACCAGGGCAAATTCTGCGCGGAATGCGGCGCAAAGAAGCCCGTCGGCGCTCCCCAGTACAAGTGCGACAAGTGCGGCTGGGTTCCGGAAGATCCCACCAACCCGCCGAAGTTCTGCCCTGAGTGCGGCGATCCGTTCGGGGATGAGGATGTGCAGTAAAAGAAATGTAACAAGGAGGGCCGGCGCGATGCGCCGGCCCTCCTTCGTTATACCGCTACGCCGTCTTCGCCTCCTGCACCGGAATCAGGATGTTGACGTTGAAGATGTGGTCCTTCGCCTGGAACGAAATCGTGCCGCCGTAGGAATCCACGATCACGGCCATGCTTTTGACGCCGTAGCCGTGGAGCGTTTTATCCGGCTTGGTGGTGGCCGGAAGCCCATTCTCGATTTTTAAGTCCCCATCGTAGTAATTGTGGGAGTTGATGGAAATCAGGTCCCCTTCGCGGCGCACGGTAAGGCCGATGACGCGCATGTCCGGCTCCATTTTGATGGAAGACTGGATGGCGTTGTCCATCAGGTTCCCGAACAGGGAATAGATGTCCGTGTCCCGCATGAACTGTAATTGCGCGCCGTCTAAGATGCTGTTGACCACGATGCCGTTTTGCTGGCAGGAAAGGCTTTTTTCCGCCAGGATGATGTCCAGGGCCGGGTTTCCGGACTGGACGAAGGAATCGTAGATGTTGATGACGTTTTCCATGTCCTTTAAGGCTGTCGGGTCGATGGAAATGTTCTTGCCGATCGTATGGATCTGATGCTTCATATCATGGCAGCGACGGTTGATGAGTTCAACCGATTCGCGCGACATGTGAAACTGTTGCTTTTCCTTGTAGAGCATGCTCTTGACGATGTCCAGCTCGCTTTCCAGCTGCACCTTCAGAAGAAGGTTAAACTGCAGGGAGAGAACGCAGATGCCCATGATGACATTCATCGCGACAAAGCACAGATAAGCGGTGTCCTGCCCGACGAAGACCAGCGAGGAGTTGATTTCCGAATAGAAAACAACTTCGGAGAGCACAACCGCGAGCATCAGGAGCATCTGCACCCAACTGCCGATGGAGAAATCCCGCTTCTCCCACATCCGGCGGCCCCAGATCCGGTCGATCAGGAGGACGGTGAGAGCTTCCGCGAGGATCTGTACTGCGATGGCGAAAGGCTCTTCCGGCAAACCGGGGTTAGGAAGGTAGCAGGAGAAAATGCGTACCAGGGAGGCAATGTGCTGCGTGATGTAGCCGGCGTTCGCGCAGAACAGGCAGAGCCCGACGCTGATATCAAAACTGATATAGCCCATGACCGAGGATAACAAGAGGGCTCCGATGAAGGAAATGCCCACCGGTCCATTCGGAAACAGTTCTCTTAATGCCCAGGAGCCTAAGACAAGAAGCAGGCAGGAGAGAGGAAAAAGGAAGGCAAAGTTCTCCCTCCGCGGCATCCGGCGCAGAAATAAGAGATTGGAAATCAAAAGCCAGATGATGAAAAAGGGAAACGAAGGCAGGAGCGAAAGACGCATGATCATAAGATGTTACCTCCTAAGTAGTCGTTTAAGGCCTGCAGGAATTCCTTCCTCTTCGGACGGCTCATCTGCAGGAGAATGTTTCCCACCTGTACCTGGTTGTCCCGGATGCCGCGGACGTAGGCCAGGTTGACCAGATAGCAGCTGTTGCAGCGCACAAACTGCCGGCTGCTTAAATTTTTTTCCACCTGCTTCAGGCTTCCGTAGGTTTTAAAATCGCCTAAGGTTGTGTGATAGCACAGGTCATGGGACGAGATTTCGATGTAGTGAATCTGGGAAGACGGAATGCGGAACAGCCCCTCCGGAAGGTTTAACACCAGCTCATTGTCTCGGTTTCCCTCCATCTTGCCCATGGCGCGTTTCAGCTTGATGGCAAAACGGGGATAGCTGACCGGTTTTAAAATGTAGTCCGCCGCATCCACCTCATAGCCGTGGACGGCGTACTGGGTCATGTTCGTGACGAAGATGAGCGTCACTTTTTTGTCTGTTTCCCGAAGCCGTGTGGCCGTATCCATCCCGTTCAGGCCGGGAAGCCCGATGTCCATCAGCACCAGATCATAGACGGGTTGATAATGACTTAAGAAGTCTTCCCCGGAGGTAAAGGAGCGGATTTCGAATTTAGCCTGCGATTCCTCCCCGTATTTCTGAAAATAGGAGATGAGGTTTGCGGCTTCCGTGGCATCGTCCTCCACGATGGCAACAAAGTAGGTATCCATGCAAAGCGCCTCTCTTTCTTCCTTCGTTTTGGCACTTATGTGACAGGGGACGGGCCTCTGTCACAAAAGGGAGCTCTGACAGGGGACGGTCCTCTGGTCAGTTATGCGGATTTGTGACAGAGGTCCGTCCCCTGTCAGAATTTGTGACAGAGGCCCGTCCCCTGTCACACTGACAGCCGGGTTCTCACCAGCTGGCAGAAGTATTCGATGCCGTAGGCAAGGGCATCTTCATCCATGCGGTAGCGGGCATTGTGGTGCGGCACGTTGCAGTCCGGCGCGGTACCGGCGCCCAGCTCGACAAAGAAGCCGGGGCGGATGGCGGACATGGCGGCAAAGTCTTCGCCGGGCATGAGGGGGCCGATGGCGAAAACGCGCTCTTCTCCAAACGTGGAAACGACCAGGTTGCGGGCCCACGCGGTCAGCTTTTCGTCGTTGATGACGGAGGCGTAGCCAAGCGAGAAGGTAAACTCGTAGGAAGCGCCGTAGGCGTCACACGCGCCTTTTACGATGGCTTCCATCTTTTTGGGCAGGACCTCGCGGGTTTTGGGGTTAAAGGTGCGGGTGGAGCCGGTGATTTTGACCTCCCCGGGGATGATGTTGTAGGCCGTGCCGGCGGATAGCTGGCAGATGGAGACGACGGCGGGCTCGGTGGCGGAGATCTGCCGCGAGACCAGGGTCTGCAAGGAGGTGATTACCTGCCCGGCGATGACGATGGGGTCGATGCAGCCTTCCGGGTACGCGGAGTGCCCGCCCTTTCCCTTGATGACGATATCAAAGCGGTCCGTGGCGCTGGTTAAGGCGCCGGGGCGGATGCCAAAATGCCCGGTGGGGTAAAGGCTGGACAAATGCAGGCCGTACACCTCATCCACATCGGCAAGGACGCCGGCTTTTACCAGTTCCTCCGCGCCTCCCGGGGGAAGCTCCTCCGCGTGCTGGAAGATGAATTTGACGGTGCCGTGCAGTTTGTCCGCTTCGCCGGCCAGGATTTTCGCCGCGGCGAGAAGCATGGCGGTGTGGCCGTCGTGGCCGCAGGCGTGCATGGCGCCGGGGTTTTTCGAGCGGAAGGGCAGGTCGTTTTCTTCCGTTATGGGGAGAGCGTCGATGTCCGCCCGGATGGCGATCACGGGGCCGGGAAAAGCGCCTTGCAGCGTAGCGATGACGCCGGTCCTGCAGGGCCTGTAAAACGTAAGGCCAGAGATGGCGGAAAGCCTTTCCATCAGAATTTCGGTGGTTTTGTACTCTTCAAAGGAAAGCTCCGCGTTTTCATGGAGCAGGCGCCTTAAAGCGACACATTCGGGAAGGATCTGTGTGGTTTTTTCTGAGATCATGAGAGTACCTCGTACGTTTGAATAAGTAGTTCCGCTGATTTTAAAACCCCTTTGCGGCCGGGTTTTGTGGAACGTGCTAAAAATCATTTTACCCTCTGTGGGGTAACTTGACAAGTGAAAAAAGCTTGAGTACAATCACGAAGTACAGACAGGAGGAACAGAAACGTACATCTGGGGGATTATTCTTGAACCATCCGGAAAAGAACCATCGGGAAAAAAGAATGAGCGATCAAAAGGAAATCTCCCCGGCGGAGAAGAAAACGTTTGATATCGTGATTGAGGACGTTCAGATTGTGAACGTCTTTTCGGAGCAGGTTCAGGAGGGAAATATTGCCATCAACGGGGATACCATTGTCTATGTGGGCCCGATGGAGTTTGCGTACCAGGCGAGAAAGCGGGTGGAGGGAAAACACCGGTTTTGTGTGCCTGGTTTTCTTGATTCTCACATGCACATCGAAAGCAGCATGATGACGCCGGCGCATTTTGCCGAGGTCGCGCTCGCCTGCGGAACCACGACCGTCGCGCCGGACCCGCACGAGATCACGAACGTCTGCGGGCTTCCCGGGCTAAAAGCCTTTGCCGAAGCCGCAGAAGGGCTGCCGTTACACGTGTACATGGCGGCGCCGTCCACGATCCCTTCCGCCCCGGGGCGGGAGCGCAGCGGCTTTTCCGTGGAAGAAAACGAGATGGAGCAGATGCTGGATCTTCCGGGGATCTGCTCGATGGGAGAGCTCATGGACTTTAACGCGGTGGCGGATGGCGATGAGCGGATCCTGTCCGTGATTGCCGCGGCGAGACGCCGGGGCGTGCCGCTGGACGGCCATGTGCCGGTTCTTTCCGGGGAGCGGTTGCAGGCGTTTCGCGCCACCGGGATCGACGCGGACCACACGTACATGGACGTGAAGGTGGCGGAGGAAAAGTTATCCTTAGGCTTTTGCATTCAGGTGCAGAGCATTTTCTATACCAAAGAACTGATGGAATTTTTGAACCGCTATCCGGTGCAGAACCGGATCATGCTGGTGACGGACGATGTCCCGTTCATCCGCCTCATGCGGGAGGGGCACTTAAATGCCAGCGTGAGAAAGGCGGTAGCACTAGGACTGGACCCGTTGAAAGCCATCCGCTATGTGACGATCAACGCGGCTGACCGGATGCGCCTGTACGACCGCGGCGGTTTATGCCCCGGGCGGAAGGCGGACATTCTGATCATGCCGGATCTGGTGAATTTTACACCCGATCTGGTCCTGTCAGACGGACAGGTGGTGGCGGAGAACGGCAGGTGCCGGGTAGCCCTTCAAGGAAAGCCGTTTCCGAAAGACATGTACAGCTCGGTGTATGTCACAGAGCTCTTCCCGGAGGATTTTGCGATTCGGGCAGATGGGACAAGAACGCTTCCCGGCGCGCCTTTTGCGGGGCCGGACATCCGAAACGGGGTTGCCACGGCGTGCGTGGCCGTATCGGATGGGAAGACGGCCCGGACACAGCTAGAGCTGCGGGAGCTTCCCGTGCGGGATGGATGCCTTGTGACGGACGGCCTCATCCGCGTGGCGGTGATCTACCGGCACGGGTACCGGGCGGATGGCAGCGCGGTGTGCGAGGAAAGGCAGTCTGGCGGGATAGATGACCAGGCAATAGAGAATGCTTCGTCCGGATCAACAGAAGAGACGATAGAGCAAAAGAACCAACGAAGGAAGGCAGGCGAAAAAGAAGGCCTTCACGCCGGCAAGGAAGTTTCCTTAGGGTTATACGATATCCTGGCGCCGGAAGGGGCAAAGCCTTTCCATGGAGCCATCGCCGTTACCTACGCCCACGACAGCCACAATCTGGTGATCTACGGAAGTGCACCGGAAGACATGGCGTTAGCAGGAAACCGACTGATTTCTTCCGGCGGAGGGCTGTGCGCGGTGCAGGATGGTCAGGTTCTTTCGGAGATTCCGCTGCCCATTGCGGGGCTCCTTTGCGAGGAATCTTCGGAAGTTTTACGGGAACGGTTTGAGACGTTCCTTGCGGCAGTGGATGCCATTCATGTAAATCACGCGGATCCCATGAGCTTTTTAACGCTGATGGCGCTGGCGGTTTCGCCGAACATCAAGTGCACGGACATGGGGCTTTTGGACACGGCGAAAAAATGCTTTGTTCCGCTTATCACAGACCGAAAGGAGATACCCGTTTAAATGAACCGGAACCGATCAGCCTTTCTTCTGGCATTGCCCACCCTGGTAGCGCTCATTGTGCTGTTTATCGTGCCGATGGGCTATATCTTCTACGAAACCATCGCCGAAAACGGATGGACGGATTTCGTCAATTTCTTTCAGGACGAATTTTACCGCGGCATCCTCATAACGACGGTGCGCGTGTCGCTCATCACAACGCTCATCACCTTCCTTTTAGGGTATCCGACGGCCTACTTCATGGCCCGGACCAAATCGAAGCTGAAGAACGTGCTGATGATCGTTATCCTCTTTCCCTTCCTGGTGAGCGCTGTCGTGCGTTCCTACGGATGGATGGTCATTTTGGGAAAGCAGGGGCTTGTCAATCAGTTCGTGCAGTTTCTGCACATCAGCGAGGAACCCTTAAAGATCCTCTACACGGAGACGGCCGTCATCATCGGCATGGTGCATCTGCTTTTGCCGTACATGATTTTATCCGTGGCCGGTGTCATTCAGAACATTGACCCGAACATTGAGTACTCGGCCTACAGCCTGGGCGCAAACCCGGCGCAGACCTTCTGGAAGGTGGTGCTTCCGTTAAGCACCCCGGGCATCTTTGCCGGCTGTACCCTGGTCTTTATCATGAGCATGACCTCCTACGTCACCCCGAAGCTCCTTGGCGGCAGCAAGTTCCGGATGATGAGCACCATGGTGGAGCAGGAAGTCAACGTCAACTTCAACTGGCACCGGGCCTCCGCGATCAGCTACATTCTGCTGTTTGCGATCCTGGTGATCCTGTTCCTGTTAAACTCCGCGACGGCGGGCATGACAAAACGGGTAGGAGGTGGAAAAAATGCGTGACGACCGGGTCAATCTTCTTTGCAAAATCGTGGCGATTGTATCGTTCTTATTCCTGATCGCCCCGCTGGTGATCATCATCATCGCCTCCTTCACCCCGACGGCCTACGTAACCTTTCCCCCGAAAGGCTTCACGCTGGAGTGGTACGAGAAAATCTTCAGCAAGGACACGCACTTTGTGGACGGCTTTATGAGGAGCCTGCAGGTGGGCGTGATCGCCACGGTGGTGGATATCTTCCTGGGGGTGACGGCGTCGTTAGCCGTAACCCGCTACGACTTTAAGGGGAAGGGCGTGCTTTTATCGTTCTTCACCTCGCCGATGTACGTGCCGTCCATCGCGTTTGCCTTCGTGCTGTTGCAGGTCTTCTCACGGATCGGCGGCGTGACGGGCATGTGGAAAATCCTGCTCGGCCACATCGTGATCATCCTGCCTTACATTGTCCGGAACACGGTGGCGGTGCTCACCACCTTCAACTGGACGCTGGAGGACGCGGCCGCATCCCTCGGCGCCAACCCGGTGCAGGTGTTTTTCAAGATCACCATTCCGCTTGCAAAGCCGGGAATTGTGGCGGGGAGCCTTCTGGCTTTCCTGTATTCCTTTGACGAGGCGGTGCTGTCCAGCTTACTTTCCTCGCCGAAGTTTGTCACGCTCCCGATCCGCATCATGAACTATATGGAGCTGACCTTTGATCCGGCCCTGGCCGCGGTATCCACCATCCTGATCGTCATCTCGCTCATCCTGGTGGTGCTGATGGAGAAGTTCGCGGGACTAGACATGTTTCTGAAATAGGAGGACCATATGGCCGTATTGGAACTGACGAATATCACGAAAAAATTCGGCGACTTTACCGCCGTAAAGAATATGAACCTGACGGTGGCGGATGGCGAAATGGTGGCCCTCCTTGGCGGCAGCGGCTGCGGCAAAACCACGACGCTGCGCATGATCGCCGGCTTCACGGAACCCTACGCGGGCGAGGTGAAGATCGACGGCAGGGTGATGAACAAAATCCCGCCCTACAAGCGCAACGTCAGCATCTTCTTCCAGAACTACGCGCTGTTTCCGCACATGACGGTGTTTGAGAACGTCGCCTTCGGCTTAAAGCTGCAGAAGCTCCCGAAGGACGAGATCAGGAGCCGCGTGGAAAAGATCCTGACCATGGTCAAGCTGACGGGCCTTGACAAGCGATATCCCCGGGAGCTCTCCGGCGGGCAGCAGCAGCGTGTCGCGTTAGCCAGAGCCCTGGTTACGCGCCCGTCCATCCTGCTCCTTGACGAGCCGCTGTCCAACCTGGACGCAAAGCTTCGGGTGGAGATGCAGGTGGAGATCAAGCGCATTCAGAAGGAAACCGGGCTGACCACGATCATCGTCACCCACGACCAGGAGGAAGCGGTTTCCCTGGCGGACCGCGTCATCGTTATGAACGAGGGCGAGATTTTGCAGGTGGGGGGCCCGAAGGAGGTCTTCGACTACCCGGCCACGCCGTTTATCGCTGATTTCATGGGCTTTTCCACCTTCTTACACGGCACCGTGGAGGAGAAGGGCGCGGATGGCGGCCGCATCGTCTGCAGCGGTGTTTCGCTGGCAGTGGAGCCTGCGGAGCTTAAAACACTGGAAAAGGGCGATGCCTGCATCGCCGCGATCCGGGCGGAGAACATGGAAGTAGCGGAAGGCTTTGGCCAGAACGTGGTGGGCGGTCACATAAGGAGCCTGACCTACAAGGGACAGCGCACGCGTCTGGAAGTGGAAGGGTGCTTTGCGGAAGACATTTATCCGGCCATTCATGACTACGAAAAGACGGGAGAAGACGGGCAAATCCTCATCCGGCTGCCGAAAGAGAAAATCAGGGTGTATAAAGCCTGAAGATCGGCAGCAGGGAGGTTTACATAGATGGGCTGTATCAAGCCCTTTTCTACAGGACTCTCCAAGTGAGAGAGAAAAATTATCTTTTGCAGGAATTGCAAAAATCAAGGAGGAAAACAATGATGAAAATGATGTCCAGAAGAAGCTTTTTAAAGGCAGCAGCCGGCAGCATCGCCGCGATGGGTCTGTTAAACGCCTGCGGCGGTAACGGTTCTTCCACGCCCAGCGGCAGCGAGGAAGCGCCCGGCAAGAAGGATTTCACCGGCGCAGAGCTGGTTGTGGCTACCTGGGGATGGGCGGAAGCCGGTCTTCGCAAGCTGGCCGCAGGCTTTGAAGAGCAGTACGGCTGCACGATCGTGGTAGATCCCACCGCAGGCAACGCTCCCCGTTTAAACAAGCTGATGGCCGAGAAGGACGATCCGCAGGCGGATATCGCGCTGCTTTCCAAGAGCTTTGCCGATAAAGGCGCTGCTGATGGCCTGTTTGAGAAGATCGATACCAGCGTCGTGACGAGCCTTGGCGAGCTGTATGACATCGCGCAGAACAAGGAAGGCTACGGCCCTTGCTATTCCATGTGCCGCTACGGCATCATGTACGACAAGAAGGCTCTGGAAGAGAAGAACCTGGAGGCGCCGAAGTCCTATCAGGATCTGTTCGATGACAAGTATGCGCATCTGGTTGCGCTGCCTGCCATGAATTCCACCGCCTGCCCTTACATGCTGGTCGCGATGGAAGAGGCCATGGGCGGCACCCAGGAGGATGTCTCCGATGCCTTCAAGCTGATGCAGGACAAGAAGGACAACATCGATGTGTGGTACTCAACGACCGCGGATGTCACCACCGCCTTCTCCACCGGCGAGTGCTGCATCGCTCTGTTCATGGATATCAACATGCCCGGCCTGATCGGCAGCGGCTTTGACATGGTCTGGGTTGACCCGGCCGAAGGTACCATCGGTGCTCCCGCCGCCATCAACGTGGTGAAGAATGCGAAGAACGCCGAGCTGGCGCAGCTGTTCGTGCAGTATGTTATCTGCAAGGAGACCCAGGACAAGATCGCGGAGTGCATGAACGAGGCTCCCTGCAACAAGAATGCCACGACGCCCGAGGATCAGAAGGCCTACCTGGCTGACAGCGAAGAAGAGATCGGCATGATCAAGGCTTTCGACGATGCGTTTATCAACAACGCCCTGGACGGATGGATCGAGACTTTCAATAAGACGGTCGCTGTTCAGTAAAAAGATCGATCGAGAAGTGAGCGGATCAGGCCTGACAGTCAAAACAGCTGTCTTAAGCCCGCTCCTTATCATACAAAGAGGGCTGCGCCGGTTTTTTGCGCAGCCCTTCTTTCGCAAAGAAACACGAGGAATGGAAACGTGAAGAATATTCTGTATTTTATGAAGGGCTCCGGGAAAATGGTGGCGGTGATCGTGCTGCTGCTTCTTTTGCAGGCGTACTGCGATCTTTCCCTGCCGGCCTATACCAGCGACATATTAAATATCGGACTGCAGCAGAGCGGTATTGAGGACGGCGCGCCGGAGACAGTCCGCGAACAAAGCCTTCATGCGCTCACGCTTCTTCTTTCGGAGGAGGAAGCTGCGGAGGTTCTGTCCGGATACACGGAGGCGGATGAAAACGGAATTCGGACGCTGAAGCCGGACGCGGACCGGGAGCAGATCAGCAGCCTTCTGGCCGTACCCGAAAGCATTTTCCTTGTGATGGAACAGACGAAGGCGGAGGATGGCCCCGGCGCGGCAGAGCTCCTGACCGGGATGATCGAGAGCGGCGTCATGACCCGGGAAACCCTGCTTTCGCAGATGGAAGAGCAGGCCGGCGCCATGGGCGACATGACGGATACCTACATGTCCCAGATGGCGGCGCTGTTTGTGCGGCAGGAGTATGAAGCGCAGGGGCTGGACCTCACGGCCATCCAGAATGCGTACCTCATGAAGGTGGGCGGGATGATGCTGTTTATGACCCTGCTCATGACCATCTCCGCGGTCCTGATCGGGCTTCTGGCATCGCGCACCTCGGCCGAGGTGGGCTTAAAGCTGCGCGAACAACTGTATGAAAAGGTCATGCGATTTACCAACGAAGAGATGGAGCGCTTTTCCACGGCTTCCCTCATCACCCGCTCCACGAACGACGTGCAGCAGATCCAGATGGTGGTCGTGATGTTCCTTCGCATGGTGGCCTATGCCCCCATCCTGGCCATCTTTGGCATCATCCGCGTGGTGCAGACCGGCTCCGGCATGGGCTGGATCATCGTGCTGGCCGTGGTCATTCTGTCTGTCTGCATCGGCATTCTGATGGGCGTGGCGATGCCCAAATTCCGGGTGATGCAGAAGCTCATCGACCGCTTAAACCAGGTTTCGCGTGAGATTTTGACCGGCGTGATGCCCATCCGGGCGTTCAGTCGTGAAACGCACGAGGAAGAGCGCTTTGAAAAAGCCAGCTACGATCTGTACAGCACGCAGCTCTTTACGAACCGGGTCATGAACTTCATGATGCCGGTCATGATGCTGGTGATGAACGGCGTTTCGGTGCTGATCGTGTGGGTCGGCGCGGGCAAGGTGGACTTAGGCACCATCCAGGTGGGTGACCTGACCGCGTTTATCACTTACTCCATGGTGATTGTCATGGGCTTTCTCATGCTGTCCATGATTTCCGTCATGCTGCCCCGTGCCGGCGTGGCCGCGGACCGCATTCGTGAGGTGCTTGACACCCCGATCGCGCTTACGGATCCCGAAAGGCCGCAGGATGAAAAGCTGTACATGGGGAACGGCACGGTCGAATTTCAGGATGTGTCCTTTGTCTATCCGGGGGCGGACGGCCCTGCCTTGGAGCACATCAGTTTTACGGCTGAGCCCGGCAAGACCACGGCCATCATCGGCTCCACGGGCTGCGGCAAGACAACGCTCTTAAATCTGATCCCCCGCTTCTATGACGTGACCGAAGGCTGCATCACCTTAAACGGCGTGGACATTCGAAACGTCAGTCAGAAAGGTTTGCGGGAGCAGATCGGTTACGTGCCGCAAAAGAGTATGCTGTTCTCCGGAACCGTGGAGAGCAATATCAAGTACGCCGGCGATTATGTGACCGGCAACGACATGCGCGCCGCCGCGAAAGTGGCGCAGGCGGAGGAATTTATCCTGCAGAAGCCGAACGGCTTTGAGGCCGCCATCGCCCAGGAGGGCGGAAACGTATCCGGCGGACAGAAGCAGCGCCTGTCCATCGCCCGCGCGATCGCCAAGCACCCGCAGATTTTCCTGTTTGACGATTCGTTCTCCGCACTGGATTACAAAACGGATCTGGCGCTTCGCAAGGCGCTTGCGGAGGAGGCCGGCTACGCGACAGTGATCATTGTGGCACAGCGCATTGCCACCATCCTGCACGCGGATCAGATCCTGTGCATGGACGACGGAAAGATTGTGGGCCGCGGCACGCACGAGGAGCTGATGGCGTCCTGCAAGACCTATCAGGAGATTGCGAGAAGCCAGCTGTCCGAGGCAGAGCTTAAGGCACAGGAGATCAAGACCGGTAGCACTGTGGAGAAGCCGGTGCAGGAGAGCGCAGAAAAGAAGGAAAACGGGCAGACCGGGAAACGAAAGAATTCGAAGAAGGGAGGGAAACGGTAATGGCAGAGGAAAGAAGAATGAGAGGCCCCAGACGCGGGCCGGGCGTGCCGGGCGAAAAGCCGAAGGATTTTAAGAAAACCATGAAAGCCCTCCTTGCTTACATGGGCCGTTACAGGATTCCCACCCTGATCGTCATGATTCTGGCAGTCGGCTCCACCATCATGGGCGTCATCGGGCCCCGCATCTTAGGCAAAGCCACGACGGAGCTGTTTAACGGCATCATGGCGAAGCTTCAGGGCACCGGCGGCGTGGATTTCGGGAAGATCGGCGCGATTCTGCTGGGCCTGATGGGATTGTATCTGGCCAGCGCCGTGTTCTCCTTTGCGCAGGGCTGGGTCATGACCACGATCTCTCAGAAGATGAGCTTTAAGCTCCGGGAGGATATCAGCAAAAAGATCAACCGCATGCCGCTCGCGTATTTTGAGAAGAACAAGGTGGGCGATATCCTGTCCCGAATCACGAACGACGTGGATACGCTGGGCATGTCCTTAAACCAGTCGATCACGCAGCTCATTACCTCGGTGTGTACCCTGGTTGGCGTGCTGGTCATGATGCTGCTCATCTCGCCGCTCATGACGCTCATCACGCTGATCATTCTGCCGGTCTCGGTGCTGCTTGTGACGCTCATCGTGGGAAAATCTCAGAAATATTTCTTCGCGCAGCAAAAATACTTAGGTGAGATCGACGGCCAGATTGAGGAAACCTTCTCCGGGCATCTGGTGGTAAAAGCCTTTAACCGGGAGGAAAAGGAGCTGGAGCATTTCCGGGAGACCAACCGGATCTTATATGAATCAGGCTGGAAGAGCCAGTTTTTGTCCGGCCTGATGCAGCCCATCATGAATTTTGTCAGCAATTTAGGGTACGTGGGCGTGGCCGTGGCGGGCGCGATGCTGGCGTCGGCCGGCACCATCGAGATCGGCGATATCGTGGCTTTTGTGCAGTACGTGAAGCGCTTTACCCAGCCCATCACGCAGATGGCGCAGGTATCCAACATGATGCAGTCCATGGCGGCGGCCGCGGAACGGGTCTTCGAGTTCTTAGACGAGCCGGAGGAAACGCCGGACGCGCCGGATGCGCTTACGAAAGAAGAACTGTCCGGAGAAATCACCTTCGACCATGTACGCTTTGGCTATACGCCGGAGAAGACCATCATTCACGATTTCAACTGCCATGTGAAACCGGGACAGATGGTGGCCATCGTCGGCCCCACCGGCGCCGGGAAAACCACGATGGTGAAGCTTCTCATGCGCTTTTACGATGTGGACGCGGGTGAGATCCGCATCGGCTCACATCCGCTAGCAGCCTTTAAGCGGCCGGACCTGCGGGAAGGCTTTGGCATGGTTCTTCAGGATACCTGGCTGTTCCAGGGAACGATCATGGAGAACATCCGCTATGGGCGGCTGGACGCCACGGATGAGGAAGTCATCGCAGCCGCCAAGGCGGCCCGCGCCGACAGCTTTATCCGCACGCTTCCGGGCGGCTATCAGATGGAGTTAAATGAGGCAGCCACCAATGTCTCGCAGGGACAAAGACAGCTCATCACCATCGCCCGCGCGCTCCTGGCGGACAATCCCATCCTGATCCTGGACGAGGCCACCTCGTCGGTGGATACCCGAACCGAGCACCTGATCCAGGACGCGATGGCGGAACTGATGAAGGGACGCACAAGCTTTGTTATCGCTCACCGCTTGTCCACGATCCGTCATGCGGATGTTATTCTGGTGATGAAAGACGGTGATATTATCGAGCAAGGAAACCACGAAGAGCTTCTGGCTATGAATGGTTTTTATGCGCAGTTGTATAATTCGCAGTTTGAGGATGCGGGGTGAATTTCTGACAGGGGGCGGTTCTTGGAAGGTGACAGGGGACGGGCCTGTGTCACGGAATCTGACAGGGGACGGGCCTGAATCTGACAGGGGACGGGTCTGACAGGGGACGGAATCTGACAGGGGACGGGTCTGTGTCACAAAACTGACAGCTGTCAGTTTTGTGACACAGGCCCGTCCCCTGTCAGATTCAGGTCATCGGTTTTTTATATGTTTTACGTAAACTTAAACACCCTGATTCCATACGGCGCCAGCGGGAACACAAGCGCAAAGTCGCGGCCGTCGCAAGGCGTCTTCTTGGCGGATAAGATCTGTTTCTTCTGGCCCTTGTAGTACAGGCCGTGGCTCTCGTCTAACAGCAAGGTGTAGCGGCCCGCGCGGGGAACGCCCACCATGTAGTCATCGCGCGCCATCGGCGTGAAGTTGATGACGAAGAGGAAGTTGCCCTGACCGGAAGGATCCTTGCGCAGGAAGCTGAAGATCGAACGGGAGGCATCGTTGCAGTTGATCCATTCAAAGCTTTCCCAGTCGGTATCATGCGTGTGCAGGGCCGGATACTGCTTGTAAAGATGCAGAAGGCCTTTCACAAACTGCTGCAGGTCGTAGTTATGCGCATCCTCCAAAACGTTCCAGTCCAGTTCGCGCTCCTCGGACCATTCACGCCACTGGCCTATATCCTGGCCCATGAACAGGAGCTTCTTGCCGGGATGGCCGATCATGAAGGTGTAGCCGGCCTTTAAGTTGGCATACTTATCTTCGTAGATGCCAGGCATCTTGGTGAGCATGGAACACTTTAAGTGGACCACTTCATCATGGGAGATGACCAGGATGAAGTTCTCACTGTAAGCGTAGGTAAGGCCGAAGGTCATCTTGTTGTGGTTATCCTTGCGGAAGTACGGATCCAGCTTCATGTAATCCAGGAAGTCATGCATCCAGCCCATGTTCCACTTGTAGGTGAAGCCAAGGCCGCCGGCAGCCGGTTCTTTGGTGAGAAGCGGCCAGGAGGTGGACTCCTCGGCGATCATCATGGCGCCGGGGTTTCTCTGCTTCATCATGCTGTTTAAGTGACGGAAGAACTCGATAGCCTCCAGGTTTTCGTGTCCGCCGTATTTGTTCGGAACCCAGTTGCCCTCGGTGCGGCCGTAGTCTAAGTACAGCATGGAGGAAACCGCATCCACGCGAAGGCCGTCGATGTGGAACTTTTCTACCCAGTACAAGGCGTTGGCGATCAGGAAGGTGATGACCTCTGTCTTGCTGAAGTCAAAGACCTTGGTGCCCCATTCTTTATGTTCGCCCTTGCGGGTGTCGGCGTATTCGTAGCAAGGAGTACCGTCAAAGTTGGACAGGCCGTGGGCATCCCGCGGGAAGTGAGCCGGAACCCAGTCTAAGATGACGCCGATGCCCTTCTGGTGCATGTAATCCACGAACTGCATGAAGTCCGCCGGTGTGCCGAAACGGGAGGTGGGGGCATAGTAGCCGGAAACCTGATAGCCCCAGGAACCGTCAAACGGGTGCTCGGCGATGCCCATCAGCTCGATGTGGGTGTAACCCATATCCTTTACGTAATCGGCCAGACGTTCCGCTGTTTCCTTGTAAGAATAATAGGTGTTGTCAGGGTGGCGCATCCAGGAACCGATGTGAACCTCATAAATCGAAAGGGCCTGATCCGTGATGGGGGTGGTATTGCGCGTCTCAAACCAGTGCTCATCATGCCATTCGTGATGGCGCAGATCCGCGATGCGGGAGGCCGTGCCGGGGCGGAGCTCCGCGGAGGTGGCATAAGGGTCTGCCTTAAACAGCAGCTCACCCACGGAGGTGGTGATGCAGTATTTGTAGAGCTGCCCTTCCTTTGCTTCAGGAATGAAGGCCTCGAAGATGCCGGAATCGTCGATCATGGTCATGGAGCCCTCGAAGCGGTTCCAGTCATTAAAATCGCCAACGACATTCACGTAGGAAGCATGAGGCGCCCAGACTGCGAAGTAGACGCCGTCCACTCCGTCGATCGTCATGGGGTGAGCACCCATCTTTTCATAAATCTCATAGTGCGTACCGTGTCCGAACAGGTAGCAGTCGTCCTTGGAAAATACATTATATTTTCCTGCCATGTAAGTGTTTCCTCCTTTATGTAAATTTGCAGATATAAATCATGTTATTATATCTGTTGATAATGAACCGTTGCAATTCAGTGTATGTCTTTGCACTCGATTATATCAGTCTGACCGGCACCTGTCAACGAAGAGGAGTAAAGAGGCTGTTTCAGGAAGGCTGAGATATGAACAGTCTAAGGAGGCGGAGAGATTACCTGCAGAAAAAGGGTTCTTCGGGGAGTGCCACTTTTCTGCCTGGAAATTCTCCTCCGCCTCCTTAGGCCTTACTTTACCTTATAGTACAAAATCTTGTTGACAGAGTTATATTGGTTACAGTCTTAAGATCCTGCTGCCAGAATCGCTATTGTGCGATAAACGCGTACTCCTTTTCAATTTCGGCGAAATCGATGACGCATTCGTCCCCGAAGATCCCGACGGGAACGGGGGTGGAAAAGGGGTAGAGCTGTATGACATAGTCCTCTCCATAGCGGTAGACGATCACATTCTCCCGGTCGGGATCGACCAGCCAGTACTCCCGAACACCAGAACGCTCGTACACGTTGGACTTCACGCCGATGTCCTTCTTGCGCGTGGACGGGGAAAGCACTTCCACTACCAGGTCCGGCGCACCGATGATGCGGGCGCGGGTGATCTTCTCCCGGTTGCAGACGACGATCACATCCGGCTGGACGATGGTTGTATCGTCCAGGGGATCGGGCTGGACGTCGATCGGAGAGATAAAAGTGACACAGGATCCCTTACCGGCAAGGATAAAGTCCTCAAGCCTTCTACAGACTGCGCGTGCGATATACTGGTGAATGGTGGTTGGCGCGCCCATGTCGTAGATGACGCCGTCAATCAGTTCACAGCGCTTCTCCTCCGGGAAGGAAAGGTAGTCCTTAATTGTGTAGCGCTTTTCTTTCTCAGCATTGCTGCCGTAAGGCGCGGAAGGCTCTTTGACGAAAGCGGAGCCAGACCCGGAGGGCTCTGCCACGAGAGTGGAGCCGGACACGGAGGGCTCTTTTATTAAAGCAGTGGCAGGTGCAGAAGAAGTTCCCGTGTGATAGAGAAATTTCTCTGGTGCAGATGTGTGTCTTGCGGCTACATTCTGCGGGGTGACATCCAGGGAAGGCGCCGCCAGGGACAAAGCGCGGGAAATAGCCTGGAGTGTTTTGTATCTGGGCGC
>JAFVBO010000006.1 GCA_017479935.1 Lachnospiraceae bacterium
CGCGCCAAGGGTAGCGTCCTCGGAATAGTATTCGAAATTCCGGCCGCTTAACGCAAAGCGGTGCGTGTCCATCGCCGGCGCGTACCATCCGGTGATACCGTTTAACGCGGCCAGCTCCGCTACATCCGCGCCCATGCCGTAAGCAAGTTCCGTGTTAAAGGAGCCCGCCAGCAAAGGGATGCAGGGGAACGCCACGGATACCAGGTTGGATTTAAACATGCTGGACAGGCCGAGCGGGCCGTCCGCATCGACGGTAAACGGTTTGCCAATGGAGTCGATGGCGTTTGTATTGTACATCGTCTCTTTCGCAAAGTCTGCCAGCTCTTCCACGGTCATCTGGCTGATCAGCGCGGACCATCTCGGATCGTCGTAGGATGCGCCCTTCAGATCCTGTAATGTCAGCGTGCCCGAAGCGGCATAGTCTTTGCCCTTGACCATAGGCGCGATACCTTCATCCAGTGCCTTATCATACACGTTGTTATTTTCGACCATGGTCAGGTCTTCGATGGTGTTCTTCACGGAAGCCATGGCGGAAGCATAGTTGGCAAACGCGTTGTCACGGCTCAGGTACTCGCCGCGGGCCGCGTCCTCAAACTGGTTTTTGACCGCGCTCTCATCCGACTTTCTCTTCGCGTCGCCGGAATAGAAATGCGTCTCTGCCAGGCTGGTGGTAACGGAGTCCAGTACCGTATGCGCATCAGAGCGCACGCTGAAAACATATTCACCCGCATCCAGCATGTAGGCGCCTTTTGTTCCGTCGCCATTGTCCGCGCTGCTGTCGTAGGAGGCGATGGACTCCAGTTCGAACGACAGGGTGACCGTCTCGGTTTCGCCGGGCTTCAAAAGCCCGGTCTTGGCATAGGTTACCAGCGATACAGCCGCCTTTTCTACCTTGTGCTCCCGGTCGTAGTCGGTATAGGGAACCGTCACATACAGCTGCACCGCGCGCTTTCCGGCCACCACGCCGGTGTTGGTCACAGCCACTTCCACCGTGTAGCTTCCATCGGGCGAAAGCGTGTCTTTAAGGCTGCCGCCCACAATCTTCTCCTCAAAACTCGTGTAGCTTAAGCCGTAGCCGAAGGGATAGGCGACGATATTCTCATAGTCCGTAAAATCAAAGGTTTTCCCGTTCTTCGTATTGGTGATCACCGCGCCTTCGGCAAAGGCGGTTTCGTACCATTTGTAGCCCACGTAGATGCCTTCCACATAGTCCACATAGTAGCGTCCGGCGGCATTCGCCGCTTCCTGCTCACCAAAGTTCTCGCTGACGGGGTTGGAGGTGCGATCGTAAACCCAGGTGTCCGGCAGACTTCCGGAGGGGTTTACCTCTCCGCTCAGGATCCGTCCCAGAGCTTCAAAGCCGTAGGGACCGGGCAGACCGGTCCAGATGACGGCATCCACGTCGTAATCGCGCACCCACTGCATATCCATGGCGTTTCCGCTGTTCACCAGGACGATGACCTTCGAGAAGTTCGCCCGCGCAGCCTCCAGAACACTCTTTTCATTGTCGCTTAAGTCCTGATATTCCGGCGCCAGATCGGCATTCTCCGATCCACGCCGTCCAAAGGTGATAATCGCCGTGTCAGAGTAAGCCGCCAGCTGATCAAACGCTACCGCACCGGTATAGGCGGAGGCAGCCGCCTCGTGATTGGAAAAGTCCGGCTCGATAAATCCCATGGACTGCCCTTCGCCCGCGGAGGCGATGTGCGCGAACAGCTCCGACTTCACAAGCTCCGGGTTCAGAACAAATCCCGCGCTTTCCAGGGAATGGACGATATCGATGGAGTCATCGTTGGCCACAAAGCCGGAACCCGTGCCGCTGTAGACGGGGTTGTACGAAGTGTAGCCGATCAGGTTGACCTTCTCGCCTTTTTCAAGCGGCAGGGCATCGTCCTTGTTCTCCAGAAGCACCATGCCTTCTTCCGCAATCCGAAAGGCCAGCTCGCGGCAGCGATCCAGCGTATCCCCGGCTTCCGGCGTCTCGCCGCCCACCATGACGGAATTGAGGATCGAGCCGAAAACGCCAAGCACGCCATTTAACACGACCGGCACCACCAGGCAGATGACCAGCGTGAGCGCTGCCAGAATGTGAAACAGCACCGAATGCTTTCCGCCCTTAAACGCCCGCCACAAAAACAGGGCCGCAAGCACGACGACCAGCACCAGAACCGCGGTTCTTGCCAGTTCAAACAGACCGTAGATTTCCATTTCTCTTTCTCCTTCTTGTTTTGTAGTGTTTCCGCACAGGAATGCCGCCTATTGGGGTGGCTTTTCTGCGGGGAGCCATTGTAACTGCTCAAATACCTGCGTAGATACTCCCTTTCCCTTGTGAGGCCATCATAGCCGAAGCGCGAGGTCTTGTCAAGCGTGTTAACGTTAACATCCTGCATTTTCGGCACTCTTCACGAAAAACGGAAAATGTTTTTGTGCATTGTGTTAACGTACACACGCTTGCGAATATGTGTTTGTTTTTGCTGTTTCAAAAACGGAATTTCCTATAAAGCAAAAACCCCCTGCGGCCTTACGGCCGCAGGGGGTTTTTTGCTGATCAGATATTCTGTCGAATATGTATACTAAGCTCCGTATAGTGGTCGCCGGCCGCTTCCCGCCGACCGGTTGCCAGATCCACAAGGGAGGTCAGGGCAAGCGAACCCTGCTGCTCCGGCTGCTGGCACACCGTCGCCGCGATGATTCCCTCTTCCATCAGCCGCCGGCATTCCTCCGGCCGGTCATTCGTGATGATGGGGACGGGATTTTGGTAGTGTTCCTGCAGCGTACGGCAGATGCTATAATCGCCCGGGTTGACCAGATAGAAAGCCGCCGGCCGCTTCTTCGGAAGGTCCAGTTTCACCGTGTGATCGATAAAAAAGCACGTCTGATCCGCTTTCATCCGGGGATATCGGTCCGCAAGCTCGGCACGAAACCCATCTACTCTCTCATAAAAGCTCGTGATCTCCTCCGTTCCTTCCGAAACAATCACAACATCGCCCTTCCCGCCGGCCACCATAGCCGTAAGTCCCGCTGCGATCCGGCCCGCCTGCCGATAGTCGCAACCCACGAAAGCCGTGCAGCCGTCCATACGCGTGCTGACGGCCACGACAGGAAGTGCGTTCCGGATCGCCCAGTCTCTGATTCCGTCAAACTGCGGCAGCGGCACCATGGCGACCCCATCCACCTTCAGGCTGTCCGGATCCTCAAGCACTCTATCTTCGAAATCTTCGTAAAACTCTACTTCCACGCCATACTGACGCAGGCGCTCGGCTTCTTTTTTCGCGCCGGCGTTCAGCTCGCGAAAAAACGGATGCGCTTCCGGATCCAGACTGAAAAAGGCAAAGCGCAGCTTTTTCCGCGCGATGATCAGCCCCTGTGCGGAAGCATTTGGCCTATAATTGAGTTCCTTTACTAACCGCAGTATCTCCTCCCTCTTTTCGGGAGCCACATGTCCCCGGTCATGCAAAACCCTGTCTACCGTGCCGATGGACACTCCCGCGCGAGCTGCTATTTCCTTGATTGTTGCCATCTGATCTCCTTTTTGCTGCTTCTGGCGTGCTTACACATGTCCAGGACATTGTAACATAGTGGTCCTGGTTTTTCTACCGCTTCTTGCAAGGAGCCAGTATCTGCCATCCGGATTGTCTTCACGAAAAGGGCTGCATAGGTGTTTTTATTTGAATTTCTGTATCTACTCAGCACAGCCGCTTGCACCCCGCTGCAAGCGGCGTAAAACAAAAGTTGGCATGCCAAGCCACAGGCAATTTGGAATGCGCGGAGCGCATTGCCTGTGGCTTCGTAACTGCTCAGGTGCTGAGCAGTTACGAA
>JAFVBO010000050.1 GCA_017479935.1 Lachnospiraceae bacterium
GTTACTATTCACGGGTCACCACCCATCAGGTCCCAGGCCATCCGCCTACGGCGTATGTCGCACCTTCGGTGCTTTTGCCTGGGACTGATGGGTGGTGACTGCTTTCGCAGTTCAATAGCAATTCAAGAGTGCTTATGCATGCAAGCATGCAAAGCACCTCTTGATTGCTATTGACCCGTGAATAGTAACGGATGGATATCACTATACCATATTTTTCCGGTTCGGAGCAAGCCTTTTCCCTGCGTGGTGTACGGGTTGCACATCACTTAAGGGATCTTAACCAGTATTTTTTGTCGTACATGACGGTATCCTCTCCGGGCAGCCAGAATGAACTTTGGAGATAATCCCTGATTTTTCAGGGTTTTCCCGGGCAAAACTATGAACAATTAACTAATTTGTAAAAACAGGTTGCAATTCCAGTTGAAAACAGATACAGTATCATGGAACGAAAATCGGCTGTACGAAAACAGGTTCTGCTCGGAATGCACACAAAGATGTCTGCATTTATCCGTGACTGCGCAGGGGATGCCCTCCGCATGAACGTCTTTGCACCTGTACATCCTGTCCGCATGGCCCTTAAGTAACAGACTTTTTTAAGCAGGAGGCTTACGTAGGAAATGAAACAGACCCATAGAGACAAAATCGTTGTCATCGGTGCCGGAAACGTTGGTGAAGCCGTCGCCTATACCCTGATGGTCCGGGCCCAGGCGAACGACATTGTCCTGATCGATTTGAATGAGGATCGCGCGCAGGGCGCTGCCCTTGATATCGGACATGGAACCAGCTTCTACAAGCAGATCTGGATCCGCAAAGGCGGTTACGAAGAGTGCGCCGATGCCAAGCTGATTATCATCACCGCTGGTATCGCCCGCAAACCCGGCCAGACCCGTCTTGATCTGGCGAAGGTCAACATCAATATCGTGACCAGCGTTACCAAGAGCATCATGGAGTATGCTAAGAATCCTCTGATTATCGTGGTTTCCAACCCCGCTGATATCACCACCATGGCTGTTCAGAAGGCTTCCGGTCTTCCTGCCAACCGTGTCATCGGCAGCGGTACATCCCTGGATACGGCCCGTTTCCGCTATATCTTAAGTAAGAAGCTGACCACCAACATCGAAGACATCCACGCATACGTGGTAGGCGAGCACGGCGACAGCCAGGTTGCCATCTTCTCTTCCGCCGATGTTGCCGGTTTCAAGATGCGCGACTATGCCGCTCAGCTTGATGTCAAGCTGGACGAAGAGTACATTGCAGAGTACACCAAGAAGTGCGGCGCTGAAATTATCCGCTTAAAAGGTGCCACCTTCTATGGCGTTGCCATGGCTGTTTCCAACATCGTCGAAGCCCTCATGAAGGACGAGAGCGCCATCATCCCCGTTGCTCACACGTTAGACGAGAGCTGGGGCGATTGGGCCGGCATCGCTATCTCTCTTCCCTGCCGCCTTGGCTGGGACGGCATCGAGCAAACCCTTCGCATCGAGATGGATGAGAAGGAGACCGCAGCCGTTAATCACTCCGTCGAAGTGCTTCGCGAGTTTGCAAAGAATACCGGCGTGATCGAGTAATCGCATGACATTAATCGAGTAGGGAGGATGTCAATCCACCCTACTCGCATGCGCGGGCCGCCCGCCACCGACAGGTGGCAGTAACCTTTGGGCGGGCCTGTGCATAAAAGGTGACAGGGGACGGGCCTGTGTCACAATTTCTTGGAAATTGTGACACAGGCCCGTCCCCTGTCACCTTTTTTTTGCGTGGCGCGTGCCTTTTTTCAAGCAACAAGGGCTGGCGCATTATATGCGACAGTCCTTGTTATCTCCTACTCTTCTTCGATGTGCTCAAGGCCCTGGCTGATGATAGAGAGAACGTGATCGTCCGCCAGCGAGTAATACACCGTCTTTCCCTCGCGGCGACTCTTCACAAGCTTACTGGCCTTCAAAATCCGCAGCTGATGCGAGACAGCCGACTGTGTCATGGAGAGGGCCTCTGCCAGATCGCAGACACACACCTCCGCTTCCAGGAGCACAAACAAAATTCGGATCCGGGTAGAATCCCCAAAAATTTTAAAGAGTTCTGCCAGGTCGTACAGCTCGTCCTCACTCGGCATCTTCTCCCGAACCACTTTGAGGAGATCTTCATGTACTTCCGTCACTTCGCAGCAGTCCACATCCACAGCCGCTTTCCCCTGGCTGATTTTTAATTTCCCAATTTCCATTTTTTTATCCTTATAAAGTGATAGCCGCGCATTCCAAATTGCCTGTGGCTTGGCATGCCAACTTTTGTTTTACGCCGCTTGCAGCGGAGTGCAAGCGGCTGTGTTAGAGTAGATACCTCAAATCTTCTTTACGTTCAACACCCGGATCGCATTTAAGACCGCCAGCACCATGACGCCCACATCCGCGAACACAGCCACCCACATATTGGCTTTGCCAAGCGCGCCTAAAAGCAGGCAAAGGACTTTGATGCCGATGGCAAAATAGATATTCTCATAGACAATCCGCATGCATTTGCGCGAGATGCGGATGGCTTTGGAAATCTTGAGAGGATCGTCATCCATCAGAACCACATCCGCAGCCTCAATGGCGGCATCCGATCCCATCGCGCCCATCGCGATGCCAATGTCCGCCCGCGACAAAACCGGCGCGTCGTTGATGCCGTCTCCCACAAAGGCAACCTTGCCAGAACTTCCGGAAACCACAGGACTTTCTTTCCCGTCACTGCTTTCACTCCCGCGGATCACTTCCTCCAACCGGTCCACCTTATCGCCCGGCAAAAGCTCCGGATATACTTCCTCGATGCCCAATTCCCGGGCGGCTTCCTCCGCCGCTTCCTTCCGGTCACCCGTCAGCATGACAATTCTTCCCACACCGGATTTCTTCAGGGACGAGACGGCTTCCTTCGCGTTTTTCTTGAGCCGGTCAGAAATCAGGATATGACCTGCGTACTTGCCGTCCACGGCTACGTGGACCACGGTTCCTACGCTGTGGCACTCCACAGCCGCAATGCCCAGACTGTCCATCAGCTTCCGGTTGCCAACCGCCACCGGGATCCCATCCACTTTGGCTGTCACGCCTTCCCCGCTGTGTTCGGTCACGTCCGTCACGCGGGAGGCATCGATTTTGGCGGCCGTGCCTTCCTGGCTATGCTCTGCTGTGCGAAGGTAAGCTTCCTTCAGACTTCGGCTGATTGGATGATCGGAGTAGCTTTCCGCAAGAGCGGCCAGTTCCAGAAGCCGCGCATCCTCCATCACTGCGTGATGTACGCCAGCCACCTCAAAGACGCCCTCTGTCATGGTACCGGTCTTGTCAAACACCACGGTTTTCACTTGGGACAGCGTTTCCAGATAGTTGGAGCCCTTCACCAGGATACCTTGGCTCCCGGCCCCGCCGATACCCGCAAAAAAGCTGAGCGGGATGCTGATCACCAGCGCGCACGGGCAGCTGATAACCAGGAAGGTAAGCGCCCGGAATACCCAGTCGCCTACGTTGGCCGGCTGATGAAGAAACAGCACGCGCACAATCGGCGGCAGCACCGCCAGCGCCAGTGCCAGATAGCACACAATCGGCGTGTAATAGCGGGCGAACTTCGTAATAAACGCCTCCGAGCGGGACTTGCGGGAGCTGGCATTCTCCATCAGCTCCAGAATTTTGCTGACCGTCGACTCGCCAAATTCCTTTGTGGTGCGCAGCCGCAGCAGCCCGGTCATGTTGACGCATCCGCTGATGACATTGTCCCCGGGCGCCACATCACGCGGCACGCTCTCCCCGGTCAGAGCCGCCGTATTAAGCGTAGAGTTTCCTTCCACAACCACGCTGTCAATCGGCACCTTTTCTCCGGGCTTAACCACAATCACGCTTCCGATCTCCACCTCGTCCGGATCCACCTGGACAAGCGTTCCATTTTCATCCTCCCGGTTGGCATAGTCCGGGCGGATATCCATCAGGTCGGAGATATTCTTGCGGCTCTTCCCGACAGCGTAACTCTGGAACAGCTCGCCGATCTGATAGAACAGCATAACGGCTACACCCTCCGTATACTCGCCCAGCGCGATCGCACCGATGGTGGCCACGGCCATCAGGAAGTTCTCATCGAATACCTGCTTTTTCAAGATACCCTTCCAGGCTTTCCGCAACACATCCTGCCCTACCGTCAGATACGGAATCAGAAAAAGGAGGAACCGCACCGGTCCCTCCACGGGCAGAAAGGCGATGACGATCATGAGCGCCGCCGCGATCAGAATCCGTACCAATGCTTTTTTCTGCTTTTTATTCATCTTTGAAAACACCCCCGAGGGCGCCATAGCGCCGCTCTATAAGACAGGAACGTCCTTCCTATCCATATTATCTATGAATCTACCGGTAAACTTCGTAGTTATTCCCGTAAGTCTACAGATAGATTTCGTGGTTATCTTCGTATATTTACAGGTAGATTTCGCAATCGTCCTCAACAACCTTGCAGTTTTTGATGACATCCTGCATGACCGCGTTTACATCCGCGCCCTCTTCAAATTCTACGCTCATCTTCTGCGTCATGAAATTGACAACCGCCGCCTTGACTCCTGCTGTTTTGTTGGTTGCTTCCTCCATCTTGTTCGCGCAGTTTGCGCAATCTACTTCGATCTTATAGGTTTTCTTCATGGCCGCTTCTCCTTTTTATCCGCAATCTGAAATCTTCTACATATGAACATTTATTCATATGTTTGTCCTTATTGTATCACTGTTCTCTGTCCTGTCAAGCCTTTTTTCACTTTTCTCTTCCCACCGCGTGATAGTGATCTGCCATGTCATTGCCGTTGCTTGACAGGATGATGAGTGAGTCAAAAATTGGCCAAAACAGTGATAGATCCTGTAGCTGTCATGTGGGAATTCCTAAAACGGCGGGGAGATTTCCTGCAGATATGGGATCTTCGGGGAGTCCCACTAATGGCAGCAGCCCGGATATAATCGCTGTTCTGGCCAATTTTTGACGCCTACATGGTAGTGCATTTAGAGGGGGTCCAATCACGTTCATGAATTAAAAAGCTCTATGCGGCCTAACGGCCGTGCTACACAAAAACTTGGGCAGGAAATAACGTAAGTAAGCAAGCTTGTCGCAGGCAGAGATTATATCGTGTAGCAGTCATGTGGAGGAGGCCATAGAACCACTCGGCGAAAAAAATTGGCTTTATGAGCAAAAAGCTTCTTGTTTGAGCGAAGCGAGTTAGAAGATTTTTGCTCATGTACTTTGCCAATTTTTTGAGCGGTAGTGGTTCTGGCCGAGGGAACTTAAGACTGCGAACGATATAATTCTGCCTACGATAAGCTTACTTACGTCCCGTTTTGCAATGACATGGCAGATATGCGCTAGGCAAGATCTTTTTTGAGGAAGATCGTGGTTGTCACCGGGCTGTCATTGTAGGCTGGAATTTCATAGAAGCCAACCTGCGCGTACAGATGCAGCGCGCTTTTCATGAAGGGTAAGGTATCAAGCAACATGCTCTTATACCCGATCTCACGTGCATCCTCCAGGATCCTCTCCACCATCATTCTTCCGATCCCAAGCCCTCTGAATTCCGGGCGCACATAGAAGCGCTTCATCTCACAGCGCTCCTCATCCAGCTTCCGAAGCCCGATGCAACCGGCAGCCTTGCCGTCCACCCAGATGATGTAAAGCCGTCCCGCAGGAAGCCCATACTTCTTCTCCAGATGCCTGACTTCCTCCTCATATCCCTGAAGATCCAGATACGCCTGAAACGAAGGATCCTCCGTCACAAGCATGTGCGTGTATTCTCCGAACAGCTTCTGAATTTCCTCCGCATAAGAATAGCCAAATTCGTATGTGATAACATGTCCGTCTCGTTCCGTCGTCATTTCTGTTTTCCTTTCTCACCGTAGACCTGCCAGCGGCAGACCTTCTCTTGCTTTTCTCACCCCAGGGTATGTCCAAGCACCCACAAAGCTCCAAGCAGCACACTCTGTGGCCGACAACAGCGGTCATACGCCTGCTTCATTATACAATCTCCACAATCTTCCTGCAAGGTAATTGTTCATAGTGACATGAAACGTTCGTTAAAATGTTGACAATTTCTACTTTACGAAAAATCCCTCTCATGTTAAGATTTCTTTTAGAAATTCAAAAGCTAATCCCGATTTTCAAGACACCCTATTCATTAAGGAGGAACCATGAAGCATCGCGATTTTAAGGTCTTCGAAGGCGGCGTCTTCCCCACCGACGGGAAGGATAAGGAAGCCAGCTGCCAGAAGCCGATCATCGAGTATGTGCCGAAGGTTGTGGAGATCTCGGCCTGTCAGTCCGGGCCGAGCCTTTGCTCATTCATCGTCTCCCCTGGAGACCATGTGGACAGAGGACAGCTCATCGCGACCCCCGTCACATTTACAGCCGTCAAGCTCCACGCATCGGTAAGTGGAACGGTCAAAGAAATCAAAACCATCCAGAATGGCAACCGGGAGATCCCCGTTTGCGTCATTGAAGCGGATGAAAAACAGCCGGAGCGTCCCGAGCTCCCCTACCTTCATAAAATTGTGGATATCTCTTCCTACACCAGGGAGCAGATCATCGCGGCGATGGAGGAAGGCGGCATCACCGGCATGGGCGGCGCGGGCTTCCCGGCCCACATCAAATATTCCACCCAGCTTCCCATCGAGACGTTGCTCATCAACGCTTCCGAGTGCGAGCCGTATCTTACCTGCGACCATCGCATGATGCTGGAGCATGGCTACGAAATCATCAATGGCGCCAACGCCTTCTTCCATGCCTGCGGCGCGAAGCGCTGCGTCATCTGTACCGAGGAAAACAAGGAAGACGCGGCGGACTATCTGCGCGGCATCATCAAGGCGGCGGGCCTGCCCTTCGAGGTCATGGTCTTCCCTCACAAATATCCGCAGGGCGGTGAAAAGCAGCTGATCAAGGCCGTCATCGGAAAAGAGATTCCGTCCGGGCGTCTGCCTGCCGATGTGGGAGCCATCCTCTCCAACGTGCAGAGCGCCAAGGCCATGGCCGACATGCTCTTTGCGGGCGAGCCTTCCATCACCCGCTGCATCACCGTGGGAGGCCTGATCGATCAGCCGCAAAACTATCTGGTTCCCATCGGCACGCCGATCCGCGAGCTGATGAAGAAATCCGGTGGCGTCACCTGGGTGAAAAACAAGATCATCCTGGGCGGTCCCATGACCGGCACCTGCCTGGGAACCGACATCAAGTCCGATGACGTCACCGCGTCCGTAACCAAGGTTTCCGGCGGTCTTCTGGTGTTAAAGCGCCACATTATCTACGAGTCCCCCTGCATCCGCTGCTACAGCTGCGTAAACGCCTGTCCCACCGGTCTGCAGCCTTGGAAAATCAACTTCGCCTACACGCACGGAAAGCTGGATCTGTGCGAACAGCTGCACGCCACCGAATGCATCGGCTGCGGAAGCTGCTCGTTCATCTGTCCTTCGAGACGTGAGCTGACAAGGTCCAACACTGCTGCCCGCGACGCGGTCCGGGCTGCCATTCGTGAAAGGGGGAACAAGCGATGATGAATCGGACTCCTTCTCCGGTTGTTGCCCCGAACATCCGGACCCACAAAACCACGCAGGCCATCATGCGGGATGTCTGCATCGCCCTCGTACCGGCCATGCTTTACTCCATGTATCACTTCGGCATCCGCGCCATCTTCCTGGTGCTCGTGTCCGTTGTGACCTGCGTTGCCTCCGAGTTTCTCTGGGAGAAGCTGCGCGGTCTTCCGATTACGATCGACGATTTCAGCGCCGTCGTGACCGGTATGCTTCTGGCTTTTAACATGTCCCCTCAGACTCCGGCCTGGGTGGTCGTGATCGCCGCCATCTTTTCCATCATTGTCGTCAAGCAGGCGTTTGGCGGTCTGGGCAGCAACATCGTAAACCCTGCCCTGATGGGACGGCTCTTTGTCATGCTGGTGTATCCTTCTTACCTGATGACTTATGTCAACGGCGTGGATGCCGTCGCCACCACCACGGTGCTGGAGCAGGTTCAGAACCAGGTGCCCGTCACCTATTCCTACCTGGATATGTTCATCGGCAACATCCCCGGTGCTCTGGGTGAAACCAGCAAGCTCTGGCTGCTTGTCGGCTTTGCGTACCTGGCCTACTCGCAGGAGGTCAACTTCCTCGTGAGCGGCGTATATATTGGTACAGTCGTGGTTTTAACCACCATCTTCGGCGGCGATCCGCTGGTCAACCTCTTAAGCGGCGGTCTGATCCTTGGCGGATGCTTTATGATCACGGACTATACCTTCGCCTCCATGCGCGGCAAGGTTTTCATGGGCGTATTCGCCGGTCTCATAACGGCCAGCATCCGAATATTCAGTTTCTATCCGGAAGGTGTCTGCTTTGGTATCGTGGCATCCAACTGCCTGATGGGACTTCTTGCCCGGTTTGAAAAGCATCACGTCTACGGCATTCCCGATGACGAACAGTAAGGAGGCGGACCATGGATAAAAAAGCAAAAAAGAAAGCCCTGTTAGAAGGGTGCATTGCTCTTGCCGCTACGGCCGCCGTCGCCGTTCTTCTGATCGCGGGAAGCCGTACTTTGTCCTATGTGGAGGAAGCGGAAGAAACTCTGGACCCGAACACGGTCACCGTCTATGAAGCCAGCGTTTCCTCTTCCTCTCCCTACGGCGGAAACCTGACGGTTCAGGTCGCGGTGGACGCGGAAGGCGTCATCAAGAGCGTCGTCGTATTAGATGACCACAACGCCACCGAAGGCATCGGAACCCGCGCCATCGACGTGATCCCCGCGCAGATCGTAGAAACGCAGAGCACCGATGTCGAAAACGTCAGCGGCGCCTCCATCACCTCCGAGGCAATCGTAGAGGCCGTGAAGCTGGCGCTTGCGCAGCGCACAGAGTAAGGAAGGAGGGACGACATGAAATTGAAATATCCTGTAGAAGCCTTCGCTCTGGCTATGATCCTGTATTCTCTGAACTTAAAGGACGCCATCTACGTCGGCATTCTGATCATCTTCGGCACCCTGGTAGGCATGGTGGTTCGCGTCTACTTAGGGGAAGAAAAGCGTATGCAGGAAGTGGAACTGATGACCACCTTCTTCGCGGTCTTCGGCTCGATCTACCTGTGTGACCCCACCTTCTACTCCGGCTCGGAAACCTGGCAGCTGCTCTTCACCGTCGTGGCGATCGCCATGCTGGCCGCCAAGTTTGTCTGGCAGCTGGATGCAGCCTCCTGCTCCGATTACAAGGGGTTCTTTACCCAGTCTGGCGTAGCTTATGCGGTTTTGATCCTCATCGCCGTCCTGCGTGAACTCCTTGGCAAGGGAACGCTCCTTGGCTACACGATCCTGGACCACGGCCTGGTGGCCACCGGCTATCTGCATACGTTCTTCGGCTTCATCGCCGCCGGCTTTGCGATCGCGGGCATCAACCGCATCTTTGACATTGAATCGAGCGAGCTGCAGAGTGAACTGATCATTGTTCCCACGGCCATCATCGCCACGCCGTTTGTCGTGAAGGCTCTGCCGATTGGTTTTTCCGTGGTGCTCTCTCTGTTCCTTGTCATCATCTACCTTGTATCCGTGAAGGGGCGTATCATGTACTCCAACACCGAGAAGTCTTTCCTCTCGATGCCCATTGAGCTAATCTCCGTCGGCATTGTGTACATGATTTTGTCGTTCTTCTAAAGGGGGGACTCCGGGCAGGCTGCTGTTTTCTTCGCGCAGGCCTCGTAACGCTCCGACGAGCTAACTCCTAACTACGACTTAAAAAAGGCACATCCTTGGGCCATCGATCAGGGCCCTCGGATGTGCCTTTTTAGTCTCCGTAAGGAGTGGATCTCGTCTCCGCTAAAGACGCTCGTGAATTGTCTGCACTGGTAATTCAACACGCCTGCCCTCATTGGCCCGCCTGTATACAGCAAAAAATTTCCGTTAGCCAGCTTGCATGGGTTTCTTGCCCTTTGGCGCCTTCCCCCATGCATTTCAGAAGTTACCAGACGCTAGATTGCATGGGGGTCGAGCCATTTTCCGCCAATCCCCATGCATTTCAGAAGTTTCCGGGCGTTAACTTGCATGGGATTCGCGTCTTTTTCTGCCTTTCCCCATGCATTTCAGAAATTCCCGGGCATTAACTTGCATGGGATTCGCGCCTTTTTTTGCCTTTCCCCATGCATTTCAGAAGTTCCCGGGCGCTTGCTTGCATGGGGTTCGCGCCCTTTTCCGCCTTTCCCCATGCATTTCAGAAGTTCCCAGACGTTTGCTTGCATGGGGTTCGCGCCTTTTTTCGCCAATCCCCATGCATTTCAAAAGTCCCCGGGCGCTTGCTTGCATGGGGTTCGGGCCCTTTCCGCCTTTCCCCTTGCATTTCAGAAGTTCCCAGACGTTTGCTTGCATGGGGTTCGAGCCCTTTTCCGCCTTTTCCCATGCATTTCAGAAGTTCCCAGACGCTAAGAGGAGGTTCAGGGCGCAGGCATCAAAACATTTGAAGGCTTTGCCTACGCTTTTCCAGCTAATCCAAGTCTCGTCCAGGCGCAGGCATTTGACCTTTTGAAAGCCTTGCCTACGCTTTCAAGCTAATCCAAGACTTGTTCAGGCGCAGGCATCAGACCATTTGAAATCTTTGCCTACGCTTCTATATCACCGCAGACTCATAATCACTGGCGGGCCAACAAGGGCAGGGGCATGGCTTTACCAGTGCAGACAATTCACGAGCGCTTTTAGCGGAGACGAGATCCACTCCTTACGAAGACTTAAAAAACCGCTTCCACGAGTCCTCGTTGTGACTCGTGAAAGCGGTTTTTTTAGTCGTAGTTAGGAGTTAGCTCGTCGAAGCGTTGCGAGGTCTGCACGGTAAACCATGCCCCTGCCCGTGATTCGCTAATTCACAATTACAGGATCAGAATATACTGTACGATAAAGATCGCAGACAGCAGGTAGATCATGATCGGAACTTCCTTGAATTTGCCGCGGAAGACCTTGATGACCGTGTAGGAGATGAAACCAAAGCCGATACCATCGGAAATGCTGTAGGCAAACGGCATCATGGCGATGGTGAGGAAGCAAGGGAATGCTTCTTCCCAATCGTGCCAGTTGATCTGGATGCAGCTCTGCAGCATGTAAACGCCGATGATGATCAGAGCCGGAGCCGTCGCTGCCGAAGGGATGATGCCGGCAATCGGTGCCAGGAATACGCTTAAGAGGAACAGGATACCGGTGACGACAGCGGTCAGACCGGTGCGTCCGCCTTCCTGAATACCGGTGGAGGACTCAACGTAGGTGGTAACGGTGGAGGTACCTAAGACAGCGCCGCAGATGGTGCCGATGGCGTCTGCGATCAGAGCCTTGTCGCCGCCGGGAAGGTTACCGTTCTCGTCCAGCATGCCGGCGTTTCCGGCGGTACCGATCAGGGTGCCGACCGTATCAAACATATCGACGACGAAGAAACCGATGATGCAGGTGATGAAGGGGAAGACACCCAACTTCAGGGCACCGGGGATATCCAGCTTGAACAGGGTCTGCGTGATGTTGCCGATGGAGTTCATCGTGAAGGTTTCCGGGAAGGTAGTGACACCCATGGGAATACCAATCAGGGTGGTGATGATGATACCGATGAACAGACCGCCCTTAACTTTATAGGCAATCAGGATACCGGTGATCAGGAGGCCAATGAGAGCCAGCAGCGGCGCGCCGCTCGTGATGGCGCCCATATCCGTGTAGCTGGACGGATCCGGTCCGAAAGCCTGCACGATACCGGCGTTAAGCAGACCGATAAAGCAGATAAACAGGCCGATACCAGCGGAGATCGCTTTCTTCATGCCGTTCGGAATGGAGGCAATGACGATACTACGGATAGGGGAGATCGTGATCACCAGGAACAGGATACCGGACACGAACACGATGGCCAGACCCTGCTGCCAGGTGTAACCCATACCGAAGCAGATGGTATAGGTGAAGTAGGCGTTCAGGCCCATGCCGGGTGCCTGGGCAAACGGAACGTTAGCCAGGAAACCGGTCAGAAAGCAACCGATTGCCGCAGAGATGCAGGTTGCCACCATGACGGCGTAGAAATCCATGCCGGTCTGGGACAGGTAGTTCGGGTTGACGAAAATGATGTATGCCATCGCAAAGAAAGTGGTGATGCCGGCGATGACTTCTGTCCGCACATTGGTTCCGTGCTCCTTGAGTTTGAAGCGATTCTCCATGGGAATCTTCCTCCTTAAAAAGTGTAAAATATGGTTATTAATGGTTACTATTCACGGGTCAATAGCAATGCAAGACCCGTGAATAGTAACTATTTATCCTGTGCATCTGAAATCTTCGATGACAGGAATTTCCACTCATCCATCATTGTCCACCAGTCAAACTGTTCTACACCGTAAAGTAACTCCGCGCATCCAGCCGTTTCATAGGTGGTCCGTACGGATTCGCGATCATTCACGGTCTTGTCTGCCAGTTCAAAAATGCCTTCCCAGTGTGCAAAGAACTCCGCTCTCGTAGCCTCATCAAAAGAGCCCAGTACTTCCTGCAGCATATAGTCCACATTTACCGTGTTTGCAGAGTTAAACGCGGCCCAATAAAGCAGCTTCGCCGCTGCCTTCACCTGCATTTGGGCAGCCTCCTCGTTGTCCCAGTTTACGAAGGCGCGCAGAGCTTCCTTTAAGCCCTCTTCATCGATGACGATTTCCGCCTCGCTGTTACCGTCGCTGTCTAAGAGCATGAGGGCTCCGTCCATGCCGCTTTCAAAAATCTCGCGGCCGCGCTCGGTGCCGTCCGCTTCCTTCCAGGAAACGCGCAGCGTCGGGAAGCCTTCCGGGATCATATCGTTTAACAGGAAATACTCACCCGCCTGCATGACAGGAAATTCAACCACGGTCTCATACGGAACCAGCGTAAAGGTTTCCGTGTCTTCCGCCATGGTCAGACGTTCCAGCTTGACGTCAAAAGCTTCTCTCTTGGCGCGGATCACATAGACGCGGACATAATCCTTTTCTTCTCCGGTGATGTCCGAGAACAGGGCTTCCTCGGGCGCCTGTCCGTCCCGGTCAAAAATCTCAAAATAGCCGTTTCCGGTTCCATCGTTGATCACAAAGCCCTCGGTCTCCGGCTCTTCCACCTGCGGCGCTTCCGTTTCCGGCGCTGCGGTCTGTGCTTCCGTCTCCGGTACCACGACCTGAGGCTCCGTCACTACCTCGGTGCCCGCTTCTGCCGTACCCGCTTCCCCTGTCGCGTCCGGCACATCCTGACCTTCCTGCGAAATAGCCTCACCAGTAGCAAACCAGCCTTCCGGCACCGTCTGCCCCGGTTCGCACGCCACAAGCAAACTGGCTGTCAGAGCGGCCAGTGTCAGAACAAGATATCCTTTTTTCATACTCAAAACCCCCTTGTTTTAAAATTTCCTGTACTGCCTTGCCGGCAATACAAGCGGGAAATATTATAGCACAGCCTTTTATAAAAAGGAAGCCCTTGTCTGCATTTCCTCCGTCATTTTAGTTTTCTCCTGCCTTTTATGAAACAATCCCGTGCCTTTTCCCACCGCATTCCGAGATTTTGGAAATATATTCGAATTCGAACTGTATGGTCACACCGTGCATCGTATTTGTGAACACTGTGTGAAATCTCTTTAGCTTTTGCCGTTTTTGTACAGAAATCAGGAGATGTTAATTATTCTTAATCACATTTCCCTTTCAGGTATGCTATAATCCCCGCGTCAAGCACATGCGAGACACTAAGACAGTATGTTGGCCGAGCTTTCCCCCCTTCCCCTTTCCTTATGCGGAGCCAATGTGCTGTCTTTTTATGAAAGCGGAGTGAGGTTGCAAGGCATGAGCGAAGAACTCGTTCTTCAGCTCATGCCATTACAACCGAACGAGCAACAAAATGAGCATGTAGGGGACACGAACGAATGTGAGTGGCACCGGAATGCGAATTTGTTGCAGCGGCGCTAACAAAACACCATTGCACTAAGTTCAGCGTTCGTCTTACGACTCCGCTTCACCAAGTGCATGGTGGGGCACGCACGTAAGCGTCAGCCGTCGCCTACGGCTTGGCTGGCGCTAAGTGCTCCGCTCCAACGACGCGGCCGCTTTCATGGCAAGCACGGATTCTAAAGAAAAAAGCTCCCTGGCTATCGCCAGGGAGCTTTTTTCTTTAGAATCCGTATGTCGTATAGAAATAGTAGCTGATGTTCTTCACCGTGTTGGACACCTGGTAGCCGTCATCAAACCCGTACAGCTCCTGGTGCAGCCGAAGCACGTTATCCTCTAAGTCATAGGCCAGAACAAGTTCGTAGTCCGGCGAACCTTTTTCATAGGGGAAGCCAATCGAGTCGGTCATGTAATACTTGCCCATGCGGGAACCTAAGTCGAGGATGTCCAGTATGTCGAGGTTCGTGGACACCTGCGTCAGCATGTAGTCCGCGATGCCGTTCAGCTCGCCAAGCGACATGTTCTTCGCCTTTTCAAGCAGAAGGCCAAGCACTTCTCTCTGTCTTTCCGCACGGCCGAAATCGCCGTAATCATAGCCTTCCAGCGTGACGTGACGGATGCGGCACCAGGCCACGGTCTGTACGCCGTTTAAGTGCTGGAAGCCGGGGCTGTACACCTGATAGGAGCCAATGCCGGTCTCCTCCACGGTCTCTGTCAGGTATCCGTTTAACTCCGGAATCATCTCCTCCGGGACGTCGATTTCCACGCCGCCCAGCATCTCCACGGCCGTAGCCGCGCCTGCCCAGTTGACCGTCACATACTCGGTGACGTTCAGATCCAGCGTCCGGTTGATCGCGTTTAACGCTCCCAAAGGACCGTCCGCGCGGTAAATATCCGTCAGTTTCCGGTAGCTGCCGTAGTCATCCCGCAGCGCCATATCGCGGAAGAAGGAAACCAGCTTGACTTCGCCTGAGTCCTTATCGATATGGGCCAAGATGTTGACATCCGCGCCTGTGCCGGTTTCCAGGGAGTACTGTCCCCAGGACGCGCGCGCGTCCACGCCGAAGATCATGATATCCTCATAGCCGGCTGCCATGTGCTGGATGATCTGCTCCTCAATCTCTTCGTTGTGGGAGATGGAAACCTTTCCCCAGCTGGGCTTTTGCACCTTGTCCATCTTGTCCAGCATGAAGATGACAGCCACGGCCGCGGCCAGGATGAGTGCCTCCACGATGAGCCAGATGGCAAGACGGCCTTTCCGCTTGCGGGCGTTCTGCTTGGCAGTTGCCTGCTTCTTGCGGCGCAGCTCCGCGCTGGTTGTGCCGGCTGTGCGAGTCCGGTTTCCGCTTGACGAGACGGATGAACGGGTTGTCGTGCGGGTACTGCTTCCGGATGCGCGGGTGGCCATACGGGTACTGGTCCCGGATGCGCGGGTGCTGCTCCCGGAAGTACGCGTGCTGCTGCTCACGTGCCCGGAAGAGGCGTAATTCCTGGTCTTTCCGGATGCCTGCACGGAGCGACGGGCCTGGGCGGCGGATGTCGTCACGGACCTGCGTCCCTGTGTATCCCGGGCTGAAGACAGGCTGCGCCTTTCCCCGCGTTGAACTTCCTCATATCTCATATTGTTTCTTTCTTCCTCCTAGCTTAGTAAGCGTTCTTATTGACAAAGCCTTTGAAAAAGGTCAGGAAAATGATTTTAAAATCCAGGCCAAGCGTCCAGTTTTCGATATAGTACAGATCGTACTCGATCCGCTTCTCGATGGAGGTATCGCCCCGGTAGCCGTTCACCTGCGCCCATCCGGTGAGACCCGGACGAACCTGGTGCTTTACCATATACCGCGGGATTTCCTCCCGGAATTTTTCCACAAACAGCGGGCGCTCCGGTCTCGGCCCCACCAGGCTCATATCCCCTTTCAGGATGTTAAAGAGCTGCGGGAGCTCATCGATGGATGTATGCCGCATAAATCTCCCGAACGGAAACACCCGGGGATCATTGCGCACGGTCCAGGCCTTTTTTTCCTCTTTCGGATTCTGCAGGCTCATGGAACGGAACTTATACATGTTGAAGGTGCGGTTATGAAGTCCCACCCGCTCCTGCTTGAAGATGACAGGGCCCGGGGAGGAAAGCTTCACGCCGATCACGGCAATCAGCATAATGGGGGAGAAAAGCACAATCGCGACCAACGCCCCGAAAATGTCCACGATCCTCTTGATGACCGCATAGAAAGAGTCCGACAGGGGTACGTGGCGTATATGAACCACGGCAAGTCCCATCAGATCCTCTGTGTAGGGTTTTGTCGGGATGATATCGTAATAGTCCGGAATAAACTGCGTATGCACACCGAACTTTTCACAGGCCGCCACAATCCGCTTTAAGTTCTGGTAATGATCCAGCGGAAGCGTGATGGCAATCTCATCCAGACGGTTGATGCCTAAAAGCGGCTCTAAGTCATCCAGGCGGCCGATCACATGGACGCCGCGGTACTCATAGCCCCAGGGCTTTTCGTCATCCAGCACGCCGCGGATCTGAAACCCCCAGGAGGGGTTTGCCAGAAGCCGGTCGATGTACATCTCCGCGGCCTTACTGTAACCCACGAGCAGCAGATGCTTCTGATTGTACCCGCGCGCCCGGAAAAAATGCAGGACCTTGCGAAGCGCCATCCGAAACAGCGACTCCAAAACCACATTAAATCCGACGAACAGGAACACGAGCGGTCTGGAGAAATCCTGCAGGGCTTCCTTACCCAGATACAGGATCATGGTCAGGATCAGCAGGCCGATCAGGTTGGCCCGGACGATGTTTCCGAGCTCTAAGCGCCTCCCCATGACGCGCTTCGGCGAATACAGGTGCGATGTCCAGTAAAGTACCAGGAACAGCGGCACCAAAAGAAAGAGCCAGTTAAAATAGAATGCGATGTCATACGCGGGCAGCTTTCCCGTCAATCCGAAAATCACCCAGTATGCCAGCGCATAGGACAGGGCGATGATCAGCCCGTCCAAGAGAACGTGCAGCTGATTTAAACGCTCCTGATTGTCTTTGATCATATCTTCCTCCGGAAATACTCCCAGGCATAGAGAAAGAGACTGGTAATCATCTCCCACTCAATGCGGATATAATGACCGAGGTTTGAAAAGCGAAATGGCACCTTTTTGCAGTTCTTTCTCGTGCGGATGCCTTCTTTGATGCCGTCCTTAAACGCCTGCGCAAAACCCTGCTTTTTGAAAAACTGATATTTGAGGAGCCAGCCCAGCACTAGCGGCAGAAAGTTTACAATCAACTGCAAAAACGGCATGTTCTTGTATACCAGATAGATGCTGTTGCGGGCCGCAAGCTTTACCTTAAACTCGTTGTACTTGGAGCCGCTCGTTCCGCTTCCCACGTGCAGGACCTTGGCCGACGGGCAGAACACGTTTCTGTACCCGGCGATCCGCGCACGGTATCCTACGTCGATGTCCTCTAAGTAGGCAAAGTGCATCTCGTCAAACAGCCCGATCTTTTCAAACACATCGCGGCGATACAGCGCCGCGCCGGCGCATGCGGAAAACACGTCATACGGCTTTTCGTACTCTTCCACCGGATGTCCCACGCCCCGCTGATAGGCCCAGCCGATCAGGTTGAACATATCCCCGGCGTCGTCGATATACTCCGGGTGATACATCTGGATCATCCGGCTGCTGACCGAAAAGATCCGGTTGTCCACCTCGATGGCCTTTATCATTTCTCCCACAAACGCGGGATCCACCTTGGTGTCATTGTTTAAAAGAAGCACATAGGGCGTTTTCGATTCCCGGATGCCGATGTTCACGGCGCCGGAAAAGCCCGTGTTCGTATCCAGGGCGATCAGGCGCACTTCCGGGTAGCGCTCCTTCATATAAGCAACGCTTCCGTCCTTTGAGCCATTGTCCACCACCAGAACTTCAAAGTCACGACAAAGCTGCCCATCCAGCGCAGCCATGCATTCCTCCATAAAATGTTTTCCATTGTAATTCGGTATGACAATGGTTACCTTCATAACACCTCGCCTTTCCCGTGTCATCCGCATAGACATGCCTCACGAGATTATATTCAACATATTATACTCGAAATGTATCAGAAGCGCAAGCAATAACAATACATTTTTCGTATCTACCCGGCATAAATAGGCTGAAAACACAGAAAAAGGTATCTTTCAGCCACTTTTTTGTATCAAAAGTAGACAGCTTCCCCGTCCACCATGGCGAAGGTGACGTCCCGCAGCTTTTCCGAGGAAAGCGTCCCGGAGAAGGCCTCGGTCAGTTTCTTTTCGAACCCCTGCTCCTGCCCGGCTGGCACCAGGAACCGGATTTCCACCTGCGCCGCGTAGTCGGTTCCCAGCGTCTGCAGGTTTTCCTGCGCCAGGAGATATTGCAGCTTCCCGACATGCGTATACTCGCAGCGGACCAGGCGCTCCTGCCCCGGCTGCTTTTCAATGACCGCGCAGTTTTTTAAGCCCTCCAGAACCGCCCCCTGGTACGCGCGCACCAGTCCGCCCGTTCCCAAGAGCACGCCGCCGAAATACCGCGTCACCACGACGCACACGTCCGTGATCCCCTGCGCGCTTAACACTTCTAACATCGGCCGGCCCGCGGTCCCCTGCGGCTCCCCGTCATCCGAATACCGGGCGATGTCTCCGCGCGCCCCGATGCGATAGGCGTAGCAGTTGTGCCTGGCATCCCAAAAGCTCTTCTTCTGCTTCGCGATGAAGGCAAGGGCTTCCTCCTCCGTGCTCACCGGGCAGATATGCGCGATGAAGCGGGATTTCTTTTCCTCGATCTCTCCTTCGCCTTCCTTATAAACCGTCTTAAACAGCTCCGCCATGGGATGTCCTCCGTCAAAAAAATTGCTACCTTACGGCTGCCTTTGGCACCTTAGGATGCCGGCCTTTCACGTAAACTTCGTGTTTCGCGCTCACGCCACCGCTTTGTATACTAATTCTTAATATTATCCTATTTCCGCCGTCTGCGCAAGGGTCAGACCGGAAAAGACCTTCCTTTCCTTCAAAAAATTTGGTATAATACAGCAATACTCAGCACGGGTTCTGCCATAAATAAACAGGAAAAAATGGCCGCAAGCACCTTTTTTCGATATTTTTTTGCAAAACTGTGCCGAATACTTGCGAGTTTTCATCATGGAGGTATTTCATGAATTTCGGAAAAGAAGGAACAAAGCGCCGGATCCGGGATCTTACATCCCCCGCTCCGAAAGCGCGCACAAAAATGTCGGTTCTGGTGGGCAAAATACTCCTGTTCTGCGGCATTCTGCTCGCCTTCACAGGGGCCAGCGCCGCTTTTGGCGCCTACCGCGGCATCCTGGAAAACTCTCCGGACATCCGCGATATCGACCTGTCCCCCACTGGCATCCAGTCTGTCATCTACGACTCGACCGGAAAGGAAATGCAGATCCTGGTCATGGCCGGATCCAACCGCGACCCGATCCGCTACGAATCAATCCCGAAGGACGTCATCAACGCCTTCATCGCCATCGAGGACGCGCGTTTCTGGCAGCATAACGGCATCGACCTAAAAGGCATCGTCCGCGCCGCCTTCAACACGATTACGGACGGCGAGCTTGGACAGGGCGCCTCCACGATCACCCAGCAGCTGATCAAGAACAACGTGTTCTCCGGCGGCTCCGAGGCTTCCACCATCGCCCGCATCCAGCGCAAAATCCAGGAGCAGTACCTGGCGCTTCAGGCGGAACAGATCTGGGACAAAAAGGACATCCTGGAGGACTACTTAAACACCATCAACTTAGGGGCCAACTGCCTGGGCATTCAGACCGCCGCGGAGCGCTACTTTGGCAAGCCCGCCAGTGAGCTGACCCTGTCAGAGGGCACAGTTCTGGCGGCCATCACGTCCAGCCCCACGCGCTACAACCCGATCACCCATCCGGACGACAACCTCAGGAGACGACGGATCGTCCTGGATTATATGGTCGAGCAGGGCTACATCGATGAATTTCAGAAGCAGGAATGTTTAGAGGACAACGTCTATGAACGGATCGCAGAGGTCAACGACCGCATCCGCTCCCAGGATAACTCGGTGTATTCCTATTTCGTCGACTCGGTGATCAATCAGGTGTACGACGATCTGCAGAACAAGGTGGGCTACAGCGCCACCGAGGCCACAAAACTGCTTTACAGCGGCGGCCTGCGCATCTACACCACGCAGGACCCGGCCCTGCAGGCCATCGTGGATGAGGAGATCACCAACGAGGCCAACTATTCGGTGGTCGAATACGGCTTCACCTATCAGCTTTCCATCGCCAAGCCGGACGGCACCGTGAACAACTACTCCGAAGGCCATGTGCGGCGCTTCCTGCAGGAGCAGACCGGCCAGGCCGTCAAGCTGATCTTCGGCACCGAGGAAGAAATCTACATCCACGTGGACAACTTCAAGAACTCGATCCTCGAAGAAGGGGACACCATCCTGGGCGAGAACCTGTACATCACGCTGCAGCCGCAGGTTTCCTTCGTGCTCATGGACCAGGCCACCGGCTACGTCCGCGCGATCAGCGGCGGCCGCGGCGAAAAGCTGACCAGCTTAAGCTTAAACCGCGCCACGGATTCGCCCCGCCAGCCCGGCTCCTGCTTTAAGCCGATCGTGAGCTTCGGACCGGCCTTAGACACCTGCGGAGCCGCGCTGTCCACGGTGTTCTTTGACACCTCCTACACCGTCGGCCCCAAGACCTTCTCCAACTGGTGGAGCGCCGGCTATACCGGATTTTCCAACATCCGCCAGGGTCTGACCTACTCCATGAACATCGTGGCGGTGCGCTGCCTGCAGGAGCTTGTGACGGCGCGCTTAGGTTTCCAGTACGCCTTGAACTTCGGCTTCTCCACCCTGGTGGACAGCCGCATCCTGGCGGACGGCACCGAGCTGACCGATATCGGCCCCGCCCTTGCCTTAGGCGGCATCACCAACGGCGTCACGAACCTGGAGCTGACCGCGGCCTACGCGGCCATCGCCGACGGCGGCGTCTACCACGAGCCGATTTTCTACACCCGGATCGTGGACAACACCGGCAAGACCATCTTAGACAATACCGCGTTCCAGAAAACCCGCACGGTCATCAAGGACACCACGGCCTTCCTTCTGACGAATGCCATGGAGGATGCGATGGAGTTTCATCAGTACTTTACGCTGCCGATCTACTCCACCGCCACCGCGGCTCACCTGGACAACATGGCCTGCGCCGCCAAGACCGGTACCACCACCGACAACAACGACCTGTGGCTGGTCGGCTACACGCCGTATTACACGGCCGGCATCTGGGAAGGGTACGACGTCAACTTCTTCATCAGCGAAAGCACCAGCACCATCCGTACCATCTGGAAGAACATCATGACCCGGGTTCACGAAGGACTTCCCTACGCCACCTTCCCCATGCCCTCCGGCATCACGGCCGCCAGCATCTGCGCGAAGTGCGGAAACCTGGCCGTCGCCGGCCTGTGTGAGAAGGACCCCCGCCCCGGCATGGTCTACACGGAATACTTCGCTCCGGGCACCATCCCGACGCAGCTGTGCACCTGCCACGAAATCGCCCGCGTCTGCACCGAGACCGGCGGCATCGCCAACGTCAAGTGCCCGAAGACCGAGGAGCGGGTCTTCATGAAATCCTACGCGGAATTTGACCCCAGCATCTACGATCAGTACTTTACGGCCCCTGGCCTGTGCGAAATCCACGATGCGCTCTGGACACCGCCCACCACCGAAGCGCCCACCACCGAAGCACCCTCTTCGGTCGCACCTACCGTCGCCCCCACCGCCGCTGCCACCGCCGCGCCGGAAGTCGACGAAGATGCGCCGCCGAGTACGCAGCCGGAGGCCAATCAGGGCGAGTAAGAAAAAACTGCCGCTTACGCGGCAGTTTTTTTATTCGCCATCCCGGGCTACCTGCGCCATCTCGGCGAAGGGGTCCTCCGGGTATTCGTTGATCACACGGGTAAACCAGATGATGGCATCCGTTGAGTTACCTGACATTTTGTAGGTCTGGCCTACGTAATAGAGTGCCTCCGGCGAAGCGGAGTGATACTGCAGGCTCTGCGTAAGGTACGTCAGAGCCGCCTCATAATCGCCCGAGGCAAGGCTCACCTTGCCCCATTCCAGAAGCTTTCCGGCAATCTCCCCCTGCACGCGCGCCTGGGCGGCCGCATGCACGGACAGGTACGTTTCTTCCGTCACATCGGATAAATCCATTTCCTGCAAGGCGGTTACCCCGCTTAGATAGACCTCCGGCACGTTGGAATCCAGGGCGGCCAGCACGTCTAAGAGCGCCTGATAGCGGGCGATGGCCGCCTGGCTTGTGCGGGATTCATAGCCCAAGGTGTCCGTTGTGCTCTTCAGCTGCTCCTCCAGGTTAGCTACGCGCCCCGTCAGCGCTTCCACCTGGGCGTCCTGCGCGTCGTGGGACTGGTTGATTTCCACCAGCTTGCGGTTGTAGCTGGCGCTTACGCCGGACAGCTGCGCCGGCAGCACCATGAAGTAGAAGCAGGCAAGGCCGATCAGGATGCCAACCAGGAGGTTTACCACGGTGAGCCACCCGCCCAGCACGTCCCCGTGATAGGTGGGAATGATGACATCATCGCCGGAAAGGGTGTCAAACTGCGCGCTGTCCTCCTTGGTCAGATCTTCCAGCTTTCCTTTTTTCCGGGCGTTCGCGATCCGCTTCAGCTCGTTTAGATAGCGCAGCGAAAGCGCGTTGCTGTTGTCAATCGCCAGCGCCTTTTTGATGCTCCGCTCCGCCTTGGCATAGCTGTGGTGCTTGATGTAGACGAGCGCCAGCAGCTGATACGCCTTCACGTAATGGGGATTTAAGCGGATCACCTTGTTGAGCTGCAAGATCGCCAGGTCATCGCTCTCCTCCCCTAACAGGGTGAGCGCCTGGTTGTAGTTCTTGGACGCCATCACCATCTCGTTTAAGAATTCCTGCTTTTCCTGCAGCTTTCCGATGTAGCCGATGGCCTGGTTGCCCCGCGCCTGCAGATTGGTGCTGATGACCCACTCCGCCAGAGCGTCCGCCATCTCGCCGATCTCGTAGTACACGAGTCCCAGCAGATTGCGGGCATCGATGTGGTTTTTATTCAGCTGCAGGCACCGCTTTAACTCCAGGATCGCGCCTTCCATATCCCGCACCTGGGCTTTCTCCAGGCCGCGGTTATAGCAGACGTTCGACAGCTGACTGATTTCTTTTGTTGTCCACCTGACCGCCATCTATCCTTGCTCCTGCTGCTTTTTCTTTTGTTGTTCCAGAAGCTCCAACAGAATATCCGCCGCATCCTTCTGATTACGGTCCTGAATAATCTTGTCGAGCTTTCCGATATCTTTGCTGGGCTCAAATTTCGCCAGCTCTTCTTCATAGTTCAAAAAAGCCATGGATGCTCCTTATGCTTTCATGATCATAGTTTTCAGCGCAGGTTCCAGGCAGAAAAGCAAGGAAAAGTGGCTGCCAGCAACCATTTTCCTTATTTTCTGCATAGATGTGCTGAGTTTTTATAATGTCATCTTCTCCCCGATCGTATGCACCTTCACCATGTTCGTGCTGCCGGTCGCGCCGATGGGAATGCCGGCGGTAATGACAACCAGGTCGCCCAAGTCCACGAGGCCGCGGGCCATCGCCAGGTCGGCCGCGCCGTCCAGCAGTTCAAAGGTGTTAGCCTTCTCGCTTAAGTAGATCGGCATCACGCCCCAGGACAGGTTCATCTGACGGCAGGCCTTGCGGGACGGCGAGGTTCCCACGATCATGATCGCCGGACGATAGCGGGAGATCATCCGGGCGGTAAAGCCGGACTTGGACACGGTCAGGATGGCCTTGGCGCCCAGGTCGTGTGCCATCGTACAGGTGGCGTGGGAGATGGCGTCGGTGACGCTCGTCTGTCCTTCCGTCTGAATCTTCTGGAACCGCTTTTCGTAATCGATATCACCCTCGATGCGCTCGGCAATCCGGATCATGGTCTTTAACGACTCCACCGGGTACTTGCCTGCCGCGGTCTCGCCGGAGAGCATGACCGCACTGGTGCCGTCGTAAATCGCGTTGGCCACGTCGGTGGTCTCCGCTCTGGTCGGACGAGGATTGTGCATCATGGAATCCAGCATCTGCGTGGCCGTGATGACAATCTTTCCGGCCTTGTAAACCTTTTTGATGATCATCTTCTGGATGATCGGCACTTCCTCGTTCGGGATTTCCACGCCCATGTCGCCGCGGGCAACCATGATGCCGTCGGATGCCTCGATGATGCTGTCGATATTGGCCACGCCCTGCGCATTTTCAATCTTGGAGATGATTCGAATATTCTCCCCGCCGTTGTCTTTCAGGAACTGGCGCAGCTGATTCACGTCATCCGCGTTTCGCGTGAAGGAAGCCGCCACAAAGTCGAAATCCTGGCTGATGCCGAACAGCAGGTCTTCCTTATCCCTTTCACTTAAGAATTCCATAGAGACTTCGGTTCCCGGCAGGTTGATGCCCTTGTGGTTGGAAACCTTACCGCCGTTTTTCACGCGGCAATATACATTCGTATCCGTTTTATGGATGACCTCCATGGCGATCAGGCCATCGTCAATCAGAACCTCCGATCCCACCTTCACATCCCGGGGGAGGCCCTTGTAGGTCACGCTGACCTGCTCGTTATCGCCTTCCACGTCTTCCGTCGTCAGGCAGAACTCCTGGCCTTCCACCAGCATGACAGAGCCTTCTTTAAAATTGCAGGTGCGGATCTCCGGGCCTTTCGTGTCCAGCATCGTGGCCACGGGCAGGTCGTAGCGATCCCGCAGGCGCACCAGTTCATCCATCCGCGCCTTGTGTTCCTCGTAAGTTCCGTGAGAAAAGTTGAAGCGCGCTACGTTCATGCCCGCCAGGAGCATTTCCCGCAGAACTCCTTCCCGGTCTGTTGCCGGGCCCAGTGTACATACGATCTTTGTTTTTCTCATGGTTTCTCTCCTTATTCTCTTCTCGGCTGGCGCCGATGTAATCTCTTGCTATTTTGCGCCTGTCAGGCGGCTTAAAGCGCCAAAAGCGCGGCATACGCCGCTGGCGAATCGCCCGGGCATATGATAGATACTCTATTGTACACAAAAACAAGCCGAAACACAAGCCCGGCATGAAAGATGTAAGAGTTTGTTAATGATATCGCCCGGTCGCGAAGTGCGGAGCTGTGCGTAAGGGCGATATCATATAGCGAAAACCGGGCGCGGATGAAACCATCCGCGCCCGGTCATTTTTACTTATTCTTCAGCACTACATGCCTTAAGCGGTTCTGCTTTACTGCTCGAACAGCCACTCCATGTAGAGCGGATTACCCATAACCTGCTGCCAGGAAGCATGGTTGAATACACCAAACATACCGGCATCGGTGATCAGGGTCATCTTCACGTTCTTGTTGCCGGCGGATCTCATCTGCTTGTAAGCTTCGATGGAGCCAGCTACGTTGTTAACCATATCGCTGATGGCATGAACCAGCCATACAGGCTTCTCGGACAGGTTAGACAGATCCGCGTTCTGGATAGCGCCGCAGCACATCAGAGCAGCGTCGAAGCTGTCGGGCATGAGGGTCAGGTAACGGAAGCCAAGACGGGAACCCATGGACAGGGTGCACAGATAGGTCTTGGAAACCTTCAGGTCAGCCTTGACGGCGTTCAGCATCTCATCGTAAACAGCCAGATACTTGTCACGAAGTTCCAGATCGTTGGAAACATCGGAAACAGGCCACTGAGGTGCGAAAACATAGCAAGGATGCTCTTTCTGCCAGGAAGGATCTGCCCAGCAGGTAGCGATCTTGCTGGCGATCATGTGAGCCTGGCCATCGGTGCCGGACTCGCCGGAGCCGTGCATAACCATAACCAGAGGCAGTTCTTCATCTTCATGTCCTTCCGGAACAAACAGACGATAGGTGATGTCTAAGGCAACTTCCTTGCCCTCGGCATCGGTGTACTTGCCGTTGTAAGTGCCATAGCTGAAGTCATCTTCCACCGCGTAGCGGATACCGGAAACGGCTTCAGGACCCCAAACCTTCAGTTCCTGCTCTTCCTGCGCTTCACGGCCGCTGGAGGCTTCCTTTGCGGGCAGGCCGTACCAAACGGAAACAGAACCGTTTCTGTTGAAGGGATCCGTTTCGAGCTTAATCTCGCCTTCAGGCGTAAACTGGATCTTGTAAACCGGAACTTCTACCGGATCGCCCACCGTGCCGTCACGTCCGGCCGGAGGGGTTACCGTTACCTTAAAGACAGCACCGGGTTCCGGGAACAGTTCCTCATCCGGAACGATGGTGACACCGGTGACTTCGGGACCACCGGCGGCGATATCCGCATCAATGATCACTTCATCAGCAAGTGCCGTTGCGGAAAAACCGATGCACATAGCTGCTGCAAGAACGACAGCGGTAAGTTTCTTCACGAGTTTCATTTTGCTCCTCCTTAAAAGAAAATGATTTCGGAGCGGTTCTTCTCTCCCTGCTCCGCATTGGTAAAACCAATTTTATCATTTGTGTAGTGTGTTGTCAATCAAAACAAAGAGGATTATTATTTTGAGCATTATGCCGGTATTGTCCCCGTGAATTACTTGTATAATCATCGATACATACAATTATTCTTAAGTATTCTTATGTTTTTTACACGCTTATACGTAATGTCCGACCCAGTCGTTTTCTTATGATTCCGCCCTGCCTGAGCCCTCTGCCTTGATCATTTCTGTCACAATCGCCTTGTATTCCCGCATTGCCTCATCCCTCGGATTGATAAACAGCGCATAGGAGATCCGGCCCAGAAGCTGGCTTAAGTACCGCTCTTTACTCAGGTCACGGGATGTCCCTGTTTCTCTTAGGCAGCTTTCCTTCCCGTTTCCAGATGCTTCCTGCAGATGGTTTTTCCCACTCGCAAGCCCTTCCCGCAAGTGCCGCAGATGGCTCTTCCCACTCGCAAGCCCTTCCTGCAAGTGCCGCAGATGGCTCTCCAGGCCATACCTGCGAATATAATACATCTCCTGCCGGATCTTCTTTCTCTCGCTTTCCGGAAGCTGCGTCTTTTCATTCACGACGATGCCCGTCACTTCCTGCTGCTGCCCCTGTTTCCGCACGCGGGTTTTCTCCCGGTTTAACTTCATGGACAGCTTGCCGCATTCCTCCTTCACGAAGCGGATCACCTCGGTCTCCTCAAAGTCCCCGGAGAAGGTCATGTCATCCGCGTAACGGGTATAGCGGATGCCTCTCTCCCGGCAGAACGCGCCAACCTTCGCATCGAAGCCCAGCATGACCAGGTTGGAAAGCGCCGCGCTCGTCGGCGCCCCCTGCGGCAGGCACCCGTTCCGGCAGCAAAGCGCTGCCAGCAACATGGCCACGTCTTTCTTGTACCCCGCATCCAGAAATACCCGGAAGACAGAATACCGCCGGATGTGATCGAAAAAGCCCTCGATGTCCAGGCTGAGCACCTTCTTCTGCCGCCGGTGGAATTTGGCGTTGTCCTTCACGGAGTACCCTTTCCGGTAGGCCTTGGCATAGGGGGACGGCTCCAGCAGATCCAGAATGTGATGCAGAATCCAGGTCTGCATTTTTTTCAGCTCCGGGAGCGGTTCATACAGTTCCCGAAAACCGCCCCGTTTTTTAGGGATGCGGCTGTGCTGATAGTATTTGTGGGTTTCATTGGCAATCCCGTAGACGTACTCCGTTTTATGCCCCAAAAGGGAGCAAAGTTCCCACGGGCGGCCAATCTGCGGACATTTCTTCTCCTCGCTCATCGTTTGTCTCCCTGCCATTTTCGCTCCATGTCATTTGATATCGCCCCTTCGTACAGCGACGCGACCGGGCAATATCACTCAAACAGGAAACCGGACGTGCCTTGGCCAGGCCTTTTGGCCCTTTCCAAAACCACGTCCGGTCTGTCGTCTCTGCGCATAACTGCACTGAGATTATTTTTGTACACTCTACAATAATATCAGCGGTTGCAGCCATCATTCGCCAGAATGGGGCTGCAACCCGGCGCGCTTTCTCGTTATGAAAGCGCGCGATGCCTGAAGAAGTGGCGCTTTACTCCTGTAAAGCGCGGCGGATTCAGGCGACCAGAGGACAAGTTCCTCTTAGATCCGCGACTCGCGGATCCCTTACACCTGTTTCTAAGTGTATCGTCTAAAGTGTACGCTTAAAAAAGTCGATTTCGTTTAGCGCAGGTCCCTGGCCATCCGCCTACGGCGTAGGTCGCGCTGTTGGCGCTTATGCCTGGGACTGCCACATTTATAGAATTACAGTCTCTCGGCCTTCTCGATATCCTTAAAGTACTTGTAGGTATCCACGGTCAGCTCGCCGCAGGCATCCTCATCGCAGGCGATGATGGCGCCGTTGTGCATCTGCAGAGCGCTGCAGGTCCACTTCTGGCTGACGTTTCCTTCCACGCTCTTGGCAAGCGCGCGGGCCTTGTTGTGGCCGCTGATCAGAACCAGCACTTCCTTCGAATCCGTGACGGTGCCGATACCAACGGAAAGCGCGAACGCCGGAACCTTCTCCGGATCGTTTCCGAAGAAACGGGAGTTGACGATGCGGGTGTCCGTCGTCAGGGCGCGCAGGCCGGTGCGGGAGGTCAGGGAGGTGAAGGGCTCGTTGAACGCCAGGTGGCCGTCCACGCCGATGCCGCCCATGAACAGGTCAATTCCGCCGTAGGAAGCAATCTTCTCCTCGTAGCGGCGGCACTCCTCTTCCGGATCCTCGGCCATGCCGTTTAAGATGTTAATGTTCTCCGGTTTCATATCCACCAGATGATCAAAGAAATTGTCGTGCATGAAGTACCAGTAGCTCTGGTCGTGCTCGTGAGGCAGACCCACATACTCGTCCATGTTGAACGTGACCACGTTCGCGAAGGAAACCTCGCCAGCCTTGTTCATGCGAACCAGCTCCTGGTAAACGCCGATCGGGGAGGAACCCGTGGGAAGGCCCAGCACGAAGGGACGCGCTTCCTTGTGGCCGTTGATCTTCGCCGCGATGTAGTTCGCAGCCCATTTGCACATTTTATTGTAATCTTCCTGAATAACAACTCTCATGGTTTCTCAAATGCTCCTTATCTGTTTTAAGTCAATGGAATGTCCCCCAGGTTAAGCTGGGGGCTACGGTTATCTATACCTTTATTTAGTAACTACTCAGCAAACAGGTCCCTTGGTCGTGCCGACGTTCATACCTACAAGTCATACGCCACATGGCCCTTGGCCTTGATGACGTTCATTCTTACAGGTCGTACGCCACATGGCCCTTGGCCTTGATGACGTTCACCACTTTATCCACGCACTCGCGGCACTCTTCTTCCGTCGTGCTTTCCACCATCACGCGGATAACCGGCTCGGTACCGCTCTCGCGCACCAGAATACGGCCTCTGGTTCCCAGCTGTGCCTTCACCTCATCGACTGCAGCCTGCACATCCGGATCGTTCTGCGCTTCCGGCTTGGAGTGCACGCGCACGTTCTCCAGCACCTGCGGATAGAACTTGCAGGGCGCTGCCAGCTCGGACAGCGGTTTGTTCTTCGCCAGCATGGCCTCCATCACCTTGATGGCGGTTAAAATACCGTCGCCGGTGGTGGCATACTTGGTGAAGATGATGTGGCCGGACTGCTCGCCGCCGATGCGGTGGCCGTTCTGAACCATGTTCTCGTAGACGTACTTGTCGCCTACCTTGGTCTGCTCATATTCAATGCCCACCGCATCTAAGGCCTTGTACAGACCGAAGTTGGACATGACGGTGGTCACGATCTTGTTGTTGCGAAGCTTGCCTCTCTCCTTCATGTACAGACCGTACAGATAAAGGATGTGGTCGCCCGTCACGACATCGCCGTTTTCATCCACGGCAAAGCAGCGGTCCGCATCGCCGTCGAAGGCAAAGCCGACATCCAGCTTGTTGCCTTTCACGAAGCGCTGCAGGCCTTCGATGTGGGTGGATCCGCAGTCTAAGTTGATGTTCAGACCGTTCGGCTCCGCGTTGATCACATAGGTCTTGGCGCCAAGGGCGTCAAACACGGCTTTGGCGATCGTCCAGGACGCGCCGTTTGCGCAGTCAAGGCCCACTCTCTTGCCCTTGAAGGAGAACCGGGAGATGGAAATCAGGTAGCCAATGTAGCGGTTACGGCCGGCCACGTAGTCTACCGTGCAGCCGATCTTGTCGCGGGTGGCCATCGGGATGTCCGTGAAGGTACCGTCCAGATACTCTTCCAGGAGCTTTAAGGTCTCCTCGTCCATCTTCTCGCCGTTGTCGTTTAACAGCTTGATGCCGTTGTCATAGTAGGGGTTGTGGGACGCGCTGATCATGATGCCGCAGTCGAAATCGTCCACCCGGGTGATGTAGGACACGCTGGGGGTGGTCGTGACGTGCATGATGTAGGCATCCGCGCCGGAGGCGGTCAGACCCGTGACAAGGCCATACTCATACATATAGGAAGAACGTCTCGTATCCTTGCCGATGACGATCTTCGCCTTCTTGCCAATGCGGGCGCCGTAGTACCAGCCAAGGAAACGGCCCGTCTTTACCGCATGATCATAGGTCAGGACAACGTTTGCTTCCCCGCGGAAACCGTCTGTTCCAAAATACTTACCCATCGTTTAATCCTCCCTCTTAATCACGGTCTTGCCGGTGTTTTTGTAGATGCTGTGCTCCGGAACCACACCGCGCACGCAGGAGGTCGGATATACATTACTATAGCGGCCGATGACGGTACCCGGGTTGCAGACGCTGTTGCATCCGCACTCCACGTGGTCGCCGAGCATGGCGCCGAACTTCTTTAAGCCGGTTTCGATCTCGCCTTCCGGCGCGTGTACCACCACAAGCTTCTTGTCCGAGCGGACATTGCTGGTGATGGAGCCGGCGCCCATGTGCGCATAATAGCCCAGGATCGAATCGCCTACATAATTGTAATGGGGCGTCTGCACGTGATCAAACAGAATCACGTTCTTTAACTCCACCGAGTTGCCCACGACGCAGTCCGCACCGACAAGGGCGCTTCCGCGGATGAACGCGCAGTGGCGGACCTCCGTGTTCGGCCCGATGATGCAGGGGCTGCCTAAGTAAGCCGACGGAAACACTTTCGCCGTCTTATGCACCCACACCTGCGGGGACACTTCCGTGTACTCGTCTTTGGAAAGCGTCTCGCCCAGGGCGATAATCATGTCCTTGATGCCCTTTAACGCTTCCCACGGATACGTAAACTGAGAAAGATAGTCCTTCGCCAGCGTATGATCCAGATCATATAAATCCTTAATTGTATACATAACTGCTAATTCCCTCCGGTCCTGTTGAACCTTATTTCTGCTTTCCTTCCTCTGCCCAGGAGGTATTGCTTTCCAACGTGACAGGAAACTCTCTGTTACAGTGTTCATTCTGCTCTTTGTATTTCCCTTACGACCCACGTTTTTAGGCCGCGACAGCATCCGCCGAATCTTTCGATGACTGCCGACCTCGTCAACCTTTTCAGGTCCCGGCGCTAAACGCTTCCTTGTTCCTCCTTATTCTTAAAAGGATGCGCTTTTACATGAATACGGTCTCTTTCGCGGGCAGACGATGCGATCACTCATGAGACCATATTCTTTTTTATTATACAAACATACAAAAAAGTGTCAAGAAAAAAGTTCTCGTGGGAGGGTGGGCTTTTCCCACAAGGATTATTCTTCCCTCGATGACGGGGATGGGCAGAGTTTCCGGCGCAGGCCTCGCGGCGCTCCGATGAGCTAACTCCTAACTGCGACATCAACAATCCCCTCCATGAGTCAAAGGCGACGACTCATGGAGGGGATTGTTGTGTCTTCGTAAGGAGTGGATCTCATCTCCGCTAAAAGCGCTCGTGAATTGCCTGCGTCTGGAAACTTCTGCCCATCCCCTGTTATATCCGTGCATGCATAAGGAAAAAATCCGGCTTTCTTTCTTCGAAAGCTCTGTCTCAAGCTCTGGCATCCGGGAAAAAGCACCGGCTCTTTCCGTTTTCGATAAGCTGTTTTATTCCGATGCTTGTTTGTTCTTTTCCAGGCGATTGGCCGCCACCGTCAGCCCAAAGGCCAGCGCAGCCGCAATCAGCATGCAGATCAGGAAGAAGATGCCCTTTCCTTCATTGGCCATCAGCGGAGCCATGACAGAGGGCACATAGGCCGTGCCACGCACGTCAAACAATCCGACAAACATGCCGGACACGCCCGCGGAAATCAGGGCCGCGGCGAACACCAGCTTGCTGGAAAACATAAACGGATAAGCCGCTTCCACGAACGTGCCAAAGGCCACGTTGATGATAAAGCCCGGCAGAGCGGCGGTCGCGTCGCTCTTCTGGCGAGGCGCGACAACGTTGGCCAGTGTGATTCCTGCGGAAACCATGACTAAGCCGCACATATCGATGGCGCCTAAGAAACTCGAGCCGGTCATCTCCATCTCCAGAAGGACGATAGGGAGGATGGCCGCGTGGTACACGCCGCCGATAATCGCCGGCCAGATCAGAACGCCGGCCAAAAGCCCGGCCAGGATCGGATTAAAGGCGAGAGCCGCGTCAATCAGGTCTTTAATGGCATTTCCCAGGAGCAGTGCCACCGGGGCGATGACATACATGCCCACAAGGCCCGCGATCAGACCGGCGATGCCGCCGGCTGCGATGTTTGCCGTCGTACCGGGGACGCGGTAGCGGAAGCAGATCCGAATGATGTAATAGGAAAGCACACCGGCCAGGATACCAGCGGCCAGGCCTCCGATCAGGCCTCCGTCCTTCGCCAGATACCCGGACACAACGCCAGCGACGATGCCGACCTCATCTAAACCGGAGATCTGCTTGGCCGCGATGGCGGCGATGATAACCGGGATGATGGCAACCAGCTCGTTAAAGACATCCTCTAAGCCTGCCAGCCCCGGGATCTTACTCAATGCCAGGGCAAGGGCCATGGCGATAAAGCCCGGCAGGGAGGCCATCATGATACCGCGGAAGTTAATGCGTTTCCAGACGTTCCCGTCCATGTCATTTCCACCCGCCGTCTTGCCGATGATGGGGTGATATTTGATGTTCCACTCCTTGGACAGCACGGAGATGAAGGAGACGGCCCGGGTTCGGTTGGTGGTCCCCGTGGTGCCGGAAGCCGAGATGACATTCACGCCCATCTTCTGTGTGGCCGCCATAGAAGTACCGCCTGTGCCAACCGCCGGAATTCCCTTTTCTGCCGCGGCCGTCAGAGACGCCTTATTGATCAGGTTCGGATCGCAGCTCATGAGAACCAGACCGTCGATGGCGCCTTCCTGGATCTTTTCGGCCAATTTCTTGTCTTCTTCCATCGCACAGTTGTTAACGGTGGCTAAGGGCATGCTCTCCCCTTCCAAAACCGTACCGTCCTCCGCCAGCGTATATAACCTGGCCGGGGAGTCCATCGGAATGCCGTCCATGCTGCGGGTAGCCCCGATGAATTCTACAAATCCAACCTCAATGCCGGCGGATGACGCCTGTGTAAAAATCTCCTCCAATAGCTTCAGCGGATAATTTCCGCCCTGGGTATACAGATTTCCTCCACTGCTTCCCACGATTGCGATGCGCTTCATGATATACTCCCTTCTGGTGAGAAAATGCGGATGCCCGACACGTGCGAACTGGCATCCACTTCCGTGTCGGGCAAGACTCGTTTGTGAGTCTTGATGTTTAGTTTACCGCTTTATCATAGCACAGGATTGTCGTGGTAGCAAATTAAATCAATTTGATGAGAGTTAGAAAAGGGAACGTTACTATTCACGGGTCACAAGGGAACACTTTTTACATGACGGGGATGCTGCGCCATATGATATAGCTTCACACAAAGCGAGTCGAAGACAGAACTTCGCACTTCATTCTTTTGCTATGCTAGACCCTTGGGAAGCCAATCCGAAGTTCAAAGCCTTCTCCCCAGGTGGATCTTGCCTCCAAGCAAAGCCCCATGTCCTTAGCTACTTCCCGGGCCAGGTACAGGCCCATGCCAGTTGCGCGTTTTGTCACGGCACCGCCTCCCGTGAAGCCTTTCTCAAAGACAAACGGAAGATCGCAGGCGCGCACCCCTTGGCCGTTATCCTTAATGCAAAGCCAGACAAGGCTGTCCGTTTCCAAGGAAAAGATCAGCGATGGATCTTCCTTTGTATACTTGATGCTGTTGCTCACCGCCTGTGACAGAATAAACAGCAGCCCCCGCCGGTCGCACAGAACGGTGCCCGGGAGGTTCGTAATATCCGGCTGGACCTCCGCTTCTGACTGCCCTGCCACTTTCGGCTTCTCTCCCGCGTTTTCCAATTTCACTGAAACCCGGATTTTCTTCTCCTCCAAAAGCGGTTTGTAATCCTCCAGCACTTCAAGGATGCACTCCTGCAGGGAAATTTTCTCCAGCCGATAATCCTGCTTTAAGCCGCGCAGCCTTGCATAGTAAAGCATCTGGTCGATCTGCTCCTGCATACGGCTTCGGGTATAATCCAGCCGGAAGGCCAACGCCTCCGGCAGTTCCTCCCGGTGGTTATCCAGCACCATCGTCAGAAGGGCCAAAGGATTCTTGACCTCATGTGCCCAGCTCTCCACGTACTCCTGATAACTGTTCATCCGCTCCGCCTGCTCTCGCATTTCTTTTTCATGCGTTCGCAAAAGCTCTCCCAAGAGATGGACCTCTTTCTGATCCAGCGGTGCCAGATACCGGCACAGCACTTGTTCCTCCTGCATCTCCGGCTCGCTTAGGAAAGATTCAAAGGCATGCTGCTTTTTTTCTTCCCGGCGGCTTAGTGCTGCCGTCATCGCCGCGAAAACAATTCCCGTGGCCAGCAGCATCGTCGGCACCATCACCCGGAAGCTTTCCGCATCCGCCAGCCACAAAAGAAATGCAAAAAACCCGTCCAAAGCCAGCAAAAGCGCCAGCCAGGGCAGGTATTTTCTTACATATTTCGCATATTTCTTCAAGCCGCTACTCATATTTCTTGCCTGTGTCCGCCTCTTTCAGCGTTTCCAGTTTGTACCCCACACCGCGCACGGAAATCAGCTGCTGGCGCATCTCCAGCTCCGCCATGGTTTTCTTCAAGCGGGTCAGATTCACCTGCAGGGCGTTTTCATCGATGAATTCCGTCGTCCCCCAAAGTGCCATGCTGAGTTCTTCCTTTGTCACGATCTCCCCGCCATGTGTCAGAAACTCCTCCAAAAGCCGTCCCTGATTTTTCGGCAAAACCAAGGATCTACCGTGAATATACAGCGTATAGGTCTGCCGGTCAAGCAGGAAATCCGCCCCTTCCAGCAGATTGGTCCGCCCTTCGTAGCGTTTTAGCACATTGGAAATCCGCGCCAGCAGGCGCTCTTTTCTGTAGGGCTTGGTGAGATATTCATCCGCCCCCAGCTCCAGGGCCCGAAGCTCGTCCTTCAGCTGATCCCGGGAAGTAAGGACAAGCACGGGGATCGCGCTTTGTTGCTTGATCTCCCGGCAGATGACAAATCCGCTTGTCTCCGGAAGATTGATGTCCAACAGCACAAGGTCCGGAGTGGCGGCCAGGATCTGCGTGGCCACGTCCTGGAAGTCCCGAATTTCCAGAACATCATAGCCTTCTTTTCGCAGCATACCTGCCAGTTCTTCGCGCATCATCTCTTCATCTTCCACGACCGCAATCTTCTTCATCCCCCACCTGCCTTTTTCTGGCGCAGGCAGAGCCTGGTTTTGTTGCTTTGCCTACGCTTTCTCAAGTTTCCTAGAAGGCTTCTGGCGCAGGCATAGCTTAATTTTCTTGCTTAGCCTACGCTTTACTTCCGGGACTCTGCATCTCCTTGCATGGGGTTCACCCCTTTTCCTGCCTTTCCCCATGCAACTCAGAAGCTTCCGATCGCCATTATGCATGGGGTTCACCACTTTTCCTGCCTTTCCCCATGCAAATCTAAAGCTTCCGATCGCCATTATGCATGGGGTTCACCACTTTTTCTACCTTTCCCCATGCAAATCTAAAGCTTCCGATCGCCATTATGCATGGGGTTCACCACTTTTTCTACCTTTCCCCATGCAAATCTAAAGCTTCCGTTCGCCACATTGCATGGGGTTCACCCCTTTTCCTACCTTTCCCCATGCAAACAAGCATCTTCCGAACGCCACATTGCATGGGATTCCCCCTTTTCACGCCTTCTCCCATGCAAACAAGCATCTTTCGCAGGCTCCCCGCCAACTTTTTTCCGGCGCCAGATACTTTCCAACTCTTCCAAGCCTGCTGACTACTCCTCTCTCTTCGGCGCCATGAGGCCTAAGAGATACCGGTTGCTGGCGCGCTTCACGGCCAGCATGTAAATCAGCTCCACGACCACCAGGAGCGCCACCACGGCCCCGCCGATCCACATCATCTCCGAAATTCTTCCGGTGAGGCTGGAGGACAGGATGCCGGAAAACAGAGACCGGAGCCCGAACACACTGCTGATGGCAGCCACCGCGATTGGCAGGCCAAAGAACCAGTTGATTTGATTGCCGGCTGCGCGGCACAGCGTCTCGTACCCGGCGCCCAGGCTGACCAGGGTGCGGTAGCGCCGCTGCGCCTTCTGCTGGGTCATCAAAAACTGCACGCCGATGATCGTGTTAGCTACCACCAGGAAGATGATCGCCAGATAGATCGTCAGGTAGCTAGCCGCCACGGTAAAGAACAGCTCACGCCCCATGTTCTGCAGGTAACTTTCGTAGCTTAAGCCCAGCGCATCCAGCTTCTCGTTCGTCTCCATGATCGCCTGCATGAGGCTCTTGCCTTCCTTGGCTTCCTCTGAAAGCACCCCGCTCATGTACAGATCCTCCCGGCCTTTCGTGAAAAAGTCGAACGCTTCATCCGGCAGGATCAGGGCGAAGGAAAGGGTGAGCGATCGATCCGTCACCATGCTGACCGTCTGGACCTGATCCGTGAAAAGATACGAAATCCCGTCAATCGTCAGCTCCCGGTTTTCGGGCAGCAGTTTTTCCAGAAGGGCCACAACACCGGGGGAGGCATACTCCGGATCCATGTAGACGGCCACCTCCTTCGAGCCCAGCGAAAGCTCCGGAAGACCTGCGTTTCTGAGCACGTGGTTATACCCGTCCTGCGCGATCAGATACGGGAAGTTCGCGTACTCCAGACGGTTCTGCACGATTTTTTTGTCATCTGAGTCAGGCTGCTGACCCAGCGCCTCCTGAAGCTTCTCCATCCGTACCGCGTTGTCCCAATCCTCGGTAGTCCGCACATAGCCGGTGCGCACCACGAACAGATCCGCGAACAGGCTGTCCAGCCCGCCCTTCTTTAGCTTCGTCCGGGTTTCCTCGAGCATCTGCTTTGTTTCCTCCGACGTCTCGCCGTAGATATCGAAGGTGTAATCCAGCGCGTGGGTCTCCGCCTTGCGCTCTGCGATGATGCCGAGGCCGGCGCCAAAGCAGCAGAGTGCCGCCAGGATCAGCAGCGAGCAGATCGCCAGCGTGCCGGAGCGGTGGATGACCGTCTCCTCCACCTGCCGGAAATTAAAGACCTGCAGCTGGTTCTTTTTGTAGCTTGCGCGGGCCAGCTTATCGATGAAAAAGCGCAGACCAAAGAACAGCAGCACCGTGCCAGCCGTCCCGGAGGCCAGCACCAGCGCCATGGTCGAAATGTACATCCACGCTTCTCCGCTGATCGCGAAATAATACGCGACCGCCAGAAGCACGATGCCCACCACGAGGGAAAGCGCGTACACCGGTCCCGGAAGCTGCTTTTTCGTGCCCTCCGGCACCTCCGATAACAGGCTTCCGATCTCCTCACGCACAATTTTACCACTTAATATTAAAGAGGCAAGCAGCTTGATTCCTAAAAAGCCCACCGCCGTGAAAAGCACGGCCGGCAAGGAGAAGGAAATCTGATGCCCCAGGATGCCGATGCCCGTTAAGCGCACGGTGAGAAGGCTCACCAGCTCAGCAAGGAGAAGAGCAAGCGGCAGACCGATGAGTAACGCCAGGCCGCTCGTGCGCAGATCCTCCGCCATCAGCATGCGGAACAGGTCTTTCTTCTTCATTCCGAGGACGCGGTAGACGCCAAATTCATGCCGGCGTCTCTCCAGCTGGAAGCGCTCCGCGAAATAGATCAGGAAAAAGAGGATCGCAAGCGTCCACACGTACATCACCGGGATCAGCGCTAACAGACGCGTCACGGCGCCGCTCTCCATTTTCTGCAGAAAGCGCATGACATCCTGCCCGGACAGCGACAGAAGCATATAAAAAGAGACAATGGAAACCAGCAGGGAGGCAAAGAACAGGCCGTTCTCCCGGCGGCTCCGCCTGCTGTTTCTCGCGACCAGATCAGAGAACATGGCTGCTTCCTCCTCCCATCTGGGCCACTACCTGCAGGATCCGCTCATAGAACGCCTTGCGGCTCTCCGCCGGCACATCGCGGCGCAGCTCGTGCACCAGAGCGCCGTCCTGAATGAACAGGATGCGGCTGCAGTAGCTGGCGGCCGCCGGGTCGTGTGTAACCATCAGGATGGTTGTCTTTTCTTCCGCATTCAGTCCCGTCAGTTTCTCCAGAAGCGCTTTCGCATTCTTGGAATCCAAAGCGCCCGTAGGCTCATCGGCCAGGACAATCTCCGGATTCATCACCAGCGCTCTGGCCGCGGCGATCCGCTGCTTTTCGCCGCCCGACATCTGCGACGGGAACTGATCCAGGATGTCCGCCACCTCCAGATATTCGGCCAGCTTTTCCAGCCGCTCTTCGCTCTCGCTGTCGGACACTTCGTGCAGCGCCAGCGGCAGAAGGATGTTCTCCCGCCCGGTCAGGTTGTCGATCAGTTCAAAGTTCTGGAAGAGATACCCGATCTCGTTTCCGCGGTATCCGGCCAGCTCATTGCCCTTCATATCGGTAATGCAGCTGTCCCGCAGGATAATCCGGCCCGAATCCGGGGAGATCACGGTTGCAATGCAGTTTAACAGCGTGGACTTTCCGGATCCGCTGCTGCCCATAATGCCAAGGAACTCGCCCTCTTCCACCTTAAAAGAGACGCCGTCCAGGGCCGTCGTCTGGCTGGGGGCCTTCCCATAGGTTTTCTTCAGGGACTCAATCGTCAGAATGGTATTCATCTTTTTTTGTACTCCTTACTTCGTAACTGCTCAGTAACTGCTCAGTAACTGAGCAGTTACGAAGCCACAGGCAATGCGCTTCGCGCATTCCAAATTGCCTGTGGCTTGGCATGCCCACTTTTGTTTTACGCCGCTTGCAGCGGAGTGCAAGCGGCTGTGCTGAGTAGTTACCTTATTTCTCTGGTGCCAGAGGGCTATATGCCGCGCTCCGGCGTCGCAAAAATCTGTGAACGGAGATCTTCTCCGCTCATTCTGACGATCAGTATAGCGTGTGGGAGGGCGATTGTCCACTTACAGTGGGTGTAAGGGAAGGGGATGCTGACAGGGGACGGTTCTGTGTCAGAATTTCTGACACAGAACCGTCCCCTGTCATATTTCCTATAAAAGAATTTGTAAATAAACTATTCCGTTACACCCAGCGCTTTCAGAGCTTCCTTTACGCCGTCAACCAACGTGCTGTCCAGATCACTGGCCAGTGCCTTCTGATACCACATGATGCCGGCGTCTTTGTCCGCAGCCATACCGTAACCATTGGCATAGATCTCACCCAGAAGTGCCATGGCTTCCGCATTCACATGGTCAGCTCTTCCGCCCACCGTCTGCAGAAACAGCTCTCTGGCCTTCATGTAGTCCTGCTCCACTGCCTCACCGGCCATGTACATCTTACCAAGCTCGATCTTGCTGGTGATGTCGCCGCGCTCAGAACCAACGGCAAACCATTTGGCTGCCTCTTCCAGATTCTTCTCCACAGCCTCTCCGTTTAAGTAGGCAAGGCCAAGATAGCGGGGTGCCTTTGTGTCGCCTGCATCCACTGCCTTCTGAACAGCCGCCAGGCCCGCTTCCAGATCCACTTTTCCGCTTCCTTTGCCGTTCATCAGCATGATGCCGTAGTACAGAGTTCCGCGGGGATGCCCGCCGGCTTCCGCCGTCTGGGCAAAACGCCAGGCTTTCTCATAATCCGGGGTACCAAAGTTTCCGTTATAGTTTGCTTCCGACAGCTTGCCGGCCGCTTCGACATGTCCTTTTTCCGCAGCCGCTTCTTCATACAGGGTGGCTGTAGCGCGATCCCCGTTCTTGCGGGCTTCGTTGGATTTCTCATACAGCTCGTCCGCGGTCAGTTTTTCCAGCTCCTCTTCACTGACGGTTCCGGCTGCCTCTCCTTCGGCCTTCTCGCCGCTGCCGCCTTCCTGGTTTCCTTTGTTTTCGCCTTCCTTATCGCCCTTGTTTTCGTTCTGCTTCTCTTCGTTCGCCTTCTGTATCAGGGCAATCAGTTCTTCGATGCGCTTCGCGCCAGTCAGCTGCTGCTTCTCTTCCTCGGTCAGAGCCTGGAAGTTGGAGATTACGGTTGAGGCATCGCGGTCGCGAACCTGTGCCAGATCTTCCGGCAATGTATCGATCATTTTCTGAACCGCGCCAACCGGCGTCCAGCCTTCCGTAAAGTTGGCGTTCGCGCCGCCTGGTGTATACTGAGCCGCGTTCAGCCCGTTGGTGCCAGAGCCTTCCAGAATCTTGCCTTCCTCATCACGTCCAAGCCAGTCGTTCTTTAACTGCTCCAGCTTGCCCCTGGCTTCCTCGGTTTCCCGGGTCTGGGCAAACAGCCACTCGAACGGATAATCCAGCTGATAACCATACTTCCAGGTGGACATATGGTTTCCGCGGGTGAAACGTCCCCACAAAATACCCGTTCCGGGCTCTGTCGTTTCCACATCGGCCATAGCTTTGTCTTTCTCATACTGCTCTTCCAGAGGCAGATAAGGGTCCCACTCGTCCTGGGAAACGCTTCCGCCGGCCGCTTCAAAATACTCCGCCAGGGCCGCCCACTCTCCGGTCGCCATCGGATCGCCAGCGCAGGTGTGCACCATGATGTTGTCATCGGAAACCATGTAATACCAGTTCAGGTAGTTCTCCGCGTCCAGTCCAAATCCGTTAAAGCTGACCTTGTCATTTTCGGGACTGCGGGCAGGGGAGCCGTTGTTCTGGAACGGTTTGTTGTAGCTGTTGGACCACTGCGCACCGATCACCGCGATACCTGCGAAGAAGTTATCGCGCTGGGAAGCCATATACAAAATCGTCATACCGCCCATGGACTGACCGGTGCCATAGATCCGGTTCGTGTCGATGTAGTCCTTGTACTCTTCCAGAATATACTCCATCAGTTCCCACACAGCGGGGTTCGCCTCACTGGAGGCATCGTAGTCGTTGGTGGAGCGGCGGCTTTCCTCGATCTGAGGAACAACCACGATGGCCGGATTCTTATCCTGAACCGCTGCGGAAGAAAGCTTCACGGCCGCCTTGGAGGAGGTGATAGCCGCCATGGGATCGGTATCGTTGGATCCAGCGTGCTCCATGTGGATCACAAGGGCGATGTGCCCTTTATTCTTCTCCAACGTCTCCTTGTTCGGGACGTAGATCGAGTAAGGCATCTCAAAATCTACATATTGGCCCGTGTACTCGCTGTAACAGCCGGTGGCCTTAAACGCGCCTTCTCCGATGTAATTCAATGTCCAGCCGCTTTCCGGGCCAAACTCAGGCAGAACAATGGCTTTCTTGTCCGTGGTGATCTGGGTCTCCATATGCGGACCGCCCCATCCGTTCACTTCCACTTCCTTGGCCGTGTAATTGGCAATCAGTTCCTCGGAAGGAAGCACCTTAAAGCCCTTTCCTGAAACTTCACCTTTCTGGGTAATCCCCGCCATCATGCTGGTGGTATATACCAGGTTCTGGCCGGTCAGCATGTAGTCTGTGTTGACTTCGATGATGACGTACTTACCGGATTCCTTGCCGCCATTTTCCGAAGGGACAGCCTCATCGTTCACATACACACGCACTGCTTTTCCTTCGTTTCCTGCTTCCTCGTCCCCATCTACCTCGACAGTCTTCTCGAAACCATTCTGCTCTTCCTGCAGAATCGCGTAATCCATGATGTCATAATCGTCCAGTTCCACGGAAGAGGCCAGGATTTCCTTGTCGTACTCCACGATGATGGCGGACAGCTTGGCGCCTTCCAGGTCCACAAAGCCATAGGACGTGACGCTCTTCACCGCGTCCTTGGCGCTGACGGTTTCCTCTTTTGCTTCCCCTTCCGCGAGGGCGATCACACCGGAGGCAGGAAGACACATCGTTACCGCGCAGGCCGCTGTCAAAAGGGCAGCTGCCAGTTTCCTGATTTGTTTTTTCATTGCGTTACCGTTCCTTTCTTTGCGTTATAGGAATAGATCAGAAGAAGGGTCAAACCTTCTTACCAGCCTTACAGCTGACAACCGTCAGCTGTAAAGCCGTTCCATCTATCTCCTGCGCATTCTGATAGAACCAGTATATCAGCAGGAAAAGCCAATCGGAAATGCCGATTTCGTGTCTATTTAAAGCCTATTTATGCTGTTTTAAGCATAAATAGAGGCCAACTAAGCGAAACCCGGATCTGTCTCTGTCCTCTTTTTCCGACGCCAGAACCGTCCTTTTTCAGGGCGGAAATCAAATCGAGCAGGGGAGTATCAACTCACCCTGCTCGTATGCGTGTGACAGGGTGTGACAGGGGACGGGCCTGTGTCACATTTTCGTTGAAAATGTGACACAGACCCGTCCCCTGTCACACCCGGTACACATCCACCTGATACTCCAGGTTGGCGATGGGGCCGCCGGCACCGCTTCGATAAATCGGGTTGGTGCTGTTCTTGCCAAACAGGGCGATCCCCCGCTCATTTTCCGCCAGCGGCAAAGCGCCATCGTTGTACAAAAGAACCGCGCCTTCCTCTTCCTGTTCCGCGCAATAAGCCATGGAGTCCGCGATCAGACGATAATATCCCGCGTCGGAAAGGCTTCCGTCCTCTTCCGCGTACTCACTGCCGGTGAAGCCGTACGACTGCGTACCGGTCAGGCCAAGCACATCGTTGATCAGCATCTTGTGATTTGCAGCCAGCTGCGTGAGCGCCATCATGGTAATGAACAGGAATACCATCACGCCGGCAACGCCCATCTTCCATTTTTTCCGGGTTTTCATAGCCATTTTTTCTCCTCCTTTTCATTGACTGCAACAGGGCAACTCGTGCTTCCGCTCTTTTTTACGGCCGCTCAAAAAGATTCGACATTTCGTCACCCTACCGATTGTTGGTGGCGCTATTATACAAAAACGACAATCGGCGTGGCATATTTCATGCACCGATTGTCGTTTTTTACGGCTATTTTGTTTTGGGTGGGATGCAGAGTGTGACAGGGGACGGGCCTGTGTCACATTTTCGTTGAAAATGTGACACA
>JAFVBO010000051.1 GCA_017479935.1 Lachnospiraceae bacterium
AAGCATCGGCCAGGTGGCCTTGTCCGGCATGACGCCCACCCGGGTCTTGATGGCCAGGAAGCTGGCCAGGGTGATGCCGAGGGGCTTTCCGAGCAGCAGACCCAGGAAAACGCCCATGCTGACGCTGCCCACGCCGGGGGCGAACTGGAATACGTTGAAATAGGAAGGGTCGGTGATTTCGACGCCGGCATTCGCCAGGGCGAAGAGCGGCATGATGACGAAATTGACCCAGGGACTGAGGGCATGCTCCTGCGAATAGCTCATACTGATGAGGTTGCGGGAGGTCTCGCTCAGCTTGCGCAGGACATGGCGCTGCGGGCCGTTCGGGAAGCCGCCAGGCTCTTCAATCTTGTCGTATTCTTCGAGCTTATGCCGGTAATAATCCCGTTTATGGTAGTAATATTCACGCGTATAGCGCGGCGTCGCCGGAATCAGGAAGGCCATCACCACGCCGGCCATCGTCGCATGGATGCCGGCATAGTAAAACAGCACCCACAGCAGGATGGACGGAATCAGGTAGGCCACGGGCCGTTTCTCGTGCAGCTTGTTCATCAGCAGGATGACGATGATCACCAGCACGGCGCCCAGCAGCAGGTTGACGCGGATGGTCCCGCCGTAGAACAGGGCCACCACCAGGATGGCGATCAGGTCGTCGGCGATGGCCAGGGCGGTCAGGAAGACCTTCAGGGACACCGGTACACGGTCGCCCAGGATGGACAGGATGCCCACGGCGAAAGCGATATCCGTCGCCGTCGGGATACCCCAGCCGGAGGCGGCGGCCGTTCCATGGTTGACGGCCGTATAGATCAGGGCCGGCACGACCACACCGCCGAAGGCGGCAATGACCGGCATAATCGCCTTTTTCGGGGAACTCAGCTCACCGAAGGCCACTTCACGCTTGATTTCCAGACCGACCGTGAAGAAGAAAATCACCATCAGGATGTCGTTGATGAACTTCTCGACGGTCATGTCGCGGGGGAAGGTGATGCCGTCCCCGCCGGGCGTCGTGACCGTGAAGGCCAGGCTGGTCTCCAGGATTTCATGATAGGCCTCCTTCGTCCAAGGAAGATTGGCCAGCAGCATGGCGATGACCACGCAGGTCAGCAGGATGACGCCCTGCGCCCAGGGCTGTTTGCGGAAATTCTTGCCGCTGTGTTCGATATGGACCACGCTTTTGGTCCAGGCATATACAGGTATGAGTTTCATCTCAGTTACTCTCCATACAGATAGCGATATTGCGCGGGTGACAGATGGTCGATTGCGACGCCCCAGTCCGCGAGTTTGCGCTCCGCCACTTCGCGGTCGATTTCCTGCGGCACCCGGTGGAGCATCCGGCCGGGTTCGCGGGCGATTTCATGCCGATGTTCCAGCAACCACTTGGCGCTCAGGGCCTGGATGGCGAAGGACATGTCCATGATTTCCGCCGGATGGCCGTCGCCCGCCGCCAGGTTGACCAGACGGCCTTCCGCGATGACATTGACGGTGCGGCCGTTCTCCAGCGTATAGGCCATGATGTTCTGCCGGGCCGGACGGGACGATACCGCCATCGCCTTGAGCTTGGCCACGGCCACCTCGACGTCGAAATGGCCGGCGTTGCAGCAGATGGCGCCATCCTTCATCAGCAGGAAATGTTCCGGGGTGATGACATCTTCGCAGCCTGTGACGGTGACGAAGAAATCGCCCAGCGGGGCGGCCTGGGCCATGGTCATCACGGCAAAACCGTCCATGACGGCCTCCAGGGCCCGGATGGGATCGACTTCGGTAACGATGACCCGGGCGCCGAGACCCTTGGCCCGCATCGCCACGCCCTTGCCGCACCAGCCGTAGCCGGCCACGACGACGGTCTTGCCCGCGACAATCAGGTTGGTGGTCCGGTTGATGCCGTCCCAGACGGACTGGCCCGTGCCGTAACGGTTGTCGAAGAAATGCTTGCAGGCGGCGTCATTGACCAGCATCATCGGGAATTGCAAGCTGCCCGCACGGTCCATCGCCTGGAGCCGGAGAATCCCGGTCGTCGTCTCTTCGCATCCACCTATCACTTTGGGAATCAATTCTTTATATTCCGTATGCATCATATTCACGAGGTCTCCGCCGTCGTCGATGATGAGGTCCGGCCCCACTTCGAGAACCCGCCGGATCCCCCGTTCGTACTCTTCGGGAGTCGCACCGTGCAGGGCAAACACCTCCATCCCCTGATGCACCAGCGCGGCGGCTACGTCGTCCTGGGTGGACAAGGGGTTGCTGCCGGTGACATACATCTGCGCCCCGCCATGGGCAAGGACTTCGCACAAGTGCGCGGTTTTGGCTTCCAGATGGACGGAAAGGGCGATTTTACGGCCTTCGAAGGGGCGGGTGCGGAGGAATTCTTGCTCCAGACCGCCCAGCAGGGGCATGTGGCGTCGGACCCAGTCAATCTTGAGTTCTCCGGCCTCCCACAGGTGGATATCTCTGATTTCAGACATAACGATGCATTCGAAAATTATTTGCAAAGATAGCCAATAAAGCTTAATTTTGCGCATAAGACAAGTCCAAAATAAAGACGGATATGAATATGTTTTCGGTGGAGATAACAAGCACATTGAATATACGATGACAGGGCCGACACAGGGGACGGGACCAGACGGCACGATGTGCCCCATTACCGCTTGGAGATTATCCAAGAGGTTTTTATAAACGCAAGAATAAATAAATAACCATGCATGTAAGGACAAAGCTATGTTTTCTTATCTGATATCCAAATATAGATTCAAGTTAGACTTTATCGATACCTACTTTGGGACGGCTGACTGGGATATCGCTTTTCTCATATACGAGATGTTTAGTATCATTGTTGCTATCCCTTTTAGTATCTGGGCTATCGTGCGGATATCGAAATCGATGACTACGAAAAGAAGAAAAGTTATTGTTTCGCTCGCGACCGCTGTATTGCAGCCATCGGCATCCCTTTTTGTCGCCTTTTCTCTATTTTTGATTGTAGCCATCCTTTTTAAGTACGAAGGTGACATAACGGGACCCTTAGTGGTTACGATTTTGACTGGCGAGTCGATAACCTTTCTCTTTATATGTAAAGTATTTGGATTAACAGGCAAGAATCAAAGCGTGAAGAAACAAAGGTCTAACCTGGTCAATTTGTCCCGGGACGAGGAGAAGTCCGGATATCCTCAATCACCCAAATAAACCAAGATGAAAAAGACGTTATTGTTATTACTATTGATGCTGTCGGGACTGCAACTATATAGCCAGCCTCGCGATACGACAACGCTGTTGGCTATTACATATGAGGTCTATTATCATGGTGCAAAGCAGCCCTATGTTTATTATTGGGCCATATCCTGGGAGATGCCCTATGCCTGTCCCATTTATATTACAGAAACGACAAGCGATTTTTATTCGTATATATTGAATTGTACGGTCAAGGATACGGTAAACCTCACTTTCTCTGATTATAATGGACTTGACAAGCCTGCTATCGGGCGCCCTGACGGTTATACGAAGTCGCTGATTGACGTCATTGACAAGCATAAGATTCTGGTTCAAAAGGAAAGAGTCAGGAACAGGTATGGATACCATAGGGCAGGTCCGTTAAAATATACGACTAAGGTATATTTAACGCCTATCCGGGGAGTCTTTGGGCAATTTATAACCCGAATAGATGCCGGATATACTGTCCCGCTGTATTATCTTGCATCAGATGTTGAATACGACGAAACGTACTGGGCTGAATATGAAACAGATAAATGGCCTAATTATTTAAGAATTCCCTATATGGTATTGTCGGGATGTGAGACTGCTCCTGACTTTATGTTCAAGAGAGTTTATTTCAAAGGCAATATGGATTAGATTCCTGTTTCGGTTACAATGAACGCGAACGTAAAGCAATGAGAATACTTTTATAGCTTCCGGATTATTCAGGCTATGACACAAAAGGGGGCTCTCATCACTGATAGCCGCAAAGGCTTGCGAATATCCTATAATATGCTTAACTTGCCGGAGAAAGTTGAAAAGACGGACAGTACGGACCAAAGATAGCCAATAAAGCTTAGTTTTGCGCATACGACAAGTCCAAAATAAAGAATGAACATGGGTCTATTGGATGGAAAAACAGCGCTGATTACCGGCGCATCGAGAGGAATCGGCAAGGCTATTGCCTTGCGATATGCCGCGGAGGGGGCCGACATCGCCTTCACCGACCTGGCCATTAATGAAGAAACCGTCAAGGAGCTGGAAGCTTTCGGACATCGGGTCAAAGCCTATGCCTCGGATGCTTCCTCCTTTGAAGCGACGCACGCCGTCGTCGAGCAGATCCTGGCCGATTTCGGCCGGGTGGACATCCTGGTCAA
>JAFVBO010000052.1 GCA_017479935.1 Lachnospiraceae bacterium
ACATTTTTCAAGGTGCGAATGGGCTAAAACCGTGGAATCACAGGCGTTTCGGCGGTTGATTCAACTGTCCGAGTTGGTAAAAGGCTCATTTCGGTGAAAACTATAGGCTTTTATATAGTCTCACCGGTTGGGAAAGTTATAGTTGATTGTGAGAACCATTTTGCTTTTTCCCCTTTCTGACACAAATGGCCGTTTTACTCCTTTGCTGATTCAGTATTGTGTTTTTTACTGATATGTGGTTGTTAGAGACTTCTAACAGGTAAACTTCTGGTATCATTTCAAGTTTTTTTCGCATATATTCTGCAAAAATAGTCTGTTTCGAGTCTCTGGTTATCAGTATGATGTCATTCATTAAGTGGTGCATACATGCTTATATGTCCTGTTATATTGTGCTTTCTATACAAATTATACCATAATGATCAGTATTTGTAAAGCAGAAAGAGTCTGACAGGGTCTGGCAGGGGACACATCTATCCGACCTGCCATACTCGACAGCTTACATCTCCATCGACAATGTCCGGGATCTCGTTGTTGCCCCCCAATCTGGCAAAATCGCTGTCATCATTGCGTAAAATCATCACCGATTCGGAGGCGATCCAGAGGATCGTCCAGAAGTTCGGTACACTGACACCGTTCATCGGTATGAAAAAAGAGCGCACATTCTTTAACAGATCTATCGAAAACCTGTTCCAGGCAGGCATTTCTATTCGTCAGTTGAGCAGACTCACCGGAATATCCAAAGGGATTCTGCAGGATATCAAAAAAGGCAGGGCTCTTTAACGAGTCCTGCACTCGGCTGATTTATTTGCTTGAAGGCAAAATATCCTCTGACCGGCCAGCGTTCCTTCGACCAACGGGTATGCTGCTCTGCCTCTATCTATAACAGGTCTGTTCGATCTATAAGTCGTTGCAGAATGAACCTCTTCGGATCACGTGATAGCGCAAACACCCCGGTGGTTTCCTCTATCAAAGAAAACCACCGGGGTGTTTCTTCACGACTGCTTACGCAGAGATGTGACCCCTGTCAGATTTTCTGACAGAGAACCGTCCCCTGTCAGCTTGCCGCGGATCAGCGCGATCAGGAAGCCCAGCACGGCCAGGCCGTCCAGAACGAACAGCGCGATCTGCCAGCGGGGCATCGCGTATCCGATTACGATGTGGTTCATCGCGTTGGAGTTGGCCACCGTGTAAAGGATGTTCTTCGCGCAGGAGGCCAGAACCACCGCGTCCGCCGTGTCGGAGGGATCGCACCAGACCCCCGGGGTGGCGGAAAGGTTCAGGTCGCCGCCGGCGTAGGCCATCTGCTGCTGGTTCATGTACTGGCCGCTGGTATTAAAGTCACAGATCACCATGCCCCTAAAGCCCCACTCCCCGCGGAGGATCTCCGTCAGGAGGCGGTAGTCGCCGCCGGTCCAGCGGGTGCCGATCCGGTTGAAGGAGGACATGATGGCTCTCGTGCCGCCCTCTTTCACGGCGATCTCAAAGGGCTTCAGGTACAGCTCGCGCATGGCCTGCTCCGTCACCCAGGAGCAGTCGCCATTGATGGAGCGGTGGGTCTCCTGCTCGTTCAAGGCAAAGTGCTTCATGAAGCAGTAGACCCCCTTGCTCTGGCAGCCCCGGATGACGGCTGCCGCCATCTTTCCGGAGAGGAGTCCGTCCTCGGAATAGTACTCGAAGTTCCGGCCGCCGAACGGGCTGCGGTGGATGTTGGCGCCGGGAGCGTACCAGCCGGAGTACGGCAGGCCGTTGCTTCTTCCCTCGGCATCGCCCCAAAGACCTTCGTTTCCCACGGCCTTTCCCTGCTCCACTGCCAGCTCCGTGTTCCACGTGGAGGCCACGATCACCTCGCAGCAGTACGCGCAGTTGTCATAGTAGGTGGAGGCGTCCATGAAGTTCACGAAGCCCGCGGGGCCGTCGGAATCGTTCGTCGCCGGCTTCCCGATGTTCTCCAGTGCCGCGCTCCGGAACGCGCCGTAGCTGATCATATAGATCAGTTCGTCGGCATTGCACTCGTCCAGGATCGTCTGCCAGCGGTCATCGTCGTAGGATACCACCGGCTGTCCGGCCTCGGCCGCCGCTTTCGTCTCCGCGTTTAACTCCAGAAGATCGGGGAGCTGCACCCGCACTGGCTCGTCGAACCAGGGCATTTCCTCCTCCTCGAGGTCGGTGGGATTGTTGTGCCGCGTGTCGTCCAGGGCTGCGATCAGATCCGCACCTACCTTACGGCTCTCCGGCGTGGGAACGGTAGGGAACGTGGCGTCCCACGCGTTTCGCGACATCGTCTGATCCAGCATATAGGCCGAATCAAGGAACGGATTCCTGTTCCCGGTGTAGCGATTGGCCACCACGGTCCCGGTTGCCGGATCCTTCCGGTAAAGGATCGTTTCCGCTATACGGAAGGGGATCGTAAACGCATGGTCGTGCGCCGAGCGCGCCACGTACAGACAGTAATCGTTCCCGGCCTCCAGTTCGTATCCAGAAAAGCCGTTTTCATTGGCGTCCTTTGCATCGTAGGAGGCTAAGCTATAAGGCGCGAACGTTAAGGAAACCGTGTCACTCTCCCCGGGGGCCAGAAGCTTCGTCTTCGCGAAGGCAGTGAGCACCTCTTCCGCCTTCTCAATTCCGCCAGCCTGATATGGCGCGTGGGCATAGAGCTGAACCACGTCTTTTCCAGCCATCGCTCCCGTGTTCGTCACCTTCACCTGGACGGTATACTCCGCCGCGCCGTCAAGCGCCTGGTCGGATACGGCGGAGGCATCCGCCAGCTCCCACGCAAACTCCGTATAGCTCAGGCCATAGCCAAACGGGAACACGACGTTCTTTCGGTACCACTCTTCACCCTCATCTACCCCGCGGGTCTCGTAGTATCGGTATCCCACATAGATGTCTTCCTCATAGTTCACGAAGTAATAGCTCTGGGCTTCGTCCTCCAGCACATAGCGGTCGCCGTCCTTCTGGTTGTTGTCGCCGAAGTTCATGAACGAGGGCATCGCCTTCAGGTCCGCCGCATACGTGTCCACGGTCTTTCCGGAGGGGTTCACCGCACCGCTTAAGATCTCGCCCACGGCGGCCGCGCCGGACGCGCCGGGGAAGCCGATCCACAGCGCCGCGTCGATCTTGTCCGCCTCCGCAAAGTACTCCGGATCCGTAAGGAACGTCAGTTCCATGGCTGCGCCGCTGTTGATCAGGACGATCACACGCTCAAAGCCCGCGCCGCAGACGGCGGAGAGCAGATCCCGCTCGTTCTGGTCCAGCTCCAGGTAGGTATCCTCCGAATCGGCCGCGCCGGCCACGCCCTCCATCGTCCTGGGCAGGTCGAAGCCTTCGCCTCCGACGCGGGTGAAGACCACGATCGCCGCCTCGCGATAATCCTTCCAGCTGTCCTTCACCTGGTCCGTGTACAGGCTCATGGGAGCCTCGCCCGTGGCGATGGTCAGGCTCTTTCCGGAATCCAGATCCGAGGAGTTGGCCTTCCGGGGCTCGCCGGACTTTCCGTTGTCCTCATAGAACGCCTTCAGAACCGGGTTGATCTCGTATCCGGCCTTTTCCAGCGCAGTGTACAGATCCACCGCGCCGGAGGCATCCACGCCTCCGGAACCGGAACCGCCGTACGCCAGGTTCACGCTGTTTTTCCCAAAGACGGATACCTTCGGCTTCGCCGTCTTATCCTGGCTGCTTACCGGAGTCGCAAGCGGAAGAGCCCCGTTTTCATTCTTAAGTAGAACCATGCCCTCTTCGCACATGCGCAGGTTCAGGTCGTTGGCAGCCTGGTAAGCCTCCTTCTTGCTCCCGTAATCCGAGACGTACAGGGCCTCGGAATCATCCGCAAAGACGGCGCGCTCGCCGCCGCCCGGCATGACCGTGTTCAACAGACTGTAAAACATCGTAGAGGATAGCACGCTCACAACCGCAAGCACCGCCACCAGCACCCCTGCAATGACCGCTCCGGTCCACCGGCCTTTTCGTTTTGTATTCTCCATATCGATCACTTCCTCGAATAGTTGTTGGCAGGTAATTTATGGCCGCCGTCCCACCATAAAACCGCGGTCGTATCAATCTTCACGCAGTCAAACAGAGGGGCCGTCGCCGCAACGGTGCCGCCGCCGATCCAGTTCTCATCGTTGTTGACCTTGAATTCCAGGCAGTTGACGCCTTCCACCAGCTCCGCGTTCTTCGCGATCACGAAATCCTGGAACTCCCGGATGGCCATCTCCGGTACTTCGGTGATGGAGATCTCGCCGTAGTTGACCGCCTTTCCATTCAACGTGATGATGAACATGTCCGGCGTTAACGTAAAGTCCGCGAATTCGCCGGAGAGGCGGGCGGTGATCACCGCGTCGTTTACCGCCTGATCAGCAACGAAATAGAAGTCCAGCGTAAATCCGTTCACATAGGTATAACCCACGAAGCGGTCATTGCTGATGCCCAGCCTGCTGCCGGCGCCTTCGCGCTGCACCAGGCCCTTGCCTTCCGCCTCACCGGAGTATCCCTTGCCCGCCTTGCCGGTCAGGCTCACATCCTCCGCTTCGAACAGGTACTGGTTCACGCCCTCGGCCGTTCTCGTCCAACCGGCATAGAGCGTCAGGTCTCCCGTGAGCTTCGCGTCGAAGTCATATGCCTCGCCGCCTTCCGCCGCCGTCATCCAGCCGTCGAAGCGGTATCCCACGCGCTCCGGATCCGCCGGCGCCGCCACGGGCTTTCCCGTCTCCACGGTCAGGGTCTGGTTCTTCTGCGCGCCTTCATAATTCTGGTCAAACACAACCTCGCAGGGAATGGCCTGCGCGCTTCTCCAGGAAGCATACATCGTCATGTCCCCGGAGATGACGTCCGTGCGGTTGAAGGCTTCCGACAGCGCTTCGTTCACGTACCAGCCGTCAAACACATATCCGTCCGCCACGGGGTCTGCCGGCATGTCCGCCGCGTCCACGGGGCCGGCCTCGGAAAGGTTCAGTGGCTCGATGGCGTTTCCGATCCCGTTCATTTCAAAGGTGATCTCGATCGGCTTAACCACCACGTTCATCCGGGCCCGCATGCCGCCGTAGTGGACGGTGATGCTCTTCTTTCCGGCCTTCTTCATGTTGGGCTCGTCGATGGTGACGCCGTCCGCGTCAAGGGAGACGGTCTGGGTCGTGTTATCGCTGTAGTTGACCGTCAGCATACCGCCGTCCAGGACGATCGCTTCACCAAGTCGGTATTCCGTCTTCTCCGGCTGGGCGGACACCTCGATCGACGTCACCACAGGGGCGGAATTTCCGCAGGCGGAAAACAGGAGGGCCGCCAGGGACAGAAGCACGCTCATCCAGAAGGTTTTGCTCATTCTTTTCTTCATGTTCTGCTCTCTTTCTTTGAACGCCGGCTGCCGCAAGGTGCAGGCGGCTGTGTGAATAACGAAGGCCCCGGCAGTTGTAACCTCTGCCGGAGCCTGTCTGAAATACCGTACTACTTCGTAATGGTGACCGTATACTGGAATTTCACATAGCCATCGGCCAATACGCGAACCGTAAACTTCGTTCCGTCAAAGCTGGTTCCCTCCGCCGGCTTTCCGGTAAGGGCTCCGTTGTCGGCCAGGGTGAGGCCCGCCGGCAGTTCATCGCTCGTGGAATAGACTACCGTATAGGCATTTGCCGTCGCCTCCGGGTTCGCAACCGTCGTCTTGATGGAACCGTCTTCGTTCAGCGTCACGGTCATGTCGGTGAAATCCGCATCCAGCATGCCGTTCTTGATGTCGCCGTTGTTGGCGATCACGTGAAGGATGTGCTGCGCCGCCATGCGGACGACGTACCACTGCGTATAAGAAGGAACGGTGTTCTCTTCACTGTCGGCATCGGCAGCGATCAGGACGTTGTTCTGTTCCGCGTTCCACTCACCGGAGAGCGGTTCGGCGTATCCGCCCGGGCGGACGCCCAGAGGGATGTCCTGGCCGGCGCGAAGCGTCGCGTCAAAGGTGTGGTAATAGCTGTTGAACAGCGTATCAGTTACATAAGCTCCGTGGAAATCCCACTCGTCACGCATCAGAGCGTTCAGCATGGCGAAGTTGGTGTAGCAGCAGGAGTCGCCCACTCGGTTCATGCCGGACATGGCGCCGTTTACATGACCGTACTTCACACTGTACTCGTAGGGCTTCATGTAGATCTCGCGGATGGCCTGCTCGTTGCACCACATGAAGATGCCGCCCTGGGTGTTGCGGTTGGCTTCCTGGTTGTTCAGGGTCATGTGCTTCATGTAGACATGCACGCCCTTTTCGATGGTGCCGCTTATCAGGCTGGCCGCCGTCTTGCCGGCCAGAAGGCCGTCTTCCGAATAGTACTCAAAGTTTCTTCCGCCAAATGCGGAGCGATGGATCTCAAGGCCGGGGCCGTACCAGCCGGACGCGTTCAGGAACAGGGCTTCGTTGCCGCACATGTTGCCGATCCGGTAGGCAAGTTCGTCGTTGAACGTGGAGGCGATCACGACACCGCAGGCCCACAGCGTGCCGCCGGGCGTGGTGCGGTTGTAGAAGCCGGCCTTCACCTGGGAAGGTCCGTCCACGTCGTTGCCTTCCACCTTGCCGACGGACGGCAGGGCGACGGAGATATAATATCCCTGGGTGCAGATGGAAGCCATCTCCTCATAGGTCAGCTGGTTCATGAATTCCGTCCAGGCCTTCGTTCCTTCGTCATCCGCCTCGGTGACGGTGCCGTCCGCGTAGCGGACCGGCTCTTCATAGGGAACGCCGGACATGTCGCGAAGCATGATCTCGTTTAACGATCCGTCCGCATGGACGATCTGGTTGGTTGTTCTGGAACGGCCGCCGCCTTCCATGAGCACTTCCACCGTCTCGGTTTCCACAGTGGACTGCGTCCAGCTCTCCGGAACCGCGGTCACGTACCAGGGATCCGTCTCCTTGTCTTCCCAGGCGCGATAGGTTTCTTCCGCATTGTAGAAGTCCAGCTTCTCTGCGGAGATCGTACGGTCTTCCTGTGTGGAGGCCGCCGGAACCTCCAGGCCACCGTTACGGGTTGCCTGATTGGCTTCCAGCGCGGCGTTCGTGGTCTTGTAGCGCTCCACGTTCTTTCCATACACAGTTTCGCCGCCGCTGAACACGTTGCCCACTTCACGTCCGGAGACTTCATCATACCGGTACTGGATATCCTCGCCCACGGTGCGGACGACGGAAGTCACGACGTCGTGAGAGTTGCGGCTGATATCAATGCCATAGCGGCCGGCTTCCAGCTCATAGCCCATGAAACCGTTTCCGTTGGCATCGTTGTAATCGTAAGAAGCAACCGACTGAGCGCTGAAGGAAACCGTCACCACTTCGCTCTCACCGGGCTGCAGGAGGCTCGTCTTCGCATAGCCGGCCAGCACCTTGGCGGCCTTTTCGATTCCGCCAGCCGTGTAGGGCTGCTCCACATAAACCTGGACGACGTCCTTGCCGGCTGCGCCGCCGACGTTCGTCACTTCCACGTTCACCGTAATCTGATCGCTCGCGGAGCCGATTGCGGCTTCCTCCTCCGTATCAACCAACTTCCACTCGAAGTCGGTGTAGCTTAAGCCGTAGCCGAAGGGGTACACGACGTTTTCCGCATACCAGGCCTCGCCCGCTCCCGCTTCCGCGGCATCCATGTCCGCCGCCACGGTCTCGTACCAGCGGTAGCCGATGTAGATACCCTCGCGGTACTCGGTGCTGCGGTAACCAGTGTCCTCGCCATCGCAGTAGACGTAATTGTTCTCGCCCGTGTGCACGTTGCTGCCGAAGTTGGTCCAGGTGGGATCCTTCTTCAGGTCGCGCACATAGATGTCCGCCAGATGGCCGGAGGGGTTCACCTCGCCGGTCAGGATCTTTCCCAAGGCCGCGATGCCGGCGTTGCCGGGATGGCCAACCCAGATGATGGCATCCACTTCCTCATCGTCCTGCATCTCGCCCAGTTCCATGGCGTTCGCGCTGTTCACGATCACAATCAGCTTTTTGAATACACCCTGGCTGCGCAGATCCTTCAGATACGCATAGGTCAGTTTCTCATTATCGTCCAGCTGCAGATAGTGCTCTGTTGCGTCGGCATGGCCGGGAACATTGGCCGTCAGAAGGTCCGCGCCCTCCGAACCGGTGCGGGAGATGGTCCAGAGCACCGCATCGTCATAGAACCGATAGCTTCCCTCCACAAACGGGGCATAGGATGCGGGATCCAGTTCATAGGAAGCTCCGCTTTTCGCGCCGCCCATGGGCTTGCTCAGATAGTAGCCCAACACCTTTCCGTTGATGGAGAAGCCAGCCGTCTCCAGGCTTTCTTTCAGCGTCCATTCATGACCGAAACCGTCGCCGGCGCCGGAGCCACCGCCCACCAGCTGCAGATACGCGCTGCGGTAACCGAACAGTGTCACGTTCCGCTCGCTGCCCGCAAGCGGAAGCGCGTTGTTCTGGTTCTTCATCAGGACAAACCCCTCACCTGCCACCTCAATGTTCAGCTGCTCGCCTACGGCGCGCGCCTCGTCGATGTCCGTGAAGTCCGTGTAGAAGCGGCCGCCTGCCGCCAGGTTGCCGGATTCCGTTCCGGCTGCCGCGCTTACGGAGCTGAGCGCCATCGCTGCTCCCAGCACGATCGGTGTCATCTTTTTCATCACGTCCTGTCGTTTCATGTAGTTTCCTCCTTTTTTAAATATCCGTTCGTGATATGTTCCTTCGGCTGTTGCCGTTGGCGCTATTCTGGCTTATCCGGGAGGTACTTACAAGTCCTTTGACAAAATCGTGCCCTTTTTCAGCAAAATCGAAAAAGCCCCCCTGCAGGGAGGCTTTTAACGAATCATCGTTCAGTTTCTGGGAATGGGCAGCAGGATATCCATCTGAAAAACGTTTCTGTCGATCTGGACCATCAGGTGCCCGTTGTACTTTTCGGCAATCATCTGCATGCTCCGGATCCCGAAGCCGTGGTTTGCCGTATCCGGCTTCGTGGTCTGGGGGAGTCCGTCCACCATCTCCGGCCGTACCTGAATGAAGTTCTCTTCGTGGATCAGAACGAAGTCTTTCTCCTGCGCTACCGACAGGTTGATAATTCGGTGTTCCTCATCAAACGTCCGCGACTCTTCCACCGCGTTGTCCAGTAGGTTCCCGAAGAGCGAATAGATATCGGATTCCTCCATGAAATCCAGAAGTTTTCCATTCACCATGCAGGAAAACTCGATATCGGAGCTCTCACAGATCATCCGTTTCATGGTCAGCACCACATCCAAGGCGCGGTTTCCCGTCCGGACGGTGGAATCGTACTGCTTGACGGCCTGTTGGATCTGAGCCTTCTCGTGCTCCGGAATAGACTGCCCGATGGCCTGAAGCTGGTGCTTCAGGTCGTGAGCCTTCACGTTGATCATCTCCACCACGTTCTTTTCTTTCTCGTACTGCTCCCTCTCCTCCATGAGTATCCGACGCGTCATGGCCAGCTTTTCCTCCAGGTCGTGTTTCTGCAGAACATTGAATTCCACGATCAGAAAAGTCCGTTGCGATAACGCCGAATGTCGAAGACCTCGTCGTGTTCCTTTTCGTACCGCTTCAAGCTCTCCTCCAGTTCTTTCGCCTCAAGATCCTCGTCCTCCACAATGGCAATCCGTATCATCCTGTTCAACACTCCTTTTCCCGTCAACGGGACGGTATTTCTGCCGGAAATAAGAGATACCATCTATCCCGGTTTCTTCTGATTTTACGTCCGAAGCTGATAAGTGTCAAGAATCTGAAAGTAGGGGGTCTGAAGGGGACTTGCTGCTTCACATGACAGGAAAGCCGACGGATTGCTCCGTAGCTGCTAACACATACACTTTCATCAGGCTCACACGGCGCTTACGCTTGTGCTTGCCCAGTGTTTGGCAGCATTTTGCAATCCATCGGCTTTTATTTAACAGAGCAGCAGCTCTAGAGCTATTCCCTCTCCTAACTGCTCAGATGCTGAGCAGTTACCCCCTTTCAGGAATCTCTATTCCTTGGTATAGCTGCGGTTGCGGAAAAAAGATGATCCTCCGTGGAGATGCTCAAAACACCGTCGTATTTTTTCAACGTATAGCGTACACTCCTTAATCCGAATCCGTGATCGGAAGCATCCGGTTTGGTGGTCAAAGGAAGGTCATCAAACCGTACTGGTATCTTTTCCAGATAATTCTCGATATGAACCACATCCATACCACCCTCACAACGGATGCACAAAGCAATGACCCGTTTCTCCGGATCGGAAACCGTGCGAAGATACTCAATGGCGTTTTCGATCAGATTCCCAAGAATGGAATACAAATCCACTGCGCCAAGCGAAGCAAAACAGCCGCCGTCCGCCATGACAGTCAGAACAATTCCGTTCTGCCGGCAAAGGATGCTTTTTTCCGTCAGCACCACGTCCATGGCTTCGTTTCCGGTACGAAAACCATCGTCGTAATCGTCCAGTGCCTGGCGCACCTGCTTTCCTGCCTCCGGATCGCGGATGAGAAGCTGCATGCGCTTTTTCAGATCGTGGTAACGATAATTCAGCACGTCCATCGTTTCCTTGGACAATTCATACCGACGAACATCCTCATGCCAGAGTTCCCGGGTCTTTAACAGTTCGGTTTCGATCCGCTTGATGCGAAAACTGTCCAGCAGTCCGATGATGATATTCATGCAGATTAAAATGCCAAACATACTCACGATAAAGACGGCCGGTGTCCCGATCAGCACCGGATTCAGAATAATATAGTCATAACTCAGTACGCTCAGCACCACCGAAGCAAACAGGAATAAAATAGACTGAACGATGACGCTGCGGTTATTGATATTGGCAAAGCCCTCCCGGTTGCGCCTTACAAGAAGGTACTCCGCGGTATAGGCAACCAAAAAGAGCCCGAAGAATAAGAGCGCACCTGCGGTCTTATTCTTCGCGAACGCATAATAATAAATGCAGAAACGGACGAGGACAACCAGATGTTCAATTGTATACCCCAGTACAGCTACATACAGCGCATTCATCAGAGAATAAACATACAGTTCATACAATAGCACCGTTGAAACCGTGAAAATCAGGATGGATCGCGCCATTTCAAACAATACCGTTTCCCATTGGGGAACACGATCCCACACCGACAGATACCGTCCCAATTGCCCAAGCAAAAACGTCAGAAGGACAGAACATGCCAGCCCCAGGATAAGCCGGAGAAAATAGTGGGACCGCCGCTCAACGCGCATGGAAAAGATCATGCCGCCGCCCAGGATCAGAAAAAAGAAATATTCATTCAGCAGATTCTGCAAAACCACCAGTGTCGTCATCATATATGTATTACCGCCCTAAATAATCCACATATTGTTCCAGAAAGTTTTTTTTCATACTACGGGAAATAGGGAGCTGTTCCCCGGAAAGCAAATGCACGGTATTCCCGTTTACCGCGCTGACAGCAGCAAGGTTAACCAGATAGGGATTCGCGCATCGGACAAAATGATCCTCTTTCAAACGCGTTTCTACCTCCGACAGTTTTCCATACACTTCGTATTCCTGCACCTTCGTGTGATACATCAGTTTATGACCGTTTACTTCCACATACGTCAGCTCACCTGCAAGGAAGGAGACGACCCCGTTTTTCGACTGTAAAACAATCTTGGCCGTCTGGCGGGCAGCAATTTGTTTCATTGCTCGTGTCAAATTCATCTCCAGCGCAAAATCGGTCACCGGCTTGAGCATGTATCCGATCGCCCTGACCTCATATCCATGTATGGCGAACTGACCCATGCGGGTGACAAAAATCAGCGCAGCCGCATCGTCCACCATCCGCAGCTTTCGGGCGGTTTCAAGTCCGTCCATCAAAGGCATTTCAATATCCATCAGGACGATATCGAAGGGATTCCTGTACGTATCGATGAAATCCAGTCCACGGGAATAACGCACGACGGTATAGACCTGGCCCGTCTTCTCAAAGAAACGGCCAAGGCCTTCTTCCAGCCTTCTGGCCTGATCATCCTCATCTTCCACGATCGCCACCCGAAGCACTCCGATCACCTCCTGCATTCCGGAATACATATAACGGCTCAGCATATGAGCAGTTACGAATATGTCCAGTTTACACCCGCCCATTTTATTTTGCAAGGAAACGGGACGGTTTTTACCGTCCCGTTCCCTGTCGTGTTTGTCCTTTTTCGCGCAATACCACTTCCGATTCCTTCCTGTCTGTCCAAAACAGGATGGCCGGTTATGGATCGCCCTTACTGTTCTTTCTTTCCCTTCCGGATTCCGGAAACAAGCCAGATTACCGCCGCTGCAAGCAGCACACCAAGCACTGCGTTGCCAACAACCCACAGCGGTCTCCAGGAGGATACAACATGGAAGGAAATGATCTCACCGCGGGATGTCATGTAGAGAATGTTCTTGACGGAGTCGCGTGCTGCATGAGCAAGCTGAGCGGAACCTTCCATTGCCTGCACCGATACAGCCTCGCCCTGGAACGGGTTCAGGTACAGATCGTTTCCGGCCAGTACGCCTTCCATCGCGTTCATATACGTGCTGCCCCAGTTCATATAGAAGTCGGTAATCACCGTGCCGCGAAATCCCCATTCATTTCGCAGAACGTCGGTGCAAAGCGCGCGGCATCCTCCAGCCCACACCAGTCCGATGCGGTTAAACGCGGACATGACGCCGGTTGCTTTCCCTTCCTTGACCGCAATTTCAAACGGTCTGCAGTACAGCTCACGGATGGCCTGTTCATTGGAGAAGGTCAAAAGGCCGTTCTGATCCCGGTGAAGCTCCTGATCATTCAAAGCAAAATGCTTGAGGTACACCCAGATACCCTGGCTGCGGGCGCCGCGGGTTGCCGCCGCCGCAAACTTTCCTGCCAGCAGCGGATCTTCCGAGTAATACTCGAAGTTTCTTCCGGCAAAGGGAGAGCGATGTCCGTTCATGGCCGGAGCATACCATCCGGATACCTTCTGCGTATTGGCAAACTCGCCGACACACTTGCCCATCTCTTCCGCCAGCTCTGTATTCCAGGTCGAGGCGATCGTCACTTCGGTGGCATAACCGACGCCGGGCTGAATGTCAATGCCAAATCCAAGGAACGGCTGCATTCCTGCGGGGCCGTCGATATCCATGGTCACGGACTTTTCAATCACGTCAACGGGAGCCGTGCGATAGCCGCCCATCGTAACGATGTCCGAGATATCGTTCAGGGACAGCTGATCCAGCAGGGTTTCCCACGCCGGGGAGTCATAATCAAAATACGTCATCAGGGCAAAGACCAGCTTGCCGTCCAACAGCTTCTGATAATTGGTCTGAAGCGCTGTCATGTCGGACGCTTCAACCGCGCCGTTTTCCACTTCCGCGAGTTCCGAAAGCGCTTCCTCATTCTCCGCGAGCGCTTCTTTAAGCGCTGCCTGCACCGCCTGAATATCCGCAGCCTCGAGCTTCTTATCCGTTACAATAGCCGTATCAGCGTACTTGGACAGATTAGGATCGCCGGAGACCTGATATCCTCCGCTCATAGCGCTTCTTAAATACGCCAGATCAGCATCCGACAAGGTTGTCGCGGCGTATTCGGCCTTCGGCCAGGTGCCTTCCCAGTCGCTGCGGGACAGATACGAATGGCCGTCTGTAAAGCGGACCGATGCATCCTCAACACGGTTTACCGCTGCTGTCTGATCCGTGCTGCGCTTATTTCCTTCCCCATAGACGATGGTTTCCGAAATGTTCACATTCTCGGACGCAATCATCTCATGGGCATTTTTCATCAGTTTTACTTCATATACGCCGGCATCCAGCACGTACGCCTTGTTTACCAGGTAATCATAGGAAGCCATATCTTCCACGGCAAACGTAAGGGTCATCGTCTCGGAAGCGCCGGGCTCCAGAACCTTAGTCTTTCCGAACGCGGCCAGAACCACCTGGGATTTCTCAATGCCACCCTGTGTATAAGGCGCAGTATAATAAATCTGAACGACTTCTTTACCGGAAACGGAACCGGTATTGGTCACTTCAACCTTGGCCGTAATCACACCATCTCTGTTTTCAACGGAAGAAAGCTTCTGTTCAAAGGTTGTATAAGACAAGCCAAAGCCGAACGGGAACTGTACTTCTTTCTGATACCATTCCTCGCCATCGGTCAATCCGCGGGTTTCATAGTAGCGATAGCCAATGTAAATGCCTTCCATATAGTTGCTATAGAAGAACTCCGGGGCATTTTCATAAGCAAAATCTCCAAAGTTCGGAAGGCTTGGTGCTTTCGTAAGATCATACGCATAGGTATCCACCAGTCTGCCGGAAGGATTGGCCTTTCCAAACAGTACATCCACCACGCCCCGTAAGCCGGTCGTGCCGGGGCATCCGATCCACAAAACCGCATCGATCCCCTCATTTTCGATAAATCCAAGCTCCATCGCGTGGGAGGAATTCACCAGTATGATTACCGTACCAAAATTCTTCGATACAAGATCGATCATTTCCTCTTCCGCTGCGGACAGTTCCAGGTAATGACGTCCAGCTTCCCCGCCAAACGCCGCCATATCCTGAGGCAGATCATTTCCTTCTCCGCCCATACGGCTGATCGTAACGATGGCCACGTCGGAATATTCCTTAGCCTCGGCGAGAATGCTGTCCGTATACTGGACTGAAGGAAGCTCGGTGATCGTAAAATCGGTGCTTCCGACGCCGGACGCATTCGCCTGTGTACTGTAATCCGTATACAGCTTCAAAAGTGCGGGATTGGCTTCCACTCCCTGCTCTTTCAGCGCGCTTTCAAGCGAAACGGCCGTGGTATCATCCACAAAACCGGAACCTGCACCGCCAAATACCATCTTGGTACTGCGCCAGCCAAACAGGTTCACCTTAGTAACGTTTCCCAGCGGAAGCGCCTGATTCTCATTTTTCAGAAGGACGCTGCCCTCCCTCAGAATTTCAGCCGTGACAGCCTCGCCATGCGCCATAGCTTCTTCGTAGGTCACGTTGCTGATCGCAGATTCCTCCGCTTCATAGACCGTGTACATGTTGTCCAGATACCCCGCGAAAAACGCGACGGCACCATTGGCGACGATCATCAGCAGCGCTATCACGCCGCACAGAATCGCCCTTCCTACCGGAAATCCAGACTTCTTTTTCATTTCTGTTCCTCCTTCTTATTCAATTCTCCGTATTAGTATATCCGTTTCGGATTGGTTATACGGTACCACAGGGGTAAGAAAAAGCAAGAGAAGTCACCCTAAGTCGTCATCGAAATGGCGCAGGTTGCACATCCGGTTTTCTGACAGGGGACGGTTGGAGCTGAGCACTAAGTAACAGTCGAGTCGAAGACGATGACTGTTACATACGTGCGTGCCCCGCCATGCACTTGGCGAAGCGGAGTCGTTAGACGAACGCTGAGGTTAGTGCAATGGCGCATCTGTCAGAATTTCTGAAGAGGTTACTATTCACGGGTCAATAGCAATCAAGAGGTGCTTTGCATGCTTGCATGCATAAGCACTCTTGAATTGCTATTGAACTGCGAAAGCAGTCACCACCCATCAGTCCCAGGCAAAAGCACCGAAGGTGCGACATACGC
>JAFVBO010000053.1 GCA_017479935.1 Lachnospiraceae bacterium
GCGTTACCACCCACTCGCCAAAGCTGTGGCCCGTCGCAGGGATCTCCTGCTCTTCCGTCTCACCGCATCCAGCACAGGTGCGCGTTTCTTTGCCATTTTCCGTGCAGCTCGCCGCCTGCGTTACCACCCACTCGCCAAAGCTGTGGCCGGTCGCAAGGATTTCTTGCTCTTCCGTCTCGCCGCATCCAGCACAGGTGCGCGTTTCCTTGCCATTTTCCGTGCAGCTTGCTGCCTGTGTTACTACCCACTCGCCAAAGCTGTGGCCCGTCGCAAGGATCTCCTGCTCTTCCGTAGCACCGCATCCAGCACAGGTCCGTGTTTCCTTGCCATTTTCCGTGCAGCTTGCTGCCTGCGTTACCACCCACTCGCCGAAGCTATGGCCCGTCGCAGCAATCTCCTGCTCCTCCATCGCCTGGCAGGTTGTGCAAGTGCGGGTCTGCTTTCCAGCTTCCGTACAGCTTGCTGCCTTCGTCACCGTCCACTCGCCAAAGCTGTGGCCCGTCGCAGCAATCTCCTGTTCTTCCGTCGCCTGGCAGGTTGCACAGGTCCGCGTCTGCTTTCCAGCTTCCGTACAGCTTGCCGCCTTCGTCACCGTCCACTCGCCAAAGCTGTGGCCCGTCGCAGGGATCTCCTGCTCCTCCGTCGTCTGGCAGGTTGCGCAGGTACGCGTCTGCTTTCCAGCTTCCGTGCAGCTCGCTGCCTTCGTCACCGTCCACTCGCCAAACTTGTGGCCCGTCGCGGGGATCGAGCGCTGCTCTTCGGCCTTGCAGTCGGAGCAGATACGCTTCTCCATGCCATCCGACGTGCAGGTCGCCGCCGTCAGGGTTGTCCACTCGCCGAAGCTATGCACATGCTTTGCGATGCTTTCCTCGGCAATCACCATGCCGCAGTACTTACAGATCTGCTGCCGCAAACCTTCCTGCTCGGTCGTAGGCTCACGCGTAACTTTCCACTCGTAAACATGCTCACCGGTCGGAGGGATCACTTCCTCCTCCAGCCACTCACCGCAGGTCTCACAGGTTCTCACGCGATACCCCGGCACCGTGCAGGTGGGCTCTGTTGTGACGATCCAGTATCCGTTGGCCAGATGTCCGTGATCCGGTCCCTCACCAGGCTTCTTCGGCCAGCCGTACACAACGACATTGTCACCCGGCTGAATATACTTATAAATTTCTTCCGCCATGTAATACGGCAGGTTGACACATCCGTGAGAACCGTTGGCATAGCACTCCGTACCGCCAAACAGCGTTCTCCAGGTCGCATCATGCAGACCAATTCCACCGTTGAAAGGCATCCAGTAGTCAACCGGCGTCGCGTAGCCCGGTCCTCGAAGAATGGCCTTTTCCGTCTTATAGGCAAGCGTGTATACACCCGTAGGCGTCACCATGCCCTTCTTGATATCGCCGGTCACGCAAGGTGCCGAAGCCTTCATCTCTTCGCCAACATAAAGATATACATACTGGTTGGTAAGGTCAACTTCCACATACGTATATGTATAGGGAGCATTCGGATTGGAAATCCGCGGCTTGGGTGCTTCCGGCTCCGGTTCGGGTTCGGGTTCAGGTTCCGGCTCAGGAGCCGGTTCGGTCTGCGGTTCCGTCTCGGGTTCGGTCTCCGGTTCCGGTTCAGGCTCCGGTTCAACCTCCGGAACATGAAGCGGAGCTACGTTGCCGTAACTGTCGAAAAACACCTGCAACGTCATACTCTCAAAGTGATCGCCGCCATCGCTGCTGGCCGTCATCTCGATCGGCCGCATCGTCGCCTTGTCAATCACAAGCTCGGCCTTTCCTGTCGCGCCGGTAAAATCCCAGAAAGCGTTCATATCCCAGAAAGCGCCGGATCTGCCGATCAGCTCGGTGATCTTTTCATCCGAAAGCTCAGCCGTAAGGACATACGCTTTATGCCCGTCCACGACGCGGATATCCGTATCGGTATACTCCGGCGCCGCAATCAGTGAACAAAAGTCTGCCATATTGGCCAGCGGCGTATCGGCAAGCGGCACATTCTCCGCGTTCCATGAGCCGTTCACGGCCGTCCGCATGCTCACCATGTCGCCATCCTGCACCGCGTACTTCTCCACGCCTGCCATCGTGCCCGCTATGCTGGTGATGCCGGAGCTGCGCACGACAGAAGGGGTGCGCGTCGCCTGAATCATCTTATCCAAAGCGGCCACGCGGGTCACGGGGTCGGTCGGTTCACCATTTTCATCCACATTTTCGTACTCGACCGTGGAGACCACGTAATCGACCGCTCCGATAAAGGAGCTCTCCGCGTCCCAGGCTTCCCGCATGCCATCCAGAAGAAGTTCCGTATTGACTTCGGGAAGAACCGTTACTGCCACCTCTTTGTCCGTCCGGTTGCCAGCCCGGTCAAGTGCCGTCACCGTCAAAACGGCCGTGCCCGCTTCCTCAAAAGTATAGTGGACACAACCAGAAGGATTGACCTTCTGTGCCTCTCCATTTAAAATGACATTAGTGATGGAAAAACGCACCACGCCCCGATCATCCGAAGCGCTCGCCCCCATGCTATCGGTTCCGTATTTTCCCTCTTTCAGCGAGAAAATCTCCCCCGCGCGGACAGAAAAACTCTCCGGCACCTCAATTTCGGGCGCCGTCGTATCAGCCGCTTCCTGTACAAGCGCTGTTTCTTCCACGTTCCGGACAGCATTCATGGCATGGCTTTGGACAGCCGCGCCAGGCAACATCATTCCAATCGTCAACGATAACGCTGAAAACATCGTCAGCGCCTGTTTTCGAAAATGGAATTCACTCATAATACCCCCTCCTGTTCCTGCACGTTCGTGCAATATTCATTTAGTATACCACCAATTAGTCATATCCTCAAGTTTTGAAATCTATCCGAATTCTATCATTTATGATTGCGGGAGCTGCGAAGCAATCCGTAGGGCGATATCATATAGTATGGCGCCGCATGGGTGTTTCATATCACCCAAGAACTACAGCATACTCGACGACGCCCGCTCCGAAAAAGCCAGGCGCACCAGATCTTCCAGCTGCTTCCCATCGATCAGCATGACATCGTTCTTCTTCGCAAGGCTGATGGCGCTGTTCGTAAATGTGTTGTTGGTGACAACCACACTTCGGTTTCCTTCATAAAACCGCAGGGCCGCGGCCGCTTCCTGCACCGCCTTGTTTCCCACCGGCCGGTCATAGAATTTGGCCTGCACCACAAAGATGATGCCATTCTTCCGAAGCACCAGATCCGCCCCCTGATCCCCCGTCGTCCGGGTCAGATGGCTCTCATACCCCAACCTGGTAAAGATATAATTTAGGTATTGCTCAAATTCAACGCCGGAAGATAGCTGGCGAAAGGCATCCACATTCTGATTAAACAGATGCTCGCCCGAAAAATCGCCCTCCACAAAGCGCTCCCGCTCTGTGTTAAGGCGCGCGCGCCTGAGTTCCTCCGCAAAAGCGTCCGCCTCCTCCTTCTCGTCGATGGCAAAGCGAAACAATTCCGTATACGAAAGCCGCTCCGTAAGCAGCCGACCGATCGACCTCATGTAAAAGCGAGGAGCTTTGGGATGCGCAAAATCAAGCCCCGCCTGATTGCGGATGATCGCTTCCTTCATCCGATCAATGTACACTTCCGGATGAACAATCCTTGTTTGGCCGTCCTCTGCCCGGCTTCCAGCTCCCGCTCTGACAGAATGGTTCTCCCGACTTCTTCTATCACGTCTTTCTTCCCCTATGGGCAGAATATCCTGCGCAAGCGGAAGAATCGAGTCATAATAACTCCCGTACAGGTGATCATTTCCCAGCAAAAGGACATAGGTTAAGAAAATCAAATATTCATTATGGCTTAAGATACGTCCGGTTTCCTCTGCAAAATGCAGCTCGTAGATGTCGTACGTCCTCTCCATCACCTGGGTGATGCTGCGATACTCCTCCATGGTATGGGAAAGCATCAGCAGAAATTCCGACGAAGCCGGAAGGCCCTGATAAATCTGCTCGATCTCCACAGCCTTGACTAACGCCATCACGGTGAGCATGTACATCCCGTAGCACAACCACGGCGTGTCCGGGAGCTCTTCCTCCTCCCATTCTTCGTCATCCTCTTCCTTATAATAAGAGCAAAGGCCTTCCCAGTCCTGCCGGATCTTTTCCGTCAGTGCCAAGGCTGCCTGCCCAGATGACTCATTGCTCAGCATCTCCACTACATACAGGGCCGGCGCATCCGTCTGTTCCAAAAAATCCTGCAGATCCTCCAGAAATTCCTTCCGCTCCTGCCGAAAGCGCGGCCGCGGAATAGCAAGGAGTCTGGCGCTCTGCCGCTCCTCTGCCTTCTCCGTCTTGTGAAACGCATCCAGCACCGGGCCGGACAGGCCCTCCGTTTCCCAGTCGCGAAGGACTCGCTCGCAAGTTCGCCTCGTTTTTCGAATATATTCATCCAGAAAGATTTCCGCATCCGGATCCTCCGGACCGGCAACCTGATTGTAATTCTCCGCCAGATTGGATATCAGACTGTCCCAGTACCAGAACGCCTGACGAAACCGCTCCGTTCTTGTCATATCTCCTCCCGTTACGTAACTGCACCATATGATATCGCCCCTTACGCACAGCGTCGCTGATGCTTATGGTCTTCTTTGCGTGCAAGCACGCAAGAAGCCCTGCGCATCGCGACCGGGCGATATCATAATAAAAGCTCCGCAAACACCTCGTTGCTGACAGAAACACCTTCTTCCGTCAGGAAAAGCCGGTCACCCTCTTGTTTCAGATATCCCATTCGGATCAGTTTCTGCATGGATGCGCCATACTCCCGCTCCCAGCTTTCGCCAAAGCGCCGCTCAAACTCCGCCGCCGAAACGCCCTGCATCATGCGCAGTCCCAGAAAGAAAAACTCTTCCTTCTTCTCCTCCTCGGACAGGACCTCAGGCAGCTCCCGCACCAGTGCCGGCGCGCCATCCACCTCCAGATAGCGCTTCAAATCCCGGACGTTGGAAAAGCGCGTCCCCTCCATATAGGACGACGCGCCAAGCCCCAGCCCCAGGTACTCTACGCCGGTCCAGTAACCACAGTTGTGACGGCACGCATATCCCTCCCGGGCAAAATTGGATATTTCGTAGCGCCTGTATCCCGCCTTTCGCAGAAAATCGACGCCGTTCTCATACATCTCCCGTTCCTCCTCCTCCGAGGGAAGAAGAAGAGTTTCTTTCCCGGCCTCCCGGCGCTTCTCCTCATCGCCGTACCGCTCGTAAAACAAAGTCCCCTCCTCCACAATCAGGCTGTAGGCGGAGATATGTTCCGGCGCCAGCGCCGTCACCTTTTCCAGGCACTCCCGGTAAGATTCCCAGGTCTGACCGGGAAGCGCACTCATCAGGTCTACATTGATATTGGTAAAGCCCGCTTTCCGGGCCAGCCGGTAGCTCTCCAGGAAGTCTTCATAGCTGTGGATTCTGCCTAAGAGCCGCAGCTCGTTTTCATGCACGGACTGAAGCCCCAGGCTAAGCCGGTTGATCCCGGCCCGCCGGTATCCCTCCAGTTTGTCCATCGTCAGCGTCCCCGGATTGGCCTCCAGCGAAATTTCCGCGTTCTCCGCAAACAAAAACGTCTCGCGGCAGGCCTTCATGATCCGTTCAATCTGCCCGACTTCCAGAATCGAAGGTGTTCCGCCGCCGAAGAAAAGGGTGGAAACTGTGCGCTTCGCTAAAGAAGGCTCGTTCTCTCCCGATGCCCTGATCACCCCGTGCAACGCCCGTTCCTTCATTTTGCCATCGCGCAGACTCTCTCCCGATTCCCTGATCTCCCGGCACAGCGCCTGCACGTATCTCTCCCTCACATCCTCGGAGGCAGGTGCCGACAGAAAATCGCAGTACGCGCACTTGCGTACACAAAACGGGATATGGATATATAGTTCGAAATCCGGGATCATCCTTTCCCCCCATCCACTTTTCTGACATACGCACATCACAGTCGCTGCATGATCCGTTGTGTGGCTTTCTCCCGTTTTATTCCTCATCCAGCTTCAGGACGCTCATGAATGCCTTCTGCGGGATTTCCACGTTGCCAATCTGGCGCATCCGCTTCTTGCCTTCCTTCTGCTTCTCCAAAAGCTTTCTCTTACGGCTGATATCGCCGCCGTAGCACTTCGCCAAAACATCCTTGCGCATGGCCTTCACGGTCTCGCGGGCGATGATCTTGCTGCCGATAGCCGCCTGAATCGGAATCTCAAACAGATGACGAGGAATTTCATCCTTCAGCTTCTCGCACATCTTGCGGCCCCGCTCGTAGGCAGATTCCTCAAACACGATGAACGAAAGAGCATCCACTTCCTCTTTGTTGATTAAGATATCCAGCTTAACCAGCTTGCTCGGCACATAGCCCTTAATCTCATAATCGAAAGACGCATACCCACGGGAGCGGGACTTTAACGCGTCAAAGAAATCGTAGATGATCTCGTTTAACGGCAGCTCATACTTTAAAACGGCTCTGGTCTTCTCGATGTAATCGGTGCTGATGTACACGCCGCGCCGCTCCTGGCAAAGATTCATGATGGCTCCGATGTACTCAGTCGTCACCATGATTTCGGCGGACACCATCGGCTCCTCCATATGCTCGATTTCCGACGGATCCGGCATGTTGGACGGATTGGTCAGCTCCAGGCATTCCCCGTTCGTTTTGTAAATTTTGTAAACTACACCTGGTGCTGTTGTCACCAGGTCCAGATTGTACTCTCTCTCCAACCGCTCCTGGATGATCTCCAGATGCAGAAGGCCCAGGAAACCGCAGCGGAAGCCAAAGCCCAGCGCGATGGACGTCTCCGGCTCAAACTGCAGCGAGGCATCGTTCAGCTGCAGCTTCTCCAGCGCATCACGCAAATCGTTGTAGCGCGCGCCGTCCGCCGGATACAGACCGCAATACACCATGGGCGTCACCTTTTTATAGCCGGGAAGAGCCTTGTCACAAGGGTTCGCCGCGTCGGTCACCGTATCACCCACGCGCGTCTCCTTTAAGGTCTTGATGCTGGCGGTCAGATAGCCAACCATGCCGGCCGACAGCTCGTCACACGGGATAAACTGCCCGGCGCCAAAGGTGCCCACCTCCACGGTCTCAAACTCCGCCATCGTAGACATCAGGCGGATGCGCGTTCCCTTCTTCACCGACCCGTCAAACACGCGGATAAACACGATAATGCCCTTGTACGAATCATACAGAGAGTCGAAAATCAGCGCTTTTAAGGGTGCCTGCGGATCTCCTTTCGGAGCCGGAATCTTCTGCACAATCTGCTCCAACACTTCTTCGATGTTGATGCCCTGCTTGGCGGAGATCAGCGGCGCATCGTGCGCCTCAATGCCAATCACGTCCTCGATCTCTTCGATGACGCGCTCCGGCTCCGCGCTGGGCAGGTCGATCTTATTGATGACCGGCATAATCTCCAGATCGTGGTCCATCGCCAGGTACACGTTGGCGAGTGTCTGCGCCTCCACGCCCTGGGCAGCGTCCACCACCAGAATGGCGCCATCGCAGGCCGCCAGGCTTCGGGAAACCTCATAATTAAAGTCTACATGCCCGGGGGTATCAATCAGGTTTAAGATATACTCTTCCCCATCCTGAGCTTTATATACGGTACGGACAGCCTGGGACTTGATGGTAATGCCCCTCTCCCGCTCCAGGTCCATATTGTCCAGCACCTGCTCCTGCATCTCGCGGCTGGTGAGCAGACCGGTCTTCTCGATGATACGGTCCGCCAGCGTGGATTTGCCGTGGTCAATGTGCGCGATTATGCAGAAATTGCGGATTTTCTTCTGGTCTATTGCCATGTTTCCTCCCTGTCTCTTCTTACGTTTCTTCTTTTAATAATAAACACGCTATAGGATATCGCCCCTACGCATCGCGACCGGGCGATATCATAACGCTTTCCCGCACTTCATCGTCAATCTGGATGTAGGCCTTGTGCGGGACCTGCCGGTCCAGATATTCCCGGTGCATGTCGCGGCTCACCGCTTCCACTTCGTCCATAAACTCCTGAGCAGAAAGGCGCACCGCTCCCTGGCCCATCACGATCAGCTGTTCCAGGTTATCGGAAGTCGCCACGGTCACGGGGTATTTCTTCCCGATCTCATGGGTTAATTTGGCGATATACTCATCGGCGGTTTCCGCCTCCTTCGTATATACGACATGAATGTTATGATAGGCTTCTATAGTTCCAAGGTTTCCTTTCACCTTGTAGGCGTCAAACACCAGGATCAACGTGCAGCCCTTATATCCCTGATAGTTACACAGGATATCCATCAGCTTGCCTCGGGCGGCGTCCAGATTATCGGCCGCCAGATCCTTTAACACGGGCCAGGCGTGTACAATATTATACCCGTCCACGAGCAGATACCGATCCTTCGAAACCTTCGAATGGTTCAGCGCCAGCTCCCGGGAGCCGTTGTCCGCCGCGTCACCTGCTGCCTTTTTGCTCCGGTTTTTCTGTATTCCCGCCGGCGAAAGTTCCGTGTATCCGGCGAAAGACTGCTTTCGGCTGATGGGGCCAAAGGTTTTTTCAAAAATGGCCTCCAACTCCTTGTCAAGCGCCAGAGAAGGCGGAAGGGAACCGCCTTTCCCGGAGGCTGCGCTTTTTGCCCCTGCTTTCAAACTTGAGCCACTCGCGTAGCTAGCCTGATTGGATGCCTGACTCTCACCACGCATTGCGGTGCCATCCGGATAGCCCGGCCAGCTCTCGCTGCTGCTCTTCTTCCTTGTAGCCAGTGGCAGATGCATATACTCTTCCACCAGATCCCACGGCACGTAGAATCCGGCCCCGTGGCTGCAAAAGACCGATCCCGTGGGATTTTCCGGATCCAGCTCGCTGTCATATCCGATCTCGGCGATGACTTCCTCCGGATTATGACAAGGCTCATACCCCCGCACCGTCAGGCGGATTCGGCCCCGTCCCTTGGAAAACGCGGTCAGCTCGGTCGCATAGTCCTGCAGGCATGCCACCGGCGCCTTCCCGGTCAGGATGGAGACATCGCCCTCCGACTCCGGCGCCTCAAAGGATCCGAAGCGGTTTTGAATATCGGAAATCACCCGACCAACGAGCTCTGTCTGCACCTCGATCCGAAAGTCGTACCAAGGCTCAAGCAAAACCCCTTCCGCTTTCTTTAGTCCATGGCGAATGGCGCGGTAGGTGGCCTGGCGGAAATCGCCGCCCTCCGTATGCTTCTCGTGAGCACGCCCGGAAAGGATAGTAATCTTCAGGTCCGTCACCGGAGATCCGGTCAGGACGCCCACATGCTCCCGCTCCTCCATATGCGTCATGATCAGCCGCTGCCAGTTGCGGTCCAGCACATCCTCGCTGCAGGCAGTGTGCACCGTAATTCCGCTTCCCAGGTCCCCCGGCTCCAAGAGAAGATGAACCTCCGCGTAATGCCGAAGCGGCTCATAATGCCCCACACCTTCCGCCGCCGAAGCGATCGTTTCCTTATATAAGATATGCCCCGGCCCGCATTCCACGCTCATTCCGAAGCGATCCTGCATCCGCTTCTTTAGTACCTCGATCTGCACTTCTCCCATCAACTGGGCATGGATCTCCTGCAGCTTCTCGTTCCAGACCACATGAAGCTCCGGCTCCTCTTCCTCCAGGCGCTTTAACGCCTGATAGACCTTCGCCGGCGTCTGATCGCCCCACGGCAAAATTTGATACGTCAGGACAGGCTCCAGAACCGGCAGCGCAGAATCCGGCTCGACCCCCAGCCCCTCTCCGGGATAGGTATACTGTAGTCCGGTCACCGCCAGCACCGTCCCCGGCCCAGCCTCCTGCACCATCTCGAAACGCGCGCCACTGTAGATCCGCAGCTGATCCGCCTTCTCCGTCCATTCCGCCGGTGCTTCTCCTGCTCTTTTCACAGATGTCGGAAGACTTCCAGAAATCTCATTCTTCACACGCAGACTACCGCCCGTAATCTCGTCTTTCACGCGCAGATTACCGCCCGTAATCTCGTCTTTCACACGCAGATTACCGCCCGCAATCTCGTCTTTCACTCGAAGGCTGCCGCCCGTGATTTTCATGTAAGTCAGCCGGGCGCCGGCCGCGTCGCGGGAAATCTTAAAGACCCGCGCGCCAAAATCCGGGCCGTACGCAGGCGTCTGCGTGAGCGCGTCCAGTCCCTCTAAAAACGCATCCACGCCAGTCAGCTTCAATGCGGATCCAAAAAAGCACGGAAACATCTTCCGGTTTCGGATTGCCTCTGCCAGCGCTTCCTTCGGAAGATCCCCCTCCGCCAGAAACGTTTCCAGCAGGGACTCCTCGCACATGGCAGCCTCTTCCAGAAAGCTGTCCTCATGCCAGTCGCGTGAAAAGTCCACACATCTCTCGTCCAGTTCAGCGCGAAGCTTCTGCATAATCTCCGCCTGATCCGTCCCGGGCTGATCCATCTTATTCACAAAAAGGAACACCGGAACCTGATACCGCGCCAGCAGCCGCCACAACGTTTCCGTATGCCCCTGCACGCCATCCGTCCCGCTGATCACCAAAATGGCATAGTCCAGGACGGAAAGCGTTCGCTCCATCTCCGCCGAAAAATCCACATGCCCGGGCGTGTCCAGAAGCGTCACAGTCCTCTCCCCCAGCGGAAATACGGCCTGCTTGGAGAAGATGGTAATTCCCCTCTCTTTCTCCATGCCTTCCGTATCCAGAAAGGCATCCTTATGGTCCACCCGTCCCAGCTTCCGGATGACGCCGGAGCGGTACAGGATCGCCTCTGATAAAGTTGTCTTTCCAGCGTCCACATGCGCCAGGATTCCTACTGCCAGCTTCTCCATATCATCCTTCCCGGCTTCCTTAGCTCCTGCCAGGCTCCAAAGGCATATCTTTTCGCATTTTCCTGCTTCTTTGGTATGCCTTCTCAGCTCCCAACAGGCTTCAAAGGCATACCTTTTACACATTTTTAAGATTCTTAGTCTGCTTTCGCTTCAGCAACCTTCTCCGCGGTAGCCTTCTTCGCGGCAGCTGCCTCAGCAGCTTTCTCCGCGGCCACCTTCTTCTCCCATCTCTCTCGCTTTGCGTTATCGGACAGGCGATAGCTCTCTTCCAGCATGCTGTACATTCTCTCGCTCAGCTTCTTTGTGAGCGCATCTGCATCCATGCGCCACTTCCAGTTCTTGCCAAGCGTGGACGGTTCGTTCATGCGGGCGGTATCGTCCAGGATCAGGTAATCCTGCATCGGAATAATGCATGTGTTGGCCACCGAATACATCGCCAGGCGAATCATCGTCCAGTTCTTCTCCTCAGGCGTCTGCTCCTCAACCGGCGAGTTCGTGTAACGGGCGATCAGCTTCAGTTCATCCTTGGAGATGGACTGGTACCAGCTCACAAGCGTCGAGTTGTCATGAGTGCCGGTGTACACCACGCAGTTCGGTTCATACCGATGCGGCATGTGATCCGTCTCATCGTTGACATCCCACGCAAACTCCAGAACCTTCATATTCGGGAACCCGCTCTCGGCCACCATCTTGCGGACGCTGTCCGTCATAAAGCCCAGGTCCTCCGCGATAATCTCGACATCAGGGCGTACGGTCTTGACGGCATGGAACAGATCGATGCCCGGGCCCTTCTCCCAATGACCGCCGCGCGCATTCTTGTCGCCTGCGGGGATGGAGAAATACTCGTCAAAGCCGCGGAAGTGGTCGATACGCACCACATCATATAAGGTAAAGGTATACTCAAAACGCTTCTTCCACCACTCAAAGCCGGTTCCACGGTGATAATCCCAACGGTAGAGGGGATTTCCCCAAAGCTGGCCTTCCTCCGAAAACGCATCCGGAGGGCATCCCGCCACGGCGTAAGGCTTCTTGCTGTCATCTAACTGGAACAGTTCGGGGTGTGACCAGCAGTCCGCACTGTCGTACGCCACATAAATCGGCAGGTCGCCGATGATCTTAATACCCTTCCCGTTCGCGTATTTCTTCAGCTTGTCCCACTGTTCGCGGAACTTAAACTGCATAAACTTCTGGAACATAATCTGATCGCGGCAGGTCTGGCGATAATAGTCCATAGAATAGTCCCAGCGCTGACGAATATCCTCCGCCCATGTCATCCAGGAGCCATCTGAAAAGATCTTCTTGATCGACATGAACAGGGCGTAATCCTCCAGCCACCATTCGTTTTCTCGCAGGAAAGCATGAAACTTCGGGTTTTCCTCCACCTGGCTGCGATCATACGCTTTCTGCAGGAGAACATAGCGGGAATTGTAAATCTTCCCGTAATCCACTTCCTTCGGGTTGCTTCCAAAATCCGCTGCGTCGCACTCTTCCTTTGTAAGAAGTCCCTCCTCGATCAAGGTTTCCAGATCGATAAAATAGGGGTTTCCGGCAAACGTGGAAAAAGGCGCGTACGGCGAATCGCCGTAGCTGGTGGGGCCGACCGGCAAAATCTGCCAGTAGCTTTGTCCGGCTTCCGCCAGATAATCCACAAACTCATAAGCTTCCTTGGAAAGACAGCCAATTCCATACGGGGATGGAAGGCTTGTAATGGAGAGCAGGACGCCGCCTGCGCGTTTCTTAATCATGTCGTTTGTTCCTCTGTTTTCTAAATGTTATAGTTTCTATGCCCGAAGATAGCGGTCCCCACCCGCACAAAGGTGGCGCCTTCCTCCACGGCAACTTCAAAATCCGCCGTCATTCCCATGGAAAGTTCCTTCATGGAAACGCCGGCCAGGCCCATCGCGTCAATCTCCGCGGCCAGTTCCTTCATTCTGTGAAAGTACGGGCGCGCTTCCTCCGGATCCTCCACGATCGGAGCCACGCACATCAACCCTTTCACATGCACATGGGGGAGCTCTGCGATCTGGCGGACCAGTTCCGGCGCCGTCTCCGGCGTCGTGCCGCTCTTGCTCTCCTCCGCGCCGATATTCACCTCTACCAGCACGTTTACAGAAAGCCCCTGCTTCTCCGCTTCCTTTTCGATCTCCTGCGCCAGGCGAAGCGAATCCACTGAATGGATCAGGCAAGCCCGACTAATCACCTGCTTTACCTTGTTTCGCTGCAGATGACCGATCAGGTGAAAGCGCACCGGTTTCCCTTCCGCTTCCTGACCCTGAGACTGTACAGCCTCCTTTTTTTCCACTTCCTGACCCTGAGACCGTACAGCCTCAGAATTTTCCACCTCTGCCTGCCCCGCCAGATCACCGTATACGCCGCCAGCGGCCTTCTCCATGATCTGATCGTACTTAGCCGCCAGCTCCTGCACCTTATTCTCGCCAAAATCCTTCACGCCCGAAGCCATCAGTTCCTCGATGTCCTCCAGCGGTTTCGTCTTGCTCACCGCAATCAGCGTAATCTCTTCCGGATCCCGGCCGGCTTTTTTCGCCGCCGCATCGATCCGTTGCCGGATCGACGCGTAATTCTGATATAACCCTCTCATCGTTATCCTTTCCTGTTGCCTGTGAGGCAGTACTTCTCCTTAAGCCAATTGACAGGAAATCCACTTCCAGCTTGTTTAGAAACTATGTATCTACTCAGCACAGCCGCTTGCACCCTGCTGCAAGCGGCGTATAACAAAAGTTGGCATGCAAGCCACAGGCAATTTGGAATGCGCGAAGCGCATTGCCTGTGGCTACGTAACTGCTCAGGTACTGAGCAGTTACGGAACTATATTGGCTACCGTTCCTTACTTTCCTGCCAGAACCAGGTCCGCCGTGCGCTCGGCATCATCCAGCACCTGCTCAAACTTGGTAAGAGCACGGTCAATCGGTTCCGGTGTATTTAAGTCTACTCCGGCATGTGCCAGCTCTTCCAGCGGCACCTTGCTTCCGCCCATGGACAGGAATTCCAGATAGCGCTTCACGGCCGGAGCGCCTTCCTTTAAGATGCCCTCCGACAGAGCCACCGCAGTGGAATAGCCCGTCGCATATACATATACATAGAACGGACGATAGAAATGAGGAATGCGGGCCCACTCATACTGAACCTCTTCATCCAGCACCATGTCCGGTCCGAAGTAATCTGCCACCAGCTTCTTGTATAAGCCATTCAGCGCAGCCGGATTTAACGCCTCACCGCGCTCCGCCATGGCGTGCGCTTCCTTCTCAAACTCGGCAAACATTGTCTGGCGGTATACCGTACCCTTAAATCCCTCCAGGTACTGATTCAGCAGCGCCAGACGACGCTTCGGATCGTTCTCTTTCGAGAGCAGCTGCTCGATCAGCAGGTTCTCATTCACCGTGGAGGCAACCTCAGCTACAAACAGCGTATAATCCGCATACTGCGGCGGCTGATTGTTCTTCGAAAACCAGGTGTGCATCGAATGCCCCATCTCATGCGCGATCGTCGACACACTGTCCAGTGTTCCCGTAAAGTTGGTCAGGATGTAAGGATTTGAATCATACGTACCGGACGAGAAAGCACCGCCGCGCTTTCCCTTGTTCGGATAGACATCAATCCAGCGGCTCTTGAAGGCATCCTTCACCACGTCGGTGTACGTCGATCCCATCGGCGCCACGGCATCCAAAACCATCTTCTGCGCCTCTTCATAGGTGTAGTGATTTTCCACCTCACCAGAAAGCGGGGCGTATACATCATAATAGTGAAGTTCCGGAACCTGCAGCAGCTTCTTGCGAAGGCGCACATAGCGATACATCGCAGGCATATGACGCCGCACGGCTTCGATCAGGTTATCGTAAACTGGAACCGGAATGTTCGAGCCGGCCATCACCATCTCGCGCGAAGACGCGTAGTGTCTGGCCTGAGCCGTCGCCGTCGCCCCTTTCACCGCGCCATTGTAGGCCGCCGCAAAGGTGTTGATATGCTGCTTAAAGCTCTTGTAATAGCTGTGGAACGCATTCTCGCGGAGCACGCGGTCCGTGGAGCTCTGAAGCAGGATGTAGTTGGAACCCGACAGTTCCTTCTCTTCCCCATTGCCATCCTTCACCGGATCAAACACCAGATCGGCATCCTCCAGGTTGTTGGCGATCTCCTTCGACGCGCCAAGCGCCTCGCCCAAGGACGCCAGCAGCTTCTCCTCCGCCGTGGAAAGCGTGTGCGGCTTTCTCTTCAAAAGCTGCTCCATGCGGAAGGCATAATCCGCCAGGACAGGATCCGCAGCAATCTCTTTCAGCTGCTCTTCCGGAAGGCTCAAAATTTCCGGTTCCGCAAACGAGGCCGCAGCACTCAAAGTCACCATCTTTCCATAGGCCCGCGCATACATGGACTGCGCAGCTGCCTCCCGGGTATCCTCGCAACGGCGAAGCATCGCGTAGCTAACCACATTCGCTACGATCCGTTCCGACGCCGTTTCCATGTCAAAGTACTCACGAATGGTCTTCGCATCCGTCAGCTTTCCGCTATACGCTGCTGCCGCCGCTGCCATCTCATCCAGTTTCGCAAGATCCTTTTCCCATTCCTCATCCGACGCGTACATGGGAGTCAGGTCCCACTTAAACTCATCGGCCATCTCACTGCGTTCTTTCAATACTTCTGCCATTTTTAAAACCCCCTGGTTCATTTGGTTCCTAACTTTTTGGCACAGCTCTGTATAAAACCTCAGGCGGAAGGCCTGGGACCTGTGCTAAGTAGTTGCCATTTTTTAGGATGTTAAAGTCATAAACTACGGGAAGCCTGCCATGCAAGCCCTCCCGGCCTCATATGTGCTCCATAACCTTGATAGGATACCACAACTTGCCCCTCGCCGCAAGTGTGAACCTACATATTAGAATGTGCGATCCTCCCCTGGCGCAAAAAGCGCAGGCAAGTGCTTCCTCTCAGCCTTTGCCTGCGCCAGAAGTTTATAAAAAAGCTCCACTAGAGCTTCTTCCTGAAATATCCCTAACGAGACTTATCTAGAAAGTATCCCCAATCCTATAAATGCCAAACTCCTTGTGCCCCAAACTCTCCGCCTTAGTCAGGTCGCCGTTCGCAACCCGAATCATCATTTCAAAAATCTCCCGGCCAATCTCATCCAGGCTGGCGCCTTCCGTGATCACCTTGCCTGCGTTGATATCAATATTGTCCGGCATCTTCTCGAAGGTTCCCGTGTTGCCGGTCACCTTGATGACTGGCGCGATCGGACAGCCGGTCGGCGTCCCGCGGCCAGTGGTAAATACCACAATCTGCGCGCCGCCGGCCACCATGCCGGTGATGGAATCGATGTCCTCGCCAGGGGTATCCATAAAGTACAGGCCATGGTTCTCCGGGTCCACCGGCTCGGAATATTCCAGCACGCCCACAACCGGCTTGTCACCCGCCTTGTAAATGCAGCCCAGCGACTTTTCTTCGATGGTGGTAAGTCCGCCCTCAATGTTACCCGGGGTCGGCTGAGTCCCTCGCAGGTCCACGCCATAACCGATGGATTTTTCCTCCACCCGCTTTACCATGTACACCAGCTTATCCGCCAGCTCCTGCGTCACGCAACGCGCCGCCACCAGGTGCTCCGCCCCGATCAGCTCCGTCGTCTCGCTGAGGATGCTGCTGCCTCCGGCATCAATCAAAAGATTGGAAGCCTTTCCGACAGAAGGGTTAGAGGCAATGCCACTGGTCGGATCACTTCCGCCGCACTCAAGTCCCAGCACCAGCTCCGAAATGTCAAACTCCTCCCGGGTTTGCGTGGCCAGCTTACGAGACAATTCCGCGCAGATTTCCGCGCCCTTCGCGATGGTCTTCAGCGTGCCGCCGCACTCCTGAATAATCACCGTCTCCACAGGTTTCCCGCTCTTCCGAATCGCATCCGCCACCACCGCCGGCTGAATGCCCTCGCAGCCAAGCCCGACGACCAAAACCGCGCCAACATTGGGATTGCAGCCAAAGCCCACCAGCGTGCGCACCGTCTGTTTATAATCTTCTCCCACCTGGCAGCACCCGTGTTGATGCGGAATGGCCACGGCTCCCGGCACCAACGAAGCGATCCGCGAAGCCGTCTCGCTGGCACAGACCGACGTAGGAATAACCAGCAGATGATTCCGGATCCCCCATCTGCCGTTTTCTCTTCGAAATCCCTTTATTTTAATCATATTCGTTTCACATGTCCTTTCATTCACAAACTTATATGAAACCCTCATTCGCTTCTCGGGCTGTTCACACAACCCGTCGTTTCCGCCAGATGATTACGCCTTATCGCCCCGGCCGCGGGTGCTCTCAATGTTGTGAATATGCGCCCACTCGCCCACGTGGATATCCTGACTGGCCAGCCCCATGACCTCCCCATATTTGTAAACCGGCTCACCCTTTTTGATCTCGGCGATCGCCAGTTTATGATAGATGGGGATATCGTTTTTTACTTCAATATCCACACCCTCTACCTGGATATGGTCTCCTTTGCAAAGCGGCATCACACAGGTAACCAGATTGTCCCTGTCCGACGCGTGAACATATGCCTTCATCTCTTTCTCCTTCCATCTCGTGCGCGGTGCGCGAGACGCCTGCGTCCGCGGTGCGCGCGCGTTCCTCTCTCGTGCGCGGTGCGCGAGACGCCTGCGTCCTCGTTTCCTCTCGCACAACCTTTATTTTCTTTCTATCTTGATCCATCTTTATTTCACATCTAACAGTTTACCCCTAAATCCCCCCTTTGTAAAGAAGACATTCGTCGATCTTGCCCGCAGGCAGATCGCTTAGTATGTATATAGATACATTTTACCGTTATTTCGAACAAATTTCTTCATTTTATGAAATTTTCATATTGCAAAGTAGACAAGTCTGTTGCATAATAAATATGATAGCAGAAAAGGCGATTTTGTATCCGGCGAAATCCCTGACACTGCTTCGAAGTAACTTCCACTAAATATGAAAGCCGAACGCAATTGCTAACAAAATTGGCATACACGGGGGTCTTGTATCCTCGCTCGGCTTTCATAAAAACGCGTATGCAGAAAGGATGGATCGCTATGAAAAAGTATTTGGATCAAAAGTTTCTCGCTGAACTGATCGGTACCATGACCTTGGTTGTCTCAGGCTGTGGCACCGCCATGCTGGTCGGATGCGATGCCGCAAGTGGCTCCGGATATCTTCTGACGGCTCTCGCCTTCGGCCTCAGCATTGTCGCCATGGCCTACTCCATCGGCAACATCTCCGGCTGCCACATCAACCCGGCTGTCTCGTTAGCTGTTTGGTTGAGCGGCGGAATGAGCAAGGATGACTTCATCAAATACGTCATCGCTCAGTGCTGCGGCGCTCTGCTTGGTGCCATCTGCCTGGCCATCATCTTCGGCGCGGGCGGAGTTACTGACATGACCGGCGGCTTCGGCTCCAACGGCCTGGCCGGCGTAAACGGCAACTTCTTCGCAGGTCTGATCGTTGAGATCGTCCTCACCTTCATCTTTGTCATCAACATTTTAGGCGTTACCTCCTCCAAGGCTGGACACGGTTCCTTTGGCGGCCTCATCATCGGCCTTACGCTTGTCGGCGTTCACATTCTGGGCATCGGCCTTACCGGCACCTCCGTGAACCCGGCCCGCTCCCTCGGCCCCGCCATCGTAGCAGCCTTCACCGGAAACTTTGATCCGCTGATCACCCTCTGGGTCTTCATCGTTGGTCCTCTGGCCGGCGCCGCACTTGCCGCGATCTGCTACAAGAAGCTGGAGAACTGGAAATAATACGATATATGAAATACGGGGAAGTGGTTGCGAGCAGCCACTTCCCCTTTTTTTTACTCAAAAACCCTTCTTTACCATTCAATCGGCAGTCTCTTCAGGAAATAGTTCCCAGGCAGCGTCGTGCTCGTGCCGAAGCAGTACACGCACTCCTTGCCAGGTGCCGCCACCAACGAAATGAGGCTCCCCATGGCAATCCACTTGCGATCCACCTCCGGGCTGCCCTTGATCGAGGAATGCCGTCTCTCCATCCAGAAACCTTCGTAATCCCGACTTCCCACGATCACGCTGGTATACTCATCCGGACAGACAACGCCTTCCGGGAGCAGAATTCCCCGGACTTCAACGGGCAGCGTCGTCGCAGGCGTGATCTCGCCCGTCGCCGGATCCGCACAGTATAGGGATATATCCATATAGTTTTGCTTGGAAAACCACAGCTTTCCATCATGCCCACAGGCCTTTACCGTCCCGTACCCGGTAAGCCCAGAAAATGCCAGCTCCGGCATGCCATCCGGGGCCATCAGATAAATCTCGGAATTGGTGAATAACGCCAATTTGTCATCCAGCATGGCCACGGCGTTGATCTGCGAATACGCAGGCAGATCTGCCAAGCGGTCGGACAGATTCTCCCATTCCTGTGTATCAAAATAGTAGCGCCACAACGCCGGCACAAACGAATCATCCACAACAAGGCCGGAAAGGTAAAGACTGTCTTCTCCCGCGCATAAACACATGGGATCCAATCCACGAAATGCAGCCAGATCCGCCGGCAGCGGCAGCATGGTCTCATCCATCACATCCAGCAGACGGCTGCTCGTTCTTCCTTCCGCGCTCACCATCTCGGCAAGGACCGGGCCACCCTTATACGGCTTATTAAGCTGCGCGACAATCTCCGTATCACTCCAGGATAGAATTTGGGCTACTTCCCCGTTCAGCAGCAGACTTCCTTCGCTATCCCCAAAGAAATGTCCGTTTACGGTATAAACACTTCCCTTTGCAAATGCACCATCCAGGTCATTGTCAAAAGCATCCACTTCTGCAAGAGTCCCATCCAGGCCAGAGCTTACAGCCTCCCCTGCTACGCGAACCGTGCGCATGACCGGATTCACCTCCCCGGCCAGCGCGCGTTCCACGTCCACGATGCCTCCGCTCATTACCTGATCTTTCAGTTCTTCTACCGGCCGGCAGCTGCCAATCAGTCTCGCCGTGATGCGATCCGCGCTCTCCTCCGGAAATGCGCTCTTCAGGATCGCTACCGCCGCGGACACAACCGGCGTCGCCATGGACGTCCCGTTCAAGTACGCGTAGTCCGGGAAAAGTTCCTCGTTTAGCAGTTCCTGCTCCGTCTTCTCCACCGGCTCCGTCTCAAACTCCATGATCGGCTGGAATGTTTCATACTTCACCTCTTCCATATAAGTGGAAAGGATCATCTTCCCGGGCGCGGCCACATGCACCGACATCACTCCGTAATCAGAGAAATCCGTCAGTTGCCCATTCTCGTCCGTCGCAGCCACCACGAGCGCATACGGATTGGTGCTCATAAAATTAGCCGCCTGCCAGGTTCCGTCGATCATCGAAGTATGGTTTCCGGCCGCAAACACTGTAATCACACCTGCTTCTCCCAGCTCCGTCACCACACTGTTCAAGAGTTCTCCCTGGTCCGAAGCACCGCCCCAGGAAATGTTGACAACCGCCACCGGCACGCCGGCCCTCTTCGCGGCAAGAACATATTTCAGACATTTCACGACGTGCGCGGTTGTGCCGGAACCATTGCCGCTAAGCGCCTTCACCGCCATAATCTTCGCGCCGGACACTCCGCCGCTCACCCCTTCGTTGTTCCACTCCGCCGCAATAATGCCCGCGACATGCGTGCCATGATACCGATCGTCCATCGGATCCGCCATATCATAGGCCGTTCCATCCGGACGCCCCGGCGAATAGTTGATTCCCATCTCGCCGCCGCCCATGGCAACCAGCTCCGGATACAAAAGACCATCCCGCCACATCACATCGTCCAGGTCGCTGTGCTCATAATTGACACCGCTATCGATCACGGCAATCACCATGTCCTCCGCGGTGTTGGCGATCGGTGCACCGTTTTCATCGTACTGGTTCCAGCCAGGAATCCGAATTCCGCTCTCCCCCGCAAACGCATACTCTTTGTCAGACAGATCGCCGTAGATTCTCGCTTCCTCCGCAGGGGCTTCGGCCTCTTCCTCAGCCAATCCCGCTTCCTCCACCTCACGGGCCAGCGCGGCGTATGGCGCCTGTGCGACAGCCAGCAAAGCAACCATTCCCATTGCCAGCACACGTCTCATTTTCTTTTTCATCTTGGTCCTCCTCACATATACACTCTTCCTACTTCGTACCTGTTTTCTCAGCCTGGACCATCTCCCGCCCTGGCATATTTCCTCGTCCCTTCGCCGCGCCATCCACCTGCCATGGCAAATCTTCGCATCCCCCACCCAATCTCAAATGCTGCTAACAATTATGCACACCAACCTGTGTTCTGCTCAAAAAGAAAAGCACGACAAAACGCGAACATCGTGGTATACTGTCACACGTTGCCCATCACACGGCAACAAATGTATCACCCATCAGGGAGGAAAACAAACATTGAACTCAGGCATTAATTTTACAGAAGGAAAAATCATCGGGCCTCTCCTGCGCTTTGCCGGCCCCATTCTGTTCGCCCTATTTTTACAGTCCATGTACGGCGCGGTGGACCTCTTGATCGTCGGCAAATTCGCGGATGCAGCCGATGTTTCCGCCGTCTCCACCGGCTCGCAAATCATGATGACACTGACCAATCTGGTCAGCTCACTGGCCATGGGAATGACGATCCTACTCGCGCAAAAGATCGGTGAAAAAAAGCCCGAAGAAGGCGGCCGGATCATCGGCAGCGGAATCCTGCTGTTTCTTCTGATCGGCATCCTCATGACCATCCTCGCATCCGGCCTTTCCCCGCAGCTGGCCGCCCTCATGAACGCACCGGAAGAAGCCTTCGACCTTACCACCAGCTATATCCGCATCTGCGGCTTGGGCATGATTGTCATCATCGCCTACAACCTGATCGGAAGCATCTTCCGCGGAATCGGCGACTCGCAAACGCCGTTAATTACAGTCCTGATCGCCTGCCTCTGCAATATCGCAGGCGACCTGCTTCTGGTTGCAGTATTTAAAATGGGGACCAGCGGCGCCGCCATTGCGACCGTGTTCGCCCAGCTGGTCAGCGTGGTGATCTCGCTCCTTCTGATCCGCCGCAAAACGCTGCCCTTCAGCTTCTCCCCCGCGTCCATCAAATGGAATGGCGGGATTGTAAGAAAGATCCTGTTTCTGGGATTTCCCATTGCCCTGCAGGATCTGCTGGTTGGAATTTCCTTCCTCGTGGTCCTGTCCATCGTAAATTCTCTGGGCCTGTTTTATTCCGCCGGCGTTGGTGTCGCTGAAAAGGTCTGCGGCTTTATCATGTTGATCCCGCTCGCCTTCATGCAATCCATGTCCGCCTTCACCGCGCAAAACCGCGGCGCAGGCAAGCCGGATCGCGCCATCAAAGGGCTGTGGAACGCCATCGGAATTTCTGTTTTATCCGGCGCCGCCATGTTCTTCCTGTCCTTCTTCCACGGTGATATGCTTGCCGGCATCTTCGCAAACGATGAAGCCGTCATCGCAGCCGCCGCCGAATATCTGAAAGCCTACGCGATCGACTGCCTGCTGACAAGCTTCCTGTTCTGCTTCATCGGCTTCTTCAACGGAATGGAATACACCGGTTTCGTGATGGCCCAGGGCATCGCGGGCGCCTTCCTGGTGCGCGTGCCCATCTCTTTTTTGATGAGCAAGCAGGATCCGGTTTCTCTGTTCCACATCGGACTGGCAACGCCCTGCTCCACGCTGCTGCAGATTGTGATGTGCTTTATTTGCTTCTATTTCCTGCAAAAGAAGCTAAAGGAAACCTCCCGCGGCGCAGAAAATCACTCTCGCTAACACAATTTTTCTTCATTTACGCAGGCACGAGCCAGTTTCTGGCTTCTGCCTGCGCTTTTTATTTCCCTGGACAGCTTGGCTGGCGTAGGCATTTGGCTTGATTTTTGCCTTGCCTGCGCTTTTTATTTCCCTGAAGTGGTTGGCTGGCGTAGGCATTGGGCTTGTTTCTTGCCTTGCCTGCGCTTTTTATTTTCCTGGAGGGCTTGGCTGGCGTAGGCATTGGGCTTGATTCTTGCCTTGCCTGCGCATTTTATTTCCCTGGAGGGCTTAGCCGGCGTAGGCATTGGGCTTGTTTCTGGCTCTGCCTAGGCTTTTTATTTCCCTGAAGGGCTTGGCTAGCGTAGGCATTGGGCTTGATTCTTGCCTTGCCTACGCTTTTTATTTCCCTGAAGGGCTTGGCTGGCGTAGGCATTAGGCTTGATTCTTGCCTTGCCTACGCTTTTTATTTCCTGAAGGGCTTGGCTGGCGTAGGCATTGGGCTTGTCTCTGGCTATGCCTGCGCCCCGCCCTCTTAATCATCCTTCCCATCGGGGAAATCTTGCTCTTTTACCCTCTTTCCCCGTAAGTCCAAATCTTCCCAAGGCCCTCCGTCGGGGAATTCTTCCTTTTTGGTTCTTTTTCCCCGTAAATAATAAGCTTCCTAGCGATCCTCCTGCGAGGAATTCTTGCTTCTTTACTCTTTTTCCCCGCAAAAATTAGCTTCCTAGCAACCCTCCTGCGAGGAATTCTTGCTTCTTTACTCTTTTTCCCCGTAAATATAAAGCTTCATGGTGCTATCTTACGGGAGAATCTTATCTTTTAGTCCATTTTCCCCGTAAATATGATGTTACCACCGGACAATTCTGCGGGAAATTCTTTCTTTTTTTCTCTTTTTCCCCGAAAGCCCAAAGCTTCCCCGGGCCACTCCTACAGGGAAATCTTGCCTTTTTGCTCTTTTCCCCCGAAAGCCCAAAGCTTCCTAGGACCCCTCTACGGGGAAATCCTGCTTTTTCCTTCTTTTCCCCCGTAATCAAGAATCTTCCAAGTGCTTGCCCACATGGGGGTTCCAACGCTTTATCTCATTTCCCCATGCAAGTACAAATCTTCCGACAGCCTTTTCCTTCATCACAGTCCAAAAAACACCATGACAACAATGCCAACAACCATAATTGCCACGAAAATAGCCACACACCAGATAACAATTCCAACAGCACGTACTAAACCATGATCGGACCGGGATAACGGCATCTTCTCTTGAACTCCCCGATAATTTCCCGCAAATAATATTACACCCATCATGCAAACAAACGTAGTGATTTTATATACAGTCTGCGCGGCCGCAGGAATCTCCTGGGGATACTCCATTTCCATAGCCATTCCAATAATAAAACTGTAGCCGGCCAACGCCAGTATCCAGTAAATAAAGTTGTTGCTTCGAAAACCCGGCAAAGCATATGCCTGCAAAAACTTGCCATCCGTCACCGGACTTTCCCGCCATGCAATCGGATCAAGCGCCATCTTCAGAGACTTCACATCCCGAAACCTTTTGCGTTTTTCCATCTGACAACACTTCTTGATGATAGGTGCCAATCTTCCTTTCGGTTCTCGCCTCTGCGGAATGTCCCCGGTCAAAAGCACATTCATCAGCACACCCAACGCGTAAATGTCAGTCTCCACGCCAGAGGAGCCAAATCCATACTGCTCCGGAGCCGCATATCCCGCCGTTCCCATCAGCACCGTATCCATGCCTGCCCCATCACCTGACCATCTGCCTGAGCTCATTCCACTCCCATCATCTGACCACTTAGCCGAGCTCATCCTGCCGCCCTCATCAGACCACTTGGCGGCATTTAGATCCAGCAGATAAATCTTCCCATTCAAATCCATCATGACGTTAGCCGCCTTGATGTCCCGGTGCAAAATCGGCGGATCACTGGTATGAAGCCGGTCCACGATATCGCACAACTCCCATACAATGTCCGCAATTTCCCGAAAATTGAACGAATATCCGGAATCCAGCATCTCCTGCAGCGTCTGCCCGCTGATGTACTCTTCAATCACAGACAGCCGCCGCTTCCCATCCTGATCTGCCCTCTCATAAATAGCGATGATCCGAGGCAGCCCGGGGATCTGGTATTTTTTCAGATACTCATACACGCTTCGTTTGTAAACTGAAAGATCTTTTCTGAGATAGATTTTTCCGGTTTTCTCATTCTGAACAATCGCCACCGGATGATTTCCCGGCAAAAAACCGATTGTCAAATACGAAGAAAGGGGGTATTCTTCTGATAGTTGCATGGGGATGACCTCGTTAAACTATAAGATTGTTATCTCGCAGGCGCATTGCACTAAAGCAGTAACAGTATAACACAACAACTCACTTTGGGGGTAGTCTATGTTTGAAAAATCCACAAATCACTTAGAAGAGACCTTAACCAGCGGCAAAGTAAGTCTTGACGAGTATTGGAAGGAAAACGCTTCCGATATGCTTCCGGCAGGAGACGCATTCTCCTCCTATTTTCGCGAAACGCTGAAACGACACGGAAAAGCACAAAACGACACTTTCGTATGTGCGGATATTCCGGAACGCTACGGCTACAAGCTTGTATCCGGCGAGAAGAAAACCCGCAAACGCGACCTGATCCTACGGCTTTGCCTGGCTGGTGGCTTTTCACTTGAAGAGACAAACCGCGCCTTGAAGATGTACGGTTTCTCGCCCCTCTACGCTCGTGACCGCCGGGATGCCGTGATTATCACCTGCATCAATACCAACCACTGCGCTCCCGATTACGTAGACGAACTCCTCCAGCACTATCGCCAGCTTCCTCTCGCATCCTGCGGAACGCTGGAAGACGAGTAAAAAACTCCCCGGGCAGACCTTTTCTTTCTTTTGAAGCTCAAAGTTCTGCCCTTTATCTCCTCGCACGCCTTTCCGGACAGAACTTTCTCACTTTTCCGACTCTACGGTCTGCCCACCCTCTGGATTCCCCCTCCGCGGAGGCAAAAAGGAAAGCATTCTTGCGGTACAATAGGCAAAAGAACACTCGTGTTGAAAACAACTTGTGAAATTCTATTTTCAATCATTCATCGCCTATATAAGGAGGAGCCTATGTCGCACGGAAACATGATGGAATGCCCGCACTGCGGAGCACGAATCTCGAAAACAGCCAAGACCTGTCCCAAATGCGGAGGAAAAATCAAGAAGCCACTTTTTAAGAAATGGTGGTTCTGGGTGCTTGTTGTTCTGTTTATTGCAGGCGCTGCAAACAGAGGCAACAACAGCCAATCGGACAACAATTATACGATCTCACGACAAAACGGCCAAAACAACACTCCCGGCGGCCAAACTTCCGGCGACAACGCGTCCACTGCAAACCAAGGATCCGCCGGCTCCGGAGACCAGGCAGGCCAGGCCACCAATCCCGGATCAGCAGACACAGGCAACAGCGAAGACACGAACGTCCAAGAGGTCCCGTCCTTTGTCAAGAAAGATGTTTACCATGTCGGTGATACCCTCATGGATGGCAAAACCCAGATCATCTACCTGGCCAGTGGTGATTATCAGGAGGAGAACTCCTTTCTGCAGCCGCCCGCCGGAAAGAAATACATTTTCTTTAAGCTTGCCGTCGTGAACACAAGTACCAAAACCGATACCAGCATCTCGGCATACAGTTTTGACTGTTATGCCGACGGATATGCTTGTGATTCGCACTACAGTGGCGATAACTCGCTTTCAGCCTCGCTCTCGGCTGGTCGCTCAACCTCCGGGTATGTATACTTTACGGTACCGGAAGATGCCGCAACTATCGAAATGGAATATTCTCCTGGCCTCTTTAGCAAGGAGAAAATTAAATTTGCATTCGACGGAAATTCCGACTCCGGTCTCCCCGTTCCTACCAACCCCACTCCCACGGAAGGAGCCCTGCAGATTGGAGATACCGCGACATCCAACAAACTGAATATTACCTATCTTAACTGTTTTACTGACAGTTTTGATAACATTTTCTTAAGTCCGAAAGCCGGGTACCATTATGTTACGGCAGAATTAGAATTTGAAAATCTCTCCAGTTCTGATTTTTCAGTCAGCTCCCTGCTGATCGAATGTTATGCGGACGGAGCCGCCTGCGAAGGAATCTACCTTCTCCGCGACGATAACCTGTCCGCCACCATCTCACCCGGCCGCAAGGCGAAAGGAACTGTCACCTTTGAAGTGCCGGATGACGCGACAGTCATCGAGGTGGAGTATCCCACTACTTTCTGGATCTCCAACCGGGTGGTCTTTAACGCATCCGGATATTAAAACGCTATAATATACAAAAACATGCAGCGCTTCACGCGCTGCATGTTTTAATATCTAAATCATGTTGTGATAATCCAGTCCTATTTCCCTGCTGCTTTAAATATTGTTATTACACTCCAACCCTATACCCCCGCTGCTTTAACGCATTTCTATCAATCTCCTCGCTCCCCTTTCCAGCGATCACACTTCCCACGATCAAGACTGCACCCACAACCCAATAAGCCATAACCAGCGCATTCGTTGTCCCGTATATTTCCAGCGCTCCACTGATAATACTTCCAACCGTCAGGGTCGCAATCGCGGCATGATACAGGGTCCGACTCATAGCGCCAGGGTACCTTCCGTTCTGCTTCAAAGCCATTGCCAGGAAAGGCAGCGCTCCTCCCACAAGAGGGATAGCGAATGCGTAGATCATGAAATACGAATATACTTCATGACTAAAATATTCATAAATCGCCCCCAGGACCAGGCAGAACAAAGACACCAGGAGATAAGTAAAAGCTATCTTTCCTGCACGCTTATTTACTGCATTAGTATCCGATGTATACAATGTCACTCACCTTCCTCTCTTTCACGCTGTTTCCGGTCGTTGTCGGATTGTTGATCACCGTTCCGTTAAAGTACATGGTGGAAGACCCGCCGCCATCCAGATTATAGGCCGTCGTCACCCCAAGGCTGCTCATAAATTCCGCCAATTGATACAGCGACAGCCCTTCGCTTTCATCCGTTCTTCCGTCCGATACCACAAACACATAATGTCCATCCTCAATCATTCCAATTGCCGTCCGCGGGTTGCTGGCCTTGGCTCTTCCCACTTCCTCTTCTGTGGTAACAGAGATTGCGCCATCTATCACAAGCGCCGGTCCGAACGATAAAACCTGCATCGCCCCATCCGCGAGCAATTGCTCGGCCGAGACCTCCGATTCGTTGATGATCGCAAAAGAACCATCGGCATAGATCACCAGATCCTCCTGATTTTTCACCGCCGTACTCCGGTAAAGCACGCCATTTCGGATAACATACCCCTTTTCTCGAGCGCCGTAATAGTCTCCATTGATCGCCAGAATGGCATCAAATAACTCCGCCGTTTCGGATGTCTTCGCCGTCACGTTTTTCCCATAGGCATTCTTTGCCATCGCTGTTTTCAGATATTCATCCGACGTCACAACGACATCCGCCACATAAATGGTGGTATCATACGCTTCATATTCCGTGAGGACCACCGAAATATTTTCATCCTGATACATCCGATCACTGATCAGCACCGCTCCCGCCAACGTTCCTGTATTCACCGTTCCTCCGCTTCGTTCAACAGTAACACTGCTCACAACCGCCTCCTGGTACACCCGCGTAATCACAAAGGTGTCCAGAACAACGTATAATGTAAAAGCCGTCAGCAGGATTCCATAGGCAATTCCGAATGCTCTTCCTTTTCGAGTCAGATCCGTTTTTCTTCTTTCTCCGGCCTGAAGTCTTCTGTTATATTCAGTCTTACCAGTATATTCAGTCTTACCAGCTCGCTCTTCCAAGCTTTTCATCTGCTTCCCCTCCTTTCACACTCCATTGTCAGCCATGCCGCTGCTCCACTTCACTTCCACCGGCGTGCTTCTGAACAAATGAGCTGCATCCGTTTCCTTGAAAGCGTGTGACGCATCTGCTCCCTTATTTCTAAAGATAACCAGTTTCTGGACCAGCCAGTTTGCCGCAAAGAACAGGAGCTCCGTCAATACCTTGGCCACCATCCAGTTCAATCCCAAACTGCCTGCCAGGAATTCCAGCACTACCGTGTTCCCGGCAAGAATGGCCGCTGCCAGCAGGAAATATGATACCGCCGACTTCAGTATATTCTCCTTGCTTTGGAATACAAACTTTCTGTTAAGCGTATAGTTTACACATGCACTGACCACCCTTGCCCCGATATTCGCAATTCGAAGGCTCCCGGTTATAACAGTCAGTAAACTATACATCAGATAATCCACACAAAAGCTGGTGAACGAAGAAGCCGAGAATTTCAGGATTTCCTTATATACACGGATTGAATCCCTGATCGTATCAAAATGCGAGGATGCATTGCTTCCAATATAGATCGTCTGGATTTTCTCCTCCCGGATCGGAATGCGGCATTGCGCAAAATCCAGAAGAACGTTCATCTCATACTCATATCGCTCCCCGGATATATCGAGCATGCGCGGGATCAGCTCCCCGCAAAAAGCCCGCAAGCCCGTCTGCGTATCGTGCACCTTTAGTCCGGTGGACATGCGATAGACAAACCGCGTCACCGCATTTCCAAACCGGCTTCTTAGAGGAACTTTACCCTGCAGCTTCCGGCTTCCCAGCACAAGCGTATCCTCGTGATGCTCCGCCACATGCGTCAGCATTTCTGCATCCTCCACGCGGTGCTGACCGTCCGCATCGACCGTCACCACGACAACATCATTTCCAAAATGTCCCTGGATATAAATGAGCCCTGTTTTCAGTGCCCTCCCTTTACCATAATTGACCGGATGGGTAAGGACGACAGCGTATTTCGCGGCCTGTTCAAAAATGTCCGCATATTCCGATCCGCTGCCATCATCCACTACCACATTCTCAAATCCGCAGTCCTTCAGCTTTTCAAGCAGCTCGATTAAAAGCGTTTCCGGCTCATAGGCCGGGATGAGGGCTATTCTTCTGCGATTGTTCATTGTTTTTACCCCCTTGATAATGATTGTATAGACCGTTCCCTCACATATGGAATTTCCGTTTCCACCTGCATTATCCACCCCGAACCTTAAAAACACTTTAGAGAAAAAATCTTCGAACTACCTCATAAAGGAAACAGGGCTGTCACCCGCAGGTGACAGCCCTGTTTCCTTTATGAGGTTTCTTCTCTTAGTCAATTACAACCGTTCTTTGATCCTACCGAAATGACGCGGTACCATCCTCATTATTTGTCCAACTCCGCTTCAGGCTCTTCCACAGCATTTTTTATACTTTTTCCCGCTCCCGCAAGGGCATGGATCATTGGGATAGACCTTCGGTTTCTTCCAGGCAACGGACATGTCCTCTAAATTATCCGCATATATTCCGATCCCACTTCCAGATAACTGCAAGCACCTTTCGCTCAGATCCCTGTAGAACGCACTCTTTTCTTCCATTCCAAGTCTCTTATACAATTCTTCCGCCCGCATATACAGATCATAATGCTGCTCTGAAATCTTCTCCTTATGGGGGATATGCGCTTCCAAAACCTGCCGTGCCTGTTCTAAGTCGCCCCGCTCTTCGAGTATCATGACATAATAGTTCGTACAGGCAGGGTGATCCGGAAATTCCTCATACCACTTTTCAAACCATGCATCCGCCTCAGCCGGTCGCTGCAAGCGCTCATAAGCTTCACCGACCGCACCTCTGATCGTATCATCATCTCCGTCTGTCCAGGAAAAGAACTCCAGCATTTCCGGGAACAGCGTGAGAATCTGTTCATACCGCCCCGTGTTTAAAAACGCCTGATCGATCTCGCGAATAACATCCCCAAGACCGATCCTGTAATCCGTCATCTCATCGATTTCTGCCGGGGAAAATACCTTCAGCCCATCCTCTTCTTCCCGGGCAAAATTGTTCTCTATCCAGTTCTTCAAAGGGTGCCAGTTGTCGGAGAACATCCTGGCAGCCTCTTCTTCTTTCCCGCGCATGAAATGATTGTCTATCTTCTGAACAATCGAGGAGATTTTCCGTTCTATTCCCGTCTCAAGATTAACCACCGCATCCTCCGGATCCTTCAAATTCATAATATCCTGAAGTGCATCCTTATACATTTGGTCTGAATAAGACATATTGTATTTCATTATATTGAAAATCACCGTAATCAAAGCATTCGCAATTTTCACCTTTGCCAGCTTGCGGTAATTTCCTTTTTTCTGCAGAGCACGATAGACATCCGTCACAAAGGCAGGCTTTCCTGTCTCAAGCTGGTGTTCTACAACGCGAAGTACCTTGCGCCCGAGTCGCGGATTATAGTCCTTTGTAATGATCGCGTTGTCATCATCAAAATATTCATCGGAAAAGTCTATCTCATAGGCAAACACATCCGGAATATCTGAGGACCCCCTCTCGGCTTTGCCTTTTTTAACAGAGTGGTGTCCCACAGAGTCAAAATCCAAATCAGATCCATCCGGATCGTCATCCGAATCATCCCCATCTTCTTCGTCATAATCATCTTCGAATTCTTCGTCATGATCCGGATATTGCTGCACTTCTCCTTCCGATTCGATCACCTCAGCTTTTATATTACCCGATTCCTGAAGGACTTCCTTCACAGTCAGCACAAAAATCCACTTGTTGCCAAAACCATACCGAAATACACAATTCATTCCTTCCTTAAGGCCCAGTCCGTACAATTTCTCTTTTGTTTTTCCCAAGCCTAGAGAAACAGAAGAGTGGTATTCTTTCCCCCTTCCAGGGAATGCCGAATCCACGAAAAATGAATAATCGTACTCTCTGTCAAAGTCCACAGAGTCCAAAATCAGTCCCGCCAGATCATCCAATGTGGCTGAACCGCCAATGCGGAAAGTTCGTGTAATCGTTGTATGATCCGGCAAATACGCTCCGTCGACCAGTTCTGCATGGATACGATAAATCATCTTTTTGTCTCCTTGTCAGCTAAAAATGGTGTACTAACTCATAACGAAAGTCACAGGTCGTTACTATTCACGGGTCAAAACATAAGCATGATAAAGGCGGGCCCGCGGCGCAAAAGGTGCCACAGGCCCGTCCCCTATCACGTTCTATATCTGAACAGCTTCAAAGCGGCAGACGCTTCTCGCCTACGCTTCCGCTTCCACCGTCAGCGGAGCCAGATCCTCATAGGAGGTCAGCTCGCCTTCGACGCCTTCCGCAGCAGCCATGATCTCGCCCAGGCGATAGCCCCAGATAAAGGCACGGCCGTTGGAGTTGCCAGCGCAGTTGATCGGATAGTCGATGGCGTACAGGTCACCAGAGCAGTTACCGGTTGCATACAGACCGGCAACAGGCATCTTGTCCTCGCCTAAAACCTGCAGATCGGTGTTCACGGACAGACCGCCAACGATTGCCAGCAGGGCAACGCCAACCTTTGCGGCATAGAACGGCGCTTCCTTGATGGGCTTTAAGAACTCAGCCGGCTTATGGAAGTCATCATCGAAGCCCTTCTCTACCAGCTCATTGTAACGGTTGATGGTCGCAACGAGAGCTTCCGCAGGGCAGCCAATCTTCTCAGCCAGCTCTTCCAGCGTATCCGCCTGAACCGTGTTGCCGGCGCGCATATCGCTGTCGACTGTACGGGTGAACTGAGACTCCTCCAGCGGATCTTCCAGCGCGTTGGACAGCGTATCCCAGAACATGCCGCCGCCAGCTCCGCTCTCCAGCGTCTCAATGTTGTACTTCGCATAGTTGGCATCAAAGATCGAGAACGCGATGTTATCGGTCTGATTCATGATGTTCATGGACTTGCCCTGTACCCAAGTACCCTCATTCATGAAACGCTTGCCTTCCAGGTTCACGAACGGGAAGCAGCCATGGAACATGGCGTTTGCCTGAGGATGCAGCATCAGCGGGAAGGGGCCACCCTCCTGCATCTTGCCGCCGGCCCAAAGACCCATCTTGTGGCCATCGCCCGTGGAGAAGCCAACGGGTGTGTGCTCGCAGCGCTGTACGCGGTTGACATAGTCATCGCAGTAGTACGCCTTCATCTCCTCATCTTCATGCATACCGCCCGTCGCCAGGATGACGCCCTTGGTTGCCTTAAAGAGAAGCAGCTCGCCGTCGCGCTCTGCGAAAACACCGGTCACGCGGCCGTCTTCCACCAGAAGATCCTGCGCACGGGTGTTGAATACGAAGGTAGCGGGCTTCTCATGCTTCTCCGCGTTCTTCGCGTCGGTGTAGCAGACGTTGGTAGCGGCGAAATAACCGCAGTGATCATCGAACTCGTAACCAGCGGTGCTGCGGAAACGATGATAATCATAGGTCTCCGGAACGATAGCCTTCGGAGCGTGTGCACGGAAGGACAGCGGAACAACGCCATACTCTGCGCACTTGTCGATCAGCCATTCGCCGGTAGCCGGTGCATAGTTGAACCACATGCTGACCAGCTCTTCCTTCACGCGGCTGCCGCAGCGCTGAATCCAGATGTTCTGGTGCTGTACCACATCGGTCAGGCCTTCCAGCACACCATCATCCACCAGTTTCTGCACGAACTTGGTGTTGACAAGACCGATGCCGCCGCCCTGGCCATGGATCCGGTTCTGCGCTTCCACAACGATAACCTGAATGCCCTGATCGGCGATGGACGCAGCCGCCGCGCATCCGGCATTACCGGCACCAACGATGACTACTTCCGTCGTGAAGACCTTAGCAGCATCTTCCGCCTTGTGATTATACGGATTGGTGAAGAACGAAGGCTTCTCGCCAGGATCCTTGCTGTTTAAACCGGCAGCTTCACTTTTCACTTCCGGCAGACCTGCCTTGGCAAGCGACACAGCCGCTGCTCCGGCAAGGGATCCCTTTAAGAACGTTCTTCTGGATAACTTTTTCATGGCAACATTCCTCCTTCTCAAATACTCTGTGAGTGTTGATACAGTTCCGCCAGCAATTTGGTCAGTAATTATACCACGTGCCGAAATCTCCCTACTTATTTGTGCACTATTGCCAGTACCTCCATTATAACAATTCGGGTCCTTTTGTCAATACCGGCATTCGCATCGAAGAAAGACTTAAATCCTTATTCGGTTGAGTAGATTCGGGGATTACTCCCCGAACCCCTCGACAGAACCGGACGTGCGGCTTTTCCGCATCCGGCTCCTTGCAAAGCTGATTGTTCAGCAACTGCTAGCCATAGACACTGACGAATATCCTTGGGCGGGCAAGTGGGTGTTCTTTAAGCAACATATTAAATGCATCCCACGTGTAGCTCTTCTTCTGGCTTCTGCGATTGAGCCAGAAGAAGAGGCTACGCCTAATCTGGAAACAGAAGGCTCCTAACGCTCTGGAATTGTCAGTAATTCCATAGTAATGATAGTAACCGACAAGCATCAAGTTTAGCTTCTTAATGATTTCCGCCACTGGCAGGATACGCAATTCGGCTATCCACCTGTGTACTTCCTTGCATTTCTTTGCAAACTTCTTCTTGCTGGTTTTCCTCTTCACTCTGAATTTCCCATTCCTGCTTTTGGAACAGTAGTGTGTGAAACCAAGGAATGTAAAGGTATCCGGTTTCTTCCCTTCCTTCCGACTATGCTCCTCTGCAAATCGTCCGAATTCGATTAACCTACTCTTACTTTCTTCGAGTTCCAACCCAAAGTGCTTCATCCTATGTTTCAGTCGTTCATAGAACATCTCCGCATCATCTTTGTATTGAAAGCAGCAGACGAAGTCGTCAGCGTAGACCACGATGCCTGCGAACCCCTTGAGCGAGGGCTGCACTTTCTCCTTGAACCACCATAACAGCACGTAGTGCATGTAAATGTTCGCAATGATTGGAGAGCAGACCGAACCTTGCCCGCTTCCTTCCTCGGTTGGCTCGTACTGATAGTCTTTCATGATGCCGGCTTTCAGCATCCGCCTTACAAGTCTGGTGACGTTAGGGTCCTTTATTCTGCTTTCTATGAACTTGACCGCCCATTCATGATCTATATGGTCGAAGAATCCTTTAATATCCGCATCCAGCACGAAGTTGGTTGGGCGGTTTTCAATCATGACGTTCAACTTTCTGATTGCCATGTGACAGCTTCGGTTCGGACGGAACCCCATCATTTCATCATAGAAATGTGGTTCGAAGATTGCTTCCAGAATTCGCCTGAGCGCCTCCTGTATCAGCTTGTCCTCGTAGCAGTAGATACTAAGTGGTCTGGTTTTCCCATTGTCCTTTGGTATCTCTACTCGCCTTGCCGGTTGCGGTTTGTACGACTTTTTCTTAAGCCGTTCGACCAGCCTGTCAAGATTCTCCTCCAGGTTTCGTCCGTATTCTTCCTTGGTAATCCCATCGATTCCTACGGCCTTGCCTCCATCCATCTTCTTATGACACTCTGCCAGTAATTCTTTATTGATCAGGTGACCAATTGATGTGAAGACCATTTCTGGGTTTTCCATCGACAGTTGCGATATTCTCTCAAGTTTCGTTTCCACTGTAGCTCCTATCTCTGAGTATAGACAATGTTTCCCTCTCGATATGACTTTGCATGGCAGGGGCTGTGAGGAACAGTCCTCTCTCGCCTTCCCTCCGATGGCATTACCCATCATCAACGGTACTATGCGGCCATCCGACTGCCTGCGGTTCGTTAGCCCTTCTTCGTTAGTTGTCGGGCATACCACTTATACATTACTGGCTCCACACTTGCCTGATATGGAAACCGCAGGCTCTCCCCAGTTGACGCGACATCATTGTACGACATGGCTGACTTCCAACCCCGTGGTGCCCTGCATATCCTCACCAAAGCGGATATGCACGTATTGCCTTCCCCTTAGTAAACAGTGTCGGCACACCAGACGTCCGTGATTTCGGGGCTAAACTGCCTTATGACCCTATCGCCTAACTTCCTACGCTTTACCCAACACGTTACCGTGTCGTGCACAAGGTTCGCTATTGATGGCGTGGTTACGCCTTATCAAGTGGGGTTTCCACCCACTAAATGCCGCGCCCTTTCTGGGCGCACTTACTATTCACGGGTCGGGTAGCAACCTTAAAAGTCAGTGCCGGCAAGAGACAATTTTTGCCAGGGCACGGGAAAGGAGAGGGTTGGACGGGGATTCCTTCTGTTTTTCGGAAATTTCCCCGTATGCGGGCTTGAGAAATTGGGCTTCATACGGGGAAATTCATCTGTTCTTGCTATTTCTCCCGCATGAAAGCAAGGAAAAATGAGTTCCGTGCTGGGAAATTCAGCTGTTCTTGCATTTTTCTCCCGCATGAAAGCAAGGAAAAATGAGTTCCGTGCGGGAAAATCAGCTGTTCTTGCATTTTTCCCCCGCATAAAAGCTTGGAAAAATGAGTTCCGTGCGGGGAAATTCAGCTGTTCTTGACTATTTTCCATGTATGGCAGCTTGAAAAGTGAGATTTTGTGCGGGGAAATTCAGCTGTTCTTGCTATTTTCCGTGTATGGCAGTCTTGAAAACAGGTTCAGGCGCAGGCATTGATAAGTTTGAGACGCTTGCCTACGCTTTTCTAACCTTCAAAGCTGACTTCAGGCGTAGGCATTGATAAGTTTGAGGTGCTTGCCTACGCTTTTCTAACCTTCAAATCTGACTTCAGGCGCAGGCATTGATAAGTTTGAGGCGCCTGCCTACGCTTTCCTTTCGCCCCAAAGAGACTTCAGGCGCAGGCATTGATAAGTTTGA
>JAFVBO010000054.1 GCA_017479935.1 Lachnospiraceae bacterium
CTATTCCTCAAATATCATAGCGCCTGTCGGCAGTTCTGGGCTAGTTTCGAGAGCAACGATTTAACGAATGACATAAAAAAAGGCACCCACAAGGGGTGCCAGGGGTGTTATCCCCTTGTCTCCCTTGCAGGTACCAGTGTAGTTTGAGACCTCTTTTGTTATCTTTAAGTGTTTAAAACGGGATTATAAATCTCATTTTGAGAAAAATCAAGTACTAATTTTTATACTTACGCAAGTTTTCCCTTCGCAAGTTCCGCCACCTTGGCAAAGCCTTCTGCGTCGTTGACAGCCAGATCCGCTAACACCTTGCGGTTCATGTCTACGCCAGCCAGCTTTAATCCATACATCAGACGGCTGTAGGAAAGACCGTTCATTCTGGCAGCCGCGTTGATACGAGCGATCCAGAGCTGACGATACTGTCTCTTCTTCTGCTTGCGGCCAGCATATGCTCCGGCCAGAGCCTTCATGACTGTCTGCTTTGCAATTCTATACTGTTTCGATCTGGCGCCGCGATAACCCTTCGCCAACTTTAACGTGCGATTGTGTCTCTTTTTCGCGCCTAAACCGCCTTTAATTCTTGCCATAATTGTCTACCTCCATACAAATGATCCCGTTTACAGATACGGTAAAATCTTCTTCATTACCTTCGAATTCGTGGCATCCGCGATCGTAGCCTTGCGCAGATTTCTCTTTCTCTTCGTAGACTTCTTTGTCAGGATGTGACTCTTGTAGGCCTTCATTCTCTTTAACTGGCCGGTTCCCGTCTTTTTAAAGCGCTTCGCAGCAGCTCTGCTCGTTTTTACCTTAGGCATGATCAAATCCTCCTTATATTAGTGGCAGCCGTTTTCCTTCTTGTTTTTAGGGGAAAACAGCCAATGTGCGTTTTAACGTTTGGCGCTCAGGAACATAACCAGGCACCGTCCATCCAGCTTCGAAGGCTTGTCGATCACGGCAATATCCGAAAGCTGCTCGGCAAAATCGTCCAGGATATGTTTGGACTGAGCCATGTGGCTCATCTCACGTCCGCGGAACCGAAGAGAAACCTTGACTTTGTTTCCTTCCTCCAAAAACTTCCGCGCGGAGCGTGCCTTGGTGTTCACGTCATTATCATCAATGTTCGGCGATAAGCGAATCTCCTTGATCTCCATGACCTTTTGTTTCTTTTTTGCGTCCTTCTGCTTTTTCTCCATCTCATAGCGGAACTTGCCGTAATCGATGATTTTGCAGACAGGCGGTTTGGCCATCGGCGATACATTCACCAGGTCCAGGCCCGCCGTGATCGCCAGCTGCAGAGCTTCTTTCGAAGACATAATGCCCAGCTGTTCTCCATGCTCTCCGATGAGACGGACCTCCTTCTCCCGGATCTGTTCGTTGATCATAAAATCGCTAATAATCGTTCACCCCCAAAGATATTTGCTTTACAGCACGTCAAAACACTTTTGCGTAAGGGCCCTTGTTCTTTACAAAAGAAAAAGAGCGGACTCAAAAAAGACCACCCCACTCATGTGCAAATACGGACGAACCGATTTTGAATATGAACGCTTAGTCACTTCCTCGTGCTAAGGTGAGAGGATACTCTTCTTTGTTTTCTTGCTTTCGCAACACACGAATTCTATCATTCCCTCTCTTTATTGTCAAGCCTTTTTCTTTCCCTTTTCCGTTTATAATTTTTTCAGTTTTTTTCCCACATGATTTTCTTGAATCGCCCTCTCCTTTTTGGTAAAATGTGACTATTCGATGGAAGGAAAACGTCTGGTTCGCCGCTTCTTTTGCAACGAGCTTTCATAGGTCCCTTTCTTCGGAAATACAACTTCAAAAGAGGGAACAAACATGAAAATTGGTGGTGCTGAACTGGTCGTCATCATCCTGGTTGCGCTGTTTGTGATCGGTCCCGACAAGCTTCCCATCTATGCCAAGAAGCTGGGCAAAGCCCTGAGCTCCCTTCGTGGATCCACGGACATTCTGGCAAAGGAAATCCGCGAAAACGTCACGGAACCTCTGCAGGATATCGTAGAGCCTTTGCAGGAAGTTGCTGAGCCGCTGCGGGAGATCACCAAACCGATCGATGAAGCAACCAAGTCCCTGCGCGACATTGGAAAACCCCGTCCCAAGTCCGAGCGGAATTCCGCCAAGATGGACGAAGGCGAGATGGCGGAAGGTGTCCAGGATGCGGCCGAACCGGAGGAAGCTCTGTACGATGCCGCAGCTGAAAGCACAAGCGTGAACGAAAGCGCTGCTACTGCCGCGGACAATGCCACGGAAAGCTTAAAGGCTGCAGCAAAAGCCGCTCCGGCCAAACCGGCGGAAGCTGAAAAACCGAACAACACGGCCGCTGCCCCTGCAGAAGCAGTTTCCGCAGCCGCGCCGGAAGCTTCCGAAAGCCCTGCGGGCGACATGGACGCAAACGCTTAATGTTTATTAGTTGCGACACAGCCTGCGGGCCATGAAGCAGCTTATTCTATTTATTTTATAAGGAGGCTTTTTTCTATGTTTAATACTGCTTTCGTTTCGATGGCTTTACTGCCTGGCCGTATTGGTTCCTGGGAATTTCTTGTGATCATCCTGATCATTCTGGTTCTGTTTGGACCTAAGTACCTTCCCCGCATCGGTAAATCCTTAGGGAAGACCTTCAAGAGCTTCAAGGAAGGGTTAGATGCCGGCTCCGCTGAGGAAAATAAGATTGAAGAAACTTCCGAAAAGAAGACGGAGGAAGAGATCTAAAATCAGAGGAGATTTATCGCCATGGCCACATTAGGAAAGGCAAAAAAAATCAAAAACGAAGAAGGGGTCATGGGTTTAACCGACCACCTTCGCGAATTCCGGAACCGCCTGGCGGTCGTTGGTATTCTGTTCATTGTTCTCATGTTCGCAAGCTTCGCCTTCTCGCAGGACATCTTAAATGCCATGCTGGAAACCGGCCGTTCCAACGGCTACCAGCTGCAGGTGGTGGATCCGACCGAACTGTTTTTGTCGGCGTTCCGTATTTCCGTTTTCGCCGCGCTGGCAATTGACTCCCCCTTTATTCTGTACGAAATCTTCGCTTTCGCCGCCCCGGGCCTGAAGAAAAACGAAAAACAGTTTCTGCTTTTCCTCCTGGTTTGCGGCTTTGGCTTCTTTGTACTGGGAGCGCTCTTCGCCTACAACATCATGGTTCCGTTCATGCTGAAATTCCTGTTTCAGTTTAACAAGATGGCCGACGTTATATACAACGTATCCGTCTCCAACTATATGGCCCTGTACGTGTCCATGATGCTGGCCTTAGGCTGCGTCTTTGAAATGCCGGTTCTGGTCGTGCTGCTCACCCAGCTGGGCTTTCTTCGCCCCGAATGGATGGTGGCCGGCCGCCGTGTCGCCATCGTTTTAATGTTCGTCCTGGGCGCTGCCATCACCCCTCCCGATATCGTATCGCAGTGCATGGTTGCCATCCCGCTCATCGGCCTGTACGAGCTGAGTATTTTCTTCAGTAAAATCGTCTGGAAACGGCGTCTGGCAAGAAACCCTTATCTGGCTGAGGAAGAGGAAGAACGGCAGAAGGAACGCGAAGCCGAGCGCGCCGAGGAAGAGCGCCGCATGGCTGCCGCACAGGCTGCCGCAAAGAAGAAACGGTAATAAGGAAAACAAGTTCATAAAGAGGCAAAAATCCGCACCTCGAAAGGGGTGCGGATTATATTTGCTCTTACTATAGGTGGAAACGGGGAGCCGGAGAACCGTCCCCATTCCCGTTTAGCAGTTGTATTTCTTCGTCCGAATCTCTTCGCAAACCATCGCCTTAAAGTCTTCACGGCTCATATCCATGGTCTCGCCCTTGCGGTCACGAACCGATACAATACCGCCTTCCACTTCCTTCTGGCCCAGAATGAGCATGTAAGGTACGCGGTCTTCCTGCTGCGCGACGCGGATCTTGTAGCCAACTTTCTCGTTGCTCTCATCCAGCACGGCGCGGATGCCGGCGTTCTCCAGTTCCTCGGTCACGCTCTCGGCGTACTCCAGGAACTTCTCGCTGACGGGGATGACCTTCACCTGGGTGGGAGCCAGCCAGGTCGGGAACTTGCCTTCGGTTTCCTCGATCAGGTAAGCCATGAAGCGGTCGATGCTGCCTAAGATGGCGCGGTGGATAACCACGGGGGTCTTCTCACTGCCATCGGAATCGATGTACTTAAGGTCGAACTTCATCGGCAGGCAGAAGTCGAGCTGGCAGGTGGACAGCGTGTACTCCGCACCGACGGCCGGGCGTACGTTTACGTCCAGCTTCGGGCCGTAGAAGGCCGCTTCGCCGATTTCCTCGGTGAATTCGATGCCAAGCTGGATCAGAACCTCGCGCAGAGCGCTCTCCGCGGTCTCCCACATCTCATCGTCCTGATGATACTTGACTTTATCCGCCGGATCGCGCAGGGAAAGCACGCAGCGGTAATCCTTGATCTCGAAATCCTTGTACACATCGAAGATCAGGTCGCACACGCGGGAAACCTCGTCCTTGATCTGCGAAGGCGTGACAAACAGGTGGGCGTCGTTCTGGCAGAAGTGACGGCCTCTTTCAATGCCCTTTAAGGTACCGCTGGATTCAAAGCGGAAATCGTGCGCTACCTCACCGATACGGATGGGCAGCTCGCGATAACTGTGACGGCGGTTGGAGTAGATCATCATGTGGTGCGGGCAGTTCATCGGGCGAAGCACGAACGACTCGCCTTCCACTTCCATGGCCGGGAACATGTTGTCCTTGTAGTGATCCCAGTGGCCGGAGGTCTTGTACAGATCCACGGAGCCAACGCAGGGGGACATCACGTGCTGATAGCCCAGGCGGCGTTCCTTGGCCTTGATGTAGTTCTCCAGTTCCATCCAGATGGTATAGCCCTTCGGAAGGAACATGGGAAGGCCGCGGCCTACCAGATCGCTGGTCATAAACAGGCCCATATCACGGCCGATCTTGCGGTGATCGCGCGCCTTGGCCTCTTCCAGCTTCTTTAAGTGCTCATCCAGCTCCGCCTGGGTGCGGAACGCCGTACCGTTGATACGGGTGAGCATCTTGTTGTTCTTATCGCCTCTCCAGTACGCGCCGGACTGCTGGGTGATCTTGAAGGCCTTAAGGCCCTTGGTGTAGGTCAGGTGAGGGCCTACGCACATATCGATATACTCGCCCTGCTGATAGAAGCTGATGGGGGCGTCGTCCGCCAGATCTCCGATGTGCTCCACCTTGTAGGGCTCATTGCGCTTTTCCATCAGGGCGATGGCTTCATCGCGGGGAAGGATGAACGACTTGATCGGGAGATTTTCCTTCACGATCTTGTGCATTTCCTTCTCGATCGCTTCCAGATCCTCATCCGTCAGCTTCTTGTCGCCAAGATCTACATCATAGTAAAAACCGTTCTCCGTGGCCGGTCCGAAGGCAAAGCAGGCATCCGGGTAAAGGCGCTCGATTGCCTGGGCCATGATATGCGCTGCCGTGTGACGAAGAACATGCAGTTCTTCCTCCTGCGGGCATTCTTCCACTCTTCCGTCATTGTAAATGATTTTCATTTTCAGGTCTCCTACTCCGGCTTAAGGCCATGCACGGTCTGTTGCCAAAAATATACATATTTCTGCTTATTATATCTCGCATCGCCGGAAAAAGCAAGAAAAACCCCGGAAGGATTTCTCCCTCCGGGGTTATATTTTACAGATTTATGCGAATAGCACCTGCATTACTGCTGCGCGTACATGGCAACCATCTTCTTCAGCTGCTCATAACGTGCCTTCGCGATGTTCTCGGACTCATTGAAGAGCTTCTCCGCGCGGGCCGGGTTCGCACGAACCAGGGAGTTGTAACGAACTTCGCCGTTCAGGAAGTTCTTGTACTCGTCATAGTTCGGAGCCTTGCTGTCGAGCGTGAAGACATCCTTGCCGAGGGCCTTGTTGGCCGGGTTGAAGCGGAAGTTGTACCAGTAACCGGACTCAACTGCCATCTTCTCTTCGGTCTGGGACTTGGCCATGCCGCCCTTCGCCTTGATACCATGGTTGATACAAGGAGCGTAGCAGATGATCAGGGACGGTCCCGGATAAGCCTCTGCCTCGGTGATGGCCTTGATGCACTGGTTCATGTCAGCGCCCATAGCAACATGAGCAACATAGACATAACCGTAGGTCATCGCCATGCCGGCCAGATCCTTCTTCTTGGTTTCCTTGCCGCCGGCTGCGAACTGAGCGATCGCGCCAACAGGCGTGGACTTGGAGGACTGTCCGCCGGTGTTGGAGTAAACTTCGGTATCGAAGACCATGATGTTGATATCCTGGCCACTGGCAAGGACATGGTCCACGCCGCCGTAACCGATATCATAAGCCCAACCGTCGCCACCGAAGATCCACTGAGACTTCTTGGCAAGGAAGTCCTTATCCTTCAGGATTTCCTGAGCCTTCTCGCAGCCGCATGCGGTAAGAGCCGCAACCAGCTTGTCGGTAGCAGCGCCGTTTAAGGCACCGCTTGCGAAGGTATCCAGCCATTCCTGACCGGCAGCCTTCACGTCTTCCTTATCGGTATCAGCGATCAGAGCTTCCACCTTTGCCTTCAGACCCGCACGCAGCGCGTTCTGAGCAAGGAGCATACCATAACCGAACTCAGCGCCATCCTCGAACAGGGAGTTGGACCATGCAGGACCCTGTCCCTTCTCGTTGACGGTGTAAGGGGTGCTCGGGGAGGAGTTGCCCCAGATGGAGGAGCATCCGGTAGCGTTGGCAATGTACATATGATCGCCAAACAGCTGGGTAACGAGCTTCGCGTAAGGAGTCTCGCCGCAGCCTGCGCAAGCGCCGGAGTACTCAAGGAGCGGCTGCTTGAACTGGGAACCCTTGACGGTGTTCTCTTTGAACTTCGCAACCACTTCGGGCTTCTTAGGCAGAGCCTGACCCCAGTCAAACACAGCCTGCTCGCCCATGTTGGCTTCCAGACCGCCCATGGTCAGAGCCTTCTCACCCTTCATGCCAGGGCATACATTCGCGCAGGAACCGCAGCCGGTGCAGTCCAGAGCGGAAACGGTGATCGCGAACTTGTAGCCGGGCATACCGGTCATATCTTTCATTCTCATATCAGCCGGAGCGGCAGCCGCTTCCTCAGCCGTAAGGGCTACAGGACGGATGACAGCGTGAGGGCAGACATAAGAGCAGAAGTTACACTGGATGCAGTTGTCCGGATTCCAAACCGGGATATCAACTGCGATACCACGCTTCTCGAACGCGGCAGCGCCGGAAGGAGTGGAGCCGTCCACGTAATCCTTGAACGTGGAAACAGGCAGGCTGTAACCTTCGTGCGCGTTGATCGGGATCTGGATGTTGTTGACGAAGTCAACGGTATCCTGCTTGGAGCCAGACAGAGGAGACCACAGAACCTCATCCTTGGCATCCTTCCAGGAAGCGGGAACCTCTACCTTGTGAACATCCTGAGCGCCTCTCTCGATAGCGGCATAGTTCATGTTGACAACAGCGTCGCCCTTCTTGCTGTAGGACTTGTACGCAGCAGCCTTCATGTACTCGATGGCCTTGTCTTCCGGAATGATGTTGGCCAGCTTGAAGAATGCGGACTGCAGAACCGTGTTGATACGGGTTCCAAGGCCGATCTCCTTGCCCAGCTTCACACCGTCGATGACATAGAGCTGAATGTTGTGCTCAGCAATATATCTCTTGGCCTGTCCGGGCAGATGCTCTTCCAGACCTTCCAGATCCCAAGGGCAGTTCAGCAGGAAGGTACCGCCGTCGACCAGATCCTGCACCATGTTGAACTTACGGACGTAAGCCGGGTTGTGGCAGGCGACGAAGTTAGCCTTGCTGATCAGGTAGGTGGACTTGATCGGGGACTTGCCGAAGCGCAGGTGGGATACAGTGATACCACCGGACTTCTTGGAGTCGTAATCGAAGTATGCCTGAGCATACATATCGGTGTTGTCGCCGATGATCTTGATGGAGTTCTTGTTCGCGCCAACGGTACCGTCTGCGCCAAGGCCCCAGAACTTGCAGCTGGTGGTGCCTTCGGGCGTAGTGGAGATTTCCGGACCTACTTCGATGGAGCGGAAGGTAACATCATCGTTGATACCGACGGTGAAGAACTTCTTCTCCTTGTTTCCATAAACCGCAACGATCTGAGCCGGTGTGGTATCGCGGGAACCAAGGCCATAACGTCCGCTGAAGATCGGAACGTTCGCGAAAGCGGTGTCACGCAGAGCCGCGCAGACATCCAGGAACAGAGGCTCGCCCATGGAGCCGGGCTCCTTGGAGCGGTCTAATACGGTGATCTGCTTCACGGTAGCAGGGATTGCGTCGATCAGAGCCTGAGCGCAGAAAGGACGGAACAGGCGAACCTTGATCACGCCAACCTTTGCGCCGGCAGCCATCATGTGGTCAACTGTCTCTTCGATGGTATCGCAGACAGAACCCATGGCAACTAACACGTGCTCTGCATCCGCAGCGCCGTAGTAGTTGAACAGCTTGTAATCGGTGCCGATCTTCTCGTTCACCTTGTCCATGTACATCTGGACAATGCCCGGAAGAGCGTCATAGTAAGGGTTGCAGGCTTCTCTTGCGCTCATGAAGATATCAGGGTTCTGAGCGGAGCCTCTCTGGCAGGGATGGTTCGGGTTCAGAGCGTGACGACGGAACTCGTCGATCGCTTCCATATCGACCATATCCTTCAGATCTTCATAGTCCCACATTTCGATCTTCTGAATCTCGTGGGAGGTACGGAAACCGTCGAAGAAGTTGATGAAAGGAATCTTGCCCTTAATAGCGGCACAGTGCGCAACGGGGGTCAGATCCATAACTTCCTGCACGCTGGCTTCTGCGAGCATCGCGCAGCCAGTCTGACGGCAAGCGTAAACATCCGAGTGATCGCCGAAGATGGACAGCGCGTGGCTGGCCAGAGCGCGAGCCGCGACGTTGACAACGCCCGGAAGCTGCTCACCGGCAATCTTGTACAGGTTCGGGATCATAAGAAGCAGACCCTGGGATGCGGTAAAGGTGGTGGTTAAAGCACCGGCGGATAAGGAACCGTGCACAGCACCGGCAGCGCCAGCCTCGGACTGCATCTCCGTTACCTTTACGGTCTGTCCGAAAATGTTGGTTCTTCCCTGGACGGCCCACTCATCGGTGTGCTCGGCCATAACGGAAGACGGGGTGATCGGGTAGATGGCAGCAACGTCACTGAACGCATATGATGCGTGCGCAGCAGCCTCGTTGCCGTCCATGGTTTTCATTTTTCTTCCCATAACGTTTCTTCCTCCTACAGTTTATCGTGGAATTATAACAATTCTAAGCACGAACAATGGCGGAGAGCAGGTACCTCTCCGCTTCCTTTTGGTTACGTATTTCCATCAGGTCCTGTTCATTATACGTTTTTCTGTCATATTTGTCAAATGGTACCGTAAAAAGTACATGGAGAATCAGCAAGTTAGCTATAGCTAACCCCATTTTCACGATTCCGGCACCCACTTTTTCGAATTCTTTAAAAAAATTTCCGTATAACTGTTTACATTTTCCATGCAGGTATGGTATTATAAACTTAAATCGGACCGTTTTCGGATGTTCGCATTCCGGAAAAAAATCCCGGGCGGGAACAGGCCAAAACAGGGGGACACTTCCATCATGGCCAGACACTAAAAGGGCCGATGGCAAACCGGAGGATAATACAGATGAAAAAAAAGGGGTACCCGAAAATGAACAATGAGATTGATTACGCAAAAGTTGGTCTGAAAATGAAAGAACTGCGCGTTTCTCAGGGAATCACGCAGGATAAAGTCGCTACGGACCTCGGAACCACCGTTGCCTTTGTCAGCAACGTCGAAAACAACCGCACCAAGCTGAACCTGCGCGTTCTGACCTATTATTCGAATCTGTGCCATGTCTCGGTCGATACGCTCCTCGATGCAGGACGTACCCACGATGAAGAGAGCTGGCCGGACACGATCGTGGATCAGGAAATCATGCGGGCCCTTTCTTTCTATACGCAGGATGAAAAGCAGAAGATCCTGCGCATGCTGGAGATCGGCAAGGATATTGAAAGAAAGCAGTAATCCGCGCAGCTGTTCGGACAAGAAAAGCAAGGAAACCGCCTTATTTAGGAGTAATGGCGCCTTTGCTGTAAGGAAGAAGGAATGATGCCTCATGTCCGATCTATCCTATGACAGTCCCGATACGGAAATCATTCGAAGCAACCGGAAGACGGTCAGTCTGGAAATCCGCGCTGACGGTCATCTTCGGGTGCGCGCGCCGCTTCGCATGAGCGATGCGGCGATCAGGAACATTATTCAAAGCCGCGCGAAATGGATTGAGGAGCACCGGGCGAACATGCTGGCCAAAAAGGCCGCGCTTTCCAAGGCGCCTCCCCTGACGATGGAAGAACTGCGCCATCTGGCGGACGAAGCCGTTTCCTATATTCCGGAGCGGGTTGCCTACTACGCGCCAAAGGTAGGGGTTTCCTACGGCCGGATCACCATCCGCAATCAGAAAAGCAAGTGGGGAAGCTGCAGCGCGAAAGGCAATCTCAACTTCAACTGCCTTTTAATGCTGACGCCTCCGGAGGTGATCGACAGCGTCGTGGTGCACGAGCTCTGCCACCGGAAGGAAATGAATCATTCCGCCCGGTTTTATGAGGAGGTACTGCGCGTTTTTCCGGACTACCGCCGCTGCGAAAAATGGTTAAAAGAACACGGCCCTGAAATCCTGATCCGGATGACAGGCTAGAAAAAGCCCCGCGCCTTGGCGCGGGGCTCTTTTTTCATTGTTTACATGGGCAGTTCCACGAAGTTTTCGTCCAGAGCGATCTCCTTCGCCTTGATCAGCAGGTTCGGATTCGTAATATCCGGAACCGCTAAAGCGGCGATCTCGTTCGTCAGGCCTTCGCCGTACTTCGCCTTCAGCTCATCGATGTCGCCGAAATCCAGCGCGCGGCTCGGGCAGGCATCCACGCAGGCAGGGTTCTGTCCCTTGGCACGCAGGTATGCGCAGGCATCGCACTTGTGCACAATATTCGCCACCGCATCGTACTGAGGCACCTTGTAAGGGCAGGCCATCGCGCACATCTGGCAGCCGTTGCACAGCTTGGTATCGCAGATGACGGTGCCATCCTCCGCCTTGTACATGGCGCCGGTCGGGCAGACCGCCACGCAGGCAGGGTTCTCGCAGTGGTTGCAGGAGGCAGAGTAGCTGTAGGTCTTCACGTTCGGGAATTCTCCCACCTCATACGTCTTTGCATTTCGTAAGACAATGCCTACATCCAGGCGGTTTTTGTCCTTGCAGGCAAGCTGGCAGGCGCGGCAGCCCACACAGCGCGTCATGTCAAAATAAAATCCTAATGCCATGGTATGCTCCCTCCTTCTTTAAAACTCCGGTACGGCGCTGTTGTTAACCTTCCAGTCGTCTTCCAGCTCCGGTCCGTCATACTTTTCGAAATTGCAGTTCTTGTTGTTGTACGGAGTGATACCGCCGCCGGACAGTTCGTTCGACTCCAGGTAGTTCTCCGCGCCGCCGCGGTCAAGGCCGAGCTCCTCGTCTAAGTTCACCCAGGAACCATGAGGGATGGCCGTCACGCCCGGCATCAGGCCCTGCATGACGCAGGCCTTGCGAAGCGCGCGTCCGCCGCGGGTGGTGATGAGGACGGTATCGCCGCTGGCAATTCCCTTCTCCTTCGCATCCGCCGCGCTGATGAAGAACGGATTCGGCCATGCTTCACGCAGCCAAGGGCAGTTGTCCAGCGTGGAGTGAGATCTTCTTAAATAGTGGATATCGTACAGCAGGTAAGGCAGTTCGCCCTTCTCGCCGCCGATCACGCCATCCTTGAAGGTGTGCTCGTAGCCCGAATTCGGAACAATGTATTCCGGATACGGCTTGTAATCCCAGTCAATCAGGCCGAAGCTGTTGAACAGGTCTGCCTTCGCCTGGCAGGTAATCTCGAGCTTGCCGCTCTTGGAACCGCGCTTATTCTTCTCCGGATCCTCGATGAAGTCCTGCAGACCGATGCTGCCATAAGGATCGCCAGGGTAACGCTCTACCTGATAGCCGCCGTTGTCGATGAACTCCTGCAGACCGATGCGGCCTTCCTGAGGGGTTCCCTCCACGCCCCACGCGTCAATATCTGCCTGCGTGATCGTGACAAGCGTCTCACGGCTGGTGCCATCCGCGGAGATAGCCCAGGAACCGGCGATCGCGTTGAAGAGCTGCTGCTTCGGATCGGCCGAATAGTAATCAGAGCCGACAAAGCCTTCCTGCGGCTTGCCCAGAGCTTCGTATGCCGCTCCCATGCCATCGATGAGGAGCTTGTAGATTTCCGTGTCGTTCTTGGCCTCAAACAGCGGGTCTACGACCTTGGTGGCGCAGAACAGGAACTCACGGTTGGTGCTGTATAAGTTGCCTTCCCACTCCCAGCGGGTGGTGCAGGGAAGGATGATATCGGAATACTTCGCGGGCGTCGTCATGAAGGAGGACTGGCAAACCGTAAAGTCTACCTTGCGGTATGCTTCGATACCACGACTCATGTTCGGGCCGGACTGCAGGAAGGCATGCTCATCCATGTTCACGATGCAGTGGATATCGCACTCACGGTCGATTCCGGCATATGCGCCGCGGCCGTAGAACTGAGCGGTCTCTCTGTACTTTCCGGAGAATACGGCATCCCACACCTGCGGTCCAAGGATCACGCCTTCCACCTGGTTTCCGGGGATGCGCTTCGCGCCGTTGGCTCCGGTGCTGCCGCCGCCGACTAAGGAACCGCCCTGGTTACCGGCGCTGGTTGTATAGGTTAAGGCCGTGCTCTGGCCGGGCTTGCCCATGTGGCCGCCCATCGCGCCGATGGTCATGACCAGCTGAGGAAGGTTCTCGGCACCGTCGTTACGGGAAGAAGCAAAGCTGTACATGAACCATACTTTGTTCTGCTTGCTCATGACGCGGGCCAGCATCGTGATCTGCTCCACAGGGGTACCGCAGATACCCGAAGCCCACTCGGCCGTCTTGGCTACGCCATCATACTTGCCTTCCAGGTAGTCGCGGAAGTTGACGTCTTCCACCAGATCTTCCGGCTTGTGATCGGCGTCAAAGCCTACCGTGTACTTGTCCAGGAATTCCCAGTCGACAATGTCTCCCTCTTCCGCATCCAGACGAAGCATTTCAGAGGCAACGCCAAGAAGCAGGGCGGTATCGGTACCGGTACGAACCGGAACCCAATCCGCGTCAAGAACCTGTGCGGAGGCCGAGTACATCGGGTCGATGGTGACGAATTTCACGCCCGCCTCCTCTTTCGCGCGCATGTAGTTGCGAATCGGGGTGCCCGGAGATGACCAGGCGGGGTTCGCGGACAGGAATACGCAGTAGTCCGCGTTCAGGATATCCATACGGTCGCTGCCGGTGGAGAAACCGCTTCCGCCCCAGCCGATGGTGTTTCCTACGTTAAGCAGCCAGGTGCCGTAGGAGGTGGAGTCGGTGACGGAGGTGTGGCCGCCTAATACAAGAAGCGGAGGGCAGGCGCTGACGGAGTTCCAGCTACCGGTCAGGAAAGCCTGTGCGCCATACGCTTCTTTAATACGTACAAACTCATCCGCCACATACTTGATGGCCTCGTCCCAGCTGATGCGCTCCCACTCGTCCTTGCCGCGCAGCTCGCCGTTGGGCTCGCCCGGGTTCCAGTGTTTTCTCTTCATCGGGTACTTGATGCGGTCCGCACCAAAGCACTGCTGCTGCTGTGCCTTACCACGCACGCAGCCTCTCTGCTGAGGATAATCATAGGAATCGGGATGGGTATCGTCGGTCTTCTGACGAATCACCATACCGTCCTTTACCATAACCTTGTTCATGCAGCGTCCGCCGCAGTTGTGCCAGCAGGCAGCGCCTACCCATTTTCCGCCCTCTTCCGGATCGGTAATGGGGGTATGCTCAGTCGATACTTCCGCAGCCTTTTCTTCCTCGGCTTTCACCACATTCTGGCCGCCAAACAGCGACAATCCGGCAACCGCGGCAGTCGCAACGGCACTGTCCTTTAAGAACTCACGCCGGCTGATCTTCTTATCGGCCAGCTTTTCCATCCATCTGGACATACACATCTCCTCCTTTTACTCTTACTTTGTGTTGTGAGGCTCCCTCTTCCCCGAGTTAGCCAAAACTTACCAATTTTCTTCTTCCAAATCGCCTCATTTTTCAGCAATTTGCCATATACATGGCCATTCTAACCGTTTTTTCTTCCCACTTCAACGGTCAGAAAATCTTTTGTGTTACTTATTTCTCATATGTGAATCTTTCATTCAGACAGTTCCCGTCTCCAGCACAGTGTTTCCGTTTTTCCGCTTTTCATACCGGACGAAGGATGGTACAATAAAAAGGAAATTTGGCGTCTGCCTAGCACAATCAGAAAGGAACACGTATAAGCCCCATGAACTCTCAGAATGAAAACATTGAAATATTGCTGCAGAACCGCATCTATCTGTATGAACTCATGCACGCCGTCTTCTCAGGTGTCCCGAACGAAGAGCTGATTCACCTGATCTCCCAGCCGGTTACGCAGGAAGCCTTCCTGCTTCTCTCCGAGGCGGACGATGACCTCATGGCCAAAATGGCGCATTTCACTTCCCTGCAGGACGGAAAGCTGGCCGCAGATCCCGCCTACTTAGAGCAGGTAAAGTCGGAATACACGAAGCTCCTGATCGGTCCCGGAAAGATGATCGCCTACCCCTGGGAATCCACCTACAACGGCTCCGAGACCATGCTGTTCCAGGAGAGCACCCTGCGGGTGCGCCAGGCCTACCGGAAGTACGGCTATCTGCCCGAAGAGTACCCGCATGTGCCGGACGATCACATCGCCTTAGAGCTCCATTTCCTGTCCAAGCTCTCCTTCCTGGTGCTGGAGGCTTACAAGGAAGGAAACCGCGAGCGGGCCCTCTCCGTTTTAAACGACCAGAAAGTCTTCATGAAGTACCACATCCGGAACTGGCTCCCTCAGTATGCCGAGCACATCAGCCGCTCCGCCACACAGCTTCTGTACCCGCAGTTTGGCCTGGCTGTGAACGAATTCACCCGCATCGACTTCGAGCTCATCGATGAGCTTGTGGAGGCTATCCGCGCTGAAGCATAAAAAAAAGTGACAGGGGACGGGTCTGAGTGACAGGGGACGGGCCTGTGTCACAAAAGCGGATAGCTTTTGTGACACA
>JAFVBO010000055.1 GCA_017479935.1 Lachnospiraceae bacterium
GACACAGGCCCGTCCCCTGTCACCTCCCTCCCCCGTCACACACAGAAGGAGGCCGGGCTTAACGCCCGGCCTCCTTCTATGCCACATGCTTTCCTTTCGCCTGCGTTTTCCCTGCAGGCCCCTTCTTCGAAGAAGCTGCGTTCTCTTTCGCAGCCTCTTCCGGAGAAGCCAGATCCTTCTCCGCTTTCATCCTCCTCTGCTCCTCTCTCTTCTTCCTCTCGGCCAGCTTCATGATCAGCCAGTCCGGCAGGGGATGGCTTTTCGCCAGCTCCCCGCCCTGGAAGAAGTCGTAGCGCAGATAATACCGCGCGCCGTCTTTCACAGCGTATACGCAGAGGTAAAAGTTCTCCCCCACGAAGGCGGTTCCGAGCTCCTCCTCATCGCTCTTTAAAAGTGCGGTCACCTCCGCGGCGAAGATGCTCTCCGGAAGCTCCTTCTCGAGCACGTTTTCCGCGAAGCCGATGCAGGTATCCTCCAAAGCCACCTGATCGGCTTCCTTCAGCCGCCGGTAGGCCGTGGCCAGCTTGTTTTCGAGGTTCCTGCGCGGGCAGGAGGCCTTCTTGAAGCTGCTTCCCAGCATCATGTACATCGCGTACAGCATGTTGTTGTTCTGCTCCATTTTTTTCTGATTGTTTTTCTGGTTCATCATTTTTTCCTTTCTTTTTGCGCTTAAACGCTTACGGACAAACAAAAAAGAACTATCTGCTTGAAAATGGGTAGATTCCACCTGTCTTCAAGTTCGACAATTCTTCTCAAATAAACCAGATCTTATTGCGGGTTTTCACCCGTGGAAAGCATTCTAGCACATGTTTTTTCTTTTGGCAAGGGGGGTTCCAAAAGTTTTTTTCAAAATAATGGGTTGACAGTTTGCATTATTTGCATTATTCTATGTAATACAAATGATGCAAAAGGAGGTATTCCCATGATCTTAAAACTGGACTTTGCCAGCAAGATACCCCTGTTCATGCAGATCCGAAACCAGATTGTCATCGCCATCGCGGATGGCTCCCTGAAACCCGGAGACCATCTCCCAACCATTCGCAATCTGGCGGAAGAAAGCGGTCTCAACATGATGACCATCAGCAAAGCTTACCAGCAGCTTGCACAGGAGGGCTATCTCATCACGGACCGGCGAAACGGCGCAATGGTTGCAAACAAGGAGACCGCGCATGCGGTGGACGATGCCTTGCTTGACCGCATGAGGCTCTGCATCTCAGAGCTTCGCCTGGCCGGCATGTCCCCGGAAGAAATCCGGAACCTGTGTGATCAGCTGTCCGGCGAATAGCCATCCACAGCAAGCCATTGTCCCTAAAAGCACCATCGCCGTGCGACACGAAAGCATCTTTCACGCCAGCATCACATAAAGGAGGTTATGTATGTTCTGGAATCTGATCCTCTGGCTCTCCATCATCTGGATTGCCCCTCTCTATTATGTCATCCTCGCCAACGAAACCCGTTTTAAAAAGAACATCGTCCTGGGTGTAACGCTTCCCTATGATGCCCGGGACAACAAAGAAGTACAGGATACGCTGAAAACGTTCCGGTTTTGGTTGGCCGTTCTGACGGTGCTGCTCATCGGGAGCGCCATCGTACTCATGATCGTATACCGCGACAATTGGTCTTTAACCGCCTGGTTTATCTGGTTAGATCTGTGCATTCTGTTTCCGTTTCTTCCTTATGTTCTGGCCAACCAGAAACTGAAGCAGATGAAAATGGAAAACGGCTGGGATCAGATGAAGTCCTCAGAAATCCGGATCAGCTCGAGTGCTGCCACGGCAGCCCCCTGGATCTCCCCCCTTTGCTTCATTCCGGCTTTCCTTATCTGTGTGATCCTCTGGATCCTCGATCCTGGATACTGGCCGCTCTATCTGATCATGAGCCTTACCTGCCTCTTAAGTGGACTTGGCTATCGTTATCTGTATCGCAACAAATCCGAAATGGTCGATGAAAACGAAACCTTAACGCAGGTTCTTTCCCGTGTTCGAAAACAGAACTGGGGACACATGTGGCTTTTAACTGCCTACAGCTGCGCCGGCTATGCCTTCACCTTCTTTCTGAAGGATTCGCCCGTCCTTAGCCTTGTGCTCTTCTGCGCGATCACCCTGTTCCTGCTGATCGCCGCCGTATGGATTGAATTTAAGGTTCGCCATCTGCAGGAAACTCTCACCAAAGAAAGCGGGAAAGACTGGTATGTGGATGATGACGACAAGTGGATCGGCGGCCTGATCTACTACAATCCGAACGACAGCCGTACCATGATCAACCAGCGCACCGGCATCAACTCCAGCTTCAATCTGGCAACACCTGCCGGCAAATTTCTGGGAGGTCTCATCGTTGTTTTAGTGCTGTCTCTCCCCTTCTGGGGCCTCCTGATAAACGGAATCGGATCCGGCGACATCTCCTCCACCCTCGCTGAAGATACACTCACCATTCAAGCCGGTTATGTCACCTATGAAATCCCCACCGAGGAGATCCTCGAGGCGCGTCTTCTGGATGAGCTCCCCTCCGGCCTGGTCCGTACCTTCGGCACAGGCCTCCCGAACTTCTTGGAAGGCTCTTTCTCCGCGCCGGATTACGGAAAGCTGACCCTTTGCCTGGATCCTACCGCGCCTCCTTTTCTCCTGATCCGCACGGAACAGAAAACCTTCCTCTTTGGCTTCCGGGAAGCCGGGGTCGCCGAGGCGCTGTTGGAATTGCTGCCCAAATAACATTTGTGAAGGGGACGGGCCTCTGTCACATTCTCCAGTTCTCTGTGACAGGGGACGGGCCTCTGTCACGTTTTTTGGCAGTGAAGGGGATAGGCCTCTGTCATATTCTCTGACAGTGTGACAGAGGATAGGCCTCTGTCACGTTTTCTGGCAGAGGGCCGTCCTTGCCCATGTGATCAAAAAACATTGAAACCTTGTAGAGCGTTCAAAAATCAATTGGACCAATGACGCCGGAATAATTTTCATTCTCCGAAAAAATCGCAAGCGCAGCGGGCTACGTCATGATTTTTGGTAATGGATTCGAAATGGTAGACAAGTCATTTGGTGCAGTTATTTGCAGAACGATCTGCTTGCACCATATATTCGCGCTTCCCCTGATGAGGCAAAGACTGCCCAGATATCCCGTCACGGATATACAGGCAGTCTTTCTTTTCATCCTCACACTCAGAACATCACTATACAACTCCTCCGTGCACCTCTTAAACCGTCCCCCGTTTGTCATGTGATCGTAGCGTCTTGCTACACTTCTAAACGCTCAAATTTTTTTCTGAATCCCCTTGCACGATTATCCACTATCTAGTATAATTCCGATTCGAAAAGGAGGTGCAATAATGTCAAGAATTCCAAGGATTACAAGTAATTCAGGAGTATACCATGTAATGTTAAGAGCTGTCAATCAGCGGCAGATTTTCTTCGATGACGCTGACTATCTGTATTACATAAGATTACTGAAACACTATAAAACTGTCTCTGGCTACCAGCTTTACGCTTACTGCTTAATGGGTAATCATGTACATCTGTTGATTAAGGAGGGACCCGAAAAACTTGCTACTGCCTTCCAGCGTATCGGTGCCGCCTTCGCAATTTGGTACAACGGGAAATACGAACGTGTCGGCCACATCTTCCAGGGTCGTTTCAAAAGCGAACCGGTAGACACACAAAACTACCTGTTTACAGTTCTGCGCTATATTCTTCGAAATCCTGTTGCTGCCGGAATATGCCTTTCACCTGCCGATTACTCTTATAGCAACGCGACTGTTTATTTTGGATATCCTGACAATCTAACCGATGCTGATTTCATCTTCAGTCTGATTGATCCGAAAAATCTGCGCCAGTTCATACTGCAGGATAATCAGGACAGCTGTCTGGAAATACGCCCAAAAGTCCGCAATCGCATGCCTGACGAAAAAGCTTCCGAATTGATTCTCAGAGAATTCGGAACCTTAACTCCACTTGTCGGGTGTAAAAAAGATCGTACTTCTTTTGATATGTCTGTTTCCAAACTATTCCGGGCAGGCATTTCAATACGCCAGTTAAGCAGACTTACAGGTATATCAAAAGGGATCCTACAGCGAGTCAAACTGTAACCAGCCTGTGTCTCCAGGCAGATTTGCCGCTACACATTTCATGTGGCACAGCCCCGTCCTCTGTCACCTATAATGTGACACAGGCCCGTCCCCTGTCACATAATGTGACACAGGCCCGTCCCCTGTCACATAATGTGACACAGGCCCGTCCCCTGTCAGACTCTTGCCAAGCAACAAAAGCTATGTTATACTACAGCCTACCAAATTGGTAGGTAATAACATCTCCTGATTTCGCACTCCCCTACAGGATGCATGTACGCCAAACGCAAAAGCAGCAGAAAGAAAGAAAGAAAGAAATGACGATACAACAATTAAATTATACGATTACGATCTCCGAAGCCGGGTCGCTGAACAAGGCAGCGGAAACGCTTTATATTTCGCAGCCTTCGCTCACAAGTTCCATACAGGAGCTGGAGCGAGAGCTAGGCATCACGATCTTTAACCGGAGCGGGCGAGGAGTTTCCCTGACCAACGACGGTCTGGAATTTGTCCAATACGCAAGGCAGGTTGTGCAGCAGTACAACCGTCTGCTTGAAAAATACGGGAAAGACGGAGTGATAAAGAAGAAATTCGGGGTCTCGACGCAGCATTATTCGTTCGCCGTAAAAAGCTTCGTGGAAATGGTGAAACAATTCAACACCCGGGAATATGAATTCGCAATCAGGGAAACCAAAACCCTCGAGGTCATCCAGGATGTTGCTTCCGGAAAAAGCGAGATCGGGATTTTATATCTCAACGATTTTAATCGGAAAGCCATTGAGAAATTTTTACGTACCAACAGTCTGGAGTTTCACCCTCTGATCGACTGCGACGCATACGTCTACCTGTGGAAAGGGCATCCCCTGGCGCGCCACCCTTCCATCCGCCTGGAGGACCTTGCGGACTATCCTTGCCTGTCCTTTGAACAGGGCGCAAGCGGGTCTTTTTATTTCGCGGAAGAGATTCTAAGCACAAGTGAATACCCCCGGATGATCAAGGCGAATGATCGTGCAACGATGCTGAACCTCATGGTTGGGTTAAATGGATACACACTTTGTTCCGGTATTATCTGCGAGGAACTGAATGGTTCAGACTATATTGCTGTTCCCCTGGACACAGACGAAACCGGGGCCGGAGACAAAATGGAAATCGGATACATCGTAAAGAAAAATACGATACGCAGCGAAATGGCAACCTTATACATCGAAGAACTGCAGCACTATCTTCATCAAGGATAAACAAAAACGCAGACCATCTATTATAGGCTGAACCTATTAGCAAGTATTTGCAGACGATATTAGTAATAAGCGAAAAGGCGTGATAAAAATGAGCACAAGATGCAGGGGGCCCCATTCACAAAACAGCCAGGCATACAATCCCCCTGCCTCTTACATCTACTTATAAAAGGAGGATGGGCTCGATATACGCGCCCGAAAAAAGAAATGAAAAAGAATTCGTTTGCAAAAGTTACAACCATTATTCTGTCACTGCTTCTCGTCCTGGGGATTGCGGCCTGCGCAACGACCGGCAGCAGCGATAACCCCGCAGACACTGCCTCAAAGAAGATTGTGGTAGGCGTCAATCCTGTCCCGCATGCGGATATCCTGGACAATGCCGTGAAGGCTGTTCTTGCTGAAGCGGGTTGGGAACTTGAGGTGGTTGTTTTCCAGGATTATGTCCTGCCGAACACTTCCCTGGAAGCCGGAGAACTCGATGCCAACTATTTCCAGACGCTGGGCTACATGAATGTACAGAATCAGGATAGCGGTCTGCATCTGGCAGCCGTCGCCGGCGTCCATATCGAGCCCATGGGAATCTACTCGCAAAAATACACCAAGCTGGATCAGCTTCCGGACGGCGCAGAGATCGGCATTCCCAACGATCCCGAAAATCTGGAGCGCGGCTTAAACCTGCTGGTGCAGAAAGGTCTGCTTACCTCTTTAGGCGGTTACGGCACGGACCCCAATGTCACGGCTGAGTCTCTGAGCAACGACAAAACAGCCAACCCGCACGGTTATAAAATCACGACACTGGAAGCAGCCAGCCTTCCTCTGTCTCTTCCTGACTTAGATGCTGCCACAATCAACGGAAACTACGCTTTAGGCGCTGATCTTCCTTCTACCTATCCTGCTCTGGATATCGAGGAGTTTGACGAGGAGACAAGTGTCCGCAGAACGAACTTCATCGTAGTGACGCAGGGCAATGAAAACACGGAGAAAACAAAAGCGCTAGTGGAAGCGATCAAGTCGGACGCTGTCAAACAATACATTGAAGATCATTATAAAGGATCTGTCATTCCTTCCTTTATTGACCCCCAGTAAGCTATGATCACAATATCCAACGTACAAAAATCCTTTCAGGACCTCAAGGTCCTGAAAGGTGTTTCCCTACAGATTGAGGACCGCGAAATATACGGAATCATCGGCCAGAGCGGCGCAGGAAAGTCTACTCTCCTGCGCTGCATCAATGGCCTGGAGGCCTATGATTCCGGAGAAATCATCGTGGACGGGACCCTGGTCCGAACGAACGATAAGGCATCCCTGCGGCTTCTGCAAAAGAGAATGGGAATGATCTTTCAGAATTTCAATCTGCTGGAACGGCTCGATGTGTATGACAACATTGCCCTGCCGATGAAATTCTGGGGAATCAATCCCCGTTCTCCTGAAAGCCGCAGTAAAATTACCGACCTGATTCATCTGGTTGGTCTGGATGACAAAATTCACGTAAAACCGCGGGAACTTTCGGGCGGCCAGAAGCAGCGCGTCGCCATCGCGAGGGCCCTTGTCCTGGATCCTCCATTTCTTCTGTGCGATGAAGCAACCAGTGCTCTGGATCCCGAGATTACCAAAGGAATCCTGAGCCTGCTGCAGAAAATCAACCGGGAGATGGGGATCACGGTTATTGTCGTGACCCATCAGATGGAAGTAGTCAAACAAATCTGCGGGAAGGTTGCGTTCTTAAGCGATGGGCGTGTCCTCTCGGAGGGTAAGCCGGAAGAACTGTTCATCAAGCCGTCGGTACCGGAGATTAAATCGTTTCTTCGCGATGGCAGCGAACTGCTTCCCGAGACCGGGGTGAACATCCAGCTTTTCTTCTTCGGCCCGGGAGCCGAACAGCCCATCGTTACGCAGATGGCCAGAGAACTCGGCAAGGACTTCAGCATCAGCTGGGCAAAACTGGAAGATTTCCGGGAAAATGTTTACGGCAGCCTTGTTCTGAACGTTCAGCCGGAAGACGCGGAAAGCGTCTGCGCTTTTCTGGACAGGAAAAGGATATACTGGGAGGTGCTTGATTAATGGGAATTGCAACGACTGCAAGCATGACAAGCGTCATCTTAAATGCTTTCTGGCAAACACTGTACATGGTGTTCTGGTCCACGCTGTTTTCCGTTCTCATCGGATTCATCCCGGCTGTCATACTCACGCTGACCGCGCCGGACGGACTCCACCCGGTCCGCCCTGTCTATGAAACGCTCAGCTTTTTGATCAATGTATTCCGCAGTTTTCCTTTTATCATTCTTCTCGTGCTGGTGATTCCGTTTACGCGGTTGATCGTCGGAAAGGCCATTGGTACAACGGCATCCATTGTTCCGCTCACATTGTCCGCCATTCCCTTTATCGCCCGCATCATGGAAAACGCGCTCAGGGAGACAAACCCCGGTGTGATAGAAGCTGCCAAATCCTTCGGCGCCTCCGATTTTCAGATCCTTCTCTTCGTATATGTGAAGGAATCCATTCCAAGAATGCTCAACGGCGTGATCCTGCTGATCATTTCCCTGGTTGGCTACTCTGCCATGGCAGGCACCGTTGGCGGCGGAGGCATCGGCGATATCGCCATCCGCTTTGGCTATCAGCAGTACAAGACGGATTACCTGGTTGTCTGCTCCCTCATCCTGATCGTTTTCGTGCAGCTGATCCAGATGATCGGCAATCATTTGTATAAAAAGCTTTCTTAATCAGACTCGCAAGCGGGTCTTGACTTTTTTCGGAGGTATAGAACATGGATTTAGATATCGCGAGCGTCCTTTCTCACGCCGGTGACGGACAGTTTGAAAAAGCGCTGCGAAACCAGAACTCTGTCCCGGAGGTGCTGCCGGTATACATGACCAGCGTCTTTGCCTTTGACGACGTGCAAAGCGTGGATGACATCTACGAAGGGGCAGCGGAGGGCTACGTTTATTCCCGGATGCGCCATCCGAACCACGATGCGCTCGCCGTTTCTCTTTCCAAAGCAGAGGGCGGTGAAAACGCGCTTGTGTTCTCATCCGGCATGGCTGCCATCATCATGAGCATCCTAAGTGTTGTCAGCACAGGGGATCATATCGTTTCTTCGCCTGTCCTGTATGGAGGCGTTCGGGATTATCTGGAGAATGAACTGAAGCGTTTTGGCGTTTCGGTCACATTTGTGGATTTCTCGGATCCGCATGCGGTCGAAGAAGCCATCCGGCCAAATACCCGGCTGGTTTATACGGAAACCATCAGTAACCCCTTAATGGCTGTTCCGGATGTTCCTGCCATCGCAGAAATCGCTCATCAAAGAGGCTCGCTGTTTTTCATCGACAATACCTTCGCATCGCCCATTGTTATGCGGCCCCTCCTGCATGGCGCTGACTTGGTGCTGTACAGCGCCACAAAGTACCTGGGCGGTCACAGCGATCTGGTAGGCGGAGCAGCCATCGGTTCCGCAAAGCTGATAGCTGCCATCCAAAAAAAGCTGACGCTCTACGGAGCTACCTTAGGGGCTGCCGAAAGCTGGCTTTTGGCACGCAGCCTGCGCACCTTGGAGCTGAGAGTGACCCGGCAGTCCGAAAATGCGCTGAAAATGGCGGAATTTCTGGAAAGCCATGCCTCCGTCGAGCGCGTGTACTATCCGGGACTTGTCTCCAACCGGGATCATGCCACCTCGCAAAAGCTTTTCCGCAATGGTTTGTACGGAGGAATGCTCAGCGTGGACATCAAAGGCGGAGAAGCCGCGGCAACTGCTGTCGTCAATCATCTCGGCTTTATTAAATATGTCCCCAGTCTGGCCGGAACCGCCACATCGGTTTCCTATCCCGCGAAGACCTCCCACCGGGCATACAGCAAAGAAGAACTGAAAAAGGCCGGAATTTCTTTAGGGCAGCTTCGCTTTTCTGCCGGAATCGAAAGGGCGGAAGACATCATCAAGCAGCTGGATGAAGCGCTGGGGAGCATTTAGCATGAACACATTATCTGCGGACGAGCGTGCCAAACTGAAACAGAAAATCAAAAGGGAAGCAAAGAAACTGGGGATCAACCTGATTGGTTTCGCAAATGTAGGACGATGGGAAGAATACCGCCTGACCGGGGAGTCGTACTACCCGCACACCATCTGGCCATGGGCGCAAACGGTGATCGTCATGGCGGTGCAGATTTATCTTCCCATGCTGGAAACCACGCCCTCCGTGGTCTATTCGGAATTGTACAACACAACAAACCGCATGCTGGATGAGACCGCATACCGCATGGCAAACCAGCTGAATGAACTGGGTTTTAAAGCGCACTTCTTTCCCCGGGACTGTTACGGGGATATCTCCGTTCTGGTGAAAAAACCGGAGGCGGCGTTTTCCCATGTCATTGCAGGATATTACGCCGGCCTTGGCACCATCGGCGTGAATCATACGCTTCTTACGGAGGAATACGGCCCCCGGATCCGCCTGGTAAGCGTGATTACCGATGCCCCTCTTACGCCGGATCCCATGTTGTCAAAAGACCTCTGTATTCGCTGCCATCAGTGTGTGAAACACTGTCCCATGCAGGTTTTCACGCCCCGGACGGACCGTGTGGCCGCGGACATGGATAAACATAAATGTGCTTTGTATCATCAGCAGTTAAAAGAAGAGTTTCGTTATCCCTGCGGACGCTGTACCGCCGTCTGCCCGGTCGGAAAAGATAAAAAGCGCTATGGAGCCCATTCCGTCAGCGAAGAAGGAATTGAACATGTGAGAAGCTTCGGATCCATCCAGGCAGGATCCTGATCTTGACAGGAATCTGACAGGGGACGGTTCTCTGTCAGAAATTCTGACAGAGAACCGTCCCCTTGTCAGATTCTCAGATTTCGAATCTCTTGCATTCAAACGAAAAATAAGGTAGAATAGCCGGAAATCATTCTTCATACAGCAGAAAGGGACTCACGCTTATGAACAAGTACAGAGATTTCGACAACTACCTGAAAGAATACCCCACGGAGGACGGATGGTTCGGCAAATACGGCGGCAACTACCTGGAGGATCCGGAGCTCATCAAAGCCTTCAACGAATACGCCACGGCCTATGAAACCATCGCCCAGTCGGCCCAGTTTATCTCCGAGCTGCGCCGCATCCGCCGCGATTTCCAGGGCCGCCCGACCCCGGTCTACCACTGCCAGAACCTCTCCAATTTGCTTGGCAGAACCCAGATCTATCTGAAACGGGAGGACTTAAACCACACCGGCGCCCACAAATTAAACCACTGCATGGGCGAAGGGCTCCTGGCCAAGTACCTGGGCAAGAAAAAACTGATTGCGGAAACCGGTGCCGGCCAGCACGGCGTAGCGCTGGCCACGGCTGCTGCCTACTTCGGCCTGGAGTGCGATATTTACATGGGTGAGGTGGACATCGCCAAGCAGGCGCCGAACGTGACCCGCATGAAAATGCTGGGGGCCAACGTCATCCCGGTTTCCTTCGGCTTAAAGACCTTAAAGGAAGCGGTGGATGCCGCCTTCGAAGCTTACTCCCGGGAATACAAAACCGCCATCTACTGCATCGGCACCGCGGCCGGCCCGCATCCTTTCCCGCTTATGGTCCGCGATTTCCAGTACTGCATCGGCGAGGAAGCCCGCGAGCAGTTCCTTTCCCAGACCGGCCATCTGCCGGATCAGGTGACGGCCTGCGTGGGCGGCGGTTCCAACTCCATCGGCATGTTCACGCCGTTTTTGGCGGATCCCGTGGAGCTGATCGGCGTGGAGCCCTTGGGCCGCGGCCCCAAGCTGGGTGACCACGCAGCCTCCATCACCTACGGCAAGGAAGGCGTGATGCACGGCTTTAAGAGCATCATGCTGGCCGATGAAAACGGCGATCCCGCCCCGGTTTATTCCAACGCAAGCGGTCTGGACTACCCGGCGGCCGGCCCGGAGCACGCGCTTTTGCATGACCTGAACCGGATCAAATACACCACCATCAGTGACGAGGAAGCCATCGAGGCCCTGTTCCTCCTGTCCCGCCACGAAGGCATCATCCCGGCCATCGAAAGTTCGCACGCGCTGGCCTACGCCATCAAGGTAGCGCGCACCGGCATGACCGGTTCCATCCTCGTGAACCTTTCCGGCCGCGGCGACAAGGATCTGGATTTCGTTGTGGAAAACTATGGCTACGGCCCGGAGTTTTTGGAGAAGATGGCGAAGAAACGCGGCGAGTGAAGCTGACAAAAGATGACAAGGAAAGCTGACAGGGGACGAAGCTGACAGGGGACGGGCCTGTGTCACAAAAGATGACAGGGGACGGGCCTATGTCACGAAAGATGACAGGGGACGGGCCTATGTCACAAAAGCTTTTCGCTTTTGTGACACAGACCCGTCCCCTGTCAGCTTCTCTCCCCATCTCAGCCTCCCACACACGAGGGGACCCTCTTCGTTAAGGCTAAGACAGTTCGAAACCGGAGTCATTGCACAAGATGCGCCAAAAGAAGCGTACCTGGATTTTCTGTAAATGATTCGATTAATCCGCTTTGATCATGGAAGCGCAGTGAGGGCACTTCGTAGCGCCAATCTTGATCTTTTCCTTGCAATACGGGCAATCCATCTCGGTCGGCGCGGCCTTTTCCGCATCGTCCTTCTTCTTCATAAAGCGGTTAATCTGCTTCATAACAAGGAACAGGGCAAACGCGACAATCAGGAAATTCAAGATTGCCGTCAGGAAATTGCCGTAGGCCAGAACAGCCGCGCCGGAATCCTGTGCGGCCTTCAGGCTCGCATACTTCTGTCCGTCCATCGCCAGGAACAGATTGGTGAAATCGATGCTCTTCGTGAAAATACTAAGGAGCGGCATGATCATATCGTTGACCAGGGAGTTGACGATCGACGTAAACGCGGCGCCGATGACCATACCTACGGCCAGATCCATCATGTTGCCCTTCATGGCAAACGCTTTGAACTCTTCCAAAAACTTTTTCATGATCCAAATCTCCTTTCATGGTCCCCTGTGCTATTTATACCGCAGTTTTCCGCCTCTTTCAACCAAAAATAAACATAACTACTCAACAGCACAGGTCTGAGGTATAATGCCTCCATAGACCAGGGGACAGATCAGGTCCCGGAACAGGATGTGGCAACATGACCGCGTATTATCACCTTCCCGGATTATTCGAATTTTATGATTTCTATCGGGTGTTTCTCCCGCTGTTTCGCACGCACAGAGAATATTTTTATGACTGGTGCGACATCGGCTCCCTCTATGGCGCGCCGGCCGGCTGTCTGTGGGACGGCGGCCGGGCAGGCTTTGGCGATGCCGGACCGGAGGATGTGGCCGCACTTCTGCGGGAATATGGCGTGTCCGCGCGCCTTACCTTCAGCAACAGCCTGCTGCGCCCGGAGCATCTTCGCGATGTGAAGTGTCAGGCGCTCTGCGCCTTGTTCCATCACAACGGCCCTGTAGCAAGCGGCATCATCGTAAGCTCAGACCTTCTGCTTGGCTATCTTGCGAAGAACTATCCGGACTTCTATTTTGTCTCTTCCACCACCAAGGTGCTAACCGACTTCGCGCAGCTAAAAAAGGAGTGCGACCGTGAGGAGTTTCGCTACGTGGTGCCCGATTTCCGCTTAAACAAGGCCTTCCGCCAGCTAAGCACCCTGTCTGATGCGCAAAAACAAAAGCTGGAGTTTTTATGCAACGAATGCTGCTGGTACGCCTGCCCGGACCGAAAAAATTGCTATGAAAGCGTCAGCCGCCAGAACCTGGGGGAGGACGACCCGGAACACATCTGCGTATCTCCCACGGCCGCGCGGGGCTATCGGTTTTCCGATGCCATGAAAAATCCAGGCTTCATCAGCCTGGAGGATATTCAAACCGTCTATCTGCCAAATGGCTTCTCCCACTTTAAAATCGAAGGAAGAAGCCTGGGAAGCGCCATTTTGCTGGAGTTTCTGCTCTATTACATGACAAAGCCCGCCTACCAGCTGATCGTGCGGGAAGAACTCTATCTGGACAGCACGCTGGATCTGTTCTGACCCGGTAGAAAATCAAAAAGAGGGCGTCCTTGGCGGTCAGAAACAGATCGCCAAGGACGCCCCCATTTTTTTCTGGTTACCCGGCTTATCCAGTCCGATCAGGCCGCGCCTGCCTCCGCGAACAGAAACGACACCAGAATGGCTCCCAGGTAGATAAAGTAGGCTGTGGTATTTCCTCCGATAAAGTTCACCTGATTCCAGAGATCGGAAAACGAAGGAAGGACATAATACAGCATCAGGCCAAAGCATACACCCAGGCACATCGCGGCAGCCATCGGGAGGAAATCCGCCCGGTTGAACAGGCTGAGATTTTCGCATAAGGCCGCCAGGAGAAGCAGCACAACGATCACAGGCTGATAGCAGCTGTCCGTGTGGCTTTGAATAAAATAGTAGATCATGGTAATCAGGGACAAGGCCGCGGCCGCCGTCCTCAGATCATAGCTCTGATATTCTTTCATGTCCTAGTTCTCCTTTCCTTTTTTCAGGCTACGCCCATAAAGCACAAGACCTGCAACGGTCAGAACACCCAGGAGGATGTCCAGCGCAATGACAGCATACTGCCACCAGCTGAGGCCATCGTCGATCACCATGTCATAGGAGAGGCGATTGGCCAGATTAGAGTTGACATAGGAGTAAAAAATCCGTTTATTCGCCTGGCGCAAATGACCCAGCATGGTTCCGTCATCATTTCTGGTAATCCACTGATAGATGGCTTTGGCATTGTCATTCATGCAGAATTCATCGGTCCCGCCTGCCAGGCTGTCCAGAGGAGTCCCGGATCCGGCATCCGTAATGGTAAAGCCCTTAAAGCCCCATTCACCGCGAAGGATCTGATTGTTTACCACATCGTTTTCACAGGTCAGCACCAGGCCGTACCGGCTGTATGACGTCATGGTGGACAGTCCGCCGCCTTTGGTAAAGGCTCCTTCGAAGCCGCGGAGCGGTCCCTGCCTCCAGGCCTGTTCCGTGGTAAACGTGCAGACGCCGTACCGGTTCATCTCCTGGTCATTTCCGGCAAAGTGCTTGATGGAAGATACCAGCCCCTTCTTCTGCATGGCGCCGACCTCCAGGCCCGCGCACAGATAACTGTAATAGCTGTCCTCGGAATAATACTCAAAGTTCCGTCCTCCGAAAGGTGTGCGGTGGATGTCCGCGCCGGGAGACCAGACGGCAACGCGGCCGCTAAACAGCGCTTCCTCGGCAAAGAAATCGCCGCGATCCGCCATCAGAGAAGGGTTAAACGCCGCAGCGGCTACGCTCTGGCCTACATACTGCACACCGCCGGCACCGTCCGGGCCATCGTTCTGGGAAACAGCAGGAAAACCGATATCCTTTACAGCCTTCAATCCTCCCATATCGCTGGTCATGGTGGTCATCTGAAGAATGGTCATCTGATCGATGAACGCATCCCACTTTTCATCCTCGAAAGGCACGCCTTTCATATCGGTCAGAAGAAGGGTAACATCCGCTCCCTGGGTATAGGCGTCAATCCCGGGGCCATCGGACGGCCGCGTATACATTTCGTAGCTTCCTTCCCCGTTCGTGCTGAGATTCAGGACTTCTGCCATCGCGGCAGTGGCGGATAAAGAGGTCAGCTCCTTCGGGAAAGTATTCCAGTCCTGACGGGTCAGATAGGTAACCGCGCCGGGAATCCATGTGTTGATATCCGCATCTGCCATCCGGTTTTCCACGATGGAACCGCCCATGGTAAGGTAAGTGGAATCATCGGTCTGCTCCAGCGTCCAGACACAGGCGGCAGAAGGCTCTCCCTGCACCGGCATCCCGTTGTGATCGTACAATCCGTCGATGTTCTGTTTCGCCAGAATGTTGTTTAACGCCTCGTGGGCTCCGTTCCCGGTCGCGAAAAAGTACGAACCTGCCTCCAGCGTATAGCCGCCTTTTTGGTCATGTGCATGACTGTCGTAGCTGGCCAGCAGATACTTGTCCACCCGGACGGTGACGGTTTCTTCTTCGCCGGGGGCAAGCAGCTTTGTTTTTCCGAAGCCAACGAGCTGAACCGCCGATTTTTCCACCAGATTTTCCCGGTCATACTCGGTATAGGGGACCTGAACATAAATCTGCACCGGCGTTTTTCCGGCGATGTCTCCGGTGTTTTTCACAGTCACTTCCAGCGTGAATTCTTCCCCGCTTTCCCCCGCGTCGGAGAAACCGGTGATTTCCCGGCTGAACGTGGTATAGCTCAGGCCATAGCCAAAGGGAAAGGCAACTTCTTCCGCGTAATTCCATGCGCCTTGGGACGCAAAACTTCCGGCTTGCGAATTTGCCTGAAAGCGGTTCCGAACGAGATCCTCGTAGCGGGTTTCGTAATAACGGTAACCCACATAGATTCCTTCGCTCTCCACAAGATATTTGTCCGTGACATCGTGGACGCCAACACTGGTGAGACCGAACTCACCGGCATTGGAGTAGGTATAATCGCCAAAGTTCTGGGTCGCGGGAGCCGACAGAGAATCGACGGCGTAGGTGTCAATCAGAGCGCCGGACGGGTTTGCCTGTCCGGTCAGCAAGTGGACAACCCCTTCAAAGCCGTAAGAACCGGGGGTGCCGATCCAGAGGCAGGCGTCCACACCGTAATCTTCCCTGTCCATCCAGCCCAGTTCTATCGGATTGCCGCTGTTTACCAGAAGAAGGACCCTCGAAAAATGCGCGCGGGCCATGCGCAGAACGGCTTTTTCACTCTCATGCAGGGACAGTTGGCTTACTCCGTCAACGTCTTTCCGCATCAGGTCGGTTCCCTCTCCACCATAACGGGAAAACAGGACGATGGCCAGATCGTTATATTCGGTAAAGGATTTTACGATTGCGTCGGTAAAGAAGGCTTCCCCTTCCTCTCCGATGTCCCCGCTGAATTTGTCCCGTGTCTTCTTGCTGGTTCCATAGGCCGATGCAACCGTTTCATTGATGGTAAAACCGGCGTTTTCCAGCGCGTCCCGAAGGGATACGCCATCATCGTTAAACCCGGGGCCGCCGGACGTGTACCGGTACACCGGATCCACGCTGGCCCGTCCTAAGAGAGTGATCATTTTCACCGAAGAATCCAGCGGGAGAATGCCGTTGTTCTTCAGGAGAACACTTCCCTCTTCCTGAGTCTGCACGTTATGGGCCCGCAGGTCGGCCAGCATAGCGGTCTGATTTGTACTGTTGATATCACCGTAACGGCTGGCGAAAACGGTTTCACCTCCTACCGTCACGTTGGTATGCTTGACCCCCAGCGCTTCATCCACCATTCCATCGTATTGCCAGAGCAGCAAAGACGATCCGATTGCTGAGGTGAGCAGCAGGGCAAACAACGGCGTGAGTCTTTTCCATATATTCTTTTTCATACTTCGTGCCTCCATTTTTGCGAAACTGCAAATTGACCTGCCTTGTGATGGCGTAAACCAATCACAGATCATGATCCGCAGTCCTTCTGTCCCTATGCAGCCGGTTCTTCGTTCACCGCGAACATGGGAATGCTCGTTTCAAGAGAAAGCGTATTGACATCGACCGTAACCGTGGTGCCTGCCGCCGTCACGGTGAAATTCCGCACACCGTCCGTCTCCTGAGCCCAGAAGTTTCCGCTTACTGCTTTGACCTCGGCGCTCGTCAGCCGGATTTCCATGATGCCGAGATCATCCGGTTCGGAAACGGTTTCGTAGCGACCTGTCAGCGTGAGGCGGGAAGTAAAGAACGGATCGAACGTGGCACCCTGAACAATATCCGTGTCCATATTGGAAATACAGGCGTAATGCATGGAAAGGACATAGGTGCCGTCCTCAAACAGATCCAGCTGCTGTGCCTGACTGCCCAGGAGGTTTTTCTCATACTCAGCCATCCAGATGTAAGTATGGTTTCGGGAATACGATCCCATGAGGCCTGCAGCCGCTTCCGATGCCGTTTCAGGCGCATCGCCGCGGGGAGTCAGGTGAAGAACCATACAGGCCGCACAGGCTGCCACAACTGCAAATTCAACGATAAGATACAAGATACGTTTCATATTTCCTCCTTCTTGGTGTTCATCCGTAACACAAACATGATTGTCTGCCAGATTATCTGATCCATGCGAGCCCCGGACGCATCACTTGGGTCATCTGCTGTACGGGAATATAACACAGATCGGACGGCAATACCCTGTCATGGGTTGACGAATTGCCTGTCATGGGTGAACGGGATTGCTCCTCACTTATCATATATGAAACACATGATCGTTGACTCCCCACAAAGGCTGTGTTACAGTGGACATGTAAAAGGCGGTATGAAAGGGAAAAGGAGGGATGAATGATGTCGGGAAGAATGCGTACGGAAGAGATTTATCAGACGCTGAAAGACTTGTCTGTCATGGAATTGTCTTATATGGAGTACCACCGGTCCCCGGAAGATTATCTAAGCCTGCAGATGTATACAGAGTATTTTCAAAACCGGGTTCTGCAAGAGAAAAAGCTGTACCGCTTCTATTTTCCTTCTCCGCTTCAGAATACGCGTAGTACTGCCTCCTTAAAAGATTTGACTCAGTTGAAGAGCAGCACGAATATCGTGCCGGGATATGACTTCAGCATCTGCAAGCAGTTCAATTTTCCGGGAAATTACCTGCACAACTGCGATTATTACACGTTCGTCTGCCAAATGGAAGGAGAAGGGGTTCTTTCATTGGAGAATACTCAGGTGGAAATGAAGCCCGGCGGATTCTTTCTGATCCCGGCGGACGTGAATTATGCACTGGAAACACAGCCGGGATCGATCTGCCTCTGCATGAATCTGCGCCATTCCTTTATCGCCTCCCATGCCCAGGAACTTTTCAGCGAAGATCTCCGGATGACACGCTTCATCCGGGAAACCATCTCGCATCCGACGCAGAACCGCTACGCGGCCTTAAAAAGCAAACCTTCCGAAGAACACCGGAGGCTGCTTCTCGAAATATTTTCGGAATATCTTACCCGGGATGATTTCAGCAATATTGTCATGCGATGCTGTCTGACGCTCCTGTTCTCCTTCCTGCTCCGGGATCCCGAGACGATCATGGAATGCCCGGGCGAGGATGATCGCGGAGAAAAATATCTCATACAGATCATCCGGTACATCCGCCAGAATTATCAGACCGTAACCCTGACGGATCTGGCCAGGAGCATACACTTAAGTAAACAGTATGTCTGCCGGATCATTCGCCAGCAGACGGGAGACACGTACTCCACGCTGTTAAACCGGACTCGCATGCAGATTGCCTGCGATTATCTGGCGGAATCGGATCTTTCCGTGGAAGAAATCGCCTATATGTGCGGTTTTTCGGAGCCCGCCAATTTTACACGGCAGTTTAAAAAGGATATCGGAAAAACGCCATCGATATACCGGAGAGAGAAAAAGAGCGGCCGCGGTGAAGCGTTTTCCTAACTCTCGAATTTCTTCACATCCACCAGCCCCTCGCTTTTCGCGATGATCAGCGTAGCGGCCACATCCCCCGTGGTGTTCGTCACGGTGCAGGTCATATCGATGATCGGCATGACGCCCATGATCATGCCCATCGACTCAATCGGAACGCCTAAGTCCTGCAGCACAACGGCCAGACACACAAAGATGACGCCCGGGATGCCGGGGCAGCCTAAGGAGATCAGGATGATCATGATCCCCATGGAGAAAAACGAGGAAGGCGGAACCGCCACGCCATAGGCTTTAGCCAGGAACAGGCCGCTGATCACCAGCAGAATGCTGAAGCCATCCATTGTCTATTCCTCAGAGCTATTTTACTTTTTTTAACCGCGGGATGATCAGCATCGCCAGCACCCCTCCGACAAGCGCCGTCAGGCCCTGGGGCCACGAAAACATGACGGAGAGCGCCGCCGCCTGCTTATCGGGAACAGAAGCAAACAGCCGAAGCGCCGCCGGAACCGTGAGCCACAAAAAGGCACACTTGATGACGGCTGCGGCGATCACCCCCACGATCCCCGGCAGCTTTGCCTTCACGGAAAGCAGATGGTACACAAATGCCAATAGCGCGTTCCCGCAGGCGATGAGCGGCACGATGGGCACCACCTGCGGCCCCACCCCGATCACGCTGGCCAGGACGGCCGAAATGATTCCGATTAACACGGCGCTTCCCACGCCCACGCAGGCCGTAAAGACCAGCAAAATACAGTTGACAAGGCTCCCCGTGATGAGCTGTTTCACCGCGAACGGCCCTACAATCACCGCGCCGGCGGGGAACAGACTTCCTAAGTACTGCGCGGCCACCACCAGGGCGATCCCCATCGCTGTAAAGGTGATAAAACGAATACGATCTCCTTTTTCCATTTCTTCTACGCCTCTCCTCACATGAGGAAAGAAGCGCATGAAGTCGACTTACACCGCGCTCCTTTCCCATGTTTCATAATAGAATTTTCCAGGCTTAACGGCCATCTCGGGCTTACGCAAAGCGTTCTGCCGGCTTAAACCTTAACTCCTGCTCTATTCTTCCGCTTCTTTCAAACGTCCGGCAAAGCTGCTCTCCGCAGAACTCTTCTTGGTAGCTGCCGCCTTGTACTTCTCGATATTCTTGGTCGACTGCGCCACGGGCGTAATCGTGCCGGCGCCGGCCACGCACCCGCCGGGACAGGCCATGCCCTCCAAAAGGTACCCGTTCTTTAAGCCCTTCTGCGCCAGAAGAAGCATCTTCTTGCATTCCCGCAGGCCGTTGCCCACTTCCATAGGCACCTGGCGCTCCGGAGCGATCTTCGAGATATGGTCCTTCACAGCGGCTGCCACGCCGCCAACCACGGCAAATCCGCGGCCCGCGCCGGAGCCTTCCTCGAATTCCTTATCGCACTCATCCGGCTTGATGGTCGCAAAGTCAATATCCTTCGCCTTGAACATGCCGTTTAATTCCTCAAACGTCAGCACAAAGTCCACATCCGAGCGCACCGTGCGGCGGCTGGCCTCCAGCTTCTTGGCCGCGCAGGGGCCCACAAAGACGATCCGCGCATCCGGATAATCCTTCTTCACCAGACGGGCCGTCAGCACCATGGGCGTCAAGGCCATGGAGATGTACGGAGCCAGGTCCGGGAAGGTCTTCTTGGCAAAAATACTCCAGGCCGGGCAGCACGAGGTGCCCATGAAAGGCTGCTGCTCCGGAACCTTCTCGAGGAAGTCCTCCGCCTCCTCAATCGTGCAAAGGTCCGCGCCAACCGCCACTTCCATGGTATCAAAGAAGCCCAGAAGCCGCATGGCTTTGCGGAGCTTGGCAGGCGTTGCGCCGGGGAACTGCCCCACAAACGCAGGCGCGACGATGGCGATCACCTTCTCCCCGCTCCGGATCGTATGGATCAGCTGGTAAATCTGACTCTTGTCGGCGATGGCGCCAAACGGGCAGTTGACCAGGCACATGCCGCAGGACACGCACTTATCGTAATTGATCTTGGCCCGGCCGAATTCATCCGAGCCGATGGCATCCACGCCGCAGGCCTTCGCGCAAGGACGCTCAATCTTACTGATGGCGTCATACGGGCACTGCTCCACGCAGCGGCCGCACTTAACACAAAGGGAATTGTCGATCACGCTGTGCCCGTACTTGTCCGTCGTGATGGCGTTTCTGGGGCACACATTCTGGCAAGGATGGCTTAAACACCCCTGGCAGTTGGAGCTGACGCGCATCTCCTTCTCCGGGCAGGCATTGCAGGCAAAGGGAATTACGTTGATCAGCGGCGGATCGTAATACTTCTGGGAGATGTTCGCCTCCTCCATGCCCGCGCTCGGCAGGCCATACTCCGACGCAGAGCGAAGCGGCAATCCGCAGGCCAGACGAAGGCGCTCCGAAACGATAGCTCTCTCCCGGAACACGCTGTCCCGGTACTTCGCCACCTCACCCGGAATAATCTTGTACGGAAGCTCATCCATCTTGGAATAATCCCCCTCGTAGGCCATCCGCGCGACCTCTTCAAACACCGACCTTCTCAGGTCGTCCACAACACTGTGTACACCTCTCATGCTTCTATCCTTTCTATACGGTAGTGAAGCGGCCTTTCAAAGCCGCAGGATTCTCTGACATTCTTCGTACTGTCCGTAACCTGTTTTGCTACTTTACCACAAAATCTTCTTTTCGGCTACTATTTTAGAAAAGTAGGTGGGAGGTGACAGGGGACGGGCCTGTGTCACCTTTTTTTCAAAAATGTGACACAGACCCGTCCCCTGTCACCTCAGGCCCCAAAAAATGTGACACAGGCCCGTCCCCTGTCACCTTTCACCGATAATTCTCATCCATCGACGCCAGCCACGCAAAGCAAAGCTCCGGGTAATGCGCCTCCGCGATTCCCTTTCCGTTGTACACCAGCGTGATAAAATAGCTTGGGTTCCGGGTCAAAAGCGCCAGCGCCAGATCGCCCAGGTCCTTGCCAGCCGCGTCGATCAGCGCTTCGTCATACCAGGTGATGCCGGCTTTTTCCACCGCGGCCAGGAGCCACCCGGAGATCTCCGAGAACGCCTCCTCCTCCAGCGCATCCCGCCGTTCCTTTTTCCAGTTCTTCACCCAAAGGCCCCGGATGCCGACGTTGTACACATACTTTACGAGGAAGCGCCCCATGTGCCGCACCGATTGATTGATCAGTTCATTTAGCAGCACACGCGACTGTTCGTCCGTGCAGCCAAAGACGACCGAGCAGATTTCCCGGATCTCATCTTCATAGGTGCCCGCGTAATTAGCCCGTTTTCTCAGGTACGCAAAGGAAATCAGGGTGGCGTAGCGGGACAGGAACTCGCCCTGCGTCAGGTTCTCTTCCGTGTCATCCTTGATGAGCTTTTCCCCGTCCAGAAATCCCCGGAACCCAATCGACAGGTCCAGCTTCTTCATCTGAAAATCATCCACCTGATAGCTTCCGGCCGTGGGCAGCTTTCTGTAAATACTCAGCATGGCCGCCTTTTTCGCCTCGTAATCCTCCGGATCCGAGTCCTTCGTCGGAAGAATAATGCTGCTGCCATACCTCCCAAAGCCAAAAAACGCCGGGGCCACATAAATCACCGGGTCATTCGGGTTCAGGACGTTATAAATATTCTGGTACCGGGGAGCGTCCAGCGCATTCTTTTTTAAAGCCCCCGCCGGCGTCTCGAAGCAATACGCGTAGATATCTTCCAGCGAGTAAGTCAGTCCCGGGGCGATCATCTGCCCGTTCTCCCACTCCTTATCCATCCGGGCCGCCAGAAGGTTGGCGACCGCAGCCCCGCGGCTGTACCCGGTGATCCAGAATTTTACCTTTCCGGCGATCTTCTGCTCCCGCAGATACGCCTCCAAAAACGCGTAGACACTTTCCTTCGCTTCCTCAAACCCGGCATGAACGCCCGACGCGCCCACCGTAAAATTTCCGGCCCATTCCTGCTCATAGCCGCCGCCGCGAAGGACAACGGCGATCAGTTCGTACGTCTCATCGCCTTCGCCCATGCTCCGGTGGCCGGCGATCACGCCGATCGAATCGGTGGAGGGTTTCTTCTCATACCACTCGTTGAATGCGATGTTCTCCTCTTCCATCCCGATGTCCATGAGGAGGTTTTTCACATTTCGGAAGCTGTTCCGGTATGCCGCATTGGACGCGGTGATCCCTGCATTTCCCAGCTCAGGCCGATCAGTTACATGATCCTCTGCGGCCTCCTCCTTCACCCCAAACGAAGACATCGCCAGCGCTAAGGACATGGTCGCGAGGCTCGGGTGAAAGCCCGAGAGCGCGCTGTCCGAAAAATAATCAGGCATAAAATAACAGATTGCAGATGCCTTGTCATCATAAAAGAAGGAAAGCTGCAGCGGCTCCTCCGCACGAGTCTCCGCAGCTGGCAACGATGTGTCCGCCGCGGCTGGCAGAGGAATGGCCGCCGCAGCATGCAAACCGATCGTCGCCACACTAATCAGGAAGGCCAGGAAGCCCCCCAAAATGCGCCGCCAGATACGACTTTTCTCTGTCCCTCTCACTCTTTCACCAGTACCTTGATCTCCGAAATGCAGTTATCCTCCCAAAGCGCTCCCTGATCCGCCTTCAGGATTGTGATGCGCACCCAGGTCGCACGCACCGTCTGCCCAACGGGCAGGGTGATGGTGCTGCCAATCCAGTCGTTTCGCGCCACTTTGTAGTTCTGCTTTGTCCCGTCAGAAAATTCCATGCTGATTTCGACCGGGAAGCAGTTATTCACATAGGTATCATGCGTCTTCTGATAGCCGGGATTGATGACAACCGCCGCGACCGCCTGCTCGTTCAGGAACTGAAGCTGGAGCCATTCCCCGCGCCCCGTACCTTCCGCATTTTCCGTCCACGCGGTTGCCAGGTCCCCGTCCACCGCACAGCTTGCAAAATAGATCAGGCCATCCTCCGGCGGCAATTCGGACGAAGCGGAAGCCGAAACGATTTCCGCATAGTTCTCCCTTCCGGGCAGGATGGCGGACCCATCATATAAAGCCATCCCCAGGGTATTCTTCGTCGCATAAAACGTCTTCAGAATTCCCTCAAAGTCAGCGGCGGAGCCTGCCGTAATCGGAAAGCTGATGCGGCTATCCCCGTACAGAATGGTGGCGCTAAAGCCTCCTTCGGTCTCGAACAGTTTTCCCCAGTCAAGAAGCACCGCTCTCCCGTCGGCCACATCCCATATTTCATACACCCGTTCAAACTGAATCCCTTCGGATGCGGATGACCTGGCCGCCACATGGACCGTCACAAGCTGCGGTTTCCCACTCCCCTCCAAGTCCACCAGCGCGGCATAACACAGCCCTTCCAGCGTATATTCATATTCATTCAGCTGGGCAATCTGCGGACTGCCGTATACCGTTTCCAGAATCCGGATCTTATCCCGGAAGAGACGATACCTGATTTCCAGGGGGTCTTCCTGCTTCTGTTCCTGCGAAATTTCCTGTGTATCCTGCGGGCGCGCTCCTTCCGTTTCCTTCTCCTCTGCTGCTTTTGCGCCTGCAGTTTCTTCATGCGCAGCCTGAGACGCCTCTTCCGTAGGAAGTTCGGAAGCACCATCTGCCGGTTTCTGACTGGGATCCTGCTGCTCGCCCTCCTTCGTCTCCTCTTCCGTTTCATCTTCCCCGCCAAAGAAGAAGAAATTGCCGGTTTCCCGCATGATCGCATCTTCCGCTGCGCCGGAAGGTACCACATATCCCAGGCAACCCGCCATCATAGCTGCTGCCATGGCCCATGCACCAATACGTCCTGTGATTGTTCTCATTATCCTCACCTCATATTATAAAAAATCCTTATGCGACCTTACGACCGCGCCGTACCATATGATATCGCCCCTACTCATAGCTTCGTTGCTTAGCAACACCTGCCAGGTTCAGTGCTCCTCTTCATTATAGCCACAACAGCATCAAATGAAAAGAAAAAAATGCCTGCACATTTTCAAAAAGGGCTTGACAGTTCTAATTTTCCAGTGTACTATGTACCTAGTTCACTAATTCAGCAGCCTTTTTTCAGGTTGCAGAGAGGAGCCGCATGAAGTTTAACACGTCCATGCCCATCTATCTTCAGGTGATCACCGCTATCAAACGGGATCTCGTCACAGGGAAGATGAAAGCCGGGGACAAACTCCCGTCCGGAAGGGAGCTTGCCACCCTGTACGAAATCAACCCAAACACAGCAGCCCGGGTTTACTCAGAGCTCGAGCAGGAAGGGATCACCTTCACCAGGCGGGGTCTGGGCACCTACGTGACAGAAGACGAAGCGCTGATCCGCCGCCTGAAGGAGGAGATGGCGGAGGAACTCGTCACCCGATTTCTGGAAGAGATGAAAGAACTGGGCATTCCGCCTGAGGATGCCATCAACATGGCGACAAACGCCTTGTCCCGAAAGCTGTAAATAATATCTACTTAACACACCACAAAGCCCAGGCTCCCGCCTGCGGCGTAGTTACGAAACACAAATGAACCGGCGCCTTACAAGCAGGCCTCAAAGCCGCAAGGAAAACAGCCCTGTGCGCCGGTTCCAGAAAGGATGTTCTTATGCTTGAAAGCAGAAATATTACAAAAAAATTCGGATCCAAAATCGCGGTCGATCAAGTCACTCTGAAAATCGAACCCGGATACATCTATGCCATGCTCGGCCCCAACGGCAGCGGCAAGACCACCTGGATGAAGATGGCCGCCGGCCTCGTAAAGCCCACCTCCGGGGAAATGTTCTTTGACGGAGAACCGCTGAGCGTGGAAAGCCGCCGGCACATCGCCTACATGTCCACCGAACCGTACTTTTACGCCTGGATGACCGTGGGCGACGTCGGCCGCTATTACAAAGACTTTTTCGAAGACTTCTCCCCGGCCCGCTTCTCGGATCTGCTGCGGCGCATGGAGCTGACGGAGGATCTCAAAACCAAAAGCCTCTCCTCCGGTATGATGGCCAAGCTGAAAATTGCCGTCACGATGGCGCGCGACGCCCGTGTCATTATGCTGGACGAGCCGCTGAACGGCATCGACCTCTTAGCCCGTGAGGACATCACCCGCTCCATCACCGAGGCGGCCGGGGAAGACAAAGCCATCCTGGTTTCCAGCCATCTCGTGGATGAACTGGAAACCATCTCCGACTACGCAATTTTCATCAAGAACGGACACCTGATCGAAGTGGATAATATCGAAGAAAGCCGCGCCGAGGCTGGAAAATCCATCGTGGACCGTTACCGGGAAATCTACGGGCACGGCGGGCAGGAATGGTAGAAGGGAGAAATAACGATGTTTAAACTGCTCAAATACGAATTTCGCAAAACCTGGTACACCAAAGCCATCCTTCTGGTGCTCACCCTCATCGCGCAGGCGGCCTTCCTGATCGGCGTCTTCTTCGACAAGGATGAAACTCTCGGCCTCTCCGTCGCAACCCTAGTCATGCTTGCCACCTTCGGCATCATGGTGATCGGCCTCGTCAGCCTGATCGTTTTCCATCAGGATCTGAACACCAAGCAAAGCTACATGCTGTTCATGACCCCGAATTCCAGCTATAAAATTCTGGGCGCGAAAGCGCTGGAGAACGGCCTCTCCGTCTTCTTAAGCGGCGTCTTCTTCGCTCTTCTTGGACTTGCGGACATCAGCATTTTAGTCGCCCATGAAGGTGACCTGATGGCCGTGGTGGACATGTTCCGCTCCCTGATCGAGCAGCTGCAAAGCTACCTTGTTTTTGACGCCAAAAACATCATCACCGTCTTTTTCGCCGGACTTTCCAACTGGCTGATGACCCTCTCGGCGGCTTTTCTGGCCATTGTCATCGCCGCTACGTTCCTCGCCGGAAAGAAATTCAGCGGCGTGGTCAGCTTCCTGCTTTTCCTGCTCCTCATCTGGGGGCTCGAAAAGGTCATCGGTTTTATCCCCGACATGAGCACGCTCTTTATGGACATGGTTCTCACCGCCATCGCATCCTTTGTCCTGATGGTTGTCCTGTATCTTGTGACCGGATGGATTATGGATAAAAAGCTGAGCGTATAAGCCCGTCTGCCCGGAGGTTTTCTAGAGGATGTCAGAAGATGGGAACCCTCAAAGTGCAGGCCAGGTTCCATTCAACTACGCGTTCATTGTCATTCATCCTTTCCTCATCTATAATGAAACTTGGACAATTCACGAAAACACCCCAAGACAGAGGAAAGGAGAACGAATGGCAGAAAGACCTGTATTTGTGACAAGTGAAAAAAATTATGTGACAACCATCCTGACCGAGTTTACCTTCTACAGCGGATTTGCGAAAGTGCAGAAACAGCGCTGCATCGACAGCCTGCACGAAGCATTTGCGCGCTGGCACTCCGACGAAAAAGTTCTGGAGATCTCCAGCTTTTCCAAGGAAGAATTAGGGCGCAGCTTAAGCGCTTTCAACCTCACCTTAACCTTACACGACGGCCGGCAGGTACCGGTGGAGAACGCCTACCAAGCCGGCAAGATTTTCAAAAAAGGCGGTCCGTTCCTGGATCTTCTGACCGTCACTCCCTCCAAAGCCAAGACGGATCCCCGGCTTCATGAATATGGCCCCGTCACCGGCTTTACCTTTGAAGGGCGCTCCTTTCCCACTGAACCGGAAAGCTTTTTCTACACCTGGCTGTACATAAAAGCGCTTTCGGAGCACCCGGAACTGGCGGATCCCCTGACGGAATACACCGCCTTTACGGACATTGTTTTTAACCCCGCCAAATCCATCAGCTGCCAGGCAAAAGCCGCCGCTATCTATGTAGCTCTCCGCAGAAAAAGTGAGGTAGAATGGGCGTTGAAGGAAAAAGAGTTTCTGCGCGCCATCCTGACCCGGAAGAAAGCGAGCACTCCCACCACTAAACCTGGAGAAGCAGAGAGAACGACCGCTTCCCATCCGGCCGGGCCTCCCCAGGCGAAGCGTTCCCGGAACACGCAGGCTGCCCTGCTACCCAAGGAGAATGGGGCCCGGAACGCGCAAGTCTCTTTTCCTGCCAATCGTTCGGACGATCCGATCAAAGCTCCGGATGATCCGTTCAAAGCTCCGGAAGATCTTTCCAAAACTCCGAACGCTCTTACCAAAACGCCGGATGATCTGACTGAAGTCAAAATCATCACACACCCGTCCTTCGGGGACGGAAAACTGCTGGCCATCAAATACGGCTCCGGCCATGGCATCGCCGAAATCGATTTCGGCCGAAACGGAGTAAAAAAGCTTTCCGTTGACTGGATCCTTAGGTCCTGCAGCTTTAAAGAATAGGGGAAAGGGGGCCCACCATGAACACTACTATCCAGGAAATGGCCGAAAAACTTCGGCTCTATGACAACTACGCCATCGTCTATCACATCCGGCCGGACGGGGACTGCATCGGCTCTGCCTACGCCCTCGCCCTGGCGCTGAAATCCATCGGAAAGACCTGCGCCGTCTTAGGAAGCGATCCTGTTCCGATGGCGTACCGATATATGACCGATGCGGTTTCTCAGGACAATCTAAGAAATCTTGTATATATCTCCGTCGATGCCATGTCCCCGCAGCGCTTAGGCATCTACGCCGAGCGCCCCTACACATTCTGCATCGACCACCACCGAAACAACTCCATCGACGCAGCATACAAGTACGTGGAGGAAGACTGCGGCGCCTGCAGCGAAATCATCCTCAAACTGATACGCGCCATGGAGATCCCCGTCACCCCGCAGATGGCCAATTTCCTGTATATGGCCCTCGTCATGGACACGCGATGCTTTCAGACCTATGACACAAGCGCCCAGTCCTTTGAGACTGCCGCTGCTCTTGCCCGGCTTGGCGCCGACGTCTACGGCATTGGCAGGCGGCACGCTTTCATAAAGTCCGAAGCGCGTTTCAAACTGGAAGAGTTTCTGCAGAAAAGTCTTCACTTCTCCTGCGGCGGAAAACTGATCACGGGCATAATCCTTTTAAAGGATCTGGAAACCGCCGGTATTGCCGATTCCGAAATCGAAGGGATCAACTCTTATGTGGAACAATACGCGGACATGAAAATCGGCGTGACGGTCCGGGAACTGCCGGACGGCCGTTCCCGCTGCTCTACCCGGACAAGCGGAAACCTTTCCGCAAACGACATCTGCGCCGTACACGGAGGCGGCGGGCACTTCCATGCAGCCGTCTGCGAGCTGCCGGATCCGCCCGAAAGGGCCCGGATTATCATGGAAGAGACCTGCCGCCAGTTTCTGAAGGAAGAAGAGCCCTCGGTCAGCTGTTCTTCCGAATCAGCGTCTTATAATAGTCCACTGCGCCGGGCAGGCTGTAGGTGTCCAGATATTCATTGAGTCCGTGCATGCCCTTCATCTGCGCGGGGCCGTACACCACCGGCGAGAAGCGGATGCAGGCATCACAGATTTCCTGGAAGAAGCGCGCATCGGTGCCGCCGGTCATGACATACGGGATGGGCGGGAGCTTCGGGAACACTTCCGCGATAGTGTCCTCCACCAGCTGAAAGGCGCTGCTGTGGGCATCCACCGGTTCGTAGGCGGGATACGCGTCCATCACCTCCACCTCCAGGTTGTATTTCTTCGCGCGCTCCCTGATCGCGGCGTTACTCTCCTCCATGTTCTGATGGGGAATATAGCGCAAATTCAGCGTCAGGGTTGCCTCCTGCGGCAGCACGTTGCATCCGTCCGACCCTGACTGCATGGTCGGGGCGACGGTCGTGTGCAGCAGGGCTGCCGCCTGCGCGGAGATGGAAGGCATCAGGCGTTCCAAAAGAGGCTTGAACAGCCATAGATTTCCAAACAGAAGCCGCATCCAGAACGGGCCGTACGGCGCCAGATTCTCAAACATTTCCTTCGCCTGCGTGTTCATCTCAGAGCGCATCGGGCTGTGCTTCGAAAGGTCTGTCACAAATCGAGACAGCCGCACGATGGGCGAGTTCTTCGGCGGATAGCTGGAGTGGCCGCCGTTTGAGCGGGCAATCACCTTCAGATTTCCCTGGCCTTTCTCAAGAACGCCGATCATCGCAAAATTCCCCTTTAATCCGGCCATCGGCTCTGTCACGATGGAGCCGCCTTCGTCATTCACAATGTACGGTCTGACTCCCCGCCTCTTCAGCTCCGCAACCAGCTTCGGGCAGCCGTCCCCGGCGACCTCCTCGGTGTTGGAAGACGCAAGATAGACATCCTGCTCCGGCACATAGCCTTCTTTCAGGAGCTCCTCCACGGCTTGCAGAAACGACATCACCGAACACTTCGTATCCGCTGTGCCGCGGCCCCAGATTTTCCCGTCCTCGATATCGCCGGAAAACGGGTCATGCTCCCAGCTGCCTTCCGCCGGCACCACATCCTGGTGGCCCATCAGCACAATCGGTTTATCCGCATGCTTTCCCTTCCAGTAAAACAGCAGACTGCCGTCAATCTCGGTCTTTTCCAGGTGGCTGTGGACGAGCGGAAACAACTCCTCTAAGATCTGGTGAAATTCCAGGAATTTCTCCCGCTGGATCTGCCCCTTGTACGAGACCGTTGGAAAGCGCACCATCTTCGCGAGCTTTTCCGCGTATTCCTGCTCCCGCGCGGGATCCTTCTTCGGCTCCCACTCTGAGGTCTTAGACGGGGTGAGGCAGGTGCGGATCACGGCTGCCAGCACAAGAAGCGCGAGCACCGCCAGAATTCCCAGGATAATATAAAGTGCGATCATCTTTTTCTCCTTCGCTTTATGAAAGCAGCGGCGCAAGAGTTGCGAAGAAACGAAACGGCGCGTTTGCTTTCATAGCATATGTAGCAGCGCTCAGCGCTGCATGCGTATTTTTTGTTGTCTAAGCAGTTACCTTACTCTTCTTCCGAAAACTCAAATACGATAACCCGATCGCCAGCGCGCCGCTCGGGATCACCATCATGCTGGCCGACCCGATGAGCGATGGCACAAAACAGTAAAGCAGCGTCATCACCGCCAGAACCAGCAACGCCACGACCCGGTCCTCCCGGTAGTACTTGCAAGCCATCGCACCAAATAGCGCCGGAACAACGTTCTCAAACGCCGGCTGCAGGGCCGGCGACTGAAGGATAGGCTGCAGCGGGATCATGAGAAACACGCCGAGAGCCAGCACCAGGATGGTCACCAGCGAGGACGTTGCAATCGAGAGCGTCGCGACAATCTCATTCTCCGGCGTCCCGCTCTTCACACCCACAATATCGCGCGCGTTGATCGCACACGGGATCTTCATGTTGATCAGATTTCCCGTGATAAAGGCCAGATAGCTGCCTCCCGTGCCCAGCATCGGCACATAAATCAGGTACTCAACAATTCCGCTGACAAGATACACCAGCCCGACACCCGCAAACGCTTTCGCGGCCGCTGGCAGGTTCGGCATCGCGCTTAAGTACGCGCCAATCACAAACGGGACGACAAGAAGCAGGATCAGCACCAGCAAAGTCAAAATCCGCCCCAGGTGATGGGTGGTCTCCAGATATTTCTCATAACATTTCTGATTTTGTATTTCTTTATTTTCTTCCATGATACTCTCCTCTTTCGCGGCGGGTTTTGCCGCATAAACCAGGCATACGAACTCCTTCCTGGAGACGGCTTTGCCGCATATACCAGGCTTCCTGGCTCCAAACTCTGTCTCCTTATCCCGCCAGGCCTGCCAAAAAGACTGCCGCACTCATGGCAATCAGCATGCTGCCCGCCACAGAGAAACTATCCACCCAGTCGGCCTTTGTCTTCTCTCGGATCCAAAGAAACACCGCCATGGCGATTGCCGCTACGACCGACACCGCCAGGGACAGCCAGTTGCCCGTCATGGAAAGCACACCGTTTCCGGAGACAATCGTCCCGATGTAACTGGCGATATAAGCCGTGACAAGGCCGATAAACATCGCGGTCATGGCCGTGTCTGCAAAGCCGGAAAGCGATGACTTATTTTTCTTCCCATCTGCCTCGTTTTTCTTTGCCGGTGTCTGTCCGGAAAGGCGTTTCGTGTAGGCCTTTCCGTTGAAAATCATCAGGACCATGCCCCAGATGATGCAAAAACTCATGAGCAGCGCAATGGTGGCAAAGGCCTCCGGCGTCATGTTGGCGATCGAAAGGCTTCCCGCTCCCACCGCTTCCGACGCGGCTTCCGCCACCTGCGTTTCATAGTGCAGCGCGCCGATCACAGACAACCGCAGCCACGGCCACGGCGTGCCCAAGCTCCCCGAAAGCGCAATCACTCCCAATAAAATCCCCACGCTGGGGAGAACCGCAAACGTGGCGCTTGCTGTGATCACCCGTTTCATCTTGCTTTCATCCACTCCGAGCGCCTTTCCCATCCGGTACGCCCGCACAGCAAAGACGATGCAGATGACGGCAACCAACAGAACGATCCCGCCGCACACCAGGTACAAAAAGGGGCTGTTTAGTTTTGATAAGAGTTCCATGATGTATCTCCTCCTGTATAAAAACCTGCGGCCTTATGGCCGTGCCACACCATATTGATCATATCACACCCGGGATAGCTCGTCCATAAGGATCAATACGAAATGACAGCGTTCCCATTACCGCTAATCTTCTTCGATTTGGTAAATAAAAAAGCGTCTTCGACGCATCAGCTCCCCCTCCCCCCTCATGAATGAGGGGGGAGGGGGAGCTGATGCGTCAAGACGCTTTTTTATGATCTGTTTACGAATCTCTTGTGAGAGGACAACGAATGTGTCATCCGTGCGGGATGTTACCCGTTGTGGCCTCTAAAGCGGGAGATGACGATACATCCGCCCAGCAAAAGGATTACGCACGCCCCGTAGATGATCCAGCCGACCTGGTTCGTGCTGGCAGATGTTCCGTTTTCAGGGGCGAATCCCTCTCCGGGATTAAATCCTTCTCCGGGATTGAATCCTTCTCCAAGACTGAATCCTTCTCCGGGATTGAATCCTTCTCCAAGACTGAATCCCTCTCCGGGATTGAATCCTTCTCCGGGGCGGAATCCCTCTCCGGGATTAAAAGTGCCGGAAGGCATTTGCCCACCATCCATCTGGCCCATCGACCCGTCGGAGCCTCCGTTCGGGGTGAATGACCCGCTGGAAGCCTCTCCCTGACGGGAATCACCCTGGCCAGAGCCGGAAGGGTTATTCTGAGGTCGCGATTCGTTAGAGTCGCCCTGAGAAGGAGCTTCCGCCGAAGCGGGCGCCTCTTTCTGAGGTTGTGTAGTAGTTACCTGATCCTGTTCCGAAGTTTCCGCGGAAGCGGGGATATCGCCCGGGGACTGGGACTCGCCAGAGCCAGCGAAATTACCTCCGGGAGCCTGCCCGCTGCTGCTTTCTCCTCCTTGCCCAGTGTCTGAAGGTGCGGAACTGTCACCGCCTGGCGAAGGGAAATCGCCACCGCCTGCTCCGCCGCCTGAATTCATGGAACCCATGGCAGAGATGCTGACGGAACTGCCGTCAATCAAAGCGGAGCTGTTAGCGCTCTGTCCTGAGGAGGTGGAAGGAATAGTGCCTTCCAGCTGGCCGCGGATACTCTGACCACGCAGATCACAGTAGCTCTGCAGGTTCTCAATGGCCGTATCAAACTCTTCCACGGTGAAGAAGCTGTTGGGATCTGATTCCACGTAGGGAAGGATCATCTCCGAAACCCGTTCGATTTCGCTTGCCAGCCAGCCGCTTTCAATGGTATCGGAAACAAACTGGTCGTATACTTCGTGATATTTCTCCAGCGATTCCTCATCCTGGAAGATCCAGTAGATAAGCGGACGGTCGCTGCCGGTGCTGTTGCTGACCGGGGAGTCGATCGGGCTGTTTATGGTGGAGGTTCCGTCGAAGCCGTTCATGCCGCCGAAAGCGAGGTTGTAATCCCAGGGGATAATCTGAAGTACGCCGTCTTCCTCATACAGGTAGTAGTTATGCACCATCATGCCGGTGTAACTGTCACCGTTCTGAAGGAAGTTGTGCACGGCCAGATAGCGGATGACTTCATCCGTATCAACGGCATCCTTGGGGGTTTCGCCGTTCAGCGTTTTCAGGGCTTCAATGAGCCTTGCTTTGTCGCTTTCCGTCACATCTGTTTTGGCGTTGTTAAAGATATTGGAATAGCTGGCGGGATCGTCGTCGATGTACTGCAGCTTCACGTCGCTGCTGCCCATGCCGAAGTCGAACTTCATACCGCCCATCTGGAAGAAGCCGTCGCCCATAGGGCCGGGATTGAAACCGCCTCTACCCTCACCTTCCGGCATGGAGAAACCTTCGGGAACTTCCACACCATCCGGCATGGAGAAACCTTCGGGAACTTCCACACCATCCGGCATGGTGAAGCCTTTGGAACCATCCGTGCCCTCCGGCATCGTGAAGCTTCTCGAAGATGTTTCGCTCTGCGTATCCTGCCCGAAAGCGCCGCTTTGCGGCGTCTGGCTGCCAGGTTGTGTCTGGCTGCCAGGCGCTTGTCCGGAGGAAGCCTGTGGACCGGCTGCCTGTCCGGAAGATGCCTCCAAACCGGCCGGTTGTCCGGAAGAAGCTTCCGAACCCGATGACTGCCCGGATTCAGTGGATTTTGTTTCCTGACCAGTCGTTTCCTGGTCTTCCGTTTCTTCCTCATCTTCTTCATCCTCTACCCGGAACTGGTTAAAGTCGAAATCCTGGCCGTTGCCACGGCCGCCGCCGAAGGAGAGGCTGTCGGGCTTGTACACTTCCCCGTTAGTCATATTGTTGCGCTGAAGGAAACCATCTTCCACGCCTTCTACCGCCAGATAAAGCCCCCAGACTTCGCCGTTGATGGTTACCTGCACAAAGCTGCAAAGCGGAGAAGGAACGCCTGCCCGGGCCATCAGGGTGTAAGCCAGGTAGTCTTTCATCATCGTGGTGTCGTAGATCAGGTTGTTCAGGCTCAGTTTATCCAGTCCATGATAGGTTTTTCCTTTTACATACTGGTTAAATTCAATTTTAAAGGAGTACTTTTTGCTGCCCATGGTGGCAACCGAAGAAAGGGAAGTGTTTCCTTTCGCGCGGATTCCCACGTTGGAATACTTTTCCCCGTCAATCGTCACGGTGCATTCCACATATAATTCCTGGGTGGCATTCGCTATAAAGGTATCCACGTCATCCATGACGATGTCGATGGTGTGCACGTAGGACTGGTCAAACAGGCCTTCATAACCGACCGTGAAGATGGTTTGCCTGCCGGCAGATGCCTTTCCCGCCCACACGACGGTGGTAAGGATCAGCATGACAGCTGTCGCAAGACAGCCAATCCGGTCAATTGTTTTGCTTTTCAGCATATTTCATCACCCCATATAATCGCCGTTATAGCTCACCAGAACGGCGCTGTTTACGCCGTCCATATCAGACAGTGCGGTAACAAAACTGGTATCGTCACCCTTCAGGGATACTTCATAGCTAACTTCGATATTGCCTTTCTGGGCGCTCTTGCTCTTCACAACGGCCTTCCTGACCTGGCCGTTTACATACTGGCCGACACGGGCTTCCGTTTCGCCGTCCTGGCAGCTGACGACCATAATAAAAGGCTTTTCAGAGGATTTGATGTTGCAGAAGACAAGCATGATGATGCCGATGATGAAGCTGCCCACGATGGCCAGGGGAAGCATACCGGCTGCCAGCACGATGCCGCCCGCGATGGACCAGAAGAGGAATGCGATGTCCATGGGCTCTTTAATGGCGGTACGGAAACGTACGATCGAGAGGGCGCCAACCATACCAAGGGAAAGAACGACGTTGGAGGTGACAGCCAGGATAACCATGGTGGTGATCATGGTCATGGCAACCAGGGAACCGCCGAAGGTGCGGCTGAACATAACGCCGGAGTAAGTTTTCTTATATACGAAATAAATGAACAGGCCAAGGCAGAGGCTGAGTCCCAGGGCTAATGCCATATCGGGCAGGGTAACTGCGGTAACGTTCTCCAGATAGCTGGATTTGAAAATGTCGTTGAAGCTGATCATAGTGTTTTCCTCCGTTTTCGATGTTTGTTTCTATTTTGTTGTTTTGTTATTGCTTCGCTATTGCAGGCAAGATGTAAAAACAGGAATTATCCATACATCCGGCATGTTGCATATTTGGAAAAGGCTGATTGTCCTCTGCCGTGCAAAGAAACAGCCCTGCGGATGATGCCGGGCAGGTAATCATCCCATTTCACTTCCATTAACATGGGATTTCCATCCACAGGCAGTGTCAGGGCGTTTGGATTCATAAACTGTGCGGGCGAACCGGTTCGGATGTTCCAGTCGATGGTAACACGTACATTGCCCGGCGCGTACGTAAATGGCCTGCGCATGTAGTCCACCACACATTTGGGCCGAAGGCCATGGGCTTTCATTTCCACATAAAGCGTCACCAGCAAAGGCTTTCCACTGGCTGCCATCCAGCTGGTGTCCCCTTTCAGGATGCGTAAGACCTCCTCCTGTGTCAGTCGTTGCTGAAGCTTACAGCCTACGTTGTCGCGCTTCATCTTGCACTCCAGCATGATGTAGGAAAGATCCTCGTTGTAATATCTGATCCGGAATTTACGACGTTCGTTGACACCGTCCAGCTTTTCCCAGAGGGCCGTGTTGTTCTGGTCGTCAAAGTACAGACTGTGGATACGGTAACAGCCATCTTTCCCGGCATGGGAGTCGACGGACGCCACGGCTGTCAGGTTTTGGCGTATTGCCACGGCATCCGCCGTCGTGATGGGAAATTTGACTTCGTGCCGATACTCCATACATTCTCACCTCCTCAAGATAACTTATACTAGTCTCAGTTGAAAATGCCCTATGCATTTTTATACTGAGACTGCATGAGACGAGATGACGCGCTTTTCAAGCGCGGCACCAGCGTGCGAAGCACGCGTAATCTCAAATAGCATTGCTATTTGAGATTAGTATTAGTAAGACAGGGAAAACAGCCTTGTGCCTGGATCCCTTGCCTTACGAGTTCATATACAAGTTTTTACGTAGTATAAAGAGGGTACCTTAAAGGAGCCTTAAAAACGCTTTTATCTTTTCTCTTTTTACAGGGAAGCAAGTTCCTTCCTGGCTTCCTTATGGCGCTGCAGGGCGGCTTTTTCCAGCCAGTTTTTCGCTTCCGCTGGAGTTTTGGAAGGAGGATTGTAACAGAGAGGAGAATCGTGTATAATGAGTTGCCAAGGTCAGCGGAGTTGTTTCGTCATCATTTTTTGACCAAAATAGAATGATACCTGCATCGGCACTGGTGATAGACCAGGCGGAAGATCAGTTCACCTTCGCGCCGGCATCGGTTGCGCAGACGAGGCTTTCCACATCCGGCCGTTCCATCAGGCCTTTCAGGATCTGGTACTGCTTCCTCGTCCCGGCGGAAACCTCATACAGGTATCGCTCCGGCAGGATCGGCAGATCCTCCAGCCGCCATTTGGAAAAGCGCTCATCGTAACGCTCCGGAGCGGAGAGCTCTACCAGGTGGCCGACACACCAGCTCACAAGGTACCCGTTGCCTTCGAGATACCCGTCCTGGCGTTTCGCGGCTCCGATGACGCGGGCCAGTGACTGGGCAACCGAAGGCTTCTCGGCAATGACAAGTTTCATTGAAAGAAGGACCTGTCATGAGATTCCGTTTAGACGTTCCGACGAAATGAGGCGTCGTCTTAAACGGCGTGCTCTTTCGGCCGGAAGAAAAGAAAACAACCAAGGATAATTGGAGAGTTATACGATGGTACTTCAAACGAAAAGACTGATCCTCAGGCCATGGGAAGACAGTGATGCGGAGGATCTCTATCAATACGCAAGCCATCCGGATGTTGGTCCTATCGCCGGATGGGCGATTCATACAAGTGTTGAGAACAGTCGTGAAATCATTCAAAATGTTCTTTCCGCGCCTGAAACTTATGCAGTTGTTTTGAAGGAATCCGGTCGCCCGGTCGGCAGCATCGGGCTTATGATTGGCAAAGCCAGCAATATCGGTCTTCCTGATACAGAAGGTGAAATCGGTTATTGGATCGGTGTCCCTTATTGGGGCCAGGGGCTGATACCGGAAGCGGTCAGAGAGATTATAAGGTACGGATTTGAAAATCTGAATCTCGGCAGGCTCTGGTGCGGCTACTTCGATGGAAATACAAAATCCAGGCGTGTTCAGGAAAAGTGCGGATTTCAATATCACCACTCTGCCGATAACGTCCCTTGCGCATTGGAGGGAGTTCTTCGAAAAGAACATATCTCCTGCCTCTCCCGTGAGGAGTGGATGGGAAAGGAGCACTGAAATGTTCTGGGATCGTGTTGCGGGAGTCTATAACCTGTTTGTAGATATTTATAATCGGAAATTCCGCTTAAAAATCGCGTTCCCGGGGAGATTCGAACTCCCGACCTTCCGCTTAGGAGCGGTCGGTCAATCCTGGCGTTTAAAGTCACTTAAGAGCCGTTGTGCCGCTCTGTTGCTCGGTTTTTTCGAAGTTCGAATTCCGTTGTGTACACCTGAAATCCGCTTTTTTCATTAGAAATCCGCTCTGGATTTTAGCCAGATATTAGATTTTGCTAAAAAAGGCGTCGGTCGTTATTGGCGTTCTTTGATGTGTATGAACACGAACTCTGCGGGCGATCCGGTGTTGAGATCACGGTGTTGAAATCATTTGCTGTGCTATGTAAAGCAGAATCATCCGCATACAATCGGAAATATTCTGCCTGCTTTTCGGAAATATCAGCACCAGTATCGGAAACAATCGGTACTTAATAGGAAATCTGTTGAAAAGATTTCTGATATGTGATATTGTATTTCCGAACAGGAGGGATCAATTATGCCTGATGAAATCAAATACATCACTGCCACGAATGCAGCAGCTATCCTTCAGATGACTTCCAGAAGGGTGACCGGCCTTTGCCGGGAGGGAAAACTCGAGGGCGCCATACAGGACGGCCGGAACTGGAAGATCCCGGAGGAAACTGTCCTTAAATATGCAGAAGCTGCGGGTATCTATAAAACTGCGGATCTGAAATCCGCAGAAGAGGCCCGTCTGCCCTGTGCGGTGGGAAATACTTCCTTCGTTGAGATTGCGAGCGAATGTTATTACGTCGACAAAACGCTTCTGATCCGTGATCTGATAGATGATCATAACATGGTCACGCTCTTCACCAGGCCGCGCCGCTTCGGAAAGACGCTTGCCATCAATATGCTTAAGACTTTCTTCGAAAAAACGGAAGAAGACACCTCACAGTACTTCGCAAACAGGAAGATCTGGCAGTGCGGCGAGAAATACATGGCCATGCAGGGCAAATACCCGGTCATCATGCTGACCTTCAAAGATGTCAAATACGGAAGCTTTGAAGAGTCCATGGAGGCGATCCGGCTCGTCCTGAAGGATGAGTACAAGCGTCATGGGGAGCTAAAGGACAGCACGGCACTCGGACCGGATGATAAGGCATATCTGGACCGCATGGAAAAAGGAACGCTATCCGACGTGGAGTACAGCCGTTCGCTTCTGAATCTGACCAGGATGCTTTCCACCCATTATGGCAGCAGGACCATTATCCTGATCGACGAGTACGACACGCCCATCCAGCAGGGCTATTCCAAAGGTTTTTATCAGGAGATCATTTCCTTTATGCGCAACTTCCTTTCCGGAGGCCTTAAGGATAATGAGAACCTGGCGTTTGGAGTCCTGACCGGAATCATGCGTGTGTCCAAGGAGAATCTCTTCAGCGGGCTGAACAATCCCACAGTGAATACCGTTCTGGATGAAAAATACAGCGATTATTTCGGATTTACGGAGGAAGAAGTCCGGGAGATGGCCGCCTACTATGACAAGGAAGACTGCATGGAGGAGATCCGCAGCTGGTATGACGGGTATCGCTTCGGTAAAACTGAAATCTATAACCCCTGGTCCGTGACCAATTATTTTGCAAATGGAGGCGCTCCGCGCGCATTCTGGGCCAATACCAGCGATAATGAGATCATCCGGGAAATCATGCAGGATCTGACGCCGGAAGTTGCTGAGGAACTTACCCGGATCCTGCAGGGAGAGGAGATCCATGCGTCATTGAACATGGAGATCATATACCCGAGACTGGCTGACGGTGCGGACACGGTCTTCAGCTTCCTTCTGCTGGCGGGCTACCTGACTCCTGCATCCGATCCGGAAGAAACGGAGATCGGGACATTTGCTTCCTTAAAGATCCCGAACATGGAGATCCGCCGGGTCTATAATACGGAGATCCTGGCCTTTATGAAGACAAAAACGGCCGGCAGCGTCATCACCGAAATTGAAAGAGCAATCTATCTTGGAGATGGAAAACGTCTGGCGAACTCTCTTGGGAATTACATGACAAGTTGTATTTCCTATTTCGATGGGTCCGCTGAAGGCTTCTACCACGGGATGATGGTTGGCCTGGTTGCAAGCCTTTCGTCGCGGTACTATATCCGGTCCAACCGGGAATCCGGGGAAGGGCGTTTTGATCTTACTCTTGAGCCGAAAGAAAAGGGCCTCCCGGGGATCATCATGGAATTCAAAGCCGTTTCCGGATCTGATAAAACCGGCCTGGAAGAGCTCGCTGACGCAGCGCTTCGACAGATCGAAGATCAGAACTATGTACAGGAAATGGAAGATCGCGGCATCCAAAGCATCATCAAATACGGCATTGCCTTTTCTGGAAAGAACGTTGGAATAAAGACAGCCTGGAACTGAACCCGGCTGCTCACAATGGGCAAAGGATGTATTTACGGGCATAGCTCTCTGTTAGAAAATGCAAGCCTTCTGGCATGAGTAACACTACCATGCCAGAAGGCCCTTTTTTGCAAAGTTACTTGTCCATAGCCTTGACCAGCTGCTTCAGGAGACCGACCGTCTCCGGATTGCCCAGGAGTCTCATCAGTGTATCCATATCGGATGCTTTCTGTTCTTCCCGATCAGGATCCTTTGCCGGAGCCGCAGGATCAGCGCCTTTTCCTTCATAAAATGCATCCTCAAAGAGCTGTGCATTCTTTCGACGGTCATCATCCAGAATGTGAGAGTACACATCCGTGACCATCGACGTCTGGGTATGTCCGGAGTCTCCCTGAACAGCCTTACAGGCCGGTTACCGCTCAGGTCCTTGCGACCGTCATGGCGTTCTCCGCTGCTGTAGTTCTTCTTCTCAGATTCTTTCCTGCTGAATGTATATTCAGTTGTGAAGGTGCAATTCTGATTTCTCAGCTCGTAACAACTCGGTTGTTACGAGTAAGATTCTATGAAAAAATGGACGTTTCTACAGGGATGCAGGATGACCCGTTTTGCCTGAAAACAGGCCTTTATACGACCCTTTCCAAAATAGAGCGCAAAAAAAACACCGTTTAAGCGTGATTGGGAAACCTCCTTACGGTTTGTTTCCGTCGCTTGAAACGGTGTCTTATATATCGCTATGCAGAACACTCCTGTATTATAAGGGGACTGCAACAGCGTCTCTATATAGTGTTTTAAGAGTACTCAGAAAAGCTGTAACGCTCGGTCGGTTATCTTCTTTGTGTGTGCACAAACAGCAGGTGAAGCTTTCTTTACAGTCGAAGGGGATCCACGCAAACTGTCCGCTGTGATCATTCAGGAATCCCGGTGCAAGACAGACTCCGCGTCCGGCAGCCACATTGGTAAGCGTTGTATCATGGTCTGCGCTGTTGAAGTAATCCAGCTTTCCGGTACTCGTCAGCCGGTGCTGAACTGCCTTTAAGGCAGGCGGGGATCCTCCGCCAACCATCAGGGTCCTGCCATACAGATCCTCCTCGCAGATCAGGTTTTTAGCTGCCAGCGGGTCGTCTCTCTGCGCAATCAGGTAAATATGACTTTTGAACATCTCATGGACCCGGATGCCGGGGATCTGCCTTGTCTCTTCCTTCAGCGCAAACAAAATATCTACTTCATTTCGGAGAAATGTATCTACACCTCCCTCATACTGAAACACCGGAAGGATCTGGACCTCCGGATGGGTCTCCGCAAAGAGCCGCATGGCCTCCGGCAGGAAATATACCGCAGGACGCACCATCAGGCTAATGGAGATGCTGTCCTTATACTTCGCGCTGAAGTTCTGTCCCTGCTCGATGGCACGTTTTAAGTCTTCCCGCATGGTGCTGAGGAAGGAAACAAACTGTGCTCCTGCCGGAGTGAGTGCTGCTCCCTTCCCGTTCCGTTCAAAGATGGTAAATCCGACTTCTTCCTCCAAAAGCTTGATCTGGTAAGAAAAGGTCGGTTGGCTGACGAAAAGGTTATCAGCCGCCCGGCTGAAGTTGAGTGTCCTGGCAATTTCGATACAGTAATCGATCTGCTTGGTGGTCATGACCGCCTCCTGCTATTTAAGAATTAAATCAAGTATATAATATTTGAATTGGACTTTGCAATAGGCATTTCATATAATGTAACCGTACAGAGAAGAAAACATCTGATGAAAGCCTTACAGCAGGCAGGTGTCAGGAACCAAAGATAAACCAGGAGGACAAAACCATGACAAAGACACTGATCGCATTCTTTTCAAGAGCGGATGAAAACTACTTTGGCGGCGCGATGCGCTATGTGAAGGTCGGCAATACCGAGATCGTTGCGGGTATCATGAAGGATCTGATCCCTGCGGACACCTTTAAGATCGAGATGAAGGATCCGTACTCCCCGGTCTATATGACCTGTATCGAAGAAGCAAAGAAGGACCTGAGAGCCAAGGCCCGCCCGGAGCTTGTATCCATGCCGGAGAGTATTGAGGAATACGACACCATAATTCTTGCTTACCCGAACTACTGGGGTACGATGCCTATGGCAGTCTATACCTTCCTGGAGCACTTTGATTTCTCCGGAAAGACGATCCTTCCGCTTTGCACCAACGAGGGAAGCGGCATGGGATCCAGTGAGCGCGAGATCAAAAAGACCTGCCCCGGCGCGGATGTAAAGAAGGGCCTGCCCATCACCGGAAGCGCTGCGGCAAATTCAAAAGGCAGCGTGGAGCGTTGGCTGAAGGCAAACGGCCTTGTATAAGGAGCGGAGAATGAAAAGAGTTATATCACTGTTACTCATCGCAATCCTGGCTTTGACCGGATGCGGAAGTACCGGTTCGGTAAAAGAATCGCAGGCAGAAACATCAGGACAAACTACGGCAGAGCAAACTACTTCAGAAGACACTGCTTTAGAAGAAGATGCTTCTTCTAAAGACGATAATGATGCCTCTGCAGCTTCTCAGGATTCCGCTGATTCAGATGCTTCAAGCGATATCCTTGTAATCTATTTCTCCCGAACCGGTGAACAGTATACGGTCGGCGTGATCGAGAAAGGCAATACCGCTATCGTGGCAGAGATGATCGCGGAGCAGACAGGGGCGAATCTGTTTGAAGTGCTTCCTGAGGACGATCATTATCCGATGACCTATGATGCCCTGACGGACGTGGCAAAGCAGGAACAGGCTGAGAAGGCACGGCCGGCATACGCCGGAGAACTGCCGGATCTGTCCGCTTACGATACGATCTTCGTCGGTGCTCCGGTATGGTGGGGTGACTGGCCGATGATCATGTACACGGTCTTTGAGAGCAACGACTTTTCCGGAAAGACCCTGGTTCCCTTTTCAACCCACGAAGGGAGCGGACTCTCCGGTTTTGATAAGAAGCTGGAAAACGCCTGCCCTGGAGCGACTGTAGAAAAAGGCCTGGCTGTTCGGGGAAATGATGCCCAGAACGCACAGGAGAAAGTGAGGGACTCCGTCAGCGACTGGCTATCGGAGCTTGGGTTTTGACATGAATAAGAATGATGAAAGGCTGATCCGGGAAGCCTATACCCGGATGTACGATGGCATGATCGCAAAGGATGAACAGATCTTGAAGGAAGTGCTGGATGACAGCTTTGTCCTGGTCCACATGACCGGTATGCGGCAGTCAAAGGATGCCTTTATCAAGGCTGTCATGGACGGCACTCTGAACTATTATTCCGCAGAACATGAAAACATGCCGGTAGAGATTTCCGGAGACACAGCAGTCCTTACCGGACAGTCCTATGTAGCAGCAGCCGTGTTTGGCGGCGGCAGGTCCAACTGGCACTTGCAGCAGAAATGCAGCATGAAGAAAACAGACGGCATCTGGAAAATCACCCGGAGCGTCGCGAGTACATACTGAAAAACGGATATACAGACGACCGAACTTGAGAATGCAGGCCGTTCCCTGGTGGTAGACATCCTTAAGTAACAGCAGAAAGGAAAGACTTATGAAGAAAGACGTTATGATCGTAACCGGAGCGGGGCAGATCGGCATGGCCCTTGCCCGCAGGACCGGTTTCGGTAAAAAGATCATTCTCGGAGATAAAAACCTGAAGAATGCTGAAACGATTGCAGAGATCATGAATAATGCCGGGTACGAAGTGGTCCCCTTCGAAATGGATCTCTCTTCCCGGGAGGATATCCTGGCAATTATCAAAAAGGCTCAGGAGTTCGGCGAGATCAAATACCTCATCAATGC
>JAFVBO010000056.1 GCA_017479935.1 Lachnospiraceae bacterium
GACACAGGCCCGTCCCCTGTCACCCTCAGGCCCGTCCCCTTCAGATTCGCCCTTCAAATTCTGAATTACCACTTCTCAGGGCTCTTCCAGACGCTGTTTCCCTCCGCGTCCAGAATTTCCTGGTAATAAGCATACTCTTGCTCCGCAGCGTTCTCACCGCCAAAGACAGGCGTTTGCTCCAGGATGGTAAACCCGTTCGTTGTGGTGACCTCAATCAAGAACAGCAGCCCCTCATCGCCCACGTCCAGTCCTTTTTCCAGCTGGGTCCAGGACTGTCTTCGCACGTCTTCGGTCACATCTATGGATTTGAGCTCTCTGCCACCGGACAGATAGGTGAGCTTCACGGTTTTCATCAGGTCCAGATTCTTCACGAAAATCTGGTAGTTCCCCTCATACTCCGTTTTTCCGTTCCTTGTTTCGGCGCTCATGTTGAGGCCAAGGCTCGGCATCGGCAGACAATCCCTAAAGAGGTTTTCCGAAAAGTACGTCTCCTCCGCGGTAGTGATGCCGTTTTCCGTCATCAGGACCGCCGCGCCGGTGTACTCGTCAAACAGGCCAGTGGTAAACTCTCCGCTAAAGATTCCGGCGGTCTGGTAAGGGAGTGCGATCTCCTGTCCGTTCAGGCGTAACGCCACCTTCGTATTGTCCGAATACTGTTTCAGGACAACCTGATACCGGACCTTGGCGGTTCCTGCTTCCAAATCCGCGTCCAGCACGTCCCAGGAAGTGGAAGACACATTTTTCTCACTCTCTTCCATCATCACCCGCAGTCGGTACATTTCCGAGGACAGGTTCTGCTGGCGCTGTTCCAGATTGTTGATGGCACTTCGCAACGAATCGATTTTCGAATTCAACTCCCCGATGCTGAAAAACATAAAGATCACCAGCCCCAGAAGCACCGCTTTATAGCCGATCCCGGCCGTGGTTCCCGGTTCCGGGATCGCGGAATGCGTATCATGCTCTTCCCCGTTTGCCACGCGATCCAGCCGCCGGTTGTAGGCGTAAATCACCAGGATGACAATCAGAATCGCTACTCCCAACAGAATAACCGTAATCAAACCAACATTCGATAAATTCATTCTTCTTTCCTCCTTTATCCCGCATCCTTAAATACGAAAGGCCTTGCGGAAATCGCTGTAATAACTTCTGGTTACATCGATAAGAGTGCCGTCCGTCATCGTCAGAATATACTTCATCGACAGGGACGGGCGAATCTTTTTCACATGCCCCCGCGCGATGATGACGGACTTGCTCACCCGCAGAAAATCCTTCGGATCCAATTGTTCTTCCAGCTGGTACATGCGATCCTGCGCATAGTACATGCCTTTTGCCGTATGGATCTCAATTTCCTTTCCGAAGGCTTCAATATAAATCACTTCGCCCACGGCCAGACGCATGGAGTCTTTTTTGGCGTCGCGCACCGCCAGAAAAGTTGCATAACGGGACACCTCGGTGATCTGATAGTCTGCTTCCTCGCTGACCTCGATCCCATGTTCCGTCAGATAAGCCCGGACGGCTTCATAGGAGTCCCGCGAGACGGATATCCGAACTTTCATCTTCTTCACTCCTTTCGCTTATGGATTCATTATAACAGGAAAGCGGTATATGAAAAGTGTTTGGGCATGAGTTGCACTGAAAGTGGGAATAAGATGCGTTTTGGTGGAGGAAGGAATGGAATCAAGGGGGTGTCGCACAAATTCAGATATAGGTAAGGCGTCAGAAAATCCTAATCGGCAGAGTTATATCGTTTGAGGTGACAGGGGACGGGCCTGTGTCACAAAAGCTGACAGCTTTTGTGACACAGACCCGTCCCCTGTCACCATACAGCTACTTTCCATCCGGGAAGCTGGTAAAGGCGTCATGCTCGTTTTCCGGAAGCCCGTGGGTTTCCTTGTAGGCGGCGAACGCCTTGATCATGAAGGCCATGTTCCGCGCGAGGTTGCGCATGGTCTGAAGGCCTTCCAGATCTTTTTTCACATCTTCTGCCGAGAAGCCGTGCACCTGGTTCCAATAGGTGGAGGAGGCCACTGGCATCTGGCTGATCGTGAAATACTTGTTCAGCACGTCGAAGCTGGCCGAATTTCCGCCTCTGCGGCAGCTGACCACGGCCGCGCCTACTTTCATCTGCTTGGAGAAGGAGGTGGAGTAAAACAGGCGGTCCATAAAGGATAGCAGGGTGCCGTTCGGGGATCCGTAGTACACCGGGCTTCCTACCACCAGGCCATCCGCTTCCTCAAACTTCTTAGCCACTTCATTGACCGGGTCATCGTTAAACACGCAGCGTCCGTTCTTTTCGCAAAACCCGCAGGACGCGCAGCCGCGCACCGATTTATTGCCCACCTGAACCAGTTCTGTTTCGATTCCTTCCTGCTCAAAAACCCGGATCATTTCTTCCAGGGCCGTTGCCGTGCATCCGTGCGGATGCGGACTTCCGTTTAATAAAAGTACCTTTGCCATCGTATACCTCCTGTTGATCGTTATCTAAAGCAGGGAGCCGATCTCATCATCCTTCTTCCTGCCCCTGTTTCCTTAATGCGTTCCGCTGTAAAATTCGGTTCTGGTCTGATTTTCCTGAATCAGCACAGAGCTTTGATTGAATGTCCGGATCATGTCATCGGCAGCCGCATGAACCTGATCCACCGTGGTATCACTGAGATAAATCACGAGAGTATATTCCGTATAACGAGTTCCGGCATCCTCCCAGCCGCCGTTTGCTTCCTGAATGGTATAACCGCCGAAGTGCCGGATCAGAATTTCTTCCGCCCTTTCCTTGGCTTCCTCTGGTGTAAAAACAGACTCATTTGTATCCTTGTCATTGGTTCCCAGGTACAGGACATACTGGACGTCCGCTTTTTCCTGCTCCTGCGGTTTGAGGCTCAGAAACAGGCTTACAATGGAAAGACAAAGCGCAAGGGCCGCCAGTACAAGTGTGATTCTTTCTTTTGTCTTATTCATTTTATACCTCCCTTAGATAATCGAGTAGGGAGGATATCAATCCACCCTACTCGTATGCGCGGGCCGCCCGCCACCGACAGGTGGCAATAACCTTTGGGCGGCCCTGTGCATAAAAAAGCGGGACGAAAATGCGTTTTGCACATTCTCGCCCCGCCTTTTCTTATTCCATTATACTCATCTGACAGGATCAAATCAACCTGAAATCAGCATCCCTCTTTGTTCTTCAGTCAGCCACAGACTTCTCGGGGATGGTCTTCTGAGGTATGAATATAGAAGCAAGTTAGTTTCTGCTAATTACTTTTATTATATCCATTTTTCGTCAAAAGACAAGCGCTTTTTCTGTTCCATTCATCATCGGACCCATAGGCAACTCACCTCTTGGTTCTCCCATCGCGGGGCCACCGGGGATCTCGCCTACTTCTCCCATCGCGGGGCCACCGGGGAACTCACCTTCACCTCCCATCGCGGGGCCACCAGGGATTACGGGCGCCGCCTCTCTGGCGGTCTCCAGTTCCTGTGCGGGAGCCTCCTGCTTTCCTTCTTTTCTTTCCGTGAAGGGTTCCAGTTCCTGTCTTAGCTTTTCCGAATGGTTTTCATTCTTGGTTTCGACGCTGATCTGCATCGGCGTTTCAGCTTTTTCGAGTAAGCCGCCCTGTTCCATTTTTTCCACGGTCGTTTCAATCGCCTGATCGACTCGTTTATGGCGCAGTTCTTTGACGTCAATTTCAGACAAAATGCTGCTCCCCTCATCATCTGCTGCCTGGACATCCAGCACATAATCGAAGCAATTTACGGTATAAGTAATGGATGTATCTCCGTCTAATGTAACGGTTCCATACGGCATCGCGTAGGCGGTTCCGGCACCAGCCCCGATCAGCAGAAGGACGGCCGCCGCTGCCGCGCCGATCCGCTTCCACAGGCGGATGGGTCCGCCTGCTTTCGTACCCTTGCCATGAGAATTCCCGTCTTTTGCCTCCTCCAGTTCCACCGTCTGGCCAATGCGGTACTTCTGATCCGGTATCCGTACAACCTCTCCGTTTTCTTTTAATGCGGCAGCATACTGGCCTTTTTTATCTATAATCAACGCTTTCATTGTTTGATCTCCTCAATATTTATCCCCTTATGGCAGCGTTAAAAGCCACAAAGAAGCGGGTTTTCGGTTTGGGGTTTTGGGCCTTTTCTCTCGTTTTTTCCTGCATCGGTGCCGTTTTGACAAACTTTAAGTACTCTGCCAGCTGCGGAAAATCCCCCTCTAAAATCAACACCGCCATGATCAGATATTTGCGATATCTGTCCAGTGTCTTGCGGGAGACACCGGAAAACTCAGCCAACGCCTTGATGGGGAGCTTGCGGCTTTTTTTCATGACGCGCCGTAGATCTTCATCCGAGAGCATATATCGTATGGCCACGGCACATTCCTGCCTGGTTTTCTCCTGCTTGGGAGAGCATTCCGTCAGGTCGTAGAAACGAAAGCCATAGGTTTTTAACAGTTCATTAGCTGCTTCAATCTCTTCGGTCAGGCTGTGATCATCTGTTTCCTGGCTGACCTTCACGATGGCCGGGTAGGCGCCCAGGGTATCTTCCTCGGGCTCGCCGCCCCCTTCCAGCACATACGGGGCGATAGGCACTTCATTCATCGCATTCTTCTGCAGTCGATAATAATCGATCAGACTGCGTTTGACAATCATTTGGGCAAACGGAAGGAACTCGCCCTTTCCTTCTTCATACAAATCGATCGCCTTGGAGAATGCGCAAAGCGCGATGGACCATTCGTCATCACTTTCATCAATATATTTATGGCAGGCAACTGAGGCTGTGCGCAGGATGGTCAGCTCCTGGCTTCTGATCAGATCCTCCCGTACACGTTCATCTTTTGCGGCCAGAAGGGCCATCTGGTTGATTGTTCCGGTCATATCGGATTGTCACCTCTTTCTGATATGTCCCATCTCCGTGAAAGAGAAGTAGGATGTATCTACTCAGCACAGCCGCTTGCACCCTGCTGCAAGCGGCGTGAAACAAAAGTAGGTATGCCAAGCCGCAGGCAATTTGGAATGCGCGGAGCGCATTGCCTGTGGCTTAGTAACTGCTCAGGTACTGAGCAGTTACAGTGTGATCGTTATTTGTTACGATCCCACTGTATCATCGCTACATTAAATCAACCTTGTACCAAAGTTTCTGATGCAGCAAAATTTTTCGTCAGAGATTAAAAGCTTTCAGGCATGCCGGGCATCTGGCCCCCGGTCGTTCCCATCTGGCCGGGCATCATGCCACCCATCTGACCCATGCCCATACCGTCGGGACCGGCCGTGCCACTCTGGTTGTTCATCTGGAAGCTATCGGATACATAAAGCTGGCCATCGTAGTCGATACCGGCTTCGCCGCCGACTGCTCCGCTGCGAATCTGAGCGCTGCCACCGATCAGGTTGACATTGCCGTTGGAGTCGATGCCGTCACCTGCGCAGTTGATCGTGACGCGGCCGCCCGTCATGTTAAAAGAATAATCCAGAACGCCTTCATACAGGCCGTCTCCATTGGCTGCGTTAATAGCATCGTCCGAAGAGACAACGGAAATATCACCGCCAAACACGTTCACTACCGTGCCTTCCATGCCTTCATTGGATTTCGTGACACGGACAATGGGGCCGCTGCCGTTTTCCTGGCCAACCGTCAGGATATGATCCGCATGGATGGCGTCATCCCCGGCCGCGATTGTGAAGTTGCCGTCGAGCAGGGTGACATCGTAGTTTCCGTTGATGCCGTCATTGACCGCATTGATATTGACCGTCACGCCATCAAAGATCAGGCTGGAGTCATCGCCGCCCTTGATCCCGTTTTTGGCATTGCCGTTGATGGTCAGGGTACCGTTGCCGGTTACGTACAGCGAGGAATTGGCCTTTGCTTTGAGGGCTGCGCCGTCGAAGGCATCCGCGATAGCCGCATCCGTCGAGTTTTCATCCTCGGGGTTTTCGTTGTCCGTCAGCACCACGTTGCCGGAGATGATCATTTTGACTTCGGCCTGTTTGTTCACAGACACTGTCGCGCCGGTGGTGCTGGTGAGGTCCAGGTTGTCCAGTACGAGAACCACGCCGGTGGTTGCTTTCTTGACGGTGATATTGCCGTCGGAGCTGCTGCCGGAGACCACATAGGTGCCAGAGGAGGTGATATTCACCTGACTGTTCTCCTCGTTCATATTGATGTAAGTGGCGTTTTCATAATCCGGAGACAGGCTGGCCGCGCTGTTGGTCATCGTTCCGGAGACGATCTGGCCGGCGGAAGCGGCAGAATTCATGGTCATCTGGCCGGGCATCTGGCTCATCTGGCCCTCGAAATTCATGCCAGGCATCTGCGGCATCTGGCTCTGCTGAATGCTTCCGGATGTCTGACCAGGCATCTGGCTTGTCTGGCCCTCGAAATTCATGCCAGGCATCTTGCCTTCAAAGTTCATACCGGGCATCTCACCGGGCATCTCGCCTTCGAAATTCATGCCGGGCCTCTCACCGGGCATCTCGCCTTCGAAGTTCATGCCGGACATCTCACCGGGCATCTCGCCTTCGAAGTTCATGCCAGGCATCTGGCCAGGCATCTGCGGCTCCCCAAACTCCGGTGCGGTCTCTTCCATCATGCCTCCGTTCATAAAGAAACGTGCCGAAGGATCGACAGTGTTTTCTGCCTGTACGTTAAAGTTCCCGCCGTTGACCGTCATCGTTCTGGCCTCAAAGCCGTTTTCCTGGGCCTTAACCGCATAGTTTCCTCCGTTCACGGTCAGGTTTCCGTTCTGCACCCGGATGCCGTTCTGGTTTTCTCCCGTTACATATAAGGAGCCATCCCCTTCAAAGACCGTATCAATTCTGCTGTATACAGCCGCGCCGGAAGCGGGATCGAAGCCACCGTTCATCACGCGGTTCACCGAACCCTCGGGGATCGTGACCGTCAGTTTGTCGCCGCTCATGGCCATGATGGCCGGATTGTTTCCGCCGTTAATGTCCGCTCCATCCAAGACCAGTTCCACATTTCCCTGGCCGGGATCGACAACAACGCTGCCAGCCATGCTTCCCTGAAGCACATAGGTGCCGGGCTCCGTAATCATCAACTTTCCATCCGGCATAGCCGGCTCCGCCTCTACCTTCAGCATCGGCCACGCTCCTACTGCCGTTACAGCCAGTGCGCCAACAAGTAAACATGCAATCGATTTTTTCTTCATCACTTTTATCCTCCTGATTTTATATGAGTCTGTGTTTTTTCGGTCTCTTTTCCTAATTGAAAGCAAGACCCTTTGTGGACTTTTTATCTTGTCTGTGTTTCCCCTTTCACCCATGAATACGTTAGATCCGGTTGAAAAAGTGGGGTCGTTTTTCAGAATGCAGTGTGACAGGAGACGGGCCTGTCACATATTTTTCTGACTCATAGCAGGTGCTAACGTTCATAAAAGTTTCACTTTCCATTTAACCCTTCCTCATTTATACTTTTGGTAGGCTCTGCTGAGTGTTTATATGTGACAGGAAGTGCTTAAACATAATGATTTTACCTACAGCAGATGTAACTAAATAAGCGGAGGTAACAAAATGAAGAAACACGTGCAACTTTTTGCCCTGGCGCTAAGCGTGAGTCTTTGCGCCTGCGGCGGGACGGCTTCGACGCCAACTTCCGGCAGTACGCCAGCTCAAACTGCTAATGAGACTGAGGCTCCGGTATCCGAAATCGCCGCTGAGAGCGAAGCTCCTGCTATCGAGAGTGTGGCTGAAACCGAGGCTCCGACAACCGAGAGCGCAACTGAGACTGCGGAGTCCACGCAGGAAGAGACCAGCGAAGGCAGGGAAACTCCCGCTGTTGTGGAAAAGCCCACTTCAGGCGAGACCTCTGAGGGTGAGGAAACTCCCGCTGCCGTGGAAAGGCCTGCTTCCAGAGAGACCTTGGATGGCGAAGAAACACCTGCTGCTGCCGAAAGCGACACCGCGGATGAAACCCTGCAGGCCGAACAGGGAAGCGCAGGCCAAAGTGGCCCTGGAGGAACTCCTCCCGATGGCAACGGCGGCCCTGGCGGAACTCCTCCTGATGGCAATGGCGGCCCTGGCGGCAGTGCTCCCGGCGGCGCGCCCGGCAGCAGTTCCAGTGCGGACATCGACTATACCGGCGCGGTGGAAATCACGTCCGCCGAGACCCAGACCGGCGAGTATTACATTAGCGCAACCTCGGATGAAAGCGCGCTTCTGATCGCCACATCCGAAAATGTCAAGATCGAGGAGCCCGTTGTCACCAAGTCCGGCGATTCCGATGGCGGAGACAATTGTAACTTCTACGGTCTGAATGCGGCCATGCTGGTCAAGGATGGCGGGACCACCACCATCACCGGCGGCAAGGTCTTCTCGCAGGCCGAAGGCGCAAACGGTGTCTTCTCCTACGGTGGAAACGGCGGCCAGAATGGCGCGGCAGGCGATGGCACCACCGTGATCATCCGCGACACCGTGATCGACACCTACGGAAACGGCTCCGGCGGTATTATGACCACCGGCGGCGGCGTGACAAACGCCTATGATCTGACCGTCACCACAAGCGGTCAGTCCTCCGCTCCCATCCGCACGGACCGCGGCGGCGGCACGGTGGTCGTGGACGGCGGAACCTATACTTCCAACGGCCTTGGCTCTCCCGCCATCTACTCCACGGCGAGTATTACTGTTTCCAATGCTACGCTTGTGTCTAATCTGTCCGAAGGCGTCTGCATCGAGGGTCTGAACTCCATCACCCTGACCGACTGCGACCTGACGGCCAACAACACCAAGTGCAACGGAAACGCCACCTTCTACGATACCATCATGATCTACCAGTCCATGTCCGGCGACGCGGACAGCGGCACCTCCGCTTTCACCATGACCGGCGGCAGCCTGACAAGCAAGAACGGCCATGTGTTCCACGTCACCAACACGGATGCGGTGATCACGCTGGAGAATGTGACAATCGTCAATGAAGATGCGGACAACATTCTGCTCTCCGTCTGCGCGGACGGCTGGAGCGGCGCCGACAACACGGCCACGCTGAACGCTTCTTCCCAGAAGCTTGCCGGCCAGATCCTGGTGGGCGATGATTCGACCCTGACGCTTTCTCTGACGGACGGCTCTTCCTTCGAAGGCTCCATCGGCGGCAGCATCACAAACGCCTCCGGCGCCGAGGTTTCCACGAAGGTCGGCACGGTTTCTGTCACCCTGGATTCTTCCAGCACCTGGACGCTGACTGCGGATAGCTATGTCACGGAGTTTAGTGGCGATAAGACAAATGTCAACACGAATGGTTACACGTTGTATGTGAATGGAGAAGCGTTCTAGAACAAAGAAGGATTACTCGATAAGATGGCAGGGGGCGGCCTGCGTCAGAAATTATGACGCAGGCCCGTCCCCTTCAGAAAAAGGTCTGCCCCCGCAGGGCAGACCTTTTTTTACTTACATGATTTTCGCGCGGTCGCCAAAATAGATGATGGCAGCCATGCCGGGGCCTGTGTGGGCGCCGATCACGGGGCAAAGCATGTTGGTTGTGATTTCGGCCTGTTCGTCAAGCTTCTTCACTTCTTCCGCAAGGTGGGCCGGGACATCCGGGGCATCTGCGTGGATCAGGCTAACGCGGTGGAATGATGTGTCGCGGCTCTTTTCAAAGCGCTCCATGAGTTCGTTCATGGCGTGCTTCTTGCCGCGCTGCTTGGATACCACGCTCAACTTGCCCTTGTCGTCGATCACAAGGATCGGCTTTAAGTTCAGCGCGGTTCCGATGACAGCGCTCACTGCCGGGATCCGGCCGCCGCGCTTTAAGTACATCAGGTCTTCTACCATAAAGATGTGGCAGACCTTGTGCGTCAGCTCTTCGATCACTTTCGCGTTCTCTTCCACCGACATGCCTTTTTCCCGGTTGTAGACGGCCTGCTCAGCTAAGATGCCGACACCGCCGGTCGCGGAAAGTGAATCCACCGCGTACACGTGAACGTTGGGATAATTCTCTTTCAGCTCCATCTTAGCGATGTGGATGCTGTCGCGGGAATTGGTAAGGCCCCCGGACAGGGAGATATACAGGATATCCGTCCCCTCCGCCAAAACCGGCGAAAACGAGTCGATATATTTCTGCGAGGTTACCTGGCTGGTGTGGGTCAGGTCTCCTTTCCGCTGGTTGTCATAAAAATCTTTCAGGAACGCGTCGTCCTCAAGCCGGATTGCTTCTCTGTTTTCTTCTCCGATGGTGTAGCACATCGGAACAATATGAAGCCCGTGTTCCGCTACGAACGCTCGATCTATATCCACGGAAGAGTCTACGAAAATGGCGTATTGGTTCATTGTCTCCCTCTCAAAACTATTAATCTGAAACTACAGGTACTGCCCGATCATTATATTACACTTGTCCAAATCAGGCAATTGACAATTGGGGTATAAATGAAATGTCGAAAGTGTAAAAGGGTCGTGCTTTTTCACAAACGCGCAGGTCCAAAGGTTGCCTATCGGGCTCTTTTTTTGTATAATGCCGAAGGAGCAAAAGCAGCCATGAGATCATGGTCTGATATGGCTGTGCAGCGAAAGAAACAACGTCTCACTCTATCTCGGAGGTTTACTCTTGAATATTTTAAATATGGAACATGTCACCAAGCGGTTTGTCTCCCGCGATGTTCTTCTGGACATCACCCTCGGGATCGAGGACACGGACCGGATCGGCGTCGTTGGGATCAACGGCACCGGAAAATCCACCTTTCTTTCTGTCGCCTCCGGGCGTTTGGAGCCGGACGAGGGGAAGGTTACCATGCGAAACGGGCTGCGTATTTCTATTCTGTCCCAGGATTCGGTGTTTGATGAAACAAAGAGCATACTGGAAAATGTGGCGGCCAGCATTTCCGGGAACGAAAGCTATTGGAATACGGAAGGGGAGGCCCGCACGACACTTTGGCGCTTTGGGATCGAAAACCCGGACGTTCTGCCTTCGGAGCTTTCCGGCGGGCAAAAAAAGCGGGCGGCTCTGGCGGCTGCGCTCTTAACGCCCTGTGATCTTCTGATCCTGGACGAGCCCACCAACCACCTGGATCTGGCGATGGTGCGCTATCTGGAGGAGTATCTGTCTACCTTCCCGGGCGCGCTCCTTCTTGTCACCCACGACCGGTACTTCTTAGACGCGGTGACCAACCGGACCATCGAGCTGGACCGCGGGAAGGCCTATCGCTATGAGGGCGGCTACAGCGAGTATCTGGAGATGAAGCAGGAGCGCCTGCAGTTTGCCCTCGCCGCCGAGCGCAAGATGGCCGCCCTGTACAAGCAGGATCTGGCCTGGATGATGCGCGGCGCCAGAGCCCGTTCCACCAAGCAAAAGGCCCACATCCAGCGCTTTGAGGCGCTGCGCGACCGGGAAAAGATTGTGGAGGAGCGCCAGGTTGTCCTGGGCACGCTCCCGTCCCGCCTCGGCAACACCGTGATCGAGCTGAACGGAATTGGCAAGGGCTACGACGGGCAGACGCTGTTCCGGGACTTCACCTATCTGTTCGGCAAGACCGACCGGATCGGGATCATCGGCAAAAACGGCTGTGGGAAGACGACGCTCCTGAAGTGCATCATCGGCGAGGAGAAGCCGGACGAAGGCTCGGTGGTGATCGGCCAAACGGTACAGATTGGCTACTTTGGGCAGGAAAACAACGTGCCCGACCCTTCGGAGCGGGTGATCGACTTCATCCGCGACACGGCGGAATACATTCAGACGCCGGACGGCCCGCTGACCGCTTCGTCCATGTGCGAGCGTTTTCTTTTTGACGGGGAGATGCAGTACTCTCCCATCGAGAAGCTCTCCGGCGGGGAAAAGCGCCGCCTGTGTTTGTTGAAGGTTCTGATGAAGAACCCGAACGTTCTTGTCCTGGACGAGCCCACCAACGACCTGGATATCCAGACCCTGCAGATCCTGGAGGACTATCTGGACCGCTTTGCCGGCGTCCTTCTGGTGGTCTCCCACGACCGGTTTTTCCTGGATCGCGTGGTCACCCGGATTTTTTCCTTTGAAGGAGACGGGTTCCTCACAAGAAGCGAAGGCGGTTACACCGATTATCTGGTGCACGGCGGTCAGTTGGAAAAAGAATCGGCGGTGAGGAGCGGCGGAAAGGCAAAGGAAGCGGCGCGCGCCTTATCTGGCGACGCGGGGCCGGAAGGCCAATCCGGACAAATCACATCGGAAGGAGCAAACTCTTCGCCGGCCAAAGGAGCCGCTTCCTCCCGGCCCGAGAAAAAGAAAACCCGCCTTTCCTACAAGGAACAGCGGGAATACGATACCATCGAGGATGAAATGGCGGCGCTGGAGGAAAAACTCGCGGATCTGGATGCGCAGATCGCGGAGGCGTCTTCGGATTATACACTTCTCTCCCGCCTCATGAAGGAGAAGGAGGAAGCAGACGCGCTTCTGGAGCAGAAAATGGAGCGGTTTTTTGAGTTGCAGGAACTAGTGGAAGCGTTGGGAGGCAAGGCGTAGTATCGATGGATGAGAGGGGACGAAGATGACAGGGGACGGGCCTGTGTCACATTTGATGACAGGGGACGGGCCTGTGTCACATTTTTTTCAAAATGTGACACAGGTCCGTCCCCTGTCACCTCGCGTCCTCTGTCATCTTGAAAAAATGTGACACAGGCCCGTCCCCTGTCACCTTCACCTTCTCAAACCCCACTCAAATCAAACGGCGGAATATACTCTTCCTTCGCACTGCTCTTTTCCTGCATATACGCGTCCGTAAATCCCAGCGATAAGGCTTCTTCTATCACCCGGTCGTATTCAAACGAGGTGAGGCGCCGGTTAATTTCGGGGTAGTCTTTGCAGGCCGGCGTCGGGGTAAACTGGCGCAGGATGCTGAGGCGAAAGCTCCCGGCCGGGAGTTCTTCCTTTAAAAGGTGAAGGACCCGGATGGAATCTTCACGCCCGCTTGGCATCACCAGGTGGCGGATCAGGACGCCTTTTTTCATGGCGCCGGTGCTGTCGTATTCCGGGCGGGGACATTGGCGGATCATTTCCTTGATGGCGGGCAGCGCCTTTTCCGGATAATCGTTCGCCTTGGAATAGCGCCCGGCCATCAAAGGGGAGGCGTATTTCAGGTCAGGCAGGTAGATATCCACCAGGCCTTCGAGTTCCCGCAGGGTTTCCTGCTTTTCGTATCCGCCGCAGTTGTAGACCACGGGGATGGTTCTTTGCTCCTTGCCCAAAAGAAGGGCTGCCCGGATCTGCGGCAGAAACTGCGTGGCCGTGATCAGGTCGATGTTCTGCGCGCCTTGCGCTTCCAGTTCCCGGAAGATTTCCGCCAGGCGGTTGACCGTGATTTCCTTTCCGAAGCCGTCCCGGCTGATTTCGCGGTTCTGGCAGAAGACGCAGCCCAGCGTGCAGCCGGAGAAAAACACGGCGCCGCTTCCGCCGTTCGCGGACAGGCAGGGTTCTTCCCAGAAGTGGAGCGCTGCCCGGGCGATTTTGATTGTTGTCCCGCAGCCGCAAAAGCCGCGGGTGAGCGCCCGGTTTACGCCGCATTCCCGCGGGCAGAGCCGGCAGGACACGTAGGCTTGTTCATACTCTTCTTCACGCATGGTACGTCCTTTCCTGCTTTCCAAACCCGGCCGCAGCCTTACCCGGCTGTTTTTCAGGTACCCGCCCCCGTTAATCCAGCCCCAGGCGGAAGTTTTCCATCATCCGCGCCGTCATACTGATATCATCCGCCCGCGAAGGCATCTCCTCCCGGGTCATCCACACGCCCACGGACAGCTCGTCCTGCTGCAGCGTGATGGCGGCGTCCCCGTCGAGCTCCGCGTAAAACCCGACGAGCAGCGACTGCGAGAATCCCCAGGGCTGGTTGGTATAGTAGCGGATGTTTTTCACCTTCAGGCCGACTTCCTCCATCACTTCGCGCCGGACGGTTTCCTCTAGCGTCTCCCCGATTTCGGTAAACCCGGCCACCAGCGCGTAATTGGTGAATTCCCGGCCCGCGTACTTGGTCAGGAGAATGCGGTCGCCGTCGGTCACCCGCACGATGATCCCGGGCGAGATGCGGGGATAGACGATGTTGCCGCAGACCGGACAGCGCATGGCCCGCTCTTTCTCATCGGGGTTCATGGCCTGCGCGCAGCGGCCGCAGTAGCGGTTTTTGTCGTACCAGTCCGCCAGATGGCAGGCCGTGACCGCCCCGTAGGCCAGTTCCTGGGGCTTCAGCCTGCGGAGCGTGGACAGAGGCTCAAAGCCAAACCGTTCAACAGAAAAACGGATTGCGCCGTAACTTTCCTTCCCGGCATCAGACAGCCTTTCCTTTGCGTTACCGTTTTCCGCGACATCCGGCCGCTCTTCCTCCGCGCTTCCCTTCCATAAATAAAACGCGGTTTCGTCTACCTCAATCAGGTACTGCAGCTTCTCCGCATCCGCCAGCACCTCCGGGAAATCGCCGCAGCGCGGCAGGCGGTCTTCGCCTTGCCCAGACGGCGCTTTGCCCTGCGATGGGCTCCCGTTTACCTCCCCTGCCTTTTTTAACAACACCCGCCCTTTCTGGCAGACGATCAGCACATCGTCCGCTTTCGCGGGTCTTTTCAGCGTATATTCATTGTACAGCCGATGCGGCCCTATATCCTGAAACATGTTCTGTCCTTCCTGTGAACTCTCCACCCCCAATCACGCGCGTTATGACAGGGGCTTCTTTATATATGTGGGCTAAACGAGCGGCGACACCAGGCGGAACACCGCGTCAAAGAGCCGGCCAAACAAATTGGTTTTGCAGTCTTTCAAAAAAATCTCCCGGCTGATCTCGAAGGTGTTCTTCGCATCCTGGTACATGTCCGCCAGCGACTCCGTCTGGTACATAAACACCGCGTCCTCGAAATGCAGATACAGACTGCGGTAATCCATGTTGACGGTTCCCACCACGCCGAATTCATCGTCGCAGATGTAGCTCTTGGCGTGAATGAAGCCGGGGGTAAACTCGTAAATCCGCACGCCGCCCTGCAGGAGCGGTTCGTAGTTGGATCTGGTCAGCCGGAAAACAAGCTTCTTATCCGGGATGGCAGGCGTCACGATCCGCACGTCGACGCCGCGACCGGCAGCCAGCGTTAACGCGGACAGCAGCCCGTGATCCAGGATCAGATAAGGGGTAAAGATATACACATACCGCTTGGCCTGAGCCAGAATGTCCATGTACACATTCCGGGCCACCGGCTCGTCGTCTAAAGGCGTGTCGGCAAAGGGCTGCACAAACCCAGCGCCGCCGAAATCCTTCGGGTGATAGGTGTGCGGCCGGTAATCCTCCGGCGTCTCCTCCCGCCCGCGAAAGGCGCTCCACAGTTCCAGAAACATGGAGGTGAGGTTCCAGACGCCTTCGCCCGTCAGCCGGATGCCTGAATCTTTCCAGTAGCCGAAGCGGACAGTTTTGTTGATGTACTCATCCGCCAGGTTGATGCCGCCCGTAAAGCCCACCGATCCGTCCACTATCAAAGCCTTCTGATGGCAGCGGTGGTTCATGACCAGGGTCCAGAACGGAACGATCGGGTTGAAGGCCAGGCAATGAATATTCGGATGCAGCGCCTCCATCCAGCGGTAGTAGTTGCGCGGCAGCCGGGACCAGCAGCCAAAATCATCATAGATCATGCGGATTTCCACGCCGGCTTCGGCCTTGTGGCGAAGGAGCTCCAGCATGCTGTCCCACATCTCCCCGCTCTCCACGATGAAGAATTCCAGAAACACGAAATGCTTCGCGTTCCGGATGGCCTCCATCATGTCGGGAAACATGGACTCCCCGGAGGAATAGTACTTTGTCTCCGTCTTCCGATACGCCGGGTAGCCGGAGGTCTTGTACAGATAGCGGCACATGGAGGCCATGCGGCGGTCCAGCATGCCGATCTCTTCCAGCACATCGCCGTCGGCCTCCATGCATTCCTGCATGCGCTTGTGGGCGATGGACAGCGCCACCTGCATGCGGCGCGAGGTTTTCTTGTTTCCGTAGAGTAGATACAAAAGGCCGCCAAACAGCGGCAGCAGCGCGATGAGCGCGATCCAGCCGATGCTGTAGCCCGGGTTCTGATTGCGGTTGATGATGTAGAGCATCATGACAATACTTAAGAGCTGCAGGATCGAGTGGATATAAATAGAATAGCCGCTCAGCCTGGTGATGAGAAGAACCGCCCAGTATACCTGTATTCCCAGGATCAGAAGCGTGTAGAAAATCCGGCTGGTGACAATTTTTTTATAATTCATATCGCCCCTCCCGTATGGGTTACGCTTCGTGCCCGTTCCATGCAGAAACAGGCGCTGCGCATTCGCGCCCGTTCAGGTACTAAAACAGGCCCCACGCTTTCTTTACTATACCGTTTTGTATTAGTTAAATCAAGGGGATGTTCCAAATTCGAGGCCGCGCCACATCCAATCACCCTGACGCGCAGCTCCGCAAAATATGAGAACCCCCGCTTTCCTGGGTTGGGGAAAGCGGGGGCTTCAAAATCGTATAGACAGTCGCATTCGTATCTTCTGCTGCCTTGCAGCCGTCGGCAGCGGATCCACTCATTGACTTTTTTCTTTATGCAGACAGGCGCGGCGCTTTTATTTCACGCGCCCTGGCAGATCATCTTTCGGAAAATCCGAAACTTTTTTACTGCTCCATGCCGCTAACGGCCTTCGCCATACGGGAAACCTTGCGGGAGGTCATGTTCTTGTGGAACACACCCTTGGTAGCAGCCATATCCAGCTTCTTGGTAGCTTCCTTTAACGTCTCCTGTGCAGCAGCCTTATCGCCAGCAGCGATCGCAGCGTTCACTTTCTTGACAGCCGTCTTGACATCCGAACGGATTGCTTTATTTCTTTCAGCATTTCTGGCGGCTACGAGAACTCTCTTCTTGGCCGATTTGATATTTGCCATTTTACAATAAACCTCCAACTTATAATCTTCACTTTTTGTTGTAACGGTTTCACACAAATACCTTAGGGACTCATGTGTTTACGTCGTTACTATTTGCTTTAAGGCCGGAGACACGGGTCGTCCTTAAGTAAACATTCTGCATTATTCTATCGGATGCCCGAACATCTGTCAAGAAGGAAAACGCACATTTTTTATTCTTTGTGCCCCGCAAATCCCTACAGGTTCACTATGAGCATCTCCAGCGCGATCTGATCGGGCAGATTGCCGGATTTCACCGCTTCCTCCGCGTCGACGCAGGCCTTCACCAGCTCGGTGAGGCGTTCTTTTTTGTAGAGGCGGGCCTGCGCCAGGGTCTTTCCCACCGCAAACGGCGGAATGCCCAGGGCCTGCGCCATCTCCTTCTGCCCGCGTCCCGCGGCCAAAAACTCCTGTGCCTGCAGAAGCTGGTTGATCTGGCGGAACAACAGCGCCAGGATCTTTAACGGGGCTTCCTTCAAGGCGAGCAGGTCGTAATACAGCTCCATGGCCCCCTTGCGGTTTCCGGATGTCGCCATACGGATCATGTCGAAAATGCGGTCCTCGATCTGGCGCGAGCAGATGGCATCAATATCCTCTATCTCCACCACGTCCCGTTCGCCTAAATAGGAAATCAGTTTGTCCAGCTCCGAGCGGATGCGGTCCATGTCATCGCCGGTCATCTCCAGAAGATGGTCCATCGTCCGCGAGGTGATGCGCTTTCCATCCTTTTTCAGTAATCCCCCGGCCCATCTGCCCAGGTCTTCCTTGGACTGGCGCTCCAAATGGGCCACATAGCCCAGCTTGGACACCTTCTTGTACAGCCGGCTGCGCTTGTCGACTCCGTCCTCCGGTTCGACAAACACCATGCAGGTGGTATCGGGCATGGTGTCCATAAACTCCGGAAGATTGCCGGAATCCTTCTTAAACAGCCCGGTGTCCTCCAAAAGCACCAGCCGGTGCTCGGCAAAAAACGGGAAGCCCTGTGCATACTCCTTCACGGCGTTTACGTCCGTCCCGCTACCCACAAACGTCTGGCAATTGATCGTGTCATCACCCACCAGCGCGTCCTTCAGGCGTTTTTTACAGCTTCGTATGAGGAACTGTTCGTCGCCGTACAAGAGGTAGACGGGCTGAAAGGTTCCGTTTTTGATGTCTTCGCTTATGACCTTCATATCAATCCCCCCGATAGCCGGTGATCGTCCAGCCTGTCCCGTCAGGTGTCAGCGTGAGCGCGCCCGTCTGGGCCGTCACATAGATGCGGGCGCCGGATTTTTGTAAGCGCGCGATCGCCTCCGGATGCGGGTGCCCGTAGCTGTTGTTCTTCCCGCAGGAAATCAGCGCGATTTGCGGGGACACAAAGGACAGGAATTCCTCCCCCGTGGAATGACGGCTTCCATGATGTCCCACCTGCAACGCATCAAAAGGCGCTGCATCCGGACAGTACCGGGAAAGTGCGGCCACTACCTCGTCCTCTTTCCCGCAAGGGAGGTCCCCCATGAAAAGCATCGACGCCTCTTCGCAAAAAAGTGCCAGCGCCAGTGACGCCTCGTTTTCGTCCAACAGCGGCTCCGACGCAGCCGGATAGAGGCAAATCAGGCTCCCCCAGTCGGCGAAAAAGCCATCGCCCGGGTGAAGCGCGCAAACGGGGATATCCGAATCCCATCCATCCGGAAAAACGGCATCGGCTGCGTGCGCGGCGGACACCAGGATTCGTTCCACCGGCACCTCTTCCAAAATCTCCGGCAGGGCATTCATGTGGTCGCGGTCGTAATGCGTCACGAAAGCCGCGTCCACCTGCTTCACCCCGGCCCACTTAAGGAAAGGCACAATCCGGTAGGTGCCCACCTTGTTCGTGCTCGTGGATCCCGCGTCTATGAGGATGCAGGTATCGCCTTTTTGCAGGACCACGCACTGCCCCTGCCCCACATCCAGCATGGTGACCGTCAGCTCCTTCGGCGGAAGCCGCTTAAAAAGGAGCAGGGACAACAAAAGGATGGCCGTCAGGATCGTGCCTCTTTTTGCCCTCTTTTGAACCGTCACCGTCTCGACAAACTGCCGCTTTTTCGATCGCCGCTTCTCCCGTGAGACGAGCAGAAATAAAAGGCCGGCGGCTCCGAGCGCCAGAAAGACACCCAGGGAAACGGGCTGCGGCTGGCCGGTTAAAAACACGGCAAAGGGGAGCTCAGCGAGGCCCCTTCCTCCGCTCATATATCCGCGCATAATCAGCCCGCCGGGAAGCAGGCTGGCACCGGATATCCAGTCCGGAAGGGGCAGCGCCCCCAAAAAGGCAGCGGCTGCCGCCGACAAAACCAGCGCCGGCACCATCGGAAGCGCCAGGAAATTGACCGCCAGCGCAAACACGGGATATTCCCGGTAGTGCCAGAGCACCGCCGGGAGCGTTGCCATCTGCAGGCACCACCCAAACAGCAGGCTCCTTTCCGGGAAGCGATAGAGCCGCCCGCTCTCCGTCCACCAGTCCGAAACTAACGGCCACAGAATGGCCACCGCCATGACCGCGCAGAACGATAGCTGGAAGGATGCCTGAAAGCACCAGAGCGGCTCCTCCAAAAGGATGGCCGTTCCCGCGAGAGCCGCCGCGGATGCGCTGTCATACGCGCGCCCTTTCTGACGGCTGTACAGAAAGACGCCCAGCATGCAGATCGCCCGCACGGAGGAAACGCCGGTTCCCGCCATCTGCCCGTACACCGCAGTCGCCAGCATGGCCACGGCCCCGGCGACTCCACTTCTCGCGTGCAGCTTCCTTTTTAAGAAATCGTACAGACTGCGGCCGACCAGGCTGATGTGCAGGCCGCTGACCGCCAGAATGTGCGACAGACCGCTGACCTGAAACGACCGGCGGCCTTCCTCTTCAAGGGCTGTCCGCTCTCCTAAGAGGAGAGATGCGATGGCCCCCTCTTCCTTCTCAAAACCGCCCCACGCCGCCGCGCGGGAAAGCCCGGCCAAAAGCAGTTCCTTAAGGCGCAGCAGCGCAGCCAGTGGGGAAAAGCCGGGGCGCTTCGTGCGCGCCCAGTTTTCCGCCTTTCCCTGGGCAAAAAGCCCCTGCGCCTGATAGTAGGCTTCCTGGTCAAACTGCCCAGGGTTGGTGGCCCAGGAAAACCGCTGTACCGTCCCGCTGATAAAAACCTCATCCCCCGGCAGGACATCCGGCTTTTGCGCGAAGTACCAGCGGATTTCCCGCATGTCCAGGTAATACCCGGCCTGTGTCTCCCCCACGCGCTCCACGCGCCCGGAAAGGCGCAGATTTCTGGTCTCCTCCTGCGAAAAGAAGGCCTTCTGCTCTTCCACCTCCGAAAGGGCGGTCTGCATCCGGACAAAGCCCAGAGTGAAGAAAAGCGCCAGGAAGAGGAGCCCAAAAGCATGTTTTCGTTTCCATGCCGGAAACATACACGCAGAGGCGGCAAAAAAAGCCGCCCCTGCCATTGCCGCTTCCCGAACGGGCAGCCAGGCCAGAATCTCTCCCAAAATGCTCGCCCCGAACGCCCATAAAAGCGGTCTTTTCATTTCAATTGTTTACTCCGTTACAATCCGCAGATTCCTCTCCAGAGGACTTTCCAGCGAAACGGTCTCTTTAAAGATGCGGGATGCGCTTCCCTCCACGGAAATCTGCACCTGGTTGATGGCGGGCAGCTCCGTCAGACTGTTCACCAGCGAATAGATCACCACCTCCGGCAAAAGATCCAGGGTGTTCTCCGTAAAACTCTTGTCAAAGCTGATATAGCAGATGCCGTCCTTGGTCAGGATGCTTAAAACCTCCAGCCCCGCAGGCAGCGTCGGCAGATGCCCGTTTTCCTGCGGCCCGGCGATGAGCTGGGACACCAACGCCTTTTCCTGGGACATGGCCACCGTGACCGGGATCGTGCGGCTTTCCCGCACCAGGGATCGCCCGCCCGGGGCGGCAAAATACAGCACCACCTGCAGCGAACTCACCAGCTCGTCGTTGTTCACATGGTCGATAAAATCCGACCCCTGCATCAGCCCCAGCGAAACGCCCGTGCGGTTTTTCATCGGCTCGTCCCCCAGATAGAAACTGACGGCCGTCACGTTCTCCAGCTGGGTCATCGTGCGCACGATGGCCGCCCGGCAGAGTAACTCCCGGATGGCAGTCATCTTCGAGTACTCTTCCGTGAAATGCAGATATAAGATGGAGCCTTCCATCCTCGTCTGACTGATGGACACATCCTCCGGGATGGCGCTGGTCTGTTCGTAGTTGTCCGGAATGGCCCGCAGCTCGCGCCAAAGCTCGTTAACCAGCACGGCCGCCTCGGTCGTATCCGTCTGGTACAGCCGGTATGTCAGAGCCGTCTGCGTCTGGTTGCAGGTATAAATCCGGTACACGCCGCTTCCCGGGGGTTCCGTCGAAGCTGTGGATTGGGGCTCTGCCTCCCCGCAGCCAAAGAGTGCCAGGCTAAGCAAAAGCAAAAGGGCCAGACACACCCGAAGGTACAAAAAGGGCCCACTTTTTCGATTCCTGTGCGGGGCTTTATCGCCCCTGTTTGGTATCTGATCCAACGCGAAAAACCCCCTTTATGGAATGAAGATTAACGGCACGCGGATCGTAAAGGTGGTTCCCTCTCCTTCCACGCTGTGCAGGCGGATCTCGCCGTGATGAATATGCACCAGTTCCTGGGTGATGGAAAGGCCCAGGCCGGTTCCGCCTACCTTTCCGGCGCCGCGCGTTCTCGCCTTGTCCGCCCGGTAAAAGCGCTCAAACACATGGTCCTTGGCGCTTTCCGGGATGCCGATGCCGGAGTCCTCCACCTTGATGAAGAAATATTTAAAGTCGGCGTTTAAGGTCACCCGCACCCAGCCATCCTGCTTGTTATACTTGATGGCATTCTCGATCACGTTGGAGACGGCCAGGGAAAACTTTCCCTCGTCGATTTCCCCGTAAACCGGGCGGAACGTCTCCAGGATCAGTTCCAGGTTCTTCTGCTTGGTGAGCGGCTTTAAGCGCTTTAACAGCGACTCCAGAAACAGGTTTAAGTCCACGCGCTTCACGTTCAGCTCCTGGCGTGCCTTATCCATGCGCACCAGCGCCAGAAGGTCTTCGATGATCTGCGATTCGCGGTCGATCTCTTCCCGAATGTCCCCAAAAAATTCCCGATAGATTTCCGGCGGCACCTCCGTCTGCTCCAGCAGCGAATCCGCCAGCACCTTCATGGAGGTGATCGGGGTTTTCAACTCGTGCGACACGTTGGACACAAATTCCTGGCGGGATTCGTCCGTGCGCTTCAGCCGCAGGATCAGGCGGTTGTACGACTCCACCATGGCCTCCGTCTCGCGAAACCGCTTCTTGGGCGAGATAGTTTTGAGGTCTCCGAAGGACGCCTTGTCCATTTCCTGCGACACGTTCTTAAACGGCGCGACCGCCAGAATGGACAGCAGGATGGCGATCAGAAGCGCGATGGCGGCGGTGACCGCCAGCAAGATTCGTTCGTTCTGCTCCATGCGGGAAACGAGGGCGTGTTGCGCCTGCGTGGATACCTCTGCCATGAGGACGCCGATCACGACGTCGCTCCCCTCTTCGTACACGGGAAGCACCACCTGAATATAGTTTTCCTCCTCTGAAAAGGAGCTGGAGGCCGTCCCCCCGAACGCGCGGATCACTTCCTCGGAGATACTGGTCTTTCCCTTGTGCAGACCGTACGTATCCATCACGATCTGGAAATTCTGGTCGATGGCCAGAATTCGTCCTTCATACAAATCCGACACCTGCATCAGTTCCGCGTCCAGCGTGTCGGAGCGGACGCCTTTTAAGTATCCGCTGTTCTCCAGCTCATCGGTCAGCACGCGCATCTGGCTTTGAATCTGCCGGGTACGGTACATGACCTGGTAGGATTTCATGCTGTCAACGAGTATCCGGCTTCCCACGTACAGCGGCACGGTTCCCGCCAGAAAAATGAGGAGCACCATGATCGCCTGCAGGCTGCGCCAATTCGGTTTTTTCTTTTCCTCCGCGGGTTCATTTTCCTGTTCCTTCGCCACCTTGTTCGTCCTCACCCTTTAAAAAAGTATCCGATGCCCCATTTGGTATAAACGTAATTCGGATCGCTGGGGTTCTTTTCGATCTTCTCGCGAAGGCGCCGCACATGGACGTCCACCGTGCGCACGTCACCGGGATATTCAAAGCCCCAGACCAGATTGAGGAGCTTTTCTCTGGAAAACACCGTGCCCGGATTCTTCATGAGAAGCTCTAACAGGTCGAACTCCTTGGCGGTCAGGTTGATCTCTTCGTCCCCCGTGAAAACGCGCCGGCTTTCGGTATTTAACCGCAGATCCCCCGCCACCAGCTCGTTCGACTTCTTTTCGTTCCGGGAGGCCTTGGCGTTGCGGCGGATGAGCGCCTTGATCCGTGCCTTCACTTCCAGGTTGTTAAACGGCTTGGTGACATAGTCGTCGGCGCCGTAATCCAGCCCCAGGATCTTATCCATGTCATCGCCCTTCGCGGTGAGCATGATGATGGGCATGTCGGAGAATTCCCGAATCTGCTGGCACACCTCATACCCATCGTAGACGGGAAGCATGATGTCTAAGAGCACGACATCGTACTCATTTTCCTTCGCCAACGTGATCGCTTCCTCGCCATCGTAGGCGCAGTCCACCTCATAGCCATCCTGTTCCAGGCTAAAGCGCAGTCCCTTCACGATCAGTTTTTCGTCATCTACTACCAGTATCCTTGCCATTTTCTCTCCTTTAACCAACCACCAGATACCCCTGTATCTGTTCAAAAATTCCTTGCTTGATGCCCGGCACCTGCATAATATCTTCCACGGCCCGAAAGGCTCCGTGCGTCTCCCGGTACGCGAGGATCGCCTGTGCCTTTGATTCTCCGATCCCCGGAAGGCCCAGAAGATCTGCCTTGGAGGCCGTATTTATATTCACTTTCCCGGCCTTGTCCTTGGCATCCCCTGCGGTCTGTCCGAAGGCGCTTTCGCCTGATGCGTAGGGGTTTTGCGCGGACGCACTCTGCCCCGGAGCGTAAGGGTTTTGCGCGGATGCACTCTGCCCCGGGGCGTAGGGGTTTTGCGCGGGTGCGCTTTCGCCCGAGGCGCTTAGGTCCGTGTCGGCCTCCCGGGCGGCTTTTGCCTCTTCCTCGGAGGGGATGTAAAGCCTCTGCGCGTCCCATACAAACGCCGCCAGGTTCAGCGCTTCCGGATCAGCCTCCGGCGTAAAGCCGCCCGCCGCCGTCACCGCGTCCACAGCCCGATCGCCCGGCTTCAGATAGTACACGCCGGGGTTTTGCACCTGCCCGCACACATGCACGGCGATGCGGGGCGTTTCTTGCTCGCCTGCCATAGGCTCGGCAATGCGGGGTGTTTCCTCCTCGCCTGCCACGGGCTCGGGAGCTCGTCTGCCCGATTGTGACTCGCCGGTCGTAGGGGCTTCCGGGGCGCTTTCCGTTTTCGCATGTGTAATTTCCGAAGGGCCTACCGTTTGCTCTCCTTCCGGGGCGCTCTCCCGCAGTTCTTCCCCGCCGGAAATTTTCCAGACCGGGACTTCCTTCCCGCACCCACTCACGCAAAGAAAAACCGCCAAGAGCCAGACTGCCGGAAAGAATTGTTTTCGTATGCTGTTTTTCATCATTTCCTCTTTCCTGGCGCGCCCGAAATGCGCCAATCATGGGATGAAGGAAATGCCGGTATTCTTCCTTATAGTAATCAATTTTTTTCAAAAAAGCAAGTACCAGTCCAAAAACACTGCGATTCTTGCCGAATCGGCAGTGTCGTATATTTATGCAAAAATAATGCTTGCTTTTTCCTTCTGCCCGTTGTATAGTAGCACCGCATAAACACCAAGTGCAAAGCGCCCTGTTAGCAAACAAGCGGCGAGATCATAAGACAAGGAGATCATACAAATGAAAGAAAAGGTTGTTCTGGCGTATTCCGGCGGCTTGGATACCACCGCCCTCATCCCCTGGCTGAAGGAGACCTTCGGCTACGACGTCATCTGCGTCTGCATCGACGTAGGTCAGGGAAACGAGCTGGATGGTCTGGAAGAAAGAGCCAAGGCCTGCGGCGCTTCCAAGCTGTATATCGAGCACGCCGTCGACGAATTCTGCGATGATTTCATCATGCCCTGCGTCAAGGCGAACGCGGTTTATGAATATAAATACCTTCTGGGCACCGCCATGGCGCGTCCGCTCATCGCCAAGATCCTGGTGGATATCGCCAAGAAGGAAGGCGCTGTCGCCATCTGCCACGGCGCCACCGGCAAGGGCAACGATCAGGTCCGCTTCGAGCTGGGCATCAAGGCTCTCGCTCCCGAGATGAAGATTATCGCCCCCTGGCGTCACGAGCTCTGGAAGATGCAGTCCCGCGAGGATGAGATCGCGTACTGCGAAGCCCACGGCATCAAGCTTCCATTCGACTCTTCCCACAGCTATAGCCGCGACCGCAACATCTGGCACATCAGCCATGAAGGTCTGGAGTTAGAGGATCCGTCCAACGCTCCGAACTACGACCACATGCTGGTTCTGTCTCAGACGCCCGAGAAGGCTCCCGATGAAGGCGTGGAAATTTCCCTTACCTTTGAAAAGGGCATCCCGGTTGCCTTAAACGGCAAGGCCATGAAGGCCTCCGAGCTCATCACCGAGTTAAACCGCCTTGGCGGCATCCACGGCATCGGCATCGTCGACATCGTCGAGAACCGCATGGTGGGTATGAAGTCCCGCGGCGTCTATGAGACCCCCGGCGGAACCATTCTGATGGAAGCACACATGCAGCTCGAGGAGCTGATCCTGGACAAGGAAACCTTAAATGCCAAGAAGGACATCGCCAACAAGCTGGCGGACATCGTGTACTCCGCCAAGTGGTACACGCCGCTTCGCGAGGCTCTGTGCGCCTTCGTTGATGTGACGCAGCAGTACGTGACCGGCGAGATCAAGATGAAGCTCTACAAGGGCAACATCATCTTCAAGGGCATGACCTCTCCTTACAGCATCTACAGCGAGAGCATTGCCTCCTTCACGACGGGCAGCGAGTACAACCACCACGACGCGGAGGGCTTTATCACGCTGTATGGCCTGCCGATCAAGGTGCGCGCGCTGGCGATGGCTCGGGCGTTGAAGAATAGTAAAGAGGCGTAAATAGAGGTGACAGGGGACGGGCCTGCGGAGGTGACAGGGGACGGGCCTGTGTCACATTTTCGTTGAAAATGTGACA
>JAFVBO010000057.1 GCA_017479935.1 Lachnospiraceae bacterium
CACAAAAGCTGGCAGCTTTTGTGACACAGACCCGTCCCCTGTCACCTTTTCTGTCACCGACCCGTCCCTGTCACCTTTTCTGTCACAGGCCCGTCCCCTGTTAGATTCTGTCAGATTTTTACTTCACTTACTTCGGCACCGCCACAACGAAAGGCTGCACATACGGCTCCGCTTTCTCCGCGCAGGGACCTTCCCGCCACATGTCGATGAAGCGGCCGAACGGGATGGTGTAATAGCCGTCCTGGAAATGGTCCGTGATGTCGTAGGGATCCGCCACGATCAGCACATCATCGTAAGGATCTTCCGTCTCGCAGGTGTCTAAGCCAATCACGACCTGCCAGTGGCCGGCCCAGTCTACCCAGTCCACCATGACCGGCGTGCCCTGATCCAGCTTTTCAATAAAGAAATTCTCGCATTCCTCAATCGACTGGAAGCAGCCTTCGGTGTCAGCATGATGCGTGACATCCCAGCCAAGCTCGGTGAAGAATTTCACCAGACCCTCGACAGAAGTGCCCATGCTCGTGTCGGTTTCGGCAAGCCGGCAGATGTCCATCTCATTGTAATCCGAAACGCCATAGTGGTTTAAGACCATCAGCGCGGAGGCGCAGCCGCAGGAATAGTCGGTGGTCTGCTGGTAGGTTTCAAAATTCGTCAGGATGTGCAGGCCATCCCCGCTGGTCATGTTGTAGAAGTCGTTCACCTTGTAGTAACGGCTGTCCGCGTGATCCAGGTAGTGATCGTAGGCGTCCGCTCCGTCCTCATCCTCCAGCGTGTCAAGCGCCGGATCGTAGGGGATGGGATGAGATTCCGGAAGCTCTGCTGCCTCTTTGCCGCCTTCCGACTCGGTAGCTTCGTTTTCCGGAGCGGCTTCCGCCGGCACGGCACCTAAGTACTCCTCCAGCATAATGCCCTTTTCCGTGATTTCCTTCGCGAGGTCCACATCATCGATGTAGCGGATGTGCCAGGGCTCATAGCTGTAGCCCGTGATCTCTTCCTTTCCTTCCAGATAGCGCAGGATGAAGCCGTAATCTGCCAGCTTGGCGTGGATCTTTTCCCAGATTTCCGGATATTCTACCATGTCTTCATTGTAATAGATATCCTTGAAATGGTCGCCATTTCCTTTGATGCGGAAATACAGATCCAGCGCCAGACCCGTGTGATGCTCGGAGAAGCCGGGTGTGGCCACCGTGGCCGCGGTATACTCCGCGCCGTATCTCTCGGTAAAGTCCTCCACAATCCTCTGCTGCTCCGCGACGCTCCGGCGCGCGGAATCAAGGTCCACATAGACGCCATCCTTCTCCAGATCCTCCTTCAATTTCAGATACGCGTCATAGGCCTTCTTTTCCACTTCCACCTCATCCCCTAAGGAATTGGTGGTGGTCACGGTCTGAAGCGCTTCCTCCCAACCTTCCGGCAGGGCGTTCTGCTTGTTCACAAGCGCCATGTAGTCGATCACGTGACGGTCATCCGCCAGCTCCTCCAGCCAGTGAAAGGTTCCGGTTTTGACCACATCCTCGCCATAGATGGTCTTCCAATCGTTCGCCATGGAGATGACGTTGTAGCCGGCCTTCTCCCAGCGCTCGCGCAGGCCCGCGGCCTTCTCGGCATTTCCGTAATCGCGCACCTCATCGTCCGCGATCAGCATGAAGGCCATGCTCTTGTACGTGCGGTTGCTGATCGTATAGTTGTGCATACTCACATCGCCAGAGCTGTTTCCGAAGGAAAGCACCGGCTGGCGGCCGATCTCCTGCGCGATCTGCAGAACCTTGTTGGTCTTCAGGTTCTTGATGAGCAGCTCGTCCGTGCGAACCACATCGTCCATCGTGGTAAACACATAATCCAGACCGGCCGTGTCTCCCTGGCCGGTGGCCTCTAAGCGGACGTCCATTCCGATGACGTTCTCGTTGGGGATGTCCAGCATTCCTTCGATGAACGTGCGGCAGATGAAGCGGTCGCTTCCCGAGCAAACATAGCACTTAAAGCCATTCTCCTGCAGATATTCCACCACTTCCACCATGGGCAGGTAGAAGCATTCGCCGTAGGTCATGCCTTCAAAACCGTCGACGTCGCGAAGCAAGATTTCCGTCACAAAATCGGCAAATTCCGGCAGGGTCATTCCCGCATACGCGCGGGCTGCCTGCAGCGCATGCTGCATCGGCATATCCGAAGGGAACGAGTTGTCCAAGGCATGATCGCGCAGCGCGCGCCCCACTTCCAGCATCTCCTTATCCGGCGTGATGGAGGGATCCTTTAAAATACGCCAGGCCAGCATGTAATACTCCAGATAGGTCGGATACAGCTCACCCATCAACGTACCATCCATGTCGAACACCGCAATCCGGTCCACCGGCGGAATATAATCCGGGGAGGTTTCATCCGTCACACTCTCCACATACTCAATCAGGGCATTTAACGCCGGAGCCTCGTCCTCCCACTTCGAGAAGACCAGCTCATACTCTTCGTCGGCGGGAAGCTCCGTCTCGGCAGGCTCTTCCGCTTCCGCCGCGGGAGTCTCAGCGCTCACTTCCTGCGCCGCAGTTTCCGCCGTCTCCTCCTCCGCGGCTGTCCCGAGTCCAGCCAGGATAGGCGCCATCATGCAGACGGCAATTAGTACCGCTGCCAGAGAAATCCATCTTCTTTTCATTATCGCTCCTTTCCGTCTCCTTTCAGAAACAATACCAAAATGGTTTGAATTATTGTAGCACATCACCATCGGATTTGCCAGAAAAAAGCGCAGGCACCACCGGAATCTCTCCCCTTGCCTGCGCTCTAACTCATTTCCCAGCTCCAGGAAATATCTGAAACATCGTATCTACTCAGCACAGCCGCTTGCACTCCGCTGCAAGCGGCGTAAAACAAAAGCTGGCATGCCAAGCCACAGGCAATTTGGAATGCGCGGAGCGCATTGCCTGTGGCTTCGTAACTGCACAGGTACTGAGCAGTTACGAAACATCTTTATTTCAGAAAGCCATTGATAATCTGCTCTTCCGCCTCCTGCTCCGTAAGGCCCAGGGTCATCAGCTTGATGATCTGGTCGCCGGCAATCTTGCCGATGGCAGCCTCGTGAACCAGAGCGGCATCCACGCTATTAGCTTCCAGGCCGGGAACCGCCAGAATGCGGCCGTTGTCCATGATGATGGAATCGCACTCGGTATGCCCGGAGCAGGCAGCATTTCCCACAATCTTTGCGTCGAATTTCTGGAAAGAATTATCCCTTGCCACGGAACGGGACACCACATCGGCGCTGGCGCCGTCCCCGTTTAAGTTCACCACGTAGGTGCTGATGGCGCGCTGGGAACCGTGGGTCATCAGACGCTCCCGAACCACCAGCTTCGCGCCGGCTTTCAGCTCCGCCGTCGTGGTGCGCACTGTGTCGTCCACGCCCTTGATCTGCACCATTTCCATCTCCACGGTGCTGCCTTCTTCCATGTAGACTTCGGTCCCGGGGTTTAGAATTCTCTTGCCCCGGCCGGTCCCGGATCCGTAGTGCTTCTCCACATAACGGACCTTCGCGTTCTTGCCGACATAGAAGCGATGAATACCGTCGTGCTCCGTGTCCTGATTGCCGCAGTTGTCGATGCCGCAGCCTGCCACGATGGTGACATCCGCATCCTCGCCCACATGGAAATCATTGTACACGACTTCCTTTAAACCGGTCTTGGTGAGCACCACCGGGATGTGCACGCTTTCGTTTTTCGTGCCCGGCTTGATGGTGATGTCCAGGCCGGACACATCTTCCTTCGAAACGATCTCAATGTTTGCGGTGGAAACGCGGCCCGCCGATTCGGAATTGGAACGGATGTTGTAGGCGCCTTCCGGCGTCTTGTGCAGGTCCGCGACCTCCCGCAGAAGTCTCATCTGTATTTCATCCAGGTTTAACATGTTCCCTCTCCTCCCTGCTGTAATTCGCGACATCCTTGAATGGCGGACGTCGTTCCGATCAGTCCCGGAAGGACCGTCTCTTTATCCCCGTGCTCTACCAGCCGGCCATCCTTTAACACCACCACCTCATCGGCGATGTTCAGGATTCGCTCCTGGTGGGAGATGATCAGAATAGAGCTGTCCTTGATGTTCTCCCGCATGTTCTGGAACACCTGAATCAGGTTCTGGAAGCTCCACAGGTCGATGCCGGCTTCCGGCTCATCAAAGACGGAAAGGAGCGGTGCCTTTGCCAGCACCGTGGCGATTTCGATGCGCTTTAACTCGCCGCCGGAAAGGGACGCGTTTACCTCACGGTCGATGTAATCCCTGGCGCAAAGGCCCACAGCGGAGAGATATTTGCAGGCCTCCGCAACGGAAATACGCTTTCCGGTGGCTAAGCGGATGAGGTCTAAGACCTGCAGACCTTTGAATTTGACGGGCGTCTGGAAGGCAAAGCCGATTCCCATTTTGGCTCTGTCGGTGATGGACATCTCGGTGATATCCGTTCCGTTCAGAAAAATACGGCCGCTGGCCGGTTTCTCTATTCCGGCGATGAGGCGCGCCAGCGTGGACTTGCCACCTCCGTTGGGGCCCGTAATCACAACCATCTTATTGTCAGGAATCGTCAGACTGATATCCCGGATGATCTCTTTTTCCTGGCCGTCCGAATCCACGCCAAACGATATGTTTTTGAGTTCCAGCATAATAATCCTTTCTATTTCAAAACAGGTTTTATCCCTTTATGGCGCACATTATATCATATTTTCCGCCGGATACAAGCACACTCTTTCACACCGGATTTCAGGCCCCTTAGACAAAGCCGCCCCGGAGTTATCGCAAAACTCCGCCCGAAGCTGTCGCACAAATCCAGAAAAGCAGAGCTTACATCGTTTACTGTAAACGACATAAGCTCTGCCCTTTATCATCTCAAGGCGCCTTCCCAAAGTCCGGGCTTTATGCGACAGCCTAACTCAGCTTTTATCATTCTTCACAAGTTTCGCGTCCCGAAGCGTGCAGTACGTGCTCTCCCCTTCCTTGTAGATATCGAACACACCCACCACACTGATCTCATCGCCCTTCTCCGGGTAGTCATCCGGGAAGGAATAGTCCTCTGTCAGCACAAACTCGATGCCGTTGGCACAGCACGCCGTCGCATCCTGAATAATACAGGCGAAATAACGCTTGCCGGAATTCTCATCCTGCATGGTGGTATACAATCCGCCCATCTTGATGGTCTTGCCGATGTAGCTTTCGTAGTTAACCATGATGTTCGACACCTCGGCGAACACCATGGTACTGGACATCTTTGTCAGATCCACATCGATCTGCTCCGTGCTTTCCATGAGCTTTCCGCCGGACTTTTCTGCTGCTTCCGCCTCTACGTCCGCCCCGGCCATCTGCTGCTCCAGGACGTCATTCACGCCGCTCGTTTTGCCACCCGTGCGTCCCTGCGCACTGCCCGATTCTCCGCAACCGGCCATCGCAAGGAGCAGGCACGCACAAATTGCTGCTGCGATTGCCTTTTTCATCCGTTACTTCCTCCTGTCAATTTTCCTGTCACAAAACAAATGACAAATGCTGCTACATCCACTGCTACAATGGTAGAACCCACGGGCGTACCGCCCAGGATCGAAATCACAATTCCCAAAAACGCGCACACGACCGACAACACCGCGGAGCACACGGTCACGCTGAAAAAACTCCGGAAGATCCGCATGGCCGATAACGCCGGAAAGATCACCAGCGCTGAGATCAAAAGCGACCCCACCAGGTTCATGGCCAGCACAATGATCACGGCAATGACAATGGCGATCAGCAGATTGTATCTGTCGGCCTGAACGCCCGTCGCTTTCGCGAAATTCTCATCAAACGTGACGGCGAAAATCTTGTTGTAAAACAGCACGAAGATGATCACCACGGCGATGGATAACACGGTGCACAGCCACACTTCCTGTTCCTTTAATGTCAGGATGGAGGTGGATCCGAACAGGGTGCTGCACACATCGCCGGACAGGTTCGATGAAGTCGAAAAGATATTCATGATCAGGTAGCCGAAAGCTAAAGCCCCGACGGAGATCATGGCGATGGCCGCATCTCCCTTGATCTTTGTGTTCTGCCCCGTGCGAAGCAGCAGGACAGCGCTGATCACCGTCACCGGCAACACCAGCAGCATTTCGTCGTTCAGATTGAGCACGGACGCGATGGCAATGGCTCCGAACGCCACATGCGATAACCCGTCTCCGATAAAGGAAAAGCGTTTCAACACCAGCGTCACCCCTAAAAGCGAGGAGCACAGGGCAATCAGCACGCCGACGATCAGCGCATAGCGCACAAACGGGTACTGCAGATACATCATGAGTTTCTCGATCATGCCATCTCTCCTCCTTTCTGCTGCTTGATGAAGAACTTTCCGATCTCGCTTTTCAGGTACTCTTCCCTGGTTCCAAAGAAGACCGACGATCCGATATGCAGAATATGACTGGCATACTTCACCGCGGCGGCAATGTCATGCGAAATCATGATGATGGTGAGGCCGTCCCGGTTCAGGCCTTCAATCAGCGCATACATCTGCGCGGTCACCATGGGATCCAGGCCGGACACCGGCTCATCAAGGAGCAGCACCTTCTGCGTGGCACAGAGGGCTCTGGCCAGCAGAACTCTTTGCTGCTGGCCTCCCGAGAGCTCCCGGTAACAGCGGTTTGCCAGGCCTGTGATGCCCATGCGCTCCATGCTTTCCTCCGCGAGCCGCTTTTCTTCCGCGTTATAGAAGGGCCTCAGCCCGCAGCGCGCCAGGCATCCGGAGCGTACAATCTCTCTCACGGATGCCGGGAAATCCTTCTGCACGATGGTCTGCTGAGGCAGATAGCCGATCTCGTTCTTTTTCAGGCCGTCTCCCATTCGTATTTCTCCGCTCATGGGTGCCTGCAGATGCAGCAGGGTTCTCATGAGTGTGGATTTTCCGGATCCGTTTTCCCCTACAATGCACAGGTAATCGCCTGTGTTGACGGAAAAGTTCAGATTCTCCACGATTGCCTGAGAATCATACCCTAGCGTCAAATTCTTAATGGTGAGCAAAGCCATTTGCTGCCTCCTATTTTTATGAAAGCGGAGTGAGGATGCAAGAAATCTCCCTGCGGCGTTACAGCCGCGCCATACCATATGAGATCGCCCCTACGCACCGCAACCGGGCGATATCATAAGAATCTAAAACAGACCCCTTGCATAACAAGCCTGCAACGAGCCTTTGTGTGCCTCTGTTATGGGAGATTTTCAATCGTTTAAGCGGACTTTCCGGGACACCAGTGTCTGCTGTCTAAGCACATGACAGACAGCACAGCCTGTTGCGATCAGCCATAGAACCGGGAGAATCGTCACAGACTGCGTGAGCCTCCCCTGTCACATTATGCCTATTTCATTCTAGCCAGAATGCCAGATACTGTCAAGAATTATTTCCATCCGTCAGCTCTTTAAGCATCAGGATCTCATCGTGAGGTGACAAGGGACGGGCCTGTGTCACTTTTTTAATGTGACACAGGCCCGTCCCCTGTCACCTCGAGGGAAGCTTAGTATACTACGTCCTCCATACGAAGCGTGATCGTCACGTTTCCATTGCCAAGGAGGCTGGCCATTCCGGACGCGTCCTGATCGATCACATGGCCCAGTCTTGTATAAGCCCAGGAATTGGAGCCATAGAACACCACGATCTGATTGGAGGAGTACAGCACGATATCCCCGGCAGACGTAATGGTCTGTACATCATCGGAGGGAAGTCTTGTGCCGATAGGGCCCACCTGCTCAAAGCCACCATACATGGACATCCGGATCACAAGCGGCTCATCTTCGCACAGCGCCTTCAGCGCTTCTACTGATGCATTGTCTTCCCATTCGACGGCAACCATCGTATCTCCGATCATCATCCTGAGCATCTTCTCCGTAACCTCCTCTATGACAACTTCTTCAATAACCGGCGGCTCTTCTATCTCTTCCTCTACGATGGTTTCTTCTATGAAAGCTTCTTCCGTGACCGGCTGTTCTGTTGCCTGTTCCTCCGTACTCTCCGGATCGGTCGTCTGAGCTGCTACTGTCTCCTCTTCAGTCGGAATCGCAGGTGTATCATTCTCCTGCCTGCTCCCACATCTGGCCATAGCTGTGAGTATCGCTACCATGATAAAAACACTTAAGAGCCACTTTTTCATTGCTTATCCCTCTCTTTTTACCTGTTTTTTGGATACAGTCACATTATATGGGATTCATGCAAGCCTCGCTAATGGTTATAACGAATATCGTGACATTCCTAATCTGCATATCACAAGAACAAGCGGAAATCGAACCTCCGCAACCTGCGTGTTGCGATAACCGGACAAAATCCCCCCAATCACACAACCAGGTTCACCGCCAGCCCGCACAAAAACGAAAACAGCATGACAAAGACCATGTACAGCGCAAACCGTTTCCATCCCATCGCAATCTTCAGCGCGCCCAGGTTCGTGATCTTTGTGGCAGGCCCCGTAATCATAAAAGCGGCCGCGCTCCCCATGCTCATTCCCTCCCAAAGCCACTGTTTCAGGAGTGGGATCGTTCCGCCGCCGCAGGCATAAAGCGGCACGCCGATCGTCGCCGCCATGAGAACACCCCAGGCTTCATTTCCGCCAAATACCCTGGTCATCAGATCCTGCGGGACATAGCGCTGGAATAAGGCAGACAAGAGAATGCCGAAAAGAAAATACAGCCCGGTTGCCTTCATGTTTCTCCACACATTCAGCAGGTATCGGATCAGCAGGTTGGGATGTGTATCATGACTGGCCTTTTCTTCAAAGCCGCTGAAATCAAAGAACTCCCGGTTCCGGTAAAACAGAAAAATCAGAAGGCCGGCTGCGCAGCCGCACAGGAAGCATGTGACGATCCTGACCGTCAAGGCTGTCGTTTCCAACGCCGCGCTGTAAATGATCAGCTGCGGATTGAGCAGGATGGATGCCATCATGAATGCCGCAAGATAGTCCTCCCGCATGCCCTGCTTTCGGAATGAGGCTGCGATCGGGATCGTTCCGTACATGCATAAGGGCGATGCGATCCCCAGAAGACAGGCCGGGATTATGCCAAACAGTCCCCATTTCCTATCCTTCATGCCGGCCGTATGGACGTACACCTTCCCGCTCGGGGAGGAAATGCTGATGCCGACATTCTTGATCGCGCCGCCAAAGCCTGCCATCGCATGGCCTTTAAAGTTTATTGTAATCCTCCGCATTCACGGCTTCCAGCCACTCCGCGCTGGTTTCTTCCCCAGCCACCTCAATGGCCAGATGCGAGAACCAGGAATCCGGCGCGGCGCCGTGCCAGTGCTTGACATTTGCCGGGATGTTGACCACCGTACCGGGTGTCATTTCAACAGGCTCCTTTCCCCATTCCTGATAGTATCCCTTTCCGCCTACGCAGATCAGCATCTGTCCGCCGCCGCTCTTTGCGTGGTGGATGTGCCAGTTATTGCGGCATCCAGGCTCAAAGGTTACGTTGAAGACCGGTACCTGCTCCGTGGACACGGGAGCCAGATAGCTCTGCCCTACGAAAAACTGCCCATACGGATTGGGCTCACCAATCGGGAAAAAGATCGTATTCTGGTATCTGTCCTTCTCTGTCAGTGCGGGCTCTTCCTCACTCCAGACTTCCTTTGCCAGTCTGAAAACGGCCCAGCCCTTCGGCCAGCCCACGTACATGGTGGCGTGGGTGATGATCGCGGCGATCTCTTCCTTTGTCACGCCGTGCGCCTTCGCGTTCTGCAGATGATAGCTCAGAGAGGAATCCGTGATTCCGGACGCCATCAGAGATACAACCGTGATAATGCATTTGGTCTTTACGTCGATGGCCTCTTCATTCCACACCTCTCCAAAGAGCACATCGTCATTCAGATGCGCAAACATGGGTGCAAATTCTCCCAGCTGATTTCTCCCTGCGGTCTGTACAATCTTCTGATTCATATCTGTTTTCCTCCTCACTTTCCGCGAAACGCGCTTGCGTGTTACGGCTCATATGATCGTGCTAACATAGTGTCAGCATGTGAATTGTACATCATCTCTGACACCGTGTCAATATGCATTTATTTCTTACGCTTTTTCGCTGACAGGGGACGGTTCTGTGTCAGAAATTCTGACACAGAACCGTCCCCTGTCAGCGTTCTTTTAGCCAAGAGCGAATATAATCGCAATACTCTGTGTCATCTCCGCTGAATTGCAGGAAATATACATAGCACTGAGCCATGTAATAACGGATTGCATTTCGATCACATGGCGCAACCTGTTGATATCCCTTCAGAAATGCAGCCTGTTCCGCTTCCGTTTTCATAAACTTCTGCCCAGGTCGCCGGAACATTGCCCACGCGACATCAAAATCACGGTTTCCTATACCGGACAGTTCAAAGTCCAAGATCCCGCTAATATGACGCCTGTCCCACAGGATATTCGCATAGTGGAAATCTCCGTGGCAAAAGCATTGAACAGCGTTCTTGGGAGGATTTGCAAAAAAGCCTTTGCATTCCTCCAAGTCCAAGGTTTTTAAGAGTTCGTCCGGCGGCGCGTGGAAAAACTTTCTGTCCTTGACTGGTTCTGCAGAAACGCGAAGCTGATGGAGTGTTGCCAGCGTTGCGCCGTATTCCTCCATAAAGCTGAGAGATTCCAACATTTCGTTTTCGCCCACAATAACCGACAGCCGTTCGCCCGGCAGCTCCAACGTCACGGAAAAAGGTGTTCTGGCAAACCCACAATCTATGACTTTGGGATAAATTGGCGAATGGAGCTGCGACAGAACCGACACCTCGTTTTCAATCGCCGCACCCTTCTGTCTTGCGACTTTGATGTAGGCCCGGACTTCTTTGCCTTCGTAGATACCCCTGGCATGGAATACGTCATTACCGGCATGAGGATAGCCAAGAATTTCTATTGGATGGAAGGACCTATAAGGGAGCGAGAACGGATCTATGGTTTCCCGCCATTTATCTGGATGTTTCATGACTTTTTTCTCCTGTGATCTCATTCATCTATTATAGTGAGCGAAAGGTCCCCTGTCAGCCATTTGATCTGTTCTTTTCTGGTCATTTGCTTATTCTCTGAAGACGATCTTTACGATCTTCATCCTGACAAGCCCGTCGCAGAAACGGATCATCAGCTTATGGAACAAGCCGACTTCGCTGTAAATGTCCCGGTATCCTCGCATGTAGCTTTTCGCCGTGACCGTTGCAAACCGGTCGCTCCATGCGTTCAGCACTGCCTCATCCTCCAGGGAGAAATAGGCGCTAACGTCCGTGATCCCAGCCTCCTTCAGCCAGGTCTTCCGCATCAGCTTTGCACCGCGCTCGTTGCAGGAATCGAAAGCCAGCACGCCTCCGGGAAAGTGCTCAGCCATCGCCTGAAACAGCTTTTTCACATCTGCGGTCCTGAAATAGTAGAATACGCCGGCTGCAAAGAAGACGGCCCCGTCCGACGCGTCGATTTCATCCATCCAGGAAAAATCATTCAGATCACAGGCCAGATTTGTCTCCCGATCGCCTGCAGGAAGCAGGTCATTTCGCACCTTGATCACATCTGGAAGGTCGATGTTATACCCCTTGCACTGCCCGTTATCGACCTTCGAAAAAGTGTCGTCCAGGCCGCAGCCGAGATTCACGACAGCAGCTTTCGGATGCTCCTTCAAATACGCCTCCACCTCACAGCGAAGGTCATATTGCCGCTGCGCCACCTCCAGCGCCCCGAAAAGACCCGCGGCAGATTCCATTTTCTTTCGTTTCTCCGCAAAATCGTAGTCCAGGCTGTCGCAGATCCGCTTGGCCTCCGGATCCGAAAACAACTCCGGAAAGCGCTCGGAGCACACCAGCCGCCCGAACAGTGGGATGACCAGGGTCTCCTGCACCGTGTTTTTCTCAATATGATATTTCATGGCTCAATCCTTTCTTCTGTATCCGCAGTCACGGAAAGCATTATGCTTGTCTATTTCTTTCCCACAAGCAGCGTCGAACCCGCAAGGCCCAGCCAGGACGCTTCTGTTTTCCCCATAAAAGTCCCATCTGCAGTATCGATCAGACGAACTTCTTCATATTCAGACCTCCGTATAACGCTTTTGCTGTGTTCCTGTTATTCTTCCAGGAATCTTTTCACTTCACGCGCAAATCGCTCCGGGAACATCATTACAAGTTCCGCATGGGCCAGGCCTTTGAACTCTCTGAACACCGTCTGCGGATAGGTTCGGCTGACAAATTCGATATCGTGTTCCTTTTCTCTTGCCCGTTTTTCTTCCTCGCCGTACCAATACTCGATTTTCGTGTCCACCCTTGGAACCGGATTCGGCATGGAGTAATTATCCGTAGACCAGAAGACGTTATCATAGGATCAGATGCTCCATCCTGCGCTGGCATTCTGCAGCTGCGTCATGCGCCTGAAAAGGCTGTTCTCCTTTGCAAAAAGTTCGGAAGGGCTTCCTTCTTCGGCCACCTTGCCATCGGCCAGAACAACGATCTTATCCGCCGCTTCCACAGTACGCATGCGGTGGGCGATAACCAGTACCGTTTTTCCTAAGAGCAGCCGTGACAGCGCGCCTTGCACCTTAGTCTCGTTCTCTACGTCAAGAGAAGCCGTCGCTTCATCCAGGAGCACGATCGGGGCATTCTTTAAAAGTGCACGGGCAATAGAGATCCGCTGGCGTTCTCCTCCGGAGAGCTTTGCTCCGTTTTCTCCGATGGGCGTGGCATAGCCCTGCGGAAGCTTCTCTACGAACTCGTCACAGTTGGCTGCCCTGGCGGCGGCCAGAACCTCTTCATCTGAAGCACCGTGCCTGCCCAGACGGATATTTTCCATCACGGTATCGTCAAACAATACCACGTCCTGGAACACCATGGAGTAATCGGTAAGCAGCGTTTCCGGGTCGATATCTGCTACGTTCACGTCACCGACACGGATGGTACCGCTGTCGATATCCCAAAGTCTTGCAGC
>JAFVBO010000058.1 GCA_017479935.1 Lachnospiraceae bacterium
GGGATGTCATCCCTGTCGAGAAAACTGGCTCTGGAAGTATAACTTTCTTCACGCTCCACAACAGCAATCCCGTACTTGGCAGCCACACAGCGCAGTTTCCAGATGAATGTAGTGTACGGAATGGGCACGAAATTCTGATTGTTGACACCGCCGATGGAAATTTCCTGTTTCTGCCCCTTGTTATGTCCCACGACAATCACTTCAACGCCGTCTGCTTTGGCAAGCCGGCAGACATAGTGAGCGTACTTGTAAAACAAATCGGTCAGCATATTGGCACGGTTATCTGACATGGCATCCAAACGTCTGGAATGTTTATTGGAACGTTCGGTTTCCTGACCTCTGGTCAGATCGGAGATCAGTTTGGCGCGTACCTTGTTGAAATTGCGGTTGATGCTCTTTAACCGTTTCCCGTCCAGAATGAACGGGGTCATACCTGTATTGGTCACAACGGTCGTGAAATTTGTACATCCCGGATCCATGGCCATGATGCGGACAGGGTGTTCAGGAGCCTCAGGCATAGTGATCCCGTCATCCATTGTAACGTGGACGCTATACGTACAACCCAGACACACAACCTCTGCCTGTTTGAATTTTCCCTTGTAAAGATCTGCAGGGCCGATGCAAAGGACCTCTTTGCAGTTTGTAAATCTAAGATAAGCCTTGCCGTTCTTTGTGGAGAATTTGCAAACCTGGTAGGTGTAACGTGCCGTGGTATGTTTGTCCTGAATATATCCGGGTGCGTGAGGTTTACCGTTGTATTTCCAGGGTTGTATGCGGTAATCCTTCAGGACAGCAAAATAGCTTTTCCATGAGTCGATTGTTTTCTTGATTGCCTGTTGGTTTACCTGTGAGGTGCATCCGTAATAGCCGGGATCATTTGTAACTTTCAGCATCTCGTCCAGGACACGGTATGAAAGCATCCATTTTCCGTATAACGGATACGGAGTGTAATCTTTTTCAGCGTCCAGGCTTAACTCGTATAAGCTGTAAGCCTTCTCCATGGCAGACAGATCATCGTTATGAGCAATCTCATACTTCTTTTTGCAATATTCTTCATCAGCCCGCCTGTTAAGGGAGGCGACAGCCAGAAACACGTTATGCATCGCCAGGGTTTCATTATGGGTTCGCTCTTCCGGTGATTTGCACACTGCGGATCGGACATTGCGAATGTGAAAGTTACAGGTATTGCGCACAGCTCTGGATGAGTAGGTGTCCTGTTCGAACAGTTGTGTCAACGTGGCGTGAAGGAATTCCTGCTTAGACTTCCTGCCCAATTTATCCACTTTAAAATCGTCCAGCATATAGTTAGCAGGATGTTTAATACTCGGATCGTATTGGGAATCAATCGTATTCATGCGGAACCTCCTTTCGCTCATTTTAGACATGAAACGCATGTACTTTTCGGCACAGAACCTGTGTTCTCTTCGCAATTGTAGTATACTCTAAAAGCACAGAAAATGCAAGGGCTTGGTCTGATTTTCTCTCTGAATTGAGAGATTTTTTACACTAGAAAAAGCATGCTGTTTTTGGCGCTTACATCCGCAGGGCGACTTTGTCGGCCAGGGTTTTACGCGCCGTGTTTATAATCTGATGATAGGCCAAGCCTGCCAGATGCTGATGGATTGTCGAAGGAGAAGACATATCATAGAAGGTGCCATCAATCAATTCAACCCTTTTATCCTCAGGCAGCGCATAATAATCTTTCAGCGTATGTTTTCTCGCCGTCTCCTGAACAATGGCAGGACTGACATTCCCACGTAAAAATCTTCCAAAGACTAACGACAGTCGGGCTTGTGCTTTCCCCCGTTTTATACTACAATCAGCTTGCATTTCAAGTGACTGTTCACGGGCCAATAGCGCTCTGACATTGCTATCGTTCCATGAATAGCAACCGTTTTAAGGAGATATTGCCATGATTTTCATGCTGGAAGCCGAAAACAGCCGGATCCGGATCGGCTGTATGAATAAGGAAACCATTCTGTTCACGGAGAGTCTATCTGCGGATCTGAGTAAGACCGCGTTGGAATACGCCGTATCCTTTCGCCATGCGTTCGAGTTTAATCATCTGTCTCCCGCGGATGTCGAGGGGGCCATTCTCGCGTCCGTGGTGCCGCAGCTAAACAGCGTGCTGCTGGAAGCTGTGAAAAAAGCGACGGGCTGCGGAAAAATCCTGACCGTCGGCCCGGGTGTGAAAAGCGGGTTAAACATCAAGATTGATGACCCCGCCAGGCTCGGCAGTGATCGGGTGGTCGGGGCCGTCGCCGCTGTGAACGGCTATCCGCTCCCCCTCATTCTGATTGATATGAGTACCTGCCTGACCTTTTCGGTTCTCAATGAAAAAGGCGCTTACATCGGCGGCTCCATTGCCCCCGGACTTCGTCTGTCTCTGGATGCTTTGACGAATAAGGCCGCTCTGCTCTCTCAGGTTCCCCTCACTCCCCCCGCGCACGTAACCGGGCGCAACACCCAGGAATGCATCCAGAGTGGGATTTTGCTGGGCGGCGCCGCGCTGGTGGACGGTATGCTGGATCGACTTTCCGAAACGCTTTCTTCTACCCCGACGTATCTGGCCACCGGGTGGGATGCCAGTCTTCTTGCGCCCCTTTGCCGGCACCGGATTGAGGTGGATGAGGATTTGTTCATGAAAGGGCTGTACGCCATCTACCAAAAGAACGCTTAAAACAAAAGGCCTGTCGCCATCAAAAAAGGCTGTCGCCCATAAGCGACAGCCTTTTTTCAGTCAATTATTCAATCACTTCAATCCAGCCCTTCGGAGCCTCGATGCGGCCCATCTGGATGCCGGTTAAGGTATCATACAGCTTCTTGGTGATCGGGCCCATCTCCTGCATACCGCTCGGGAAGCAGATTTCCTTGCCGTGATCCACGATCTTGCCAACCGGGGAGATAACGGCAGCCGTACCGCACAGACCGCACTCCGCGAAGTCTTTCAGTTCGTCCAGGTAAACCTCTCTCTCCTCCGCTTCCAGGCCAAGGTACTCTTTCGCGACCTGAACCAGCGAGCGACGGGTGATGGAAGGAAGAATGCTGTCGGACTTCGGCGTTACCACCTTGCCGTCCTTCGTCACGAACAGGAAGTTCGCGCCGCCGGTTTCTTCCACCTTCGTGCGGGTTGCGGGATCTAAGAACAGGTTCTCATCATAGCCTTCGGCGTGAGCGGTCACGATGGCGTGAAGGCTCATGGCGTAGTTTAAGCCAGCCTTGATGTTGCCGGTTCCTCTGGGGGCCGCACGGTCAAAATCGGAAACGCGCAGCGTAAGTGGACGGACGCCGCCCTTGAAGTACGGGCCAACAGGCGTGGTCAGAATACGGAACTGATATTCATCCGCCGGCTTCACACCGATGACGGAGTTGCTGCCGAACATATACGGACGGATATACAGCGTCGCGCCGGTGCCGTACGGAGGAACCCATGCATCGTTTGCCTTCACGACTTCCTTCACAGCCGCGATAAAGCGCTCCTTCGGGAATACCGGCATCTCGAGCTTCTTCGCGGAAGTCTCCATGCGCTCCGCGTTGAGGTCGGGGCGGAAGCAGACGATGTGTCCATCCTGCGTCGTATAAGCCTTCAGTCCCTCAAAGACGGACTGGGAATACTGCAGAACGCCTGCGCACTCGTTGATCACGATGTTGGGATCGGTGATGATCGCGCCGTCATCCCAGGCGCCGTTCTTATAGTTTGAAACGTAGCGGTAATCGGTGATCTGATAGCCAAATCCAAGGTTCGACCAGTCAATGTTTTTCTTTTCCATGTTGTCCTCTCCTGTTGAATAATTATTCAGGCTTTCGTCAGTCCAAGACCAAGGAAGCCGTCAAAATCTTTTCCCTATTATATACACGTCGCTTGAAAATGTAAAGGGGCGGTCTTTAAAAATTCAAAACTGCTCTCCTCTACAACTCCTCCCTGCTATACTCCATAAAGCCCTCGCCCCTTACTTCGCGGGCATCGGACATGATCAGGAAGGCCTTCTCATCGATCTGGAACACCAGATCCTTTAACGCGACCGTCTCGCGGGGAGAGATGGCGCAGAACAGCACCGGCTTCTCGCTTCCGGTGTACATTCCCGTACCGGAAAGCTGCGTCACACCGCGGTTCAGGCCATTCATGATCTCATTCGCAATTTCCGCCTTTTTCTCGGATATGATGTAGGCGCAGCAGGCATTCTTAGAACCGGTGATGATTTCATCCGCGATGCGCCCGGAAAGGACCACCGTGATGACCGCGTACAGAGATACCTCTATCCCGATCAGGAACATGGCAAGCAGGATAATGGCTCCGTCCAGATAAGGCAGAATACGGGCCACGCTCACCTGCGGCATCAGCTTCTGAAACAGCGCCGCCACGGTATCGGTTCCACCGGTCGTGGCCTTTCCCAGGAACACAAGGCCCAGTCCCACGCCCATAAACGCGCCGCCGAACACGGCGATGAGGAACAGGTTGCCGTTGGCAAAATCGATCTGCGGAATCAGAAACAGCCACAGAGAGAACAGCACCGAGGCCGCCAGCGTCCGTCTCATGAACGCCCAGCCGCGCACCTTGATGGCGATCAGAATCAGTGGAATATTGAGGAAAATGTTGCCCATCCAGACCGGGATTCCCCCGGGGATCACCCTCCCGGTCAGATGCTGTAAAATGATGGCCAGGCCGGTAAACCCTCCCGGCACCATCTCCACCGGCTCAAAGAAAAAGTTGATGGCCACCGCCATCAGAAGCGTTCCTACAATCATCTCCGCATAGGTTCTGATTTTCATGTTTTCGTTTCCTCCGTTCCTCTTTTTTATATTCATAACCGTGCCGGCACCTTTTTCGTGCCCCCCCCATAAAAGAAAGCGGGAACTTCCTTTCTGGTAGTTCCCGCTTTAATCATCATTCGGTATGATTCTTTTACAGATTCTTTATTCCTTCGGTCCTTCGTTGATAATGAGCGCGATCATCTCCAGGTCCTCTTCGCTCTCATTTTCCATGGCATGGCTTTCCCCGCACTCGATCTTGCAGATATCCCCCGCGTGGACGGTCACTTTGGAGCCGTCCGCATCGGTGAAGATGCCTTCCCCTTTCAGGATGTAGTACGGTTCCGTGTTTCCGATATGCTGATGCAGGCCGATGCTGCAGTGAGGCGGAATGACGACACGGGCATACATGGTCGCGTGTCCCATCAGCTCATTTTCGGACATAATGTAATGGAAAATTACATGTCCCTTTCCCCCTCTTACATTTTCCTTGATAACCGGTACTTCATGACAAACCATTTGATCTCCTCCTTTATCTCGGTTCTACGTATTCGTATTCTCTGCATATTTCACAGCACAATCTCAAAGAAAGCACCACAAACGCTTCTTATAACCTCATAAGATAACCCTGCGCATAAAGTTCCTTACAGCACCTTCACCAGATCTCCGGCCTTCGCCTCGCCTGCCTCCAGGACGCGCACAAAAATTCCTTCCCGCGGCATGACGCAGTCGCCGGCCTGCTGCCGGATGGCGCAGTCCGCATGGCATTCCTTTCCAATCTGGGTCACCTCACACACGGCACTTCCCACGGAAAGTCTGGTTCCAACCGGAAGGGTGTAAACCAGAATGCCCTCCACCAGGATATTTTCCGCAAAAGCACCGGGTTTCAGCGGAAAAGAGATTTTCTCCTGAAGCTTCGCGACGCTTTCCGCGCTGAGCAGGCTGACCATGCGGTGCCAGTCGCCTGCGTGGGCATCCCCCGGAATTCCTTCGTGCGGCACAAGCTGCACCACATCCACCGGGTGCTTCTGCTGTCCTTTCTTCTCGCTGATACAAACTGCCTGAATTACTCCCGTCATCGTCTTTCTCCTCTTATCTCTGTCACGATGTCATAGAAAAGAACTTATGTCTCATGGACGTTCCTTATCCCTCTGCCCTCTTGTAGTCCCCATGCACGCCGCCGCTTTTCTTCAGCAGCCGTATGTCCGTGATCACCATGTCCTTCTGAACCGCCTTGCACATATCGTACACGGTGAGCGCCGCGGTGCTGACCGCCGTCAGCGCTTCCATTTCCACGCCGGTCTGACCGGAGCAGGAAACGGTGGCCTCGATTTCTACGCTTGAGCGCTCCTCGTCCAGTGAAAGGTGCAGGTCAATGCCGTTTACAATCACCGGATGGCACATCGGGATCAGATCCGGTGTGCGCTTGGCCCCCATGACCCCCGCCACCTGGGCGACTGTCAGCACATCTCCTTTTTTCATGCCGCCGGTGCGGATCAGTTCGAAGGTTTCCCGGTTTACCAGGACACGCGCGGCCGCCACCGCGATGCGCTCCGTCACGGGCTTCTCCCCCACGTTCACCATCTTCGCGCGGCCTTCCTCGTTAAAATGCGTAAATTCCATCATACCCCTTATGCAGCGCTGACGCACTGCTCCTCATACCATGAAAGCCGAACGCAATCGCTTTCACAAAACCTCTTTCACCTAGTGCTCCGTCGATCCATCCGCCATCAGCATCTGAAGGCCATGCTCAAGCGCCGGCAGCACCGCCGCCAGATTCTCCTTTGCGGCCTTCACACTGCCCGGAAGGTTGATGATGAGCGTCTTTCCCCGAAGGCCGGCCACTGCGCGGCTTAAGCACGCCCTGGGGGTGATCTTCAAACTTTCGTACAGCATGGTCTCCGGAATGCCGCGCGCCTCGCGCTCGATGACGGCCAGCGTGGCCTCTGGCGTCACATCCCGCTGCGAAAAGCCGGTGCCTCCGGTCGTGACGACCAGCGGAATGTGCTTTTCGTCCGCGCAGATGATCAATTCTGCCTCAATCATCGCTTTCTCATCCGGCACCATGCCGGTATAAACCACCTCAAAGCCAGCCTCCGTCAGCATTTCCGCTACGGCCGGGCCGCTTTTGTCTTCTCTTTCTCCCTTGTATCCCTTGTCGCTTACGGTAATCACCGCTGCCTGATAGCCCATCTGTTTAAGTCTCCTTCCTTCTTTAACCGCCAATCTGATTCATATTCCTCATCGCCTGGCTCCGGCTCTCATAGTTCAGCTCCCCGTGCCACTTCGGCTTGCCGCAGATGGCCGCCAGGAACTGCTCTCTCATCTGCTCCTCCGAAAGCCCCTTGATGGAGTACTCGGCCGGCGCGTGCAGACAAGGCTTGATTTTCCCGTCCGCCGTCAGCCGCAGGCGGTTGCACTCCCGGCAAAAATGCGCGCTGACCGGATTGATCAGCCCGATATTTCCCAGGGCGCCCGGCAGCTGATACAGCCTCGCCACGCTCCCGTCCGGCGGCAGCGCTTTTAGCTCCGGCAGCTTCTCTAAAACCGTATCCCCGGAGATAAACGCCTCCGGCCCGAAATCCCCGCTGTCGTACATGGGCATCATCTCGATAAACCGCATATCCACCGGATATTCCCGGGTCAGATTGGCGAGTGCAGGGATCTCCCCATCGTTAAAGCCGCCGATTAAGACCGCATTCAGCTTGATTTTCTCAAATCCCGCCTCAAGACCGGCGCGGATTCCCGCCAGGGCATCCTTTAATTCGCCGATGCGGGTAATATACCGGTACTTTTCTTCGTCCAGCGTATCCAGACTGATGTTCAGGCGTTTCACGCCCGCTTCGTGCAGATCCTTCGCCATCTGCGGCAACAGGGTCCCGTTGGTGGTCAGGCACACTTCCCGGATGCCCTCCACAGTCGCCATCTCCCGGCACATCTCCACGATGCCGCGCTTTACGAGCGGCTCGCCCCCCGTCACGCGCAGCTTTTTCACCCCAAGAGAAGCGGCAGCCTTCACCGCGCTGATCATCTCCTCCTGGGTCAGCATCTCCTCGTGCTTCTTCTTGCAAATCCCGTCCTCCGGCATGCAGTAACGGCAGCGCAGATTGCACAGCTCCGTCACCGATAACCGCAGATACGTGATGTCTCTCCCGTAGTTGTCCCTCATACTGATCTTCCCCCTCTTATTCAGGGACCGACTGCCTTAGCAGGAAATACACCGCTTCCCCGCTAAAACCATCTTTCCCCATTCCCCCCATGTAAAACTTTCCTGCAAAACCCACATGCGCCCTTACGGTACGCTCGGAAACTCCGTCCAGTACTCATCGCAGATCTGCCGGATCTCCTCCGTCATCCCTGCCTCCGCATCCTCAAGCGCTACCGTGTAGTAGCCGGCCGCATGCGCCGTCTGCAGCGCGTACGCCGCGTCCTCAAAGATGACCACATCTTCCTTCTCCGCCCCCAGGCGCCTGGCAGCCAGATCGTACACCTCCGGACTGGCCTTGGAAATACCGGCCTCCTCCGTGTCTAAGATAAAGGAAAAATACGGCAACAGCCCCAGTTTTCTAAGTGGGATCGTGGCCATGTGAAAAGGCGTCGCCGTGGCGATGCACATCTTCACGCCCCGGCCATGCAGGCTCTCCACGTATTCCTTCGCGTTCTTTTTACATTCCACCTTCTCGCGGTAATTCCGGATCATGGTCTTGTGCAGCTCGTCCAGGATCTCCGTCCCGGATTTGTTGACTCCCAGCTCCCTGGAAAAATAGTCGGCGCCTTCCCGCGTGGAAAGTGCCTGCAAGGTGGCGGACATATCCTCCGGAACGGTGCAGCCGTTCGCGATCAGGAAATCCCGTCCAAGATTTTTCCAGTACTTCATGGAGTCGATTAAAGTGCCATCCATGTCAAAGATGGCATAGTGAAAATCGTGCAAAATGTGTGTTCCTCTCTTTGTATCTTTATACAGCACAGGCCCCAGACTGTGCTGCTTTTTATCTTTTCTGCATGTACTCCAGTTGCGTCAGGCGCGCCACGATCCGCCAGGCCGTCATGGCAAGCAGGATCCCGCCGGCGATGGCCCCCGCCAGAAGAAGCGTGTATACGCCCCGCTCATAAAATTCTTCCCGGTTTCCCATCGTCAGCGCCTGCATGGTGTAGTACAGCGATCCGCCCGGAATGAGCGGGATCGTGGCTGGCACCAGAAACAGCGTGGCCGGCGTTTTCATCTTCCGGGCCATGAGCTCGGCATACAAGGTCACGAAAAAGGTGGCGATCAGATAGCGGACCGCGTCGCTAAGCTGAAGCGGCGCAAACAGCAGATAAATCCCCCAGGAAAGAAATCCCCCAAAAGCCGCGGGAAACAGTTTGTCCCGCTTGATATTATACAAAATGGAAAAGCCCAGAGAGCCAAAAAAGGCCCCTGCCAGCTGCCAGATAATTTCCTTCACGCCTGTCTCCCCCGGTTCTTTCTACATTCTCGATGTGATAAAGACAAACCCTAACGCCAGAGACACCGCGATCAAAAGCGCCTCGAAAAACCGGATCAGACCGGAGACCATATCGCCGTTAAACATGTCCCGGATTCCGTTTGTCATGGCCACGCCGGGGATCAGAAGCATGATATTGCCGATGTTGATTTTGTCCACCGACTGCCCCAGGCCAAGCCTTACGAGCAGCACCGCCAGAAGACCGCCGGCCACCGAGCAGACAAAGGACGACAGCAGCGTGTTGATCTGCATGCGTTTTAACTCCCTTTGCGCGGGCTTCAGCGAAAAGCCGATGAGGGCCGAGGCCACGGCGTCCAGAAGACTCCCGCCGAACAAGACCGAGAAAGCTGCCGAGATCAGCCCATACGCGAACACCAAAACCGGGAATGGATATTCCTTCTCCCCTTCGATTTCTTTCAGGCGCCTCTCCAGCTCGGGCGTCTTAAGCACATGCGCGCAAATCTCACGCGAGAGCTGATTGAGCATCTCCAGCCGGTGCATGTCGTACTGCATTCCCAGCACCCTTCGCGTCTGTGTCACCGTTCCGAACGCAGCCCCGTGGATCGTCACCACGATGGAGGAGGTGATGGAAAACACATCCACCCGCTCGGCCCCGTACGCCCGGCAGATGCGGCTGATGGTATCTTCGACGCGGCTTACTTCCGCGCCGCTGATGAGGAGCTTTTCCCCGATCGTCATGGCATCGTACAGATAGCGCTTGGCTTCCTGTACCTCGGCAAAGGAAAATCCCTCACCGCTCCCGATCTGATCCTGCCTGTCCTCGCCCATAGCGAATTTTCCTCCTTTTCCCTTGCGCATTTTTCATTCTGCGCCTATACTAAGGAAGATCAGTAATCGGCTACTCTTCCATGGCGCGGCGGAAGACTTCCAGGATGTGTCCTCTGGCCTCCTCTTTCTTTTCAAAGAGATGCGACTCATAGATCTTTTCATGCCCGATAAACATGCTCGGATTGGCATAGTAATCGTATTGATCCGCAATTTCCGGATGCTCCATCTCATTGATTTTTTCAAACTCTACTGCCGCATATTCCGGATGTTCGCTTATAAGCTCCCGGATGATCTCATCCGCCTGAATACAGTACGGGCAGGTCGGCAGATGGAAATACGTAACCTTTTTCATAAAAACCCCCTTGCGGCGTGATATCCGCACTTCAAACACCTGGAAAACCGGCGATTTACTCCGCAGGTTTCCGCACCGACAGCAATAGCTGCGCATCGTTCTTTATCATATCATACTTAATGGAAAACGGCAACAGTCCTATTTCCCGAAGTATAACATAACCTTGTTAGAAAGGCGGTCCCATGAACAATCTGATTTTCAGTCTGAACACCGTTCTCCCCATCTTTTTCCTGATCCTGATCGGTTTTTTCCTGAAGGAAAAAGACCTTCTCACCGCGGAATTCCGGAAGAAGGCCTCTACGCTTGTATTCTATTACGCGCTCCCCGCCACCTTGTTTCTGGACGTGGCCGGGTCGGACATTAAAAGCGCGTTTCACGTGTCCTTTGTCCTGTATGCCCTGGGAAGCGCCCTGCTCGTCTTCTTCCTCGGCTGGTTTCTGGCATCGCGGCTCCTCCCGCGTGAGCAGATCAGCGCCTGCGTACACGGGGCGTTCCGCGGAAACTTCGCCTACGTGGGCCTGGCTGTCTGCCGCAGCCTGATGCCAAACCAGACTCTGACGGCGGCTGTCATGGTGATCACGTTCGTCATTCCGCTGTATAACGTGCTCGCCATCCTCATCCTGTCGCTCTACGACCCCAGCGGAAAGCGCCCGAAACTGAAAGATATTCTTCTTTCCCTGGTGAAAAACCCGCTGATCCTGGCGATCCTCGCGGCCATCCCGTTTTCCTGGTTTGGCATCACCCTTCCGGTGATGGTTAACCAGACGCTCAAATACCTGGGACAGCTGGCCACGCCCATGGCACTCCTTTTAATCGGCGCCAGCCTGCGCCCGGAAACCTTCTCCAGCAAGCCCCGCGGCATCGCGATTGCCACGCTGGTCAAAATTGTGCTGGCCCCGCTCATCTGTACTTTCCTGGCGCTTCCCTTCGGCTTCTCCGCAGAGGAACTGGCCACGCTCTTTACCCTGCACGCCGTGCCCTCCGCCGCCAACAGCTACATCATGACCGCGCAGATGGGCGGGGATGAGGAACTAGGCGCCGGGATTGTCATGGCCACCTCGCTCCTGTCCGCCGTCACGATGGCGATCGGAATCTTCCTGTTGCGGAGTTTTGGGGTTGTGTAGAGGGGTGAGAAAAGGGGACGGAAGGTGACAGGGGAGGGTGACAGGGGACGGGCCTGTGTCACAAAAGCTGTCAGCTTTTGTGACACAGACCCGTCCCCTGTCACCTGCAGACCCGTCCCCTGTCACCGAACCGTCCCGTGTCAGCTTTTCCCAGCCTCCCGGCTGATCACAAGCCCCTTCACGCGGGCGTTGACAGCCAGCTCGGTCCGGGATTTATATCCGGTTTTACTCATCAGCTGCTGAATGTAATTCCGGACCGTATTGGGCGATAAGTGCAACGTGTCGGCGATCTCCGCATTCGATGCGCCCGTCGTCATCTCCCGAAGGATATCCAGTTCCCGTTCGGTGAAATCGGTGCTGAGGGCATAGCCCAGCTGCAATGTCGGGGTCTGGTCCGGATAAATATGCTCTCCAGCTATGGTGCGGTCCATGATCTCTAAAATCGGCTCCCGGCTGGTTTCCTTATACCAAAAGCTGTCCACGCCAATCTCCCGCGCCCGCTTTAAGTAAGACACTTCCGGCATGGAGGTGACGATGATGATTTTGATCCCCGGCTGGTTTTTCTTTATGCGGGCGGCTGCCTCCAGCCCATCGATACCTTCCTTCATGAGGACATCCATGAGCACTAAATCCACCGGTCTTTGCTGGCAATAGAGGTCCGCGGACATGGCATTTCCAAGAGAATATACCAGTTCATATTTTTCCGAGCTTTTCACGTACATCTCAAACAGCTGTCTGGACATCTGCTGGTCATCCACGACCAGGACTTTGATTTTTTTCGTCTCTTCCATTGTCTTGCCGCCTCCTCCCATAATGAAAAATTGAACTCTGGCTTACTGGCCCTGGATGACTATTTTGCAGCCACTTCTGCTTCGCTGACGCTTGCATCCGTGGGCAGAATATGTCTTCCGCCTGCGTCCGTCAGAAACGACATCGACAACACGAACACCGGCCTGCTTTGCAGGCGCATGATGCCGCCGTGCCGTTCCACCCGCTCCCGGAGGTACTTCAGGCCGCCTCGTTCCACGATTTCTTCCTTCGGAGCCGATCCGTTGTTGGTCATAACCATCGTCAGTCCCTCTTCGTTTCTCCAAAGATTCACATACAGCGTATCTCCCCCGGCATGCCGGATCAGATTGGTTATACTCTCATGAAGGGCCTGAAGCAGAACATCCCGTTCCGGGCCTTCTTCCGGAAAAGGCCCGTCCATGACGACGCGCACACCGATCGCCTCCGCTGTGTGCAGAAGATTGGCCAGGGCATCCTCTCCCTCTTCCGCCTTTTCCTCCGACAGAAGAGTTCCCACTTCCCGCCAGAGCGTCAGCACATGGGTTCCCTGATCCGTATCCGGGTTTTCCAGATATCTTCTGGTCGCCAGAAGTGCATGTCCGATTTCATCGTGTACAAGAATCTTTGCCGCCAAAATTTCCTCATCCCGCGTCACTTGCACCACATTTCGGTTGTACGCCTGCATGCGTTCCTTTCTCTCCTCCTGGCGCGCTCTCTCGCTCTCCAAGCGTCTGTGCAGGCGATCTTCCTCTGTCATATCAACCGCCGTCATCTGTTCGTATGAACGTTTCTCCTTTTGATTGAGCAGGAACCGCTGCCTAAGCATAAAAACCCTGCCATCTGAAAGCCGTACAAACCTTTCCCCGGTATCTTTCACCGGTTCCGACTTTTCCCGTATCGTCTCCCAGAAGGAGCGGCTGTCCGTCAGCTCTGCCCCTGTGAGCAGCAGGCACAATTCCTTCATGCGCAGATTCTGAAAAACAACTTTCCCTTTCTCATCCGCAAAAAGGATTCCGGATGAAAGATCATCCATGCTTTCCTTAACCGAATCCAGGGAGATCATCCTTTCCCCGGCTTTCTGTACCCAGAACAGGCCAAGCACAAAGTCCAGCGCACATAAGGCAGAAAGAAGCAGAAGAACCGGAAAGGGAAATGTCACGATCATCTCCTTCTCAATTGCAGCAATAACCGCATCCTCCCTGAAGGCGTCCGCCATCTCCAGGCGGGAAAGCAGTAAACAATAGCTAAGCTCCAGGATACAGATCGCTGTCCCCATACCTAACAAACCAATCTGAACAGGAGCCGCTTTCCGCCGGACAGCCATCATAAGGAGGATGGCTCCCGCCATCAAAAGAAGCAGTTCAAACTCCGAGAACAATAACCAGGGAAGTGTCCGAACCAGTTCAAGTTCCGCTGTCATGGGTCTCACCTCCCGCTATAAATGTCAGATAGAGGGTTTCTTCTTCCCACATGGAATCCAGCGCGAATCGTTCCCCAGGCCGCCCAGCCGCTCCTTTTTCCAAAAGCCATTCCTTCATGGCTGTCAGCTGTCGCTCCGTCTCCGTCTCCGTAAATTCCAGCATAGCCCGCAGCCGTAGTCCTTTGTCTTCCGACAAGGCAAACAGGACTGTTTTCACAGAGCCCCAGGTTCTTTCCAGCAGCTCTTCCACAAAGTCAAACGCCGTAAGAAGAATTTCTTTTGGATATTCTCTCATCAGCGAACCGTTTAAAAAACAATCTACGCGGCATAAAGACAGATAGGACAACAGTTCTTTCAGGCTGAAAACCAGCTCCAGCCCGGGTAATTTTCCCTTCTCCTCGGACAACAGGAACAGGTTGACCCGGCGTTTGACATACGCTCCCCGTGTGCAGATGACCGGAAGCTTCTCCGCCATCTGCGGATCCTGTGGCGTGATGGTTTCCAGGTTATGACAGATAGCCTGCAGTTGTGTTTTGACGGCCTTTTCCGCCTCTTCATAAATTTTCTTCTGTTCTTCCACCCGGGCTTTTTGTTCCTTTAGCGCTGTCTCCGCCTTTAAAAGTTCATTCTCCCCGGAGAGCTGTTCCACCGCTGCCTCCAGGCTCTCGTTCATGCGGTTGATGGTTGATAAATCCTCTGCCCAGTAAACCTCTCCTCCGGTTACGTTCTTTCCCTTAAAACGCAGATCCCCCTTTTCAAGCGAAGCCGTTCGCGCCATCTCCCGTTCTTTGGCTGTCAGAATAAACGGTCTGCCGCTTTCCAGGACAATTTTCCCATCCTCCTGACAAAGCTGAACGGCTTCCGGAAGCTGAGAAAAGAAAAACTGGTATCGGTCGTTGTGCGGAAAGGCATGGATTTGGATCATACTTTCCCAGGTCAGCACCATCATGACACAGACGGCTTCCGGGAAACGGATGAACGCAAACGGACTTTCCGTGACTTCTCTGATCAGGATATAAAGCCCTGACGCCAAAAGAGCGGCCAGCGGAATCCAGATCCGGTTTCGCACATGCCGGGATCTGTGTGCCCGCAGGCAAAGGGCCACCCCTGTCAGCATCAGCATGCCGACCCAGGCGGCATTCAGATAGCACCCGATCTCTCTTTCATATAGACTGCCATTATCTCGGCTGAAGTTCTCCTTCAGACGATAAACAAGTCCATGCAGATCATTTGTCAGGTATAGCAGAATAAACAAGCCCGTGACAACCGTCGCCACATGCCACCCCGGATGAATCCGGTAATGTTCATCTTTCCCCACATGCAGACAGGAGAACAGGAACAGAACGGCTAACAAATCCTCCGGGATCACATACGCATACCACCAGAGTTTTTTCAGTTCGTCCGTATAAATCGCCAGCCGGTAACTGTTCGTACGCAGGATGACCCAGAAAAACATGGCCCCGATCCCGACCATCAGGATTCTCCGCAGGCGGCCCGGAAGCAACCTGTCTTTGACGGACATCCCCCAGGAAGTCAAAAGAAGGCAGAAGCACAAAAGGGTAAGCGCGTGAATGAGATAACTAATCCAATAGGAGGCAAAATCTGCGCTGACCGCATAAATCAGCTCCACCAAAAGAAACAGAAGGAACCCGGCTGCAAAGCGATGACTGCTTTTTTCCATTTTGCGTCTTACCTCCTCTCTCTTTTTGTCTTATTGTACCATTTTTGTATCGGGCCTGAAAAGGGAAGTATGTACTAAAATGAAAAACCCGCCCGGGAAAGAGCCTATGGCTCCTTCCCGGGCGGGTAAATAGCTAGCGTCTCAATCATTTTTAAGTTTCTACACCATCTTTTAGCACATCTGCTTCGTTGTCGTCAGTCAGTTTTACAAACGTCCGTCATACGCCATTTTCGTCAACAGCCCGCAAAGAAGCAGCACGAAACACTCCGCTATCCACAGTGCTTTTTCCCAGGGGGCGGCCTTATACCGGAGGATCGTCCCGGGGGAAAGCCCCTGCATAAGATTACTGTTTGCGTAGGAATAACAGACATTCTTAATCGCCCTGCGAAACGCCTGGCGCATCTCTTCAGACGACGGATCCTGCAACGTATACCGGGCAGAGCGCATGCGCAGATCCGAACCAGCCAGGAAGGCCTTGTCTATGATCCCTTCCGTGCTTTGCAGGGCCATATCCGTCGTAACCGTCCCGCAAAATCCCCACTCCCCGCGCAGTACATCCGTAAGGAGCGGCGCGGACGCGGCGCACCACTCTCCTCCCAGCCAGGAAGCCGAGGCCATGATGCCCGTACAGGCCCTCATGATTTTAAAGATCATGTTTCCCTCTCCGTCCAGGCAGTAAATCGTTGCTTCCCCCTCTTTAACGGCAATTTCAAAGCTCCTCAGATACAGTTCCCGGATCGTCTGCTCTGTGGCCCATACACACAGACAGGTGGAATGATCCTCATAATTCACCATGGCAAAGTGCTTTAGGAAAGCTACCACCCCCTGACTGGCCGCGCCGGAGATGCAGGCCCCTGCCATCTTTCCGGAAAGCAGCGGATCCTCGCTGTAATATTCAAAATTTCTTCCCCCAAAGGCGTTCCGGTGAAGATTGGCCCCGGGCGCATACCAGCCCGTAATCCCTGAAAAGAGCGCCTCGTTTCCGACGGAAACTCCGTACCGGTACGCCAGATCCGTATTGAACGTGGACGCCACCACTACCTCGGAGGGATACACGCAGGTACTTACATCCCGCAGTCTCAGCCCCTGCGGACCGTCCATATCTAAGGACGCCGGCTTGGCGACAACCTCCAGTTCTTTCGTATAATAAGAGTGGCGCAACAGTAATTCGGACACCTCTTCCGAGCCGAAATCCACCTGATCCAGAAAAGTCTCCCACAGAGGATCTTCATAATCCACCCCCCGCATAGCCGAGACATGCAGACGATTGCCGGAAGAATCGCGTGCCGGAAGAACTTCCTGCGACGATTCGATTTCTGTCAGAGCCGATCCGTCTCCCTCTTGAGGCTGATAGAAAAGCGCTTGAGAAAAGAGCTCCTCCGGCATGATCGTGTCCTTTGCCGGCTCTGGAAAGGTATGAAGAAAATCCCGGCGGGACAGATCAGTAACCCCGTTTTCTATCATATGGGCCGTCACGGCCTCGAACCGATTGGTGGCTGCCTGCACGGCAACGTCTTGCAATGGGGCCTCTTTCTCCAACTGAAAGCTTTTTCCTGTCTGAGCCCGCGTTTCACTCATCCGCGGATGGGAGCTGTCATACCAGATATTCTCCGGAACATGGACCGAGAAAAAATCCCAGCTGTCATGACTGTTTTTTCCAAGCCAGATCACATAGTCACCCTGTTCCAGGAAGTAACATCCTTTTGTCCCGTCCTCATTTGGATGGTTCTGGCAATAGGATGCCATCTGCTCCTTCTCAAAAGAAAGGCTGACCGTGACGCTCTCCTTGCTTTTCACATAGATCTTGTCAAAGGCTATCAGTGTTTTTGTGGTTTTTTCGATCCCCCATTCCTCATCCAGCTCTGTATAGGGAACCGTCACATACATCTGAACCGTTTCGCTGCCATCCATCTCCCCTTCGTTGGAAACTTTTACCTTTACATGGACAAGCGAATCATCCTCTTCTATGCTTTCCACGCTCTGGGTAAACCGGGTGTAGGACAGTCCATAGCCAAACGGATACGCCACAGCCCCCGCCGTTTGCACCGCGCCTTTTTCATCCAGTTCCCCGTATGGCAGGACATTTAAGTCGGAAGCGGTTTCAAAATAGCGGTACCCGGTGTAAATTCCCTCTGCGTATTCCAAGAAATACATTCCCTCTCCGCCACAGTTGTCGGCCACGGTGATGCCATCCGTATTGGTATAATGATAGGTGCCGAAATTCTGCATGGACGGACTGGATAATAAATCCGTTTCCCAGATATCCGCCGTCCGCCCGGACGGATTTGCCACCCCCGCCAGGATATCCGAAAGCGCTTCAAAGCCTGCTATCCCCGGACAGCCGATCCATACAACCGCATCGCATTCATACTCCCCGGAAAGAAGAATGCTGATCTCCATCACGTTGGAGGAATTGATCACCGCCACCACCGCCCGACAATTTTCCTTCGCGAAAAGAACCATCTCCTTCTCATAGGACGAAAGGGCCAGTTCATGGGGTGTCCCGTCCACGTAGGGACTTGCCTGAAATACACGGCTTTCATCTCCCGTCCTTCCGAAAACAACCAGCGCAACCTGATCCTGACAGTTCCCTTTGCAGCTGTCATAGATGTCCGCGGGATACTCATAGATGGCCGAATCCGGTTTTCCATTCGACAGGTTCATGCCGGATACGTCCACCTCCCGGATGTCTTCCGCGCTGATCCTGTGCAGAGGAGCTTTTTGCATGGCGGAGAGAAACTCTTCATTTAAACAATAATAAGTCTGAAGAGCGGACGCGAAATCGGTCAGATATGGCTCGCGGGTCTGCACATAACCGGCCCCCGTGCCCGTATAAACCGGATATAAAAAGTGAAAGCCCATAGGGGCGATGATTTCCCCTTCCTGTAAAGGAAGAAGCCCGTTGTTTTTCAGCAGAACCGTGCCCTCGATGGCTACGGCTTTCGCGCAGGCCTTCGCGCCCGCTATTGTCTCTGCCTCGCCAAGGCTTCCTGATTCCGAAAGGGTATAATAGACAGGAACGGCGTTCTCCTCTCCATCCGGCCGGATCACCGCTTCTCCTTTCCCGAAGCTTGCGTCCATGTAATCCCGATACGTGTACATGACAAGATGGATGCTGACGGCTCCTGCCAGCAAGATGACAAGGAGCGGCGTCAGCCTGGATTTTCGCAAAGCACTGAGCAGTTTCATATCAACCCCCATGAGACGATGATTCCTTCTTACCCTCGCGGGGAATGGGAATCACCGCGTCAAATTCAAACACCCGGTTCCGCACCTTTACCGTCATGTCGCCATTATATTTCTGCACCACCATGCGGGCGCTCTTTAACCCATAGCCATGGTTTTCCATGTCTTTTTTTGTCGTCACCGGCAGTCCATCCACGAAGGAAAGGCTGTCCGGGGTACGGATGCTGTTTTCGATCTGGATCATCACCGAATTGGCCACCCGCATGACTTTCAGGCGGATGAAACGTTCGCTGGATGGTTCGATTTCCTTTGCCGCGTCCACCGCATTCTGCAGCGCATTGTTAAAAAGCGAGTACAGATTGCTGGATGACATGAAAGAAAGACTCTCTCCATCCGCGATACACGACCAGGCGATGGAATAGTTTTCGCACAGAATACTGCATTCCGTCAGAATGATATCCAGGGCGTCATGGCCGGTTTTAATGACGGCTCCGCAGATGTTGATGGCGCTTTCAATTTCTTCCAGTTCGTCTTCCCCGAAAAACTGTTTTTCATTGGAAAACTCCCGGATTAAACGCTTTAAGTCATGGCATTTTATCTGGATGAATTCCGCCTTTTCCTTGCTCATCTCATACATCTGTTTATCGCGCCGCCATAATTCCCGAATGGTTTTCAGATCGCTGGCCAAAAGGCTCCTTCCCAGCATGAGGGACAAAATCCCCAGCGCCAGAATACAGGAAACCAGGTTGGAACTATAAAACAGGAAAGCCATCGTGGAGTTCGCCCGTACCCCGGAATAGGTGGCGATCGATGACAGCACAATGTCTATAAAGATGGTCAGGGCGGACCAGAACAGCAAATACGTATTATTCAGCTCCAGTTCTTCCTGTTCCCGGATTCTTCTCTCGATCAGGACCCAGATAAGCCAGTATACCAGGCTGTAGATCAGCAGATAGACTATGCAGTTGATATACGTCATGGCTACGGCGTCGCCGGCCCCCACTCCCATCGCATCTAAAAAGCTCCCCGTATCGCCGTAAACATTCAGCGTATTTCCGCTGACAATCACCAGATAGAAATTCAGCAGCAGATAAGCGACATGCTGCGCCGTATAAGCAATGAGCGAACAGAATACAATATTCCTGATTTTTTCCTCAAAACAGAAAAGGAGCCCCGCCGCTGTCATGGCGAAAATAAGGAAAAACATCAGGCTTGTATACCAGGCGCTGTAGCTGAAAGAGAAAAGAGGAATGAGAAACGTAAGGACATATACCACAAAAAGGCTGCCTGTTGCCCGCAGCCAGAAATGGTTCCTTCTTTTTAAAGAAGCCGTGATCATGATCTCCGCTGCCGCCAGCTCGGTCAGGAAAACAAGGCGGTACCAGAACAAAGGCGATTCAAATAGAAACATGGGTCATTCCTCCTACTTCCCCCAGATAATTGGTAAAACTATGGAGAAATTCCTTTTTCCTGGTCCTGGCAATTTTCAGGACTTCTTTGCCCACAACCACATCATCTCCCTCCAAGGATACGACGTAGCGGAGATTGACCAGGTAACAATTGTGACAACGGCTGAACTGATCCATGGGGAGCAGCTTTTCGGCCTCCGATAAGTTACCCCAGGATTCCAGATTACCGCTGGTCAGGTGGTAGGTGAGCCGGTGCTTTTGTACGTCCACGTACAAAAGCTCCCGGATCAGAATACGATGGTAGCCTTTCGGTGTACGGATGACAATAAAGGCGTCATCCTCCCGGGAGGCTAAGATGCGCATGGCCTTGTCCAGCAAGGTATGCAACACCATAGCCTCCACAGGTTTCACGATAAAGTCCAGCGCGTCCACCATGTAACCCTTGATGGCATATTGCCGCATGTTGGTTACAAAGACAATCAGAACACTTCTGTCCTTTGCGCGCACTTCTTCTGCCGCCTGCATCCCATTCATACCTGGCAGCTTGATGTCCAGAAACAACAGGTCATAGTCCGCCTTGAAGGTTTCCAGGAAGCTTTCCGCATCGGAAAAACAGGAACAGCTAAACCGCACGCCCTGCTCGTCCTGATAATCCTGGATCAGTTTTTGCATGGATTTTGCCACCAGCGGCTCATCCTCCACAATCGCTATTCTTTTCATGGCAATCCTTTCCAAAGCTTACCGGCTTGTTTAAAAGGATAAGCAGTAACAAAGAAAGAAGGGCAAATACGCCAATGGCCGCGTAGAGGACCATCTCCCACCAGGGAGTGACTTCCACCAGGCGGGAGCCGGAGGCAATCCCATTCATGGCCGCGTTAAAGTTTACATTCACGTACAACACCCTGTGAGCGGCTTCCCGTACCCGGTGCCGGAATGGAATGCTGCCTCGCCAGGATGCCAGGGCCGTCTTACTTCCGTTTCCCAAAAACAGGTCGGTTCCGCCCATCACCCCATCGTCATAGACCATGTAGAGCGCGCCGTTCGCCTCCGCCATGTCCGTAATGAAATACCCCTGAAAATCCCATTCCTTGCGGGCGATCTCAATCTGCAGTGCGGCATCGGCTCCGGTCCACAGCGTTCCTGCACGGTTGAAGGAGGACATAGCCCCGTACGCGGATGCCCCGGAAGGGTTCATGGCATACTCAAAGGGAAGCAGATAGATCTCCCGTGCCGCCTGCTCGTTCAGCCAAATGGAAATACCATTTCGCGCCGCCTCCTCATCGTTGAAGGCGTAGTGCTTCAAAACCGCGATCACGCCGCGACTCTGCATGCCTTTCACTTCCGCGCCGGCGCAAAGGCCTGTCAGAAGCGGATCCTCAGAGAAGTATTCGTTGGCCCTTCCGCCAAAGGGGGTACGGTGAATATTGATGCCAGGGGCATACATGGTATTCACTTCGTTTCCTTTCGCGTCCTCGGCCAGCATTTCCCCAATCCTTTCGATCAGGGACAGGTTATAGGTGGACGCCCAGACGCCTTCGCCCGGCAGAGAAAAAGCCGTGACGGAGCCGATCACGCCAGTGGGACCATCGCTGGCCTTTGTACCCGGCATGGAGATACTGCTGATGGAGGGCGTTCCGAAGGCCGCGTTGGTGATCAAAAGCGCCTGTTCCTCATAGGTCATCTGGTCGAGCAGGTCATCCCACACATCACTGTCATAGGGCACGCCACGCATCATGGCGCTGCTAAGCCCACCGGATACCGCGTACAGGGGGGATTCGGTCTCATCGCCCGAGATGGGTTTGTGACAGCTCAGGTCCTCATACATGGCCTCATTGTCAATCGAAAGACGAACCGAAGCCACGGGCCATGTTCCCTCCCAGTTGCTTCGCGACAGGTAGGTCACCTGGTTTGATCCGCGGTTTTCATACCGGTTGATATCCGCCGCGTCCAGCTGATTGGTAATGCGCTGTCCCGTCTGCGCAGACAGGGAAAAGACATCCGTATCCGTTTTCGCCTGTGTAAGGATCTTCTTCGTCAGATTCGGGGCGGCCGGGCTTTCCATCCGTCCATCGGTGTTTTCCGAGGTATACCCTTTCTCCGCCAGAATTTGTTTTACCGCTTCGTGCGCATTCTCCGCAACCGTCAGATAATAATCGCCCTGCGGCAGGACATAGGTTTTCGCGTCATTCGCGTCATAAACGCGAAGCTGCTGTTTCTCCACTCGGATGGTCAGCTGTTCTGAAGCGCCGGGGGAAAGCAGGCCGGTTTTCGCAAAGCCGGCAAGCTCAACAGACGCTGTCTCCAAATAGCTTTCCTGGCTGTAAGGCTTTTGCAGATACACCTGCGATACCTTTTTCCCGGCTCTTGCGCCTTGATTTGTCACAGTAACCGAGACCTCATACGCGCCATCCGACGTTTCCGTGATACCGGAAAGGACCGTTTCAAATTCCGAATAGGAAAGGCCATGGCCAAAGGGGAAGGCCACCACCTGACTGTAATTATACGCGCCTGCCCCCGTCTTGCCAAGCACATAGTCTTCATAACGCGTCTCATAATATCGGTAGCCGACGTAGATGCCTTCCACGTAAACCCCGTAATACTGCTGGGTCTGGTTCAGGGCGTATGCATTCGGATTATCGTATTTCTGCGCGAAGAGGCCGTTTGGATTATACTGCCAGGAAGCCATGGCCGGGGATGACAATACATCCCGGCAGAAGGTATCGACAAGGCAGCCCGAGGGGTTCGCATCCCCGCACAGCACATCCGCCACGCCATACACGCCGCTCATTCCCACGTTCCCGATCCACAGGCAGGCGTCCACCGAAATCGTATCCCTGAACAAAAAGTCCAGTTCCATGGGCAGCGCGCTGTTTAACAGCACGATCACCTTGTCAAAGACGCCTTCCGTCTTTAACCTGGTCAGGTTCACAAGCAGCTCTTCCTCTTCAGGAGTTATGGCCAGATAGCTTCCGTTTTCCCCATCGCTCCCTTTGGTGCTGACGTCAAACCCTTCGCCGCTGTTTCTGGAAAGGACTACCACGGCCGCGTCCGGATAGTCGGAAAAGCTTTCCCGGTTCGCCTCCTCCACCAGAGTCCACTTAGCTTCGTTCACCCGGTAGGTTTTGACGATCTCCTGGATGGAATCGGCACGCCGGTACCCGTTGCCTTCATACCAGGACCATAACGTTGCATTCACTTCCATCCCCTTTTCTTCCAGCGCCTGCCGAAGGTTCGTATATGTGGCGGTACTGGCGGAGGATGAGCCGGTGGAGGAATAGTTAATGGAAACCGCCCCCTGGCCGAACAGGCTCACTTTCGCATTTTTCTCAAGAGGAAGTGCGTTCTCGTTCGTCAAAAGAACGATGCCTTCCTGCTCCACCTCCCTGCAAAGATCCGAGGCACTTTTTGCAAGTGCATCGACCCCGGAAAACTCCATGGGATAATAGTCCGTGCTTTGCCCGGAAGCTCCTTTATCCTTTTCCACACGGAAGGTTTTGGCACCCAGTGCGTTGTTGATTACGGCCTTGTTGTTTAAAGCCGTAATCGTAGCGGGGATCAGAAGGCAAAGGATGGTGGCGCACACGGCAACCAGCCTCAGAAAGCGAACCGGCTTTTTGCCCGTACCGACATTTCGTCCGGAAGCCAGGGCGGCTGCCACGAAAGCCGCCGCCGATAAGGCCACATTTCCAAGGAATGCGGGCGTCAGTTTGGTTCCGTCGATGGAAACCGCCACGCTTGCCAGATAATTGGCGTTGGATGCCAGTAAAAACGCCCAGGAAAGGAAGCAGAGCAAATACACAAACACCTGCAAAATCCGCCCCATGAAAGGAACCTTTTCCGCCAGTCGCTTCCGCATGGCAAGCAGGATCAACTGCAACAACAAGGCCAGGGCAGCCGGTACCAACACTGCGGGAGAAAGGGTCGGCGTAAAGGCGTTTCTTCCCGTCAGAACATACAAAAACAGGGAGGCTGCTTCCAGCAAAACCACCAGAATTCCGGAGAACGAACCGTTTTTTGTTTCACCCGTCACTTTATTTTCCTTTCTCATTGTGTCCTTTCTTTCCCGGTTTTAATACCCGAACTCATCATACCACAAGTCAATGTTTTCCGTGTGTGCCGTCCAGGACAGTTCCGCATCGGTTTCCACATAGATGCAGTCCACCATGGGAGCCTCGGCCGCCATGGAACCATCGTGCGAATGGCTGTTGTTCACCGTCAGACGGATCACGTTCATTCCTTCATACAGATGCAGGCCCCGTGTGACCAGGTGATCATCAAAAGGACGCTTTTCCGTAATGCTGTCGCTGAAGGAGATAGCTCCCGTCAGAGCAATGGGTTCGTAGGAATAGCTTTCCTCCTCTTCCGCCACCAGACTTCCCAGAGACGCGGTAACAGGATTTCCCGAAGCATCCAGCTTCGCTTTTCCGGAAGAAACCACAAAGCCGTAGTACTTCTGGCCGTTCACGTCCTGCTCCTTCGGGGCGATAAACATATCTTCCCAGTCCGCCGACAAGCGCATGGTCAGAATGGCGTCCGTCACCTCGCGGTCCGATACAATGTCAAATTCCACATAGGCTCCGCTGTAGAACAGATTGCTCATCCAGAAGCCCTCGCTGGCTCCCGCGGATCCATCGTCCTCTCCTAAAAGGCCTACGCCGGAAACCGCGTTGGAAGAGCCAAGGCCGCTCTTTTCCGGGTCAATATAGGTATACTCCGCCTCAAAGGTATAACGGCGAAGCGGTTTTGCGTACAGCACCAGGTTCTCGTTCACCTTCACGCGGCTAAAGTCGAACATCTCTGTGCATTCCGGATCCACATACCAATTGTAAGCGGCAAACACATAGCCTTCCGCCGCAGGCATGGGCACTGCGTCCCTGGCCAGGTAAACGTTCGGCGTCACCTGCTTTTTCGTGTAGGAGGTTTCCTTCCCGTCAATCGCGTACTTATATTCCACCACATAGAAGGATACTTTCCAGCGCGCGTACAAAATCAGGTCTTCTGTCACTTCCTGCTCAAAGTCATACGGAGTGTCCTCCTCTTTGTCGGTGTGCCAGCCCTCAAAGGAACGGCCCTCGATGGCCGGATCGACAGGCTTTGCCACCGGGCTTCCCTGCTTGACCTGGGCTGTGGTATTCTCTGCCCCTTCCTGCCCTAAGTCAAAGGTAACCGTGAGGATGGTTTCCTCTTCCTTCACCTCATCCCAGCGGGCATACAGGGTCAGATCCTGATGGATTTCCTCCGAGAAGCCATACCGCTCCCCTCCCTCAGCCTCGGTGTACCAACCGTCAAAGACAAACCCTTCCGGTGCCTGTACGGCCGGGATATCCGACTGAGGCAGAAGGCTTCCTTCCGAAACCTGTACTTTACCGTCTTCCGAAAATTCTTCCGAGTTGAAATCAAACGTGACGGTATAGACGCGTTTCCACTGCGCGAAAAGTTCCATATCCTGCGTAATGCGGGTAGTAAAGTCAAACTCTTCCCCGCCTTCGGCCCCGGTAAACCAGCCGGCAAACGCATAGCCTTCCCGCTTCGGATCGTCATCCGGACGGGAAACCGGGTTGCCATCCGCCACGCTTCTTTCCTCCGCCCCGGCGTTATCCGGCGTGTTCGGATTAAAGCGCACCGTATAGGACTTCCCGTTCACCGTAATCGAAAACGATGCCGTAAAGCCGTCGTAATCGATCCCTACCGTCTTCTTCCCGGGTGTGCTCATATCCGGAACAGAGATATTCACCCCTTCATAGGTAAAAGGAACGTCCTTCGTCGTGTCATCCGTATAGAACAAGGTGAGGACGCCATCGGAAAAGTCCGCCTCCTCCCCTACGGTGTATTCTTTTGTCGGTGCTGTTTTCACTGCCACGTCCATCACCGTGGCCACCTGCTGTGGAGCGGGATTTCCCCCGCAGGCGGGCAGGCACACACACAGCAGCAGGCAAATAAGCGCCTGTATCTTCCATCGTCTTCCAGTTATCATACCTTTCCTCCCAACGTAAAATCGTGTAGGGAGGATTGGTATCCTCCCAACGTAAAATCGAGTAGGAAGGATACCAGTCCTCCCTACTCGCTGCCAGGGCCGGTTCAGGCCGGCCCCGGCTTTTCATTCCTTATCCCTCTTTCCGTATTCCCTTACGGACACTCCTAAAGAGCCTCCCCGGTTATTCCACGGTCAGGGTGTATTCCTCAGAGGTATACTGAGCGCCGCCTCTGCTGTAGCCAAGGACGAAGGTGTACTCACCCGCCTCGGCAGGCGTACCGGTGATCGCGCCTGTTTCCGCATTCAGCTCCAGGCCTGCCGGAAGAGCACCGCTTACCACGGAGTATTCCACAGCGCCTTCGCCGCCTTCGATGAGTGCTTCGACAGAGCCTTCATAGGCTTCTCCGGCCTTTGCGCCAGGCAGAGCAGCCGTCCATGCGGAAGCAATCTGGAAGGTGTAGGTAGCCTGCTTCTTCACCCAACGGTCAACTGTCACGCCGATCCGTACCTGCGCGCCGTCGGCAATCGCTGTCGGAACACCGGTGATCTCGCCGGTGGCCGCATTCAGGGAAAGTCCGGCCGGAAGAGCACCGCTTACGACGCTGTAAACCGCATCGCCGCCGTTTAAGCCTTCCTCGGTCAGGTCGGAAAGAACCGAAGCTTCCTCGCCCTGCTTCAGCTCAACCGCTTTATCCACGAACAGTCTGGTAGCCACGCCATTCTCGATGATCTTGCTGTTGGTGGCCTGATAGAAACCGTTCAGGGCTGCCTTGCGCAGGAAATAGTACTGCTGACGGCTCTCACCCAGCATATCGAGAAGGGCAGGATCGTCGGAGGTGGTCGTCACGGTTTCTTCCGCATTGAAATCACCCGGCTCATGATCCATCGTAAACTTGTAGTAATCCACAGCCACGACGACAGCGTTTCTTCCGGTGCCTTCGCGGGTAGTGATCGAAACGATGTCACCCGTCTTGTAGCTGGCGGTGTTGCTGAATTCCGGAATGGTGCCAAAGGCTACGGTACCCATTCCGTCACGTCCGGAGGAAATCCAGATGCCCTTCGGCGCAGTGCCGGACATCGGAAGGCCAAGGCCTGCGCGCAGCATCATTTCGGTGTTGTTGAAGTTGCCAACCGGCCAGTCATAGTCGGTTACGCGGTTTCCTTCTTCGTCCACAGGCGCCTGCGGGTTCTCCCACGCGGTGCTTCTCTGGCCCATAACCATATCGGAAGCGTTCTCGCCGTCCCATCCCCACTCATCGCGCAGCAGCTGCGTCATGAACGGATAGTTGTTGGCGATCTGCTCGATACCGATTCTCCAGCAGGCAAACATCACGGCCGAAGGCTCGCCTTCCTGGAAGATACGCTTGAAGGAAGCCAGATAGTTCTCACGCATGGTCTGCTCATCCATCCATACGCTGGATCCAGCGTGGGTCGCCTCCTGATCGTGGAACGCGAAGTGCTTGATATACACGTTCACGCCCTTCTCCTGGGCACCCTTGACGGCCGCTGCGCCGATGTAACCGGCCAGGATGCTATCCTGCGAATAGTACTCCTTGGTTCTGCCGGAGAACGGGCTGCGGTTGGTATCCGAGCCAGGTCCCCACCAACCGGAGAGCTGTCCGTAGCTGTTGCCGTTATTATCGGTCTTCTGCAGACCAAATTCACCGACGATCTGACCCTGGCGATGGATCAGGTCTTTGTTGAAGGTAGCTGCCTGCAGTGGTTCATCCGCCCAGGTAAAGGTGCTGCCCAGGTTCAACGGACGGTCCGCGTTGGTGGATTTCGCCTTCGCGACCGACTTGATCTCGGGAGTGCCGTTACCGGTGATCATGGACTTGATCTCGGTTAAAGTGAGCTGGTTCATGAAATCGTCCCAGGTGAACTCTTCGCCGTCCACCAGGATGTATCCGTCTAACGGAACGCCGGCCATCTGAGGCAGAAGGACCTTGCACAGGCCGTTCTCACGAAGGGCTGCCTCCGCTTCTGTGACCTGCGTCCAGTTCGCGTACGCTCCGTCGCCCTCAAACTCGGAGTCCGGAATGTACCAGGGGTTCGTCTCCGCGTCAACATCGTCGCCTTCCTTGAAGATCTGGTTCGCGCGGTTGATGCAGTCTTTCTCGTACTCAATAACGCTGTTCTTAAAGGTTAAGTCATCCACCGTCAGGGCTTCCGGGAAGGTTCCCAGCATGTCGCCTCTGCTCATGATGGTCATGGAAGCTTCAGGATTTACGTTCACTTGGCCCAGGGCGTCGCCGCCTTCACGGATGGAGTAGGTACGGGTTTCCGGGTCGGAGAACAATGTCATGGCCAGGTTGTCCGAGCCGTTGTCCAGCTTCATCAGGGCCTTGGCTCCCAGCGTGAAGGAAGCCTCGTCATAGTTGTTCATCCTCTGGGAAACCAGCATGGACGAGCAGCTCATGGCGCGAAGGATGTATTCGCCTTCATCCATCACCCAGCCGGTCTCGCCGTCGCCGTTTGCATCGTTGTAATCGAAGGAAGCCAGATCCTGCGTGTCAACCTTCACCACCACAGTCTGCGACTTGCCGGGAAGGAGGATCTTGGTCTTCTCAAAGCCCACCAGCTTCACGAAGGCTTTCTCAATGCCGCCGTAGGTATAAGGAGCGGTCGCATAAATTTCAACCGCCTGCTTGCCGGCCATGCCGCCCACGTTGGTAACCTTGACCGGGATGTAGATGGACTTCACTTCGGCAGGGCTGCCTTCTTCGGAAGCGAACAGGGATGCGTCAACCTCTTCGCCCGCGATTGGCTGCTTCAAGGCCTCATCCAAATAGATGCCGCCCATCTCAAAGGTGAAATCCGTGTAGGAAAGGCCAAAGCCAAACGGATAAACCACATTGTAGTCATGCCATTCCTCAGCCGTACCGAATGCTTCCCCTTCCGCCAGGGCGTAATCGGCGGGAACCAGTTTGTGGTTCGTCTTTTCATACTGCAGATTGCCCTGCAGCAATTCATAGTATACGGTCTCGTAGTACTTGTATCCCAGGTAGATACCTTCCTCGTTCTCCACGCTGCGGATACCGTTTAAGCCGGTACGGCCCGCCGTGCTGGGCGAGTAGGTATACAGACCGTTCTCATAACGGACAGAGGTATTGCCCGCGTATCCGTCGATATAGCGGAACTGACGGTTGTTGCCCGCGTTCTGCCAGGTCGGATCGGCGGTAAAGTCACGCATCCATTCAGCGGAAGCGCCGCCGGAAGGATTGATTTCGCCGCTGACGATCTTCGCCACGGCGGTGATGCCGGTTTCCTGGATACCCGGACGTCCGAACCAGATGATGCCGCTGATGCCTGGATCCTTTTCCAGGTTGTAGGCTTCAAATACAGTGGAGCTGTTGAACATGACGATGACCTTGTCGAAGCGTTCTTTCACATAGTCAATCAGCTCGATCTCGGACTTGGTCAGCTGCAGGCCGTGCTTTACTTCCACATTGCCGTTCTCGTCAGCTTCCTCGCCTTCATGGGCGGGAGCCAGAGCGGAGTGCTCATGAGCCCAGCTGTAAGGGGCGCCGTCTTCCGCTTCCGGATCTACCTTGTCCTGCAGTTCGCGGGGACCGTCGTTCTCCTTATTGCCGGCATAGTTGCCGGTTTCCAGATTGTCGTAGTCTCCTGCCGCGTTGGTCGTATTGCCGGTCAAAGCTACACTGAAGTCCTTGTCTTCCTGGCAGTCGACTCTCTGGATGATGATGACGGCCGCGTCGTCAAAGGACTGGAAGGAACGCTCTACCTTGCCGGCAAACAGCGCCACATCCGGCTCCTGACCTTCATCCTTCTGCGAATCGGGAATGGCCGCGTAGAAGGCTTCCAGCGTGTCGTTAACCTGGAACCCGGCGTTCCGGAACGCGTTTCCGGTCGTCTCCACCGCGTTGGGCTGGATAACGGCTCCGTTCACGCCTTCCTTCAGGCTGTTGGACATAATGCCGAAAATGCTGATGCGATCCTGCTTCGGATTCAACGGCAGCGTGCCGTCGTTCTTTAACAGGAGCGCGCCTTCCGCCACAATCTCTCCGTTCAGTTGCTTTGCGGCTTCAAATACTTCTTCAATGCTGTCGTAATCACTGTAATATTTGCCTTCCGCTGACAAATAGCTGTGCTCCTGAATGGCCGCCTGGGCCACGCACGGAATCAGCAGTGAAAGCGACAGGATGCCTGCTGTGAGAGCTCTCACAATCATGGGTGCCTTGCGTTTCATGTTTTTTCCTCCTTCTTTTGTTTGATAAACACAAATACGAACCACTACTGTATCTTTAGCATACTGCACAATTTTAAATTCACAATAGGCATTTCTTTGTTTGTATTTTCTGGTTCTTCTTTTGCATGAAACGCAAGAAAAACCCCGCCTGAAGGAGGGAGCCATATGCTCGTTCCTTCAGGCGGGGGTTTTCTATTCGTTATTAGTAACTTCGCAGTACAGCTACGCTGTATGAACAGCTACGTTTATTTGTTGTTTAGAGCAGCCTGAGCAGCAGCCAGTCTTGCGATCGGAACACGGAAAGGCGAGCAGGACACATAGTCCAGACCTACCTTGTGGCAGAACTCGATCGTGGACGGATCTCCACCGTGCTCACCGCAGATGCCAAGGTGCAGGTCAGGACGGGTCTTGCGGCCGTTCTCGGCAGCCATCTTCACCAGCTTGCCTACGCCGGCCTGATCCAGTCTTGCGAACGGATCGGACTCGTAGATCTTGGCCTTGTAGTACGCATCCAGGAACTTGCCGGCATCATCACGGCTGAAGCCGAAGGTCATCTGAGTCAGGTCATTCGTACCGAACGAGAAGAACTCCGCTTCCTCAGCGATCTCGTCAGCCAGAAGAGCAGCTCTCGGGATCTCGATCATGGTACCGATCTTGTAGGTGATGTCGCTGTTCTTCTCAGCCTTCACCTTCTCGGCGGTCTCCACGATCACATCCTTGACGTACTTCAGTTCCTTCTTCTCGCCAACCAGCGGAACCATGATTTCGGGTACGATACCGTAACCGCACTCTTCGTTCACTTCGATGGCGGCTTCGATGACGGCGCGGGTCTGCATCTTCGCGATTTCCGGATAGGTAACGGCCAGACGGCAGCCACGGTGACCCATCATCGGGTTGAACTCATGCAGCTCTTCGCAGCGGGCTTTGACTTCCTCGAAGGTCATGTGCATATCATCTGCCAGAGCCTGGATGTCCTCGTCCTCGGTGGGAACGAACTCATGCAGAGGCGGATCCAGATAACGGACGGTCATCGGACGGCCTTCCAGAGCCTTGTACATAGCCTTGAAATCGCCCTTCTGGAAAGGAATCAGCTCGTTTAAGGCTTCCTCTCTCTGCTCAACCGTATCAGAAAGGATCATCTTGCGGATCTTCGGAATACGATCGGCATCGAAGAACATGTGCTCGGTACGGCAAAGGCCGATGCCTTCCGCGCCCAGATGCACGGCGTTCTTGGTATCGCGAGGGTTATCGGCGTTGGTGCGGACCTTCAGGCGACGGAACTGATCAGCCCATGCCATGATACGGCCAAAGTTTCCGCCGACGCTGGCTTCCTTCGTCGCGATGTCGCCCTTGTAGATCTTACCGGTGGAGCCGTCAAGGGAGATGTAATCGCCTTCATGGAAGGTGTAGCCGCCCAGCTTGAACCACTTGGCTTCCTCATCGATCTGGATTTCGCCGCAGCCGGAAACGCAGCAGGTACCCATACCACGGGCAACAACAGCCGCGTGAGAGGTCATACCACCGCGAACGGTCAGGATACCCTGAGAAGCGGTCATACCTTCGATGTCTTCCGGAGAGGTCTCTAAGCGGACCAGAATGACTCTTTCGCCACGGCCGCCCTTGCCGGCTGCCTTCGCATCGTCTGCGGAGAAGACAACCTTACCGGCAGCAGCGCCAGGGGATGCGGGAAGAGCGGTTCCGATGACTTCGCCGGCCTTTAACGCATCCGCGTCGAACGTCGGGTGAAGCAGCTGATCCAGGGACTTCGCCTCGATGCGGCATACAGCCTCTTCGGGGGTGATCTTTCCTTCGTCTACGAGATCGCAGGCGATCTGGATAGCAGCGGGAGCGGTACGCTTGCCGTTACGGGTCTGCAGGAAGAACAGCTGACCCTCCTGGATCGTGAACTCCATATCCTGCATATCGCGGTAGTGCTCTTCCAGCTTGTTCGCCAGTTCCATGAACTGCGCGTAGCACTCAGGCAGATCCTTCTCCAGCTGGGTGATGGGCTGAGGAGTACGAACGCCGGCAACAACGTCTTCGCCCTGTGCGTTGATCAGGTACTCGCCAAAGATGCCCTTAGCGCCGGTAGCAGGGTTACGGGTGAAGGCAACGCCGGTACCGGAGGTCATGCCCATGTTACCAAATACCATGGACTGAACGTTAACAGCAGTACCCCAGTCGCCCGGGATATCGTTCATACGACGATATACGATGGCACGAGGGTTGTCCCAGGAACGGAAAACAGCCTTGATGGCTTCCATCAGCTGTACCTTCGGATCCTGAGGGAATTCTTCGCCCTTCGCAGCCAGATACATGGCTTTGAAGCGTCTGATCAGTTCCTTCATGTCGTCCGCATCCAGATCGACATCGAACTTCACGCCCTTGGCTTCCTTCACTTCATCGATGATCTTCTCGAAGTTGGACTTGGAAACTTCCATGACAACGTCGGAGAACATCTGGATGAAACGGCGATAGGAATCATAAGCAAAACGGGGATTTCCGGTCTTCTTCGCGAAGCCTTCCACAGACTGGTCGTTTAAACCAAGGTTCAGGATGGTGTCCATCATGCCGGGCATGGAAGCGCGGGCACCGGAACGAACAGAGACAAGCAGCGGATCGTTCACGTCGCCAAGCTTCTTGCCGCGAACGCCTTCCAGCCACTCCAGAGCCGCATCGATCTGAGCAACGATCTCATCGTTGATCTTCTTGCCATCGTTATAGTAGGCAGTGCAGGCTTCCGTGGAGATGGTGAAGCCCTGGGGAATCGGCATTCCCAGGTTCGTCATTTCTGCAAGGTTCGCACCCTTGCCGCCCAGGAGTTCACGCATGTTGGCGTTGCCCTCGCTGAACTTATAGACCCATTTCGTCATAAAATTTCCTCCTGTAGATTATAAGATACTGTTGTTGATATAGATACCAAACATTGTTACAAGTATATCAGATCGTAACCAAATTGTAAACGATATTTTATGAAAGCGGAGTGAGGATACAGGACCCCATCGGAGAGTTAACTCTCCGATGGAGTCATGCGGCCGCTTTTCTTTACTGCAAATAGTCGCTGCTCACAAATCCTGTCTGCTCGTTAAAGTCCACGCGGCTCCACCCGGTGGGCGTCACGCCGGTGCGGTGCAGGCTGGTGCCGGCCGGAATCTGGTCGATCACAGAATAGGAGGTGGAAGGACCCGAACGGAAATTCAGGTTCACGGTCGTGGTCACCGTCTCATCCACCAAAACGAGTTCTGTCCCATCTTCCAGCGTTGTCGATACGCCATTCGGCACGGCAACGGTGGGCGGTTCTGTCTCAGGTGCTTCCGTCACGGGAGCCTCGGTGGCCGGAGCTTCCTCCGTTTCCTGGCTCTCGGCCGAAGGATTCTCAATCTCAGGTGTCACGAAACTTCCGCCCTGATTACGGGGTGTTGAACTTCCCATGCTGCGGCTGTAGCCGAGACATACGAAGAACAGCACGATCACCAGCGCAAAGGCAGCGGCGGCTGTAATAATGCTCTTGTACTCTTCCAAAAAATCTCTCGGATCCACGTTAACACTCCCCCTCTAACGGCTTTAACGCCTGTGTGCAATGTGTCTTAGAAACGAAGCTTGTCCTCGAAATACGATTTCAGCTCTGCGATCGGCACGCGAACCTGCTCCATGCTGTCGCGCTCACGAATGGTGACGGCGCCGTCGGTCTCGGACTCAAAGTCGTAGGTGACGCAGAACGGCGTACCGATTTCATCCTGACGGCGATAGCGCTTTCCGATATTGCCGCGGTCGTCGAACTCGCAGTTGTAGTACTTGCAAAGATCCGTGAAGATCTTCTCGGCGCCTTCGTTCAGCTTCTTGGAAAGCGGCAGCACGGCTACCTTGACAGGTGCCAGCGCCGGATGCAGGTGCAGAACGGTACGGACATCTCCGCCTTCCAGCTCCTCTTCGTCGTAAGCGGCGCAGAGGAAGGCCAGGGTGACACGGTCCGCGCCCAGGGACGGCTCGATGACGTACGGGATGTAGCGGATGTGCTTCTCGTCGTCAAAGTAGGTCAGATCCTCACCGGAGGTTTCCTGATGGCGTCCTAAATCGTAATCCGTGCGGTCCGCGATGCCCCAGAGTTCGCCCCAGCCGAAGGGGAACAGGAACTCTAAGTCCGTGGTGGCCTTGGAATAGAAGGACAGCTCCGCCTGATCGTGATCGCGGGCGCGCAGCTCGTCATCCTTCATGCCCAGGTCCTTTAAGAACTTGATGCAGTAGGACTTCCAGTACGCAAACCACTCCAGATCAGTATCCGGCTCACAGAAGAACTCCAGCTCCATCTGCTCGAACTCACGGGTACGGAAGGTGAAGTTGCCGGGCGTGATCTCGTTGCGGAAGGACTTGCCGATCTGCGCAATGCCGAACGGGATCTTCTTGCGGGAGGTGCGCTGCACATTCTTGAAGTTGACGAAGATGCCCTGCGCGGTCTCCGGACGAAGGTAAACCACGTTCTTCGCGTCCTCGGTGACGCCCTGGAAGGTCTTGAACATCAGGTTGAACTGACGGATATCGGTGAAATCCTTCTTGCCGCAGGACGGGCAGACGATATCGTTTTCATCGATATACTTCTTCATTTCTTCCTGAGACCAGGCATCGACGCTTCCTTCGATCTGGATGCCTTTCTCCGCCATGTAATCCTCGATCAGCTTGTCCGCGCGGAAACGCTCATGGCAGCACTTGCAGTCCATCAGAGGATCCGAAAAGCCGCCTAAGTGACCGGAAGCAACCCAGGTCTGCGGGTTCATCAGGATGGCGCAGTCCACGCCGACGTTGTAAGGATTCTCCTGAACAAACTTCTGCCACCAGGCCTTCTTGACATTGTTTTTCAGTTCCACGCCAAGATTGCCGTAATCCCAGGTGTTCGCCAGACCGCCATAGATCTCCGAACCGGGATATACAAAGCCCCTTGACTTGCAAAGCGCTACAATCTTGTCCATTGTTTTTTCTGATCTCTGCATAGATTTTGTCCTCTTTTTATTCTTTGTAACCGCATCAAAGCGCCCGCTTTCGCTTCCCGCGCTGATCGGCTCTTTATTTTCCTGATACCGCCCGGTTTGAAATGAAATCGTGGGCGCACCAATACATTATTCTATTGTACCCGATTTTTTCGCCTCTGTAAAGGAAAACCTCTCCATATCCTCCAGGATGCGCAGGGCAGAAAAATCGCGTCGGATATATTTCCCCATCAGAAAGGCCGCATAGCCCGTGATTTCCTCCAGAACTTCCTCCGAAAGGACAAAGGTGAAGAGCTTTTCCGGCTGCGTGTTCAAAATGAAGTCCAAGGTATACGCTGCCCCATCTGACACATTTCGCGGGATTCCATCGTAATCCCCGTTCATCATCAGCATTTTCAGCTCGTATACCGTCCGGACCAGCCCTAACGTCAGGCTCTCTTTTGTGAGAGCGGACAGCGCGCAGTACAAAAGCCGCAGCGTCATCCGCTCTTCTCCGCCCTCCCGGCTGTAATAGTCGGCCAGCTCGGCAAAGTAATAGCCGTAGTAGACCGCCTTCATATCCGCGTTCAGTGCTTCAAAGTAATTCTGAATCCGGGCTTCCTTCAGCGTATAGGCCGTCCGGCCTTCAAACAGGGTAAAGACTCCCGTGGCAAACGGGCGGCACAGCGCGCTTAAAGGGCTTCCCATCTTCCGGGCTCCCCTCGCGAAGGCTGCGATCTTCCCCCTGTCCGTCGTCAAAAGCACCAGACGGTTGTCGTACTCTCCCACCGGCATCACGGACAGGACCATTCCCTGCACGCTTACTCCATTCATGATTATCTCTCCGACCTGTATCCAAAACTTTTCAGATACATATCCGAATCACGCCATTCTTTGCGAACTTTGACCCAGAGCTTCAAATTCACCTGGGCTTCCACCATCTCCTCGATGGAACGGCGGGCCTGCGTGCCGATCTTCTTCAGCATCTGGCCGCCCTTTCCGATGATGATTCCTTTGTGGGAATCCTTCTCGCAGATGATATTCGCGTCGATATCGAAAATTCCGTCCTTCCGCTCTTCCATCCGCTCGATCGTGACGGCGATCCCGTGGGGCACTTCATCGGACAGGCACCGCAGCGCCTTTTCCCGAATCAGCTCCGCGGCGATCTCCCGCATAGGCTGATCGGTCACCGTGTCCTCGTCGTAGAACATCGGCCCTTCCTTCATGTACTGGAACAGCACGTCCATCAGCGTATCGGTGTTGGTTCCATCAAACGCGGACACCGGAACCACCTCGGCGAAAGAATACGCCTTCCGGTATACATCGATCGCCTTCAGCAGGTTCTCCTTCGACACCGTGTCGCACTTGTTCATGACCAGGATGACCGGCGTTTTCACCTCCTGCAGCTTCTCCAAAATATGCTGCTCGCCGGCCCCTATATAGGTTACCGGCTCCACCAGCCACATCACGAGATCCGCCTCTTTTAAGGTTCTCTCCGCCGCCTCCACCATGAATTCTCCTAGCCGGTTTTTGGCCTGGTGAATGCCGGGCGTGTCCAAAAACACAATCTGTCCCCGCTCATCCGTGTAAACCGTCTGGATGCGGTTTCTCGTCGTCTGCGGTTTGTTGGAGGTGATCGCGATCTTCTGGCCGATCAGCCGGTTCATCAGCGTGGACTTTCCCACATTCGGCCTTCCCACCAAAGCCGCAAACCCGGACTTGGTCTTCGTTTCTTCCTCCATCTTGTTTTCCCTGATCTCTTCCATTCTTTCTCCGTATGGCGCAAAACTAAAAAACACGAAAGCCGAGCGCAATTGCTTCGTCCTTCAAAACTTCCAAAATCGCTTTCTTAAAAAAGTTCCTCTATCTCTTCAAAAACCGCTTCCGCCTCCCGGATCTTATTCTCCGATCCGAGCGCGCAGATGGCGCAGTCTTGTAAAATCGCTTCCATGTAAGGAGCTAACGCCTGGATGTCCTCCCGGGTGACATGTAAAACCTCGTCCCGTTCTTTCTGCCTTTGCTCCTCTGTATTTTCCTCGAGAAAAGCCTGATACGCCGCCTCTCCCCGGGCCTTTTTCGTAAGCGGGGCATCCAGGCTGCTGATGCTGCCGATGACCGCTTTGGTTATCTCCCGCTCAGATCCGTTGTAGTATCTGAAGTATTCCGGTATCTGTCGGTATACCTCCAGCGTTTTCTTGAGTTCCGGATCTCGGTAGGAGGCAAAATACCCTCTTCCGTTACGCGAAAAGCCGCTGTTTGCGCCATAGGCGCCTCCCTGCAGCCGAATTTTCTGCCACAGGAAATCATACTCCAGAAGGAGTCTGGCCACCCGAAGCGCCCCGGTGTAGGGCAGCCCGCTTGGCGCAAAGGAGCCGCTTAAGGCCGTGTACTGCACATCGGAGGAGATGCGGAAGGCTTCCCGCTTTCGAGCTACTCCGGCAGCCGATATTTCTCCCGCATGGCCTGAAGTCTTTCCATCACTCGACGCTTTCTTTGCAAGTCCAGGATACTCTCCATCTGCCTGTGCTTTTTCCGCGCGCCTAAAGGCTCCGCCATCCCTCATCTCCGCCAAAAACGCCGGCAACACGCGCAGGAATCGCTCTTTTCCTTTCTCGTCCCCCGTGTAGGAGAACCGAAGGCGTTCCCGCGTAAGGCACCTCTGACACAGCGTCTCGCAGCGCGCAAGAAGCGTTTGCAGCTCCTCATCGCTCCCCTTCGCGGCCTCTTGCAAAAATGCGTAGAAGCCGATTCCCCGGGTCTCATCCCCGAAGCGCGCACCTTCTTTGATGCCGGCGGAAGCGCGCAGGATGGCCGTGTGATGCCCGTTTTGCAGGAAGTTTCGCTCCAGGCGGGCCATCACCTCCGCCAGGATCTGCCGGAAGCGCTTCCCGTCCTCCCACCTGGTGCCAGCTGCCATCTCCCGGATAAAACCAAGCGCCTCGCCCGTGTTTTCTGGCAAAAAGCTCGCGGTAAACTCAAAGAAAAGACAGGTCTTTTCCGGGCATGTCTGACGCTCAAACGAGCGCGCGCGCGTATAGACGCCGCCAGTTTGCAGCCGGATCTTGGCCGCCAGATCCCGGAACGAGTGCTCTTTCGTGTCCATCAGCCCGATGGCTTCCTTTAAAATGCCCAGAACCGGATAGTCCTCCCGCGGCACATCGCTGACATCAAAGGAGGCCGTCAGATAGCTCACCCGGGCGGAGGAAATGCGGGTATAGAAGGTTGGAACCGCCACATTCGCCAACAGCTCTCCGTCCAGAGAACGCACCTTCTTTTCCAAGTCCTCCCGTTTTAGGAGCGGAATCGTGGCAAGCGCTTCCGCGCTGTCCTCCGTCTCCTGCCAGGCTTTTAACACGCGCGCCGCATCAATCGCCATCTGGCGTTCCTTCGCGCTCCAGCTTTCCAGCAGCGCAGCGAGCGTTTCCTTCCTCTGCTGCTCTTTTTCCTCCAAAAGTGATGGCTGTGGATAAAGCGTCAGCCAGACCCCGTGGGGATTATCCAGCAAACGTTCTTTCACAAGCGTCTGGAAGAACCCTTCCTTCGCCTTCTCTTTCAGTTCCCGGAACGCCTCGTCGTAAGGCAGATAGCGCCACGGTGTCTCGTCCCGGTAGATCCAGCTTTCATAACAGCGAATGCCCAGCATGAGTCCCGCCGGAAACCGTCCAAAGTCCGCCTCCCGGTACTGAAACTCGAGTGAGTGCAGGGATGCCTCCAGAAGCTCTTCCGGAATTCCGTTCTTCGCTACCTCCCGCAGACAATCGGAGAGCGCCGCCTGAAAGCGCGGAAGGCTTCCCGCCGCCGCGCCTTTCACCGTCACGCCGAAATACGGCTGTAACAGACCGGTCGCGTAACGCCCGCCGATCTCCTTTCCCAGCTGCAAATCCGTCAGCCTCTGCTTGACAACCGCCCCGGGGGCATCCATCAGCACATCTTTTAAAACCTGAAAGCCCAGGCGCTCTGCCTGGGTTTCCTCCCCCGTCGAGACGGCAAAGGAGAGCCACTCCCCTTCCTGAAGAGCGGCGCTCACGGGCAGGGCCTTCTCCTGTTTTTCCGAAAATGAAGCCTGCTGCCGGATTCGGCTGTCAATCTGCCGTTTCTCGTACTGCGACAGATAATTCTGGTCCAGGTAGGTCAGGTACTCGTCCATGTCCATGTCGCCGTACAGGTACAGATAGCTGTTGGACGGATGGTAGTAGCGGCGGTGAAAATCCAGGAAAGCTTCATAGGATAAGCTTGGAATGCTCTCCGGCTTCCCGCCGGATTCAAACGCATAGGTGGTATCGGGAAACAGCGCGTGCATCGTCTCCCGCCCAAGTACACTGTCCGGTGAAGACAACGCTCCCTTCATCTCGTTGTATACCACCCCGTTTACGATAAGCGGCCCGTCTTCCTGCTCCAGCTCATAATGCCAGCCTTCCTGCCGGAAAATCTTCTCATTCTGATAGATATTCGGATGGAACACGCCGTCTAAGTACACGTCCATCAGGTTCCGAAAATCCTTCTCGTTGCAGCTGGCCACCGGATACAGGGTCTTATCCGCGTAGGTGATCGCGTTTAAAAACGTGTTCAGGGATCCCTTCACCAGCTCCACAAACGGATCCTTCACCGGATATTTCTCCGACCCGCAAAGGACCGCGTGCTCCGTAATGTGGGCCACGCCGGTGTCATCGTGCGCGGGCGTCCGAAAGCCGGCGATAAACACCTTGTTCTCATCTTCACAGGACAGCGTCAGAACGCGGGCCCCCGTCTTTTTGTGCCGGTAGGAAACCGCCGTCGTCTCATATTCTGTGATATACTGTTCTTCCAGCTTCTCATAGGCTGCGTTCATCGCTTTTCTCCGGTCATCTTCTTACAAAACACTCCTATATCGCTTCGTTGCCTCGCAACGCTCGCCTCTTTCCGTTACATCTGCCCCATCAAAAAGTCTTTCACAATCGCAAAAAACTCCCGCAAAACATAATGCGGAAGCAGGTTGGGATCCGATGGCGCGGATAACCCGAATGCGTGAATAAGCCCCTGCTTTCTGGCAATCTGGCAGGCCCGGAACACGTGAAAGTCACTGGTCACAACCCTGGCCCGCACGCCTTTATACGGCAGGAGCGCAGCGGAATAACGGATATTCTCCACGGTAGTTTGCGCTTCGGTCTCCTTGACAATCCGTTCATCCAGCACGCCGTGATTGATCAGATAATACGCCATCACATCGGACTCGGTATAGCTTTCATTCTCTCCCATGCCGCCGCTGACAACAAAAATGACCGTAGGGTGGTCGCGCCAGTACGCCAGCGCTTCATCCAGGCGGTTCTTTAACAGAGGGCCCGGCTCGGTTCCCTCAATCCCGGCGCCCAGGATGATCAGATAATCCGCATCCTCTTCCTCGTCATTCGGGATCGCAGCCAGAATCTGTGCTCCCGTATACAGGAAAAGTGCCCCAAAATAGAGGAGGGTCGTAATCATAACTACCCAGATCCATCGGGGGACGGGCAGTTTTTCCCGCTCTTCGGGGCTCAGATGAAACAGCCAGGCAAAAAGAAGGCAGAGTGCGGCCAGAACAAGCCACACCCACCAGCCGCTCGAAAACGACAGGGCAAAAATCGCCCCGATCGAGAGGCCGTAAAGGATGAGCATAATTCCCAGCAAAATCAGGATCGTCGTCCCCAACATCGTCACGTATCGTCTCCCTTCCTTTTACGTTTCCCCGCACCGGGTCCAATGAAGATTTCCCTTTCGCCTGCTTACGCTTCCTCGCGTCGAATCCGAAGAAGATCCCCTTCTTCCGGTGTCTCCGATAAGGTCACGTACAACAGCTGTCTGGCATGAGGCGCGCTCTCCTGCTCCTCGCCATCCTGATTCACAATCTTAAGGACACGGGCTTTCACGTCCTGCCCGCTCGGTTTCATGATCTCCAGCGTCTCCCCGACGGAGAATTTGTTCTTCTGCTCCAGCAAAAACGAACCGTCCCCGCGCACATTGGAAACAATTCCCAGATAGGTATAGCGGGTTTCATACGTGCTGTTGTCATAGGTCATCGATTCGGGCCCCGGTTTTCCAAAGAAAAAGCCGGTACAAAACGGCCTGGTGGTGCAGTTTCTCACTTCCGCCTCGTGCCGTTCTTTATTGGCTTCATAGAACGCGGGGTCCTTAGCGTATTCATCCAGGGCCTGACGGTACGCCCGGCAGACGGATGCCACGTAAAGCGCCGTCTTCATGCGGCCTTCCACCTTAAAACTGTCGATCCCGGCCTGCACCAGCTCCGGGATGTGGCCGATCATGCAGAGGTCACGCGAATTGTACAAAAACGTGCCCCGCTCGTTCTCTTCCACGGGCATGTACTCGCCGGGGCGGGTTTCCTCCATCAGCGCGTATTTCCAGCGGCAGGGGTGCGTACAGCTCCCCTGGTTGGCATCCCGCCCGGTTAACGCGTTGCTTAAAAGGCAGCGCCCCGAATAGGAAATGCACATGGCGCCGTGCACAAAGGTTTCAATCTCCATGTCCTCCGGAATTCTCTCCCGGATTTCCCGGAGTTCTTCCAGGGACAGTTCACGGGCGGACACCACGCGCTTTGCCCCCAGCTTATGCCAGAACAGATAGGTTCCGTAATTGGTATTGTTCGCCTGCGTGCTGATGTGCCGCTCAATCTCCGGCACTTCCTCACACGCAATTTCATAGACCGCCGGATCCGCAATGATGAGCGCGTCCGGTCCAATTTTCTTCAGTTCCCTGAAGTATTCGCGCACCGGCTCCAAGTCCCGGTTATGCGCCAGAATGTTGGCTGTCACGTAGACCCGCACATTTCTCTCATGCGCATAGCGAATTCCCTCCTCCATGTCCTCCATGGAAAAGTTTTTTGCCTTGGCGCGAAGCCCGAAGGCCTCCCCGCCGATATAAACCGCGTCCGCGCCAAAGTTCACGGCCGTGCGCAGCACCTCCGGCGAACTGGCCGGCATCAAAAGCTCCGGGTGTCTCAACTTGTCACCTCTCATCCATCGATCTTCCCATCAGATCCTGTCCGACAGGTTCTTACGAAAGCCGCACGCTCATCATCACCCCGTCCCCCACCGGAAGCAGGGAGGAATTCAGGTTCGGGTGATGTTTGCAGGTATACACAAACTCCCGCATGCGGCTGTGGATGGTCCTGTCCCTCCGCCTGACAGCGGCGCGGGGTTCTAAGAGGTCCCCATCCTGCAGGATATTGTCCGTGAGCAAAACGCCGCCCACGGAAAGAAGCCGGATAATATCCGGCAGAAAAGCCCCGTACTGCCCCTTGGCGGCATCCAGGAATATCAAATCATACGGACCGGAAAGCTCCGGCAAAACTTGCGCGGCATCGCCAAAAAGAAGCTCGATCCGGTCCGAAAGTCCGGCCGCCCGGAAAGTTTCCCGGGCGGACACAGCATATCTCTCCAATTTTTCTATCGTTGTGATTTTGGCCCCTTCCGGCATCGCCTCCGCCATCAGACAGGCGGAAAAGCCGATGGCGCAGCCCACCTCCAGAATTCTCATCGGTTTTGTGAGGCAGACCATGGTGCGCAAAAAGGACGCGGTTTCCCGCCGCACGATGGGAACTTCGTCCTCGTGTGCCTTGTCGTACAGGCTCTGTAAAACCGGCGACAGTTCCGGCTCTAAGGACCGCAGGAAAGAAGCCAGACGCTCTTCGTCCATCTTATTCCTCCGTTTTTTCCGGAGCTGTTCCGATGCGCTCTAAGATCTCCATGGAAGACATGGCCGTGGAAAGAGAATATTCCCCCGGATAGATCGTATACTGATAAATCAGCTTCTGAACCACCATGATCATGGGATCCCGTATCAGTCCTTTGTCGGCCAGATCTCTGGCAATGCTCGTGATCCCGTCCCCCTTTTCGACCGTGTATTCCACGATGGTTCCGTTTCCGGGGCTGACCGGCGGCTCATTAAACACCCGGTATCCAAAGTCATACCCACGGGTAATCCCCAGATACAGCAGGAAGATCAGTACCACCGCCAGCGCGCACGCGCCGACTCCCGTGAGCACCTGGCCCACTGTTTTTCGAATTCTTCTGGAACGGGATCGCCTCATTTTCCTATACCTCCATGATGATAGGCAGGATCGCCGGATTTCTCTTCATCTTTTTCCACAGATACAGGCCAAGGTCGTCCTTGATGGACGTCTTGATCTTGTTCCAGTCGATGTGTCCGCGCCCACGGCAGCGGTCCACACAGTCGGTGACAATATCCCGCATCTCTCTCGTGAGATCCTCCGACTCCCGCACATAGATAAATCCGCGGGACATCACTTCCGGTCCGGCCAGGATCTCCCCGCTTGCCGAATCCAGCGTCAGGACGGCGATCACGATGCCATTTTCCGCCAGCATGTGCCGGTCCCGCAAGACAATATTCCCCACATCGCCCACGCCAAGGCCGTCCACCAGAATGCCGCCGGCAGGAACATGGCCGGCTACATGGCCTTCCTCCGGTGTCAGTTCCAGGCAATCGCCCGAACGCAGGACAAAGATATTCTCTTCCGCGTATCCCAGGCTTTTCACCAGTTCGCGGTGCTCAGACAGATGGCGGAACTCGCCGTGAACCGGGATCGCGTACTTCGGCTTCACCAGCGTATAAATCAGCTTGATTTCTTCCTTGCAGGCATGGCCGGACACGTGCGTATCCTGGAAAATCACCCGGGCGCCCTTCGAGCAAAGCTCATTGATCACCTTGGACACAGGCTTTTCGTTCCCCGGGATCGGGGTGGAGCTGAAAATAATCGTATCTCTCTTTGTGATGGAAACCTTCCGGTGAAGGTCGGACGCCATCCGCGACAGTGCCGCCATGGATTCGCCCTGGCTGCCGGTCGTGATCAGCACGATCTGATTCTCCGGATAGTTCTTCATCTCTTCGATATCAATCAGTGTATTTTCCGGGAAGCGGATATAGCCCAGCTCGCTGGCGGTTCCGATCACGTTCACCATGCTGCGGCCTTCCACGACCACTTTCTTCCCGTACTTAAAGGCGGAGTTGACAATCTGCTGCACGCGGTCCACATTGGAAGCGAAGGTGGCAATGATGATCCGCCGGTCCACATTCTCCGCGAAAATGGTGTCAAAGGTCTTTCCGACCGTGCGCTCCGACATCGTAAATCCATCGCGCACCACGTTGGTCGAATCGCACATCAGCGCCAGAACGCCCTGCTTTCCCAGCTCGCCGAAGCGCTGCAGGTCGATGGCATCTCCGAATACGGGCGTGAAATCCACCTTGAAGTCGCCCGTGTGAACCACGGTGCCCACCGGGGTGAAGATGGCCAGCGCGGCCGAATCGGCAATCGAGTGGTTGGTTCGGATAAACTCCACGGAAAAGCATCCGGCGCGCACCGTATCTCCGTACTGGACCACTCTGCGGTCCACCGACTCCAAAATCTCGTGCTCCCTGCACTTATTCTCGATCAGTGCAATGGTCAGGCGCGTGCCGTACACCGGCACATGGATATCCTTCAGGATATACGGGATGGCGCCGATGTGGTCCTCATGTCCGTGGGTGATAAAAAAGCCGCGGACTTTGCCGATGTTCTCCTTCAGATACGTGACATCCGGGATGACCAGGTCAATGCCCAACATGTCGTCCGTCGGGAAGGACATGCCGCAGTCTACCACGATGATGTCGTCTCCGCATTCCAGGGCGGTAATATTCATTCCGATCTCTTCCAATCCGCCCAAAGGAATGATTCTCAGTTTTTTCTGTGAATTTGTCAAACAGTATACCTCCATATAAACTATGTGACAGCCCTTCTTCCGGACTGTCACTGTATGATCCTGATGGGTGAAAGCGCGCCCCCCGTTCGCTTTAGGCACGGCGCCGCTTTCTTTTTGTGTCATCGGAAATCGATGTCGGACTGCTCCGCAAAGATTCCGGCAATATAATCCATTTCTTCATCCGGGATTTCCTCCAAGGACATTTCATCCTCCGTGCCCGGAACCGGTGTCAGCCGGTAGATATACGCGTTTCCGCCATCATCCTGGCTGTCCGTCAGAAGAAGATAATCCGCACCCGCTACACGGGCCTGATCTACCAGGAATAATTCCTGCTCTTTTCCGTCGTCTCCCATCACGGTGACGCTCTGAAGCTCTTCCGCTTCCACGGGTTCTTCTCTCTCAAAATCCATTTTTTTATTGAATCCTCATTCAGTTCTGTTTTTTCATAAGGAAGCCGATCGCGACTCTTTCCACGCCTCATTTTCCAGGTAGTCGCGCAGAATCAACTGAGCAGCAATGCGATCCACATGCTGCTTTCTCTCCTCCCGGGACAGCCCGGCCTCTATCATGATTTCATCCGCTTCCACGGTGGTCAATCGCTCATCCTGCAGAAAAATGGGCAGACCAGTACGACGCTCCAAAGCCTCCTTAAAGGCCAGCGTCTTCCTTGTCCGCTCCCCCTCGGTATCATCCATATTCAAAGGATAACCCAGCACGATTGCGGTGGCGCCGTACTCTTTCGCCAGTTCCTCAATCCTTGCGTAGGTCCGCCGAAGTTTGTTTTCTTCCTTGCGCCGGATGATTTCCACTCCCTGCGCAGTCAGACCGAGGGGGTCCGTTACCGCAACCCCCACCGTCTTCGATCCATAATCCAGTCCCAGTATCCGCAAAGCCTGTACCTACTCGCCTTTGATTCCGTAACGGATATAATACTGAAGAAGCTCTTCTAACAGCTCGTCCCGTTCCACCTTCATAATCAGGCTGCGGGCTCCGTTATAGCTGGTGATGTACGTCGGATCTCCGGACATGATGTATCCGACGATCTGGTTGACCGGATTGTACCCCTTCTCGGTAAGCGCCAGATAGACACGGTTAAGGACATCCGAAACCGAGACGGGATTCTCATTCGTAGTTCTGAAATATTGTGTTCTCGAAATATCACCCATTGTCAAAGCCCTCCGATACCCATATTACTCTATTTTTTTTCATTCGGCAAGCATTTTATCATTTGTTAGGAAACCTTTTACATTTCCATGAACAATTGTGTTCAATTCCCACTTTCCCCCCGGAAAGGCAACCTTTACGTACTCTTTGGTGTGCCCAACCGAGTATATTCTTCCGTTTTCCTCCACTTGCTCCTCTAAAAGCACGTCCACACCGCGCCCGATATACCACGCCCGAAACTCCCGGCTCTGCCGCTTTGTCATGTCCAGGAGCACGCGGCTGCGCGCTTTTTTCACGCTCTCGGTATTCTGGCCGGGCATGCGCTGTGCCCGGGTGCCCTTTCGCACCGAATAGGGGAAAACATGGATTTCATACAGGTTCAGCCCCTCTAAAAAGCGGGTGGTGGTCGCGAATTCTTCCTCGGTCTCCCCGGCAAACCCCGTAATCACATCGGTGGTGATCGCCGGGTGCTCAAAGGCTTCCCGAAGTAGCCGGCACCCCGCCTCGTACTCCGCCGTGGTATAGTGGCGGTTCATGCGCCTTAACGTCTCATCGCACCCGCTCTGCAGCGACAGATGAAAGTGCGGGCAGAATTTCGTGCATTTTTTTAAGCCCTCCACAAACGCCGGCGTGATGATCCGGGGTTCCAAGGAACCCAGGCGCACCCGCTCCAGCCCCGGCATTTGTTCCAGGGAAAACAGAAGATCCAAAAGCGCCTCACAGCGGTTGGGATCGTAGGTGGCAATACCACTTTCCGCTCCAGGCTTTGCGCTTTCTTCCTCCGAGACGAAATCCAGTCCGTAGGAACTGATGTGGATGCCGGTCAGAACCACCTCGCGGTATCCCTTTTCCACCACGCGTTCCACCTCCCGCAGAATTTCCCCCGGACGGCGGCTGCGCACCCGGCCTCTGGTGTACGGAATGATGCAATAGCTGCAAAACTGGTTGCAGCCGTCCTGGATCTTGATGAAGGCCCGCGTGTGATCCAGCGCGTCAGCCAGCACCAGCTCCTCCACCTCCCGGCTCTTTCCGATATCCGAGACATAGCAGGCCATCTCCCCGGCTGTTTCGTCTTCTCTTTTTCTCATCCACTCGGCCACAGCCTCCGCCAGATGCCCTTTCTGATCGTTTCCCAGAAGGATGTCGGCGCAGCCTTCCTTCAAAAGGTCGTCCGCGGCCGCCTGCACATAGCATCCCGCCGCCACCACAACGGCATCCGGATTTTTCTTTCTGGCCTGATGCAGCATCTGTCTGGATTTCCGGTCCGCAATATTCGTGACGGAGCAGGTATTCACCACATAGACATCGGCCGCCTCCTCAAAGGGGACGATCTCGTATCCGGCCTCCTGCATCTGCCGCTTCATGGCTTCCGTCTCATATTCATTTACCTTGCAGCCCAGATTGCGCAGCGCGCAGCTTTTCATAGACAAAACCTCCGGTTTCCCTTTGCTCTTTCGTCTTATTCCACCATTGACTTTGTGTTAAGTCCTGTTACAATATTCTTTGTAACAACATGAAAGGAGACAAGAGAATGCTGAATATTCCGATTTTCTTTGATACCATCGAGCAGGTAAAGCAGTTTAACCAGGCCATCACGCCGTTTTCGTGCGATTTTGATCTGATTTCCGGCCGCTATATCGTGGACGCGAAATCCCTTCTTGGCATTTACAGTCTGGACCTGTCCAAGCCGTTAGAACTTCTGGTTCACACGGACGATGCGTCCGAAACCGCCAAGATCAAGGAAGCCGTTGCTCCCTACGTTCGCAAGTAAGGAGTCATAACAGTTCAATGCCTGAACCGTTATGATGTCCCGCAATGTGTTTCGCGCATGCTCCTTTAAAAAGCATGCGCGTTTTTTTATTGTTTCTACATTCCCACTTCGATGGTCTCCACGGTGGCAAGCGCCTCTTCCACCAGCGGCTCAATCTTTCCCTTTAAAAGCTCTTCCGATCTCACAATCGCCTTTAAGATCGGTCTTGTCACCGGATGCTTGGCCACAAAGATGGTGCAGCAATCCTCATACGGCAGGATGGACGTCTCAAACGTGCCAATCTTCTGCGCAATCTCCACGATATCCTTCTTGTCAAAGCCAATCAGCGGCCGAAAGACCGGCAGATGGCACACTTCGTTCGTGACGGCCAGGCTCTGGATCGTCTGGGAAGCCACCTGTCCGATGCTCTCGCCCGTGATGAGCGCCAGCGATTCATCCTGCTCGGCCAGCTGTTCCGCAATCTTCATCATATAGCGGCGCATGATGATGGTCAGCTCGTCATGCGGGCAGGTCTCGTAGATGCAGAGCTGCACGTCCGTAAAGTTGACCACATGCAGGCGGATCGGCCCGGCATACAGGCTCACCTGTTTCGCCAGATCCACCACCTTCTGCTTCGCGCGCTCGCTGGTGTAGGGCGGCGCATGGAAGTACACCGCGTCGATCACCACGCCGCGCTTCGCGATCATGTAACCGGCCACCGGGCTGTCGATGCCGCCCGATAAAAGCAGCATGGCTCTGCCGTTCGTTCCCACGGGCATGCCGCCGGGGCCCGGGATCGTGTGCGAGTAGATGTTCACCTTCTCGCGCAGCTCCACCTGCAGCAGAATGTCCGGATGATGCACATCCACGGAAAGCTCCGGGTAAGCATTTAACAGCACCTCACCTAACTCTGCGTTCATATCCTGCGAGCCCACCGGGAAGTTTTTGTTGATGCGGCGGGTCTCCACCTTAAAGGTCTTCTTCCGGTCCGGATACGCCTCCGCCATATACGCCACCGCGCGGCGATACACTTCCTCCGGGTCCTGCGTGTCAAACTGGATCATCGGGCAGATGGCGGAAACGCCAAACACCCGGGTCAGTGCCTCCACGGTCTCATCATAATCGTAGGCGGTGTTGGCGTGCACGTAAATGCGGCCCGACGCCTTGGTCACCTCAAAACGGCCGGACACCGCTCGCAAGGATCTGCGAATCTGGCGCAGCAGCGCGTCCTCAAACATGCCGCGGTTCTTGCCCTTTAATCCGATCTCCGCGTATTTTACAAGAAAAGCCTGGTATTCCATCTGATTCTTTTATCTCCTCCGGTATCTGGAAAGCTTCGGCACCAGTTCGTTTAACACATCCAGCGTGTAATCAATCTGTGCCTCCGTGTTGAAAATGCTTAAGGAAAAACGGACCGTACAGTCCAAAAGGTCTTTTCTGACCCCGATCGCCGTCAGTGTCGCGCTGTACACCGGATGATTGGACGAGCAGGCCGACCCGGAGGACACGTAGATTTCCCTCTCCTCCAGCGCGTGCAGAAGAACCTCCGCGCGGATTCCTTCAAAGCTGGCGCTCACGATATGCGGCGCGCCCTCCCGGCCCTTCGGCCCGTTGATCGTAACGCCCTCCATACCGGACAGCCCGGCCACGAGGCGCTCCCGCAAGGAAAACAGCTTCTCCACGTGTTCTTCGTAGTTTTGATACATCGCGCCGGCCGCCACGCCCAGGCCCGCGATGGCCGGAACGTTCTCCGTGCCGGAGCGCATGCCCTGCTGCTGCCCGCCGCCTAAAATCTGCGGCAAAATCCGCGCCGAGGAGCGCACATACAGAAAGCCGCTGCCCTTCGGGCCGTGAATCTTGTGTCCGCTGACCGAGAGAAGATCGATGTTCTCTCGTCTGGGGCGGATGATAAACTTCCCGTAGGACTGGATGGCATCCACGTGAAACAGGATGTCCGGATTTTTCTCATGCACAAGTCTGCCCAGCTCCGCCACCGGCTCCAACGCGCCGATCTCGTTATTGACCTGCATGATGGAGACCAGCGAGGTGTCCTCATCGAGCGCGTCAAGCAGCGCCTGCCGATCCACCACGCCCTCGGGGCTGACCGGCAGATACGTGACCCGAAACCCTTCCTTTTCCAGGAATTTCACGGGATTGGCCACCGAAGAGTGCTCGATCTGTGTCGTGATGATATGCTTCCCGGTCCGTCTGTGCGCCATCGCGCCGCCGATCAGGGCCAGGTTATTGGATTCGGTTCCGCCGGAGGTAAAGGTGATTTCCTTCGGATCCACCTTCAGTGTCCCCGCAATCGTCTCCCTGGCTACCCGGACATATTGTTCCGCTTCCATGCCCTTTTTGTGCAGGGAAGAAGGGTTTCCAAAGTCCATTGTCATCGTGCGCACACAGATATCCTTTACTTCCGGCAGGACAAAGGTGGTCGCAGAATTGTCCAGATATGCTTCCATATATGCTCCTTACTATATTCAGCACTGCGCCGCAGACGGATGGTCTGAAGCCTGCGCTAAATCAATACTTTCCTCTATTCTTCTTCCCGACTCTCCAGCTCGTAAACCAGCATGGCCGCAAAGGCCATTCCGGCCGTCTCCGTGCGCAGGATCCGCCGTCCGAGGGACAGCGGTAAAAACCCCGCCGCCTTCGCCGCTTCCACTTCCGCTTCCTCAAAGCCACCTTCCGGGCCGATGAAAACCGCCACATCCTCCCCGGGCCGGATGCTTTCCGCAAAACGCCGGGTGGCGGTCATGCCTTCCGCGTTCTCGTAGGGAATGGCCTTTCGCTCAAAGCCCGCCGCATAGCGCAGGGCCTCCTCAAAGCGCATCACCGGCGCCACCTGCGGAATGCGCAGGCGCTTGCACTGTTTGGCGGCGCTTTCCGCGATGCTGTTCCAGCGCTCCGTTTTCGCGGCGGCCTTCTTCGCGTCCAGTTTCACCACGCAGCGATGGGACGCCACGGGAATAATTTCCGCGACGCCAAGCTCCACGTTCTTCTGAATCACCGTCTCCATCTTGTCCGCCTTGGGCAGACACTGAAACAGATGAATCCGGGCAGGCAGCTCTGTCCCGTCCGGCTCCTCCGAAAGAATGGCACAGCAAACAGCGCCCTCCGAAAAAGAGGTGATCGTCGTCCGGACGCACCGGTCTTTCCCGTTGCTCACCCGGATCTGATCCCCCTCCTTCATACGAAGGACGTTGCGGATATGGTTATAATCTTCCCCCTCAATCCGGACCGTTTCCGGCCCCATGAGGCTTTCATCCGTAAAGAACAGATACACGCTATTCCTTTCTTGCGATCACGCTGACCCACTCACCCTGGTGATTAACCTCCAGAATGCGGAACGCGGGATTCTTCTCGAACGCGGCGACCACCTCGGCCTCCTTCGTATCGATGATCCCGGAGGAGATGATCACGGCGCCTTTCTTCATGTGAACCGCCACCTCTCCCTGCAGCATCAGAATCACGGGAGCTAAGATGTTCGCGGTCACCAGGTCGTAGGCTTCAAAGCCCGCCGCTTCCTGCACAGCCGGATCGTCGATGAGGTTGCCTAAGATCACAGGGAAGCGCTCAGCCGGGATCCCGTTCGTCTCGGTGTTTTCGATGGCAGCTTGAACGGCATTCTCATCCAGATCGGTTCCAAAGGCGCTCTCTGCCCCCAGCTTGATGGCGGCGATGCCTAAGATTCCGCTTCCGGTTCCCACATCCAGCACCTTGCAGCCCGGCGTCACATATTTCTGCAGCGCTTTCAAGCAAAGCTGCGTCGTCTCATGGGAGCCCGTGCCGAACGCGGTTCCCGGATCGATCTCCAGGACCATCTTTCCTGCAGCATCCTCCGGCATCTCTTCCCAGGTGGGCTTAATCAGGACGTTATCCACGGTAAAGGGATGGAAATACTGTTTCCAGTTGTTGATCCAATCCTTGTCCTCGGTCTCGCTCTTCTCGATCGTTCCCGCGCCGGTGTCCACAAACAGCCGGATGTCCTCCAGCTCCTTGCGGATTCCCTCCAGGATCGGCTCCTCATCCACATCCTCATCCAGATAGAAGGAGATGCGGGCAGTGCCGTCATCCGGCCCTAAATCCGGGAGGATGTCGATAAACATGCCCTTGGTTTCCTTGTCCGTCAGCGGGATATGATCCTCGATTTCAATGCCTTCCACACCCATCTCCGACAGCGCCTCGCTTAAGAAATCCGTGGCTGCGGTGGTCGTTGTGATGGTGAATTTTTTCCATTTCATTGTATCATTACCTGTCATAATTGTTCCGCGAAGGTCTGTGTCGAATAGTTTTCATCAGATCTACTAAAAACCCAGGTCTCACGGCGAAATAATTTTTATCCGAAAATGTGTTTCTTCTTTTCCGCCTTCGGCTCCTCGCCCATGGCTTCCTGGAACTTTTTCAGGGCTTCCTTCTGCTCCTTGGAAAGTCTCTCGGGAACCTTCACGACCAGCGTGACAAAGTGATCGCCGCGCAGATCGTTGTTCCGCACGTACGGAACGCCCTTGCCTTTTAAGCGGATCTTCGTATCCGTCTGCGTGCCGGGCTTCACATCGTACGCCACGTCGCCGTCCACGGTCTTGATCACCACTTCGCCGCCAAGCGCCGCCGTCGTGAACGAAATCGGCACGGTCGAGTAAATGTTCACGTCCTGCCGCTTGAAGGTAGGATGGGAGGATACCGCCACCTCGACAAGCAAATCACCCCGCTCGCCGCCGTTGGTGCCCAGATCGCCCTCTCCGCGCACGCGGATGCTCTGGCCATCGTTGATGCCGGCCGGCACCGGAACCTTGATCTTCTTGCGCACCCGGGTAAAACCGTTGCCGCGGCAGTTCGGGCACTTGTCCTTCACAATTTTACCGGTTCCGCCACAGTCCGGGCAGGCGGTCACATTGCGGACCATTCCGAACAGAGACTGCTGCGTGTACGTCACCTGGCCGCTGCCGCCGCACTTCGGGCAGGTTTCCGGCTTGGTTCCGGGTTTGGCCCCGTTGCCGCCGCAGGTTGTACACAGCTGCTTGCTGGTCAGCTCCAGCTCCTTCTCGCAGCCGAAAACGGCTTCCTCGAAGGTGACCCGGACGGCTGCCCGCATGTTCGCCCCTTTCATGGGTCCGTTGTAGCTCTGGCGCGAAGAACTTCTTCCGCCGCCGAACAGATCTCCGAAGATATCTCCGAAGATATCGTCCATATTCATGCTGTTAAAGTCAAAGCCTCCGAAGCCGGAACCGCCGGTTCCGTCAAAGGCAGCATGACCATAGGTATCGTACTGACGACGCTTCTCCGGATCGCTCAGAATTGCGTAAGCCTCGGACGCTTCCTTAAATTTTGCCTCCGCCTCCGGGTTTCCCTGGTTGGTATCCGGATGGTATTTCTTGGCCAGCTGCCGATACGCATGCTTCAGCTCGTCCTCGGTCGCATTCTTTCCCACTCCCAGGACTTCATAATAATCTCTTTTTGTCTCTGCCATATTGGATCTTGTCCTCTTACTTCAAAAGAAACGGCCTTTTTAGATGCCCGTTCTCTTTTATTTTCATTGCCCGCGCGCGGGCTATATCTCATCATTACACGGAAAGCCACAGGCACTGCGCTTTTTGGACGCTGCGCCTGTGGCAGTTTATGTGTTATTCGCTCTGTTCAGAAAAATGTGGTGTGCAATACCTCACTGTCTTTTTCTGAGCAGTAACGCTAAATTACCAGATACGACCCTTCTTGTCAAGCATGACTGTTCATCTTATTTTCATCGGATGAATACCTGACAATTCTTCGCACCAGTAGAGTCGATTTTTCACCCGGCTTATACCTGACGATAGTCGGCATCGATGATGTCATCATCGTTTCCGTTCTGCGCCTGGCTCTGGCCGCCCATGTTGCCCATGTCGGGGCCGGCCTGCGCGCCGCCCTGGCCCTGTGCCTTCTCATAGACCTTGGCAAACAGCTGCTGCGCGCTGTTCATCAGTTTTTCTCTGCCGGCCTTCAGTTCATCCAGCTGCGCGTCCGTGATGGTGTCGGCGTTCGCGGTCGCGTCCAGAACGGTCTTTAAGGAAGCGATATCGGCTTCTACTTCGCTCTTTAAGGAAGCATCCAGCTGATCGCCCACTTCCTTCATGGCGTTCTCGGTCTGGAATACCAGAGAGTCAGCCTCGTTGCGGGCATCCACGCCCTCTTTTCTTTTCTTGTCCTGTGCCTCGAACTCAGCCGCTTCCTTGACAGCGCGGTTGATTTCATCCTCGGACATGTTGGAGCCAGCGGTGATCGTGATGTGCTGCTCCTTGCCGGTTCCCAGATCCTTGGCGGAAACGTTTACGATACCATTGGCATCAATATCGAAGGTAACCTCGATCTGCGGCACGCCTCTTCTTGCGGGCGGGATACCGTCCAGACGGAACTGGCCAAGGCTCTTGTTATCGCGGGCGAACTGTCTCTCACCCTGCAGAACGTTGATATCCACAGCGGTCTGATTGTCGGCTGCGGTGGAGAACACCTGGCTCTTCTTGGTCGGGATCGTGGTATTTCTCTCGATCAGACGGGTTGCAATTCCGCCCATGGTCTCGATGGACAGAGACAGCGGAGTGACATCCAGCAGAAGGATTTCCCCTGCGCCTGCATCGCCGGCTAACTTGCCGCCCTGGATGGAAGCACCCAGTGCTACGCACTCATCCGGGTTCAGGGACTTGTTGGGCTCCTTGCCGGTCAGCTGCTTTACCTTATCCTGAACAGCCGGTACACGGGTGGAACCGCCAACCAGCAGAACCTTGGACAGATCCGAAGGGGTCAGGCCGGCATCACGCAGCGCGTTCTGAACCGGGACAGCCGTTCTTTCCACCAGATCGTGGGTCAGCTCGTCGAACTTTGCGCGGGTCAGGGTCATATCCAGGTGCTTAGGGCCATCCTGGTTTGCCGTGATGAACGGCAGGTTGATGTTGGTGGTCGTCGCGGAGGAGAGTTCCTTCTTTGCCTTCTCAGCCGCCTCTTTCAGACGCTGCATAGCCATCTTGTCGTTCGACAGGTCAATGCCTTCCGCCTTCTTGAACTCGCTTAACATGTAGCTCACGATCTTGGCATCAAAGTCATCGCCGCCTAAGTGGGTATCGCCGTTCGTAGCCAGAACTTCGATAACACCATCGCCGATCTCGATGATGGAAACATCGAAGGTACCGCCGCCCAGGTCGTATACCATGATCTTCTGCTCATTCTCATTGTCCAGACCGTAAGCTAACGCAGCGGCCGTGGGCTCGTTGATGATACGCTTGACATCCAGTCCGGCGATCTTGCCGGCGTCCTTGGTTGCCTGACGCTGTGCGTCGTTGAAGTATGCGGGAACCGTGATAACCGCTTCCGTTACCTTCTCACCCAGGTAGCTTTCCGCATCCGCTTTCAGCTTCTGAAGGATCATAGCGGAAATTTCCTGAGGGCTGTACTGCTTTCCATCGATGTTGACACGGAAATCGCTGCCCATATGTCTCTTGATAGAGGAGACCGTGCGCTCCGCGTTCGTAACGGCCTGACGCTTTGCCGGTTCGCCTACCAGACGCTCACCGTTCTTCGTGAAAGCCACGACAGACGGGGTGGTGCGGATACCTTCGGTATTCGCGATAACGACGGGCTTGCCGCCTTCCATAACAGCTACACATGAATTGGTTGTACCAAGATCAATACCGATAATTTTGCTCATAATGCTTGCCTCCTGTATTTTTTATTTTCTTACTTTTACCATGCTGTAGCGGATGACCGTTCCCTTGTAGGTGTACCCCTTCTGGAACTCCTCCACTACTGTATTCTCCGGAGCATCTGCTTCTTCATCCTGCATGATCGCATTGTGCAGAGCCGGATCAAACTCATGTCCGACGGCCTCAATCGGCTTGACATCCATTCCTTCCAGAACGGTTTCCAGCTGCTTGTAGACCTTCTCGATGCCCTCTGTAAAGGGGGTGACTTCCTCGGCCGGCTTGGCCTGAAGTCCTCTTTCCAGGTTGTCGATGATGGGGAGGAATTTCTCCACCACCGTGCGGGCACCCATGTCGAACATTGTGGACTTTTCTTTTTCAGTTCTCTTGCGGAAGTTGTCGAACTCTGCCATCTGGCGCTTCAGCTGATCGGTAAGCTCTTCAATCTTCTCATCCTTTTTATCTTTCTTTTTCGAGAAAATGGAAATCTTGCTCTTATCTTCCTTCTCCTCGCCCTCCGCCGTTTCGGCTTCAGTCTCTTCCATTTCATCCGGTGTTACTTCCGGATCCATGATTTTTTCCGCGTTCGTATCTGATCCCTCCGTCCCTTTCATCGGCCTGTCCTTTGCTCCGGCGGCCGCCTTCTGAACATTCCGGATCTGCCTGTTTCTTTTCTTTGACATCTGCTATCACCCTTCCTGGTGTGTGATATTTATTCCTCGCCTTCAAAGGCGATCGGTTGCCGGCTTCCATTCTTTGTCTTCGCTTCGGATTATTCTTTCTCGTCCTCCGCCGGCTCGACTATGTTAACATCTCCTTCCGCATCCGGTTCTTTCTTTTCCAGTTCCGGAACCTTGGGGAAGATCGCGTTTAACTGCTGCATCAGCGTCTCCAGCGTCTTCATGACCTTCGGATAATCCATTCGCTTCGGCCCGACAATGCCGATGGTTCCTTTTAAGCCATCCGAAAGCTCGTAGGTTGCGGTCACAATGCTGCAATCTTTCATGCTGTCCACCGGTGTCTCATCGCCGATGTATACGCGGATGCCCTGATGCCCGTCTGCCTTTAACCCATCTGAAAGGGCTTTGGCCAGCTGCTTCTTTTCCTCAAAGGTATCCAGGATTTCGCTGGCCGTCTCGTTGTCGGACAGCTCCGGATATTTGAAGATGTTCGTGGCACCGCTCGTATACACTTCCACGCTGTGATCCGGCCTTATGGCCTTGGCCACTTCCTCTAACACCCGGTTCACAATGTCCTTATGGACACCGGCCTGCTCGGTCAGATGTGTAATCACACCCAGATTAATCTCATCCATCGTCAGGCCGTTTAAATTGCTGTTCAGAAGGAGGTTCAGGGAAAGGATGTCCTGATCCCGCAGATCCTCGTGAATATCGAAGATCTTGTTCCGTATGATGTTTCCTTCCACTACCAGCACCATCAGGAGTTTGTACTCATCCACCCGGGAAAGCTGAATGAATTTCAGCTTCGTCTGGTTGATCCTCGGGGAAGATACCATGGCGGCGTAGTTGGTCTTGTCCGCCACAATCCTGGCCACCTGTTCCAGCATCAGCTCCATGCGGTCCATCCTTTTAATAAGGAAATCGCTCTTCTGATCCGGAACGGAAAGCTCAGCCTTCTCGTTTTCCTTTTCCCGGTCCTCCTTCATCAGCTGATCCACATACATGCGGTACGCCAGATCCGTCGGCACACGGCCCGCCGAGGTGTGCGGCTGAACAATCAGCCCCATCTCCTCCAAATCCGACATTTCATTGCGGATCGTCGCGGAGCTTAAGGAAAGGTCCGAATACTTGGAGATCGTGCGGGACCCTACCGGCTCCCCGGTTTCCTGATAGTTCTGAATGATGGCTTTCAATATTTTTGATTTTCTCTCATCCAGTTCCATATCAAACCTCTGTCTGTGTGATTAGCACTCGTTCTTTTTGAGTGCTAACATCTTAGCTATGCATACAATATCACCCGTCTACTCCTTTGTCAAGCATGTTTTTCATTCTTTACAAAGTTTATTTTTCCTTTAGGTTTACTATTTGCGGGGCAGAAGCAATCAAGAGGAGGCTGGCGCACCAATCAGGAGATATTTATAGCAGCAGGAAATGTCTGTATTGGTGCGCCAGCCTCTCGCGAATTGTAAGCGCTTATAAAAGTCTCTCAAACATTTTATACAAACGTAATAGACTTTTCTTCAAGTCTATTGTAGAATATCGCTATAGAGTGGGACAAATGTTCCTATTCTTTCATCAAAAACTCAATCAGCGCTGATGCACTGCTATCCAAAGCAAGAAAGTCGAGAGAATGCTTTCACCCTTCACGGCAGCTTCTTTCTCTGCTTTTCCTGCTTTTATAGAAGGAGACCTATGCTCAAGGAAATAACTTCTTCCTATGAAATAAAAATTCCTCAGCCGGAAATGGATCCCGAAGATTTGTCCGTCATCCCGCCGTGGCGGCTACGACGGCAGCCGGGCGAAGATCTCTCGGGGGCCGATCTGGAAAACATTGACTATGTCTCTCAAATTGTAAAAAAATACGAATCCTTCATCCAGCCTTACGAAAATGCCAACGCCATTGTGCGCGTCTGGCTGGAAACGCTCCAGAAGGATTTCAAGGAACAGTACCATCACAATCCCATCCACAACATCCAAAGCCGGATCAAGTCCTTAAGCAGCATCGCCGAGAAACTGAAACGAAAAGGCCTCGAACCCAGCTTTGACTGTGCCCGTGACCACCTGACCGACATCGCCGGAACCCGGGTCATCTGCTACTACATCCAGGACGTATATACCGTGGCCGAACTCTTAAAGCGCCAGGAAAACACCATCCTCCTTAGGGAAAGCGATTACATCAAAGAGCCAAAGCCCAACGGCTACCGCACCTATCATATGATCCTGGGCGTTTCTCTTCACCAGTCCGGCGAGTACTATCCGGTGGAGGTACAAATCCGAACCCTGGCCATGGACTTCTGGGCCAGCATGGAGCACCAGCTCGTTTACAAATCAGAGCTTGAAAATAAGGAAGAACTGGCCAAAGAATTGAAGATCTATGCGGATACGCTCCAGAATATGGAACACAACATGATGCGCTTCTACGAGGAAGTGAACCTTCCGCTGAAAGGGGACTTCTAACTCCTGACAGGGGACGGTTCTCTGTCATAAAAGATGACAGGGGACGGACCTGTGTCACAAAACCTGACAGGGGACGGACCTGTGTCACAAAACCTGACAGGGGACGGGGATGAGGCAGGAATTTCCAACGCAGGCCTTGCGACGCTCCGATGAGCTAACTCCTAACTTCGACAGCAAAAACCACCTCCACAAGTCAAAGCCGACGACTCGTGGAGGTGGTTTTTGTGTCTACGTAAGGAGTGGATCTCATCTCCGCTAAATACGCTCGTGAACTGCCTGCGTTTGGAAACTGCCTGCCTCATCCCCTGTTTCTTGCATGCTTCCAGTAGAATTAGGACATGCATGGGAAAGAGTGATATCGGGCTTCATCCCATGCAATTTTGAGCGAGCTAGGATTGGAATGCATGGGGTATGGGCAAATTCAGGCGGTTTCCCATGCAAATATGAACCTACGGAGTCCGGAAACGCATGGGGTATGGGCGTTTTCGGGCGATTCCCCATGCATATCTGAGCTTGCGAAGTCCGGAAATGCATGGGGAAAAGGCAAAATAAAGCTTCACCCCATGCAAAAGAGGTTCGAACCACCGCTTACATTAATCAAAACAAACTAAAAACACGGCGGCAGATCAAAAACTCTGCCGCCGTGTTTCATTTCTTATTTCTATCTGTGCTTCCTACACTTACGGAGCCTTTGTCTCACCGCATACTGAACAAGTATAACCGGTTACAATCGTCTCATCGTACGCTTCCGTATCGGCAGTCGCCTCATGATGTACCGTTTCCGTCACTTCTTTCCATGTGTGGCCCGTTGCTGCAATTTCCTGCTCTTCCGTCTCGCCGCATCCCGCACAAGTACGTGTTTCCATTCCAGCTTCCGTGCAGCTTGCCGCCTGCGTTACCACCCACTCGCCAAAGCTGTGGCCCGTCGCAGGGATCTCCTGCTCTTCCGTCGCGCCGCATCCAGCACAGGTGCGCGTTTCCATTCCAGCTTCCGTGCAGCTCGCCGCCTGCGTTACCACCCACTCGCCAAAGCTGTGGCCCGTCGCAGCAATCTCTTGCTCTTCCGTCTCGCCGCATCCAGCACAAGTGCGCGTTTCTTTGCCATTTTCCGTGCAGCTCGCCGCCTGCGTTACCACCCACTCGCCAA
>JAFVBO010000059.1 GCA_017479935.1 Lachnospiraceae bacterium
CAAAACTGACAATTGTCAGTTTTGTGACACAGACCCGTCCCCTGTCAGCTTTCAGACCCGTCCCCTGTCAGCTTTTGTGACACAGATCTGTCCCCTGTCAGAAATTCCCGGAGGGGATTATTGTCCCTTTGTCACAAATTTATGCATCAATGTGGGGTCCCTTTGTCACATGCAACGATTGAAAAAAGATGGGTTTTCGCATATAATTCACATCGAAGCAGGAATAGGATGTGTAAATATACAACGTATGTGCTGAAAAATCTGTTTCCTATTTACATGTAAAAAAAGGAGCCCCTATGAAAAACTATCGAGAAATGACCAAGGAAGAATGTCAGAAAGAACTGGCTGTCGTTTCCGCGCGCTATGATGCGCTGAAAAAAGGAGACAAGAAGCTGGATATGTCCAGAGGAAAGCCCAACCCCGCGCAGCTGGATCTGTCTATGGCCATGCTTGCCCAGTCGCCTTTTGAGCTGATTACGACCCGCAAGGGCACGGATGTGCGTAACTACGGTGAGCTGGCAGGCGTAGATGAATGCAAGGAGCTGTTTGCGGATCTTCTGGGCCTGAAGCAGGAGAACATCATCATGGGCGGACAGTCCAGTCTGAACCTGATGTATGATTCCATCGTCCGGGCGCTGCTCCTTGGCGTTTACGGTGGTTCCAAGCCCTGGGGTCAGCAGGGACAGTTGAAATTCCTGTGCCCCGTTCCCGGTTATGACAGACACTTCGCCATCTGCGAGGAATTCGGCATCGAGATGATCAACATCCCCATGGATGACAACGGTCCGGACATGGCCATGGTGAAGGAGTATGTCGAGAGCGATCCGTCCATCAAGGGTATCTGGTGCGTGCCGAAGTATTCCAATCCCACCGGCATTACCTATTCGGATGAGGTGGTTCGCGCGTTTGCGGCGTTAAAGCCCGCGGCGGATGACTTCCGTATTTTCTGGGACAACGCCTATCTGGTGCACGGCTTCAGAGATGAGGATGATCAGCTGCTGAACATCTTCGATGCCTGCAAGGAATTTGGCTCCGAAGATATGGTTTATGAGTTCATTTCCACCAGCAAGGTGACCTTTTCCGGCGCTGGCCTGGCAGTCTTAGCCGCCAGCCCGAACAACGTGAAGTTCATCCTGAAGCAAATGGGTGTGCAGACGATCGGCTACGACAAGATCAATCAGCTGCGCCACACGCTGTTCTTCGGCGATGCGGACGGCGTCCGTGCGCATATGAAGAAGCACGCGGCACTGATGGCTCCCAAGTTTGACTGCGTGCTGGACAACCTGAACAAGGAGATTGCCCCCCGCGGCATCGGCTCCTGGCATGAACCGAAGGGTGGCTACTTTGTCTGCTATCAGGGTCTTCCGGGAACTGCCAAGAGAACGGTAGCTCTGTGCAAGGAAGCCGGACTTACCCTGACCGGTGCCGGCGCGCCGTTCCCTTATAAGAAGGATCCCAATGACAACGTGATCCGTATTGCTCCCAGCTACCCGGATGTGCCGATGCTGGAAGCAGCCATGAAGCTCTTCTGCGTGGCAGCCCGTATGGCGGCGCTGGAGGTTTTGCTGGCGGAGTAAGGCAGCAGATGGTTGTCTTTTACTTCCTGTAAACTGAATATAGGAAGAAGCTGTCGCACAAATTCAAACAATAAAAATGGCGTCAGGATAACTCAGTCAATGAGAATTATCCTGACGCTGTTTTCGTATGCGGATTTGTGCTGCTCTAATTGAACAAATCGTCCAACGTTAACACTCGTGTAATATGCTCTGTATTTGCAGTTCCAGCAAGATTCTCAGTGCAGATCATGACTATCTTCAGCGCTTTTTTGGTTTTTGTTTCCGCTCGATAGATGTCCATTTTTTTTAAAAGCCTTTCCTCATATTCAGCGCTGACAGCGAAAGCGGTGTCTGTGTATTTCTCTTCACAAATATTGACGATTCCGTCATCGCGATCCAGGACAAGATCGATCTGAGCTTCATTCTTTTCGCTGACCCATGCATAGGAGTTTGTCCGAACTCCTGATATCCCAAGCGCGTTTTTAATATGATCGATGTGGTACATGCACAGTATCTCAAAAGCGTGTCCGCGCCAATTGTTATATCTTCCTGTATCACTCTTAAAGTCTTCAAATCTTGTCGTTTCGGAATATCCTTTCTCCAGAAAGTTATAATGGAAAAGCAAAAACGGATCTATGAGCTGAAGCCTCAGGGGATGCCCTTTTGAGTAGCGATCCACGCTTTCGTGTACGTAGCCGCATTTTATCAGGTCTTCCACAGCTCTTGAAAATGTCCCCTGGGAAATATCCAAACTCGCAAAACATGCGTTTTTTTGCATTCCATAATAATGGGAGGAGAGACATTTTAATATGTCATTGTACGCAGGAGATTTTTTAAGGGTTGCCTCCAGGAGTTTTTTTGATTCATGTCGAAGCAATGCATGGGGTTTAAAAATTAATGCGTTTATATTCCAAGTTAAACTTTCGTCCGGGTTTAGAAGGTCAAAGAAATAAGGAAGCCCTCCAAATATCATCTGGCATTCAACAATCTGTCTGCGTGACCATCCAAACACTCGGCTTTCCATATATAATTCTGTTTCCCTTAACGAGAACGGACGCAGAAATATCTGACTTGTGACCCTGTTGTACAGGCTGCCTGTATCTTCCAAAATGTTTTTGATGATCCAGGAGGTAGCGCTTCCGCATATGATAAACAGGAAATCTCCTTGTGCAGTTCCGCATCGGTTCCAGAACTCTCCGAAAGCTTCTAAAAAATCTGATCGTGGTGTTGCAAACCATGGAAACTCATCGAAAAATACAATTCTCTTGCCGTGAATTGAACGCCGGATATTCTCTGCCGCCAGTATCCTTTCCAATCTTGAAAATGCTTCAAACCAATCCTGAGGAACACGTCTTTCTGTATCGCCGGCTTCCACAAGCCTTTGATAAAATGACTTTAGCTGTGTACGTGTGTTGCCGCTTTCCACGCCTGTTGCGCGGAAAGCGAAGAAATTTGCAAAGCTTTGTTCAACAAGATAGGTTTTCCCAACACGTCTTCTTCCATAGACACATACGAGCTCTGATTTTTTTGATTTTTCACATTTTTCCAGTTCTCTGATTTCTTCTCTTCTTCCAATGATTGCCATGTTAGCCCTTCTTTCTGTAACATGTCGTTTCTACATAACGCATTATAGTGTTTTCACCAGATAAAGTCAATATTTCGCTTATAATTGGAGAAAAATGGGGGAAAAGATAAATTTTCTCCAATTATATGGCCTATAGCACTTTTTTGCCGCTTCGCAGGGAGCGCTTGTGGCATCATGTACCTGACGGATTTTCTTTGAAAAATGACCGGCGGAAAACAGCAGGAGGATAGGGGAGGTCCAGGATGAACCTTGATAAAACCGTGGACATTGGGTATAATGATCCCGTTGTTGCAGCGAAGATCATGGGAAAATGTTCCGTAACTGTTCAGGTGCTGCGCAGTTACAAAATACAATGATCAAGGATCTCATCATGGAACGAAAAACATTTTTTCATCTCCGATTCCTGCTGATCTTCTTTCTTCTGATTTGCCTGAATGGCTGCGGAAAGGAATCGAAGGAGGGCGGGATTCTGGTTTATATTCAGGAAAGCGGCGATTTTACAGTCGAGGATAACGGGGTCCATATCAGGCCAGGAGAAAGCGCGGTCTTTCACCTGGAGCTTCCCGCCGGGGCCCATGTTACCTCGGTGGATTACGCGGGGGCGTACCGCCTGTCTTCCGATGGAAAACGTGCCACGCTAGAGCTGAAAAATGTGCGTTATCCGGTGAAAGTCCACGTGGAGACAAGTAGTATTTATCATACTATTTACTATCATCCGAACGGGGCTGACGGGGAAACAGTGGCGGTAGATTACAACACTTCTCTTCATCCAAGGCCAAACACGTCCATTGGGACGGACTTGTTTTCCCGGGATGGGTACACGTTAACCGGCTGGAATACCGCGCCCGATGGAAGCGGGACGGGGATTGGACTGGGAAGTCGCGTCACACTGACGGAGGCGAGAACCTGGGAGGATGAAACTTTACCCGGAAGGGAGTATGAAGCTCTACCCGGAAGGGAGAATACTTCTGCTGAAAGAGGAAGCACCTCTTTGACCGGCAATGGCATCGGCATGCACCTGTTTGCCTGCTGGGCTATGTGGACGCCGGACGAGGCCTTTGTCTGGGAGCGGCAGGAAGAGCAGATGATCCTGCAAAGCTATGTCGGAGAGGAAGGCGGAAATGCCCGCGTGGTAATCCCGGAATATGTGGACGGCCTTCCGGTGCGCGTGATTGCGGCCAGTGCCTTCGAGAATTGTGACGTGAAAGAGGTTATTCTTCCCAAATCGCTGGAGACTGTGGAGGAAGGCGCTTTTTCAGGATGCAGGATGGAGAGCCTCACTCTGTTTGACAACCTGGAACAGTTTTCCGAAGCATCGTTTGCAGGGTGCGAGGAATTGCAGACCCTGCATATCAACGCCATCGAGGATCCTTACGGTTATCGCTACCGCAAGGAGAGCGTTTACGCAGATAAGGTGGATTTGCTCCTTTGTGCGCAGGATCAGCCGCGCCTTATCTTCTATGGAGGGTGTTCCATGTGGTATAACCTGGACGGGAAAACCGTGCAGGAGCGCTATGGAGATCAGTATGCCATCATAAACCTGGGACTGAACGGCACCGTGAATTCCCTGGTGCAGATGGAGATACTGGGGGCTTTCTTACAGGAAGGCGATGTCGTGTTTCATACGCCGGAGCTTTCCAGCCGTCTGCAGCTGCTTCTGGAGACGGACATGGGGGAAAACGATGACAAGCTCTGGAGCGGTCTGGAGTACAATTACGATCTGTTTTCCCTGGCGGATATCCGGGAGATCCGAGGCGTGTTTTCCTCGCTGCAGCATTATCTGCAGAAGAAAAAGCCCGGGGGAAACTACCGGCAGATTTATGTAGACAGCAATGGAAGGCGCTATCTGGACGAAGTCGGCTCGATTCCGTTTGAGAGAAATGTGACATCCCGGGAGCTGGCGGATGAAGTGCGAATGGATCCAAAGTATTTAGAGGACGGCCTGAAACGGTTATCTCAGATGTATCAGGAGTATGAAAAGAAGGGTGCGCGGGTGTTGGTCTCTTATGCCTGCGTCAATATGGATGCCGTGCCGGTGGAGGAACAAGGAAACGCAGCGGCCATGGATGAGCGGTTCCGGGAGACGATGAAGGCCATGGATGGCCCGGTTCTGATTTCCCGGCTGCAAGATTATCTGTATTATTACAGCGACTTTTATGACACCAATTTCCATCTGCTTTCCGCTGCGGCAAAGCAAAACACGGAGAAGTGGATGCGGGATCTGGAAGGGGCTTTTGATCAGGAAGAGGCATCCGTCGTACGCCATTAAGAAACCGATGTGGTTAGAAAAAAGGGGATTATATGAGAATCAAAAGTAAAATTGTATCGATCCTATGGAAAGCCGTACTGCTGGGCTTTTGCACCTGGGGACTTTTAGACGGTTCCGGAATTCTGGCGGGAAACTATACCAGTGAATTTCCGCACATGTTTACCAATATCGCAAATCTGTCAGCCTGGGTGTATTTTCTGATCGCCATGGTTGTCCTGATCGGGAAAAAGAAAGAGGATATCGGCGTCCCATTCGCCCCGACGTTCAAGTACAACGTGACGGTGTCGCTCCTTGTCACTATGCTGATTGGGCATTTCATGCTTTTTGACGCTCTGTTTCAGGATGGGCACATTGTCTGGCACCTGATCGTTCTGCATTATGTGGTTCCTTTGATGACGCTGTTTGACTGGCTGCTGTTTGACGAGAAGGGCCGCATGCCTGTGTGGGGACCGTTTGCATGGCTCATCCTGGTGCTGACGTACCTGGCCTTCACGATGGTTGCCGTTGGGGTCTTTGATATTTACATGGGCGGTGGAACGACCTCTGATGTGACGCGCTATCCGTATACCTTCCTGGATCCGACTATCTCGGGCGTGGGCGGCGTGGCAGGCTTCTGCGCGGCCATGGTCGTGGCGTTTTTGATCCTGGGATACCTTCTGCGGGCGCTTGATAAGCAAATGGGCAAGAAATCAAAATAGAGGGCCAGTTTGGTAACACAAGCTGTGAAAGATAACGAAATATTATGCATGAATGGTAAGCTATGCAGACATGGACTTGCATTTTGGATCAGAAGGGTGTATTCTTTACAAGGTGTATTTTGAAAGCACAAAGGAGGGAGCGTCGGGCACGTTTTGACCAGGCCTGGCACGGAAAGAAAAAGATATGACAGATAGAGAATTACGCCGCTTGCGCAGAAGCGAGCTTTTGGAAATCATGCTGGAGCAGCAGAAGGAGATCGACCGCCTGCAGAAGGAACTGGAAAAGACCAAGGCTCTTCTGGCGGATAAGAGAATTATGAAGCGCCGCGCGGGTACGATCGCCGAGGCAGCTCTGAAGCTGAATGAAATTTTTGAGACTGCACAGCGCGCAGCGGATCAGTACGTGTACAGCGTTCGGAAATCCTATGACCGCGGCCTTTTAACCTATGACAAGGAGGACGCTGCAGAAACGACGGCGGAAGCGGCCTCGGAAGTAAGCACGCAGGAACCCGAAGAGGCAACGTCGGAGGAATACGAAGGAGCTTCGGAATACGGTGAGTATGCGGAAGAAACCAATGAGGCTTCCGAAGGCGAGTATGAGGAAGACCAGGAAGAATATCAGAATGCCTTCCGGCTGGATGAGTAAGTAAGATTTTTTTAGTAGGGGCTGTCGCATCAATCCGTGCATACAAAACCGGATTTGTGCGGCAGCTTCTTCATGGCATCAGTACGGTAGTTTATGCCTTCGGAAGCGGTCTCATTGAAGTGCCGGAAGGTTTGAGAATAATATTGCGTTTGGATTGTGAAGAAAAAAGTGGGGAGGATATTCCATGCAGCAGACAGCGATTGTCGGGAATGACAGAACGATTACGGGACAGATTTATACGGGAAACCTGTCCGCCCGTATGCAGCACCCGGACGGAAGGCCGTTTCACACCTTTCGGACCTACACGGCAATTGTGGAAGGAAACCGTCTGACCTTTGACGGCTGCCGCTTTGAGAATACGGCTGGCCCCGGAAAAACAGCGGGACAGGCGCTGGCCTTGTATGTGGATGGCGATGAAATCCGCTTTGAAAACTGCCATATCACTGGACACCAGGATACGCTGTTTCTGGCGCCGCTGCCGCCTTTTGAATATGAGCATGACGGCTTTATCGGGCCTGGGTATGACAAGCCGCGTACGATGCGGCAAGTGTACTTTCACAACTGTCTGATTGAGGGCGGTATCGATTTTATTTTTGGCGGGGCATCGGCTGTCTTTGAGGAGTGCGAGTTTCGGAGTGTGGAGCCTGGTTTTGTGTTTGCGCCTTGCACGCCGGAAGGCGAGATGGGCTTTGTGGCGAGGCGGTGCCGCTTTACGGCGGCTGAAGGGGTGCCGGAAGCAAGCTGCTATCTGGGCCGGCCGTGGCGGGAGTACGCGGCTGTCGCGCTGTATGATTGCGAGATTGGGGCGCACATCCATCCGGAGGGATGGCACGATTGGGATAAGACCGAGGCAAGAAAGACGGTCCGTTTTTCCGAGAGTGGATCTTTCGGCCCGGGCGCCTGCATGAAGTGCCGCCCGGAGTGGGTGAGCGTGAGATAAACAAAAAGAGCATGGAGCTGACCGGCAAGATCGTCCTGACCGCCACTTCTCAGGACTTTTGCTTGTTGGGGTGAAACCATTCTTTTTACTGGACAAAGAGGGCAGATAATTGTATAATTGTGCCAAATGATCGCGCTCAATGAGTGGAGTGTTCAAAAGATCCGGCACATGTATCTGCGGAACAATCCACCAGGGGGCGGAAACGGATAAATGGGCGTATTGGGAGGAGAAAACATGAATTACATTTTTGCCGTGGACCTTGGCGGAACAACCGTAAAAATGGGCATTTTCAATAAAGACAAAGAGATTCTGGAGAAATGGGAAATCCCGACCAGAACCATCGAAGGCGGAAAGTACATCCTGCCGGATATCGCCGCCAGCTTTGATGAGCACATGGATATGCACCGGTTAAGCCGCACGGATGTCATCGGCATCGGTATCGGCGTCCCCGGTCCCGTGGATGCCAGCGGTGTGGTAAACAAGTGCGTCAACCTGGGCTGGGGCGTTTTCAACATTGTCAAGACGATGTGGGATCTGACCGGCCTGCCCGTAAAAGCCGGTAACGATGCCACGCTGGCAGCGCTTGGAGAAACCCGCATGGGAAGCGGCATGGGCTACACGAACACGCTGATGGTGACGCTGGGAACCGGCGTAGGCGGCGGTATCATCATCAACAACAACGTGGTTCACGGATCCACGGGTTCCGCCGGAGAAATCGGCCATATCTGCGTCAACCAGCTCGAAGAGGACACCTGCTCCTGCGGCAAGAAGGGGTGCCTTGAGCAGTACGCGTCGGCCACCGGCCTGGTGCGCTGCTACAAGAAGCTGAGCGCTCATGAGAAGGCTGCCTCCACGCTGTCGGAGCTGGAGAAGGTGGAAGCCAAGGACATTTTCGACGCGGCGAAGTTTGGCGATGAGATTGCCAACAAGCTGGTGGACCAGTGCTGCATGTACTTGGGCCAGGCGCTGGCAGCAGTCGCCTGCGTGACGAACCCGGAAGCCATCCTGATCGGCGGCGGCGTTTCCCGCGCCGGTTCCATCCTGCCGGAGCGCATTCAGCCGTACTTTGAAAAGTACGCGTTCCACGCCTGCCGGAAGGTGGACTTCAAGCTGGCTACGCTGGGCAATGATGCCGGTATTTGCGGCGCGGCGTCACTCTTCCTGTAAGGAAAAGAAAAGGCATTCATCTGCGCATGAAATATCTGCCGGAGAAGCCGGAGTTTGTGTTGAAGGTGAAGGATCGGTAAAAAAACCCCTGCAGCGAATTTGCTGCAGGGGTTTTGGTTATTTATATATCCGACTCTTAGATTACACCCGCTCACACACCTGGAAGATAAAGAACTTCAGGTACAGCGATTCCTCCGCTGTCCACAGGAAGGGGTGATCCGGCGCCTGAGTACGGTACTCAACCTGACGCAGAACCTTGTGCGCGTCGCGCGCGGCAGCCTTGATGGTGTCCGAAAAGAGGTCGGGCGTCATGAAGTGGGAGCAGGAGCAGGTGGCCAAAAAGCCGCCGTTTTTCACCAGCTTCATGCCGCGCAGGTTGATTTCCTTGTATCCCTTGACGGCGTTTTTGACGGAGCTGCGGGATTTGGTGAAGGCCGGAGGATCCAGGATGACTACGTCGTACTGCTCGCCGGCTTTTTCCAGCTCCGGAAGAAGCTCGAAGACATCGGCTGTCTGGAAGCGCACGGTATCCTGCAGCCCGTTTAAGCGGGCGTTTTCTTCTGCCTGCCGGATGGCCAGGGCGGACGCGTCCACCGCCAGAACTTCCCGGGCGCCGGCTTTTCCGGCGTTTAAGGCGAAGGAGCCGGTGTGCGTGAAGCAGTCCAGAACCTTTGCGCCGCGGCACAGCGGCCAGATAGCCTTCCGGTTCAGCTTCTGATCCAGGAAGAAACCAGTTTTCTGTCCTTCCGCGATGTCGACCAGATAGCGCACGTCGTTTTCGCGGATTTCTACCTTGGTTTCAAATTCCGGGCCAAGGAAGCCTTCCGCAAGCGGCAAGCCTTCCTTCAGACGAACCTTGGCATCGCTTCGTTCGTAGATGCCCCGCACGGCAAAGCCACGCCTTGTCAGCTCTTCTTTTAACAGCTCCAGGATGGTTTCTTTCATGCGGTCAATCCCTAAGGCCAGGGACTGCACCACCAGGATGTCTTCGAACTTGTCCACCACGAGTCCCGGCAGGTAATCCGCCTCGCCAAAGATCAGGCGGCAGCTGGACATGTCGATCACGCGGCTGCGATATTCCACGGCATCAAAGACGCGCCGAGCAAGAAAATCCCGGTCGATGACGGCGCCGGGGGTGCGGCTCATCATCCGCACGGCGATGGCGGAGGCGGGATTGTAAAAACCGACGCCTAAGTCGTAGCCGTCGAAATCATGCACGGAGACAAGGCCTCCGGGAGCAAAGGTACCGTCCACCCGGTCAATTTCGTTGTCGTAGATCCAGGGACCACCTTTCTTGAGCTCGCGGCCGCCACCTTTCTTGAGAATCAGTTCAGCCATGAAAAACTCCTTTCAGAGAAAAATGCAAGAATCATAAAATGCCTATGAGAAGGCGAGCTCCACCACGTAGAATAGCCCTACGGATTGGACTCTGTATGAATGTCGCCCTTCTGACAATCTGCGCAAAGGCCATAGAAAACTGTGCGCATGGGATCAATGAGGAAGCGGTGCTCTTTGGATATGTGCTGCAGCAGGCCTTCCATCTCGTGGCAATCGAGGTGGATCAGCTTTCCGCAGCGCTCGCACTTGCAATGGTAGCAGTGCGGGTGATGACAGTTGTTTTCCGGATCGATATATTCAAAACAGGCGCTGCTGGACTCGTCAATGTAATACTTGCTCACCTGGCCTTCCTCCACCAGGCGGTCCAGTTGCCGGTAGATGGTCGTGATCCCGATGGATTTTCCCTGGGCGCGGAAGTGGTCGCTTATGTCAGCCGCCGTGAAATGAACACCAGGGATGGTTTCCAGGTAGGAGAGAAGTTCTTCTTTTTGCTTGGTTTTGTAGGAAATCTTCTGTACCATGTTTGGTCCTCCTTGGAAAAGGGCGGCTGCTGTTTGCTGACTAGCCGAAGCTGAGAAACGAAAGGGATGAAGGAGCAGCCGCGCCCGTTTCCGGCGCCTATTGTATCATAAGCTTGAGACGGGTGCAAGATAAAGCCGAGATTGGAACGTGAAGGGGACGGACTTTTGTCATATTGTTGACTTTTGGCACGACAGGGCTTACTATTGCCTTAATTGGAAGGGAATGCATCTGTTCATGTGTGATGCTTGCGAAAGAGGACAATGGGATCGGAGGCGAAAAAATGGGAAAAAGGATCGTTGTTGGAAACGATATCTTTGAAAAATTTATCAAAGATGACGGCTATTATGTTGATAAAACGGAATTGATTTATGAACTGGTAGCTGATACCAGAAATGAGGTGACACTCTTTACCAGGCCGCGCCGTTTCGGAAAGACTCTGACATTAAGCATGATGGAAAGCTTCTTTGATATCCGGCGGGATAGCCGGGAGGTGTTTAGGGGCCGAAAGATCTTGGAGGAACATCCGGATTTTTGCAAGGAATGGATGAATCAGTATCCTGTTCTGTTTTTATCATTTAAGGATGTGGAAGGGCTGAATTTTAACGATGCATATGCCATGCTGCAGAACCGGATTTCAGGAAAGTGTGCGGAACTGTCTTATCTGGCAGAAGATGAAAAAGTGACAGAACGGGACAGGAAGGCGTTCGAGCGGTTGCAAAATGAGCAGGGCTCAATAAGCGATATCAAAAGTTCACTGGATACTCTCATGCGCATGATGAAAGCGGTATACGGTAAACCGGTTATTCTTCTGATTGATGAATATGATGTTCCTTTATCTAAGGCACAGGAGTCAAAAAATCCAGAGTATTACCTACAGATGCTCGATGTGATTCGGGGAATCTTAAGCGTTTCGTTAAAAACGAATATGTACCTGAAATTTGCAGTGATTACAGGGTGTTTGCGTATTTCCAAGGAAAGCATCTTTACAGGTGTAAACAATTTTGCTTGTTATTCGGTGACCAGCAGGAGATTCAGCCAGTATTTTGGTTTTACGCAGGATGAAGTAGCCGAGATGCTCGATACCTTTGGAATGTCCGGAAAGATGGAGCTGATCAGGCAGTGGTATGATGGATATATTTTTGGAGACACGGAAGTATTCTGTCCATGGGATGTTGTCAGTTATCTTTCAGCGGTCCTTTATGATGAGGAGGAGGAACCGCGGAATTTCTGGGCTAATACAAGCTCCAATGCGATTCTGGATGATTTTGTAAATCATAGCAGCTTTGATGCATCCGAGAAATTTGAAATTCTTTTGAACGGTGGCACGATTACGGAGGATGTTTGTGAAGAATTGGCCTATGACCATATTGGGGATTCAGAAAAAAATCTATGGAGTGTTCTTCTGATGACGGGCTATGTATCCAAAGCAGATAAATCGATTTCCAGAGGAAATGTGAAACTTCACATTCCTAATGCTGAGATTGCTGATCTCTTCAAAAATACGGTGGTTGAGAGAAGGTTATGAACAGCAGCTGGTTTATGGGATTGCATTTTATGCAAAGATGGCGAAAGTAAAATGTGCTGGGACCTGTACTGCTGTGTAGATACTAAAAATCGATTATCATCGTGTCCGTACAAATACATGGGTTGTATCATAGAAGGAAAAAAATGATGAATAATAAAAAGCAAAGTACCTTTCTGTTTTTGCTGGCCACTATCGCTTGGATGCTGTTTGTTATAAGCGTGTCTATCGCCGTACCGCTTGTTTGCAGGCCTTTTTACTACGCACACATTACCGTCATGGATATGCCACAAAAAACCGGATTGACAGAGCTGGAGATCCGGGAGGCCTTTGACGAGATGATGGACTTCTGCGTGTTTGGCGAGGAGTTTGGCACGGGAGTGCTGCCGTGGTCGGAGAGCGGAAAGGCCCATTTTGAGGATTGCGCTTTTTTGTTCAGGCTGGATTTTGCCGCGGTTGGCGTATCGATTGTCATATTGATGATCTGTCTGGTGCTGGAAAAAAGGGGCAGGATGCCTGCGCGTCCGCTTGGGAGAGGCCCCAAATTCTGGGGAGGGATCCTTCTGGGCGCAGTGTTTCTCCTGATTGCAGGGGTGGCGGCCATCGATTTTGACCAGGCTTTTGTCACATTTCATCATTTGTTCTTCCCGGGAAAGGACAACTGGATTTTCTATCCGTCTATGGATGGCATCATCCTGATTTTGCCGGAGGAGTTTTTCCGGAATTGCGCGATCCTGATCGTGGGAGTGATGGTGCTGTTGTGCGTGATGCTGATGGTGTTAGATAAGCGAGAGCGGCGAGGTGCATAAAAAGACTTCATGTAACGATGTGCGCTGCAACACTACCCGTGAAAGCGGCCGCGTCGCTTCGCTGCTCCGCACAGCTAACGCATACACTCTCACTAGGCTCACACATCGCTAACGCTCGTGTTTGCCAAGTGTTCGTAGCATCTCGCGCCGCTGCAACAAAATTCGCATTTCGGTGCCGCTCACATTCGTTCGCGTCACCTACATGCTCATTTTGTTGCTCGTTCGGATGCAATGGCATGAGCCGGAGAGCAAGCTCTCCGCTCATGCCCTGCACCCTCACTCCGCTTTCATAAAAAAACGGCTGTGTGGGAGAAGACCACTCAGCCGTATAGGGAGTAAACCGTACGAGCTTAGCCTTGCGGGCTTTGCTCTTTTACGGTCCGGTTTTGGGAAAACCGGCAAAACGAATTAAGAAGGAGAATGTTTTCATCGGGAGGTTTCGTTCCCGTCCCGATGGCTATACAATATCACAAATCCAGGAAAATGCAAGTGCTTTCTGCGTTCATGGAAGTCAATGGACAGATTTTGAGAAAAGCACAAAATCCGTCTAAAACGCACAAAAAGCGCGGAGATATGCGGGGAAATCGATGAAAAAAAGAGAAAAACCCAGGATAGATTCTAGTCCGTTAAATGATTGGCTTGCGAATAATGACGGAAATGGAAAAGTGAAACTGCACAAATTCGTGAAATAATTTTGTGCACATTGACGAAACGGACTCAATATGGAGAATCTGGATGAAACTGGGGGCGATTATTCGATCTCCCCCTTTTGTTTTTTGTGAATATCGAATAAAGCACAGGACGTACAAAATGGGAGTAATTGACTATAATCGGATAGATAAATCTTTGACCAAGCCATCAGAAAAGCCCTGGGCCAATCAATGGCACAGGGCGGATTGGAAGAAAACTATTTACAGGAGATGATTCTCCTCCAAACGTTTTGCAATATCCTGGAAAGCTCTGAAACTCTCCGGACTTAAGTCATGCTCAATACGGCAGGCGTCTTCCGTGGCAACGTCCGGATCAACGCCCATACGGATCAAAAGATCCGAGAAGAAGCGGTGACGCTCATAAATGCGCTCCGCAATCCCTCGTCCGGAGGAAGTGAGCGTGATGGATCCTTCCGAGTCCATGTTGATGTAACCGTTTTCGCGTAGGTTTTTCATGGCTACGCTGATGCTGGGCTTGGAATAGTCCAGTTCATTGACGATATCGATGGAGCGGACGCGCGGCAGGCGTTCGCTGAGCATGAGAATAGTTTCCAGATAGTTTTCAGCGCTTTCGTGGATTTGCATTATAAAACTCCTTCTTGCCGATGAAAAAGATCGGCGGTAAAACAAGATCAGAGAGCGTGTTCCCTTACAGGGCATTATCCCCGTCCGGAAGCAAACTCATATTTACGGGCACCGGATAGTTCGTAATCATCAAATGCTGCGTATGACGATCATTCCGGCTCATAAAGCTCACAAAATATTTCGTGTCAAAGCGGTAGACGTATAAGGGACGTCCGCTCGCGGTGAGGATCCCCTCCGGGTACAGGTCCCTGATGAAATCTGTGTTTTTGATGACCAGCATGAAGTAGCTTTGGCAGGCTTCTTTTAAATAGGAGGCGAGGCGGATGTGATCCTCCTTGGCAAACTCGTTGCCATCGTAAGATGCAAATTCCGTGTCATACGGGGGATCTAAGAAGAGAAAATCCTCGTAATCGGGCGTACATTCCGCGACAAAATCCTCAAAATCCATTTCCGTTATGATGGTACGGGAAAGCTGATCCAGAAAATCCGGGCTTTTCAGTGCTTCGATCTTCCCGGTCAGAACTTTTTTGTTATAGCTTATGCCTCCATAAGGGACGTTAAATTCACCGTTCCGGTTGTAGCGGAACATGGAGGAGTAGCAGTATTCCCGCAGAAAATAATACAGGGCAAACCATTCACCATCCTCGATCTGTAGGCCATTTCGCTGGTTGTAGCGATGACGCAGAAGAAGATAGAGGGCGTTTTTGAGGCATCCTTCCAGATTTGCCAGGAGGTCTTCCTCCGGCAAAACTCCCTTGGTCTCCTCCAGTTTTTTCATGCGCGGAAACTTGTTTTGAAAACTTTTTTCCGCGAAGTCCCAGAACAGAGGATCCGCCAGGTAGGAGGGCCGCTCGGACAAAAGCTCCGGGAACAAGCTGTGGCGGATTGCAGAGAGGACCATTCGCACCGGATAGTACAGGTCTTCCTCGGGTGCGGAGGGGGCCTTGCTGTGCTGATACAAAGACAGGAACTCTTCCCGGTAGCGCTCGGCGATGCGGCTTATGTATTGCCAGTCTGCATCAATTGTACTTAGAGGGTCAAAAAAACGAGCATCCGCATGAGCTGCCATGCGATAGATCCCCATGAGTTCGGCGGATTTATCGTTGATGAAATATTTGTCGGCATCCACGGCCAGGTAGACGGATCCGGCACCCACAAAAGGTTCGTAATAATACCGGGCTTTCTCCGGCAACGCCGGCAGGATGAATTTGAGCTCCTTCTCTTTTCCACCAGGGTATTTCAGCAGGGGAGGGAGCGGAGTGGGTTTGGCTTTCAGGGTCATGGGCTGTCCCCTTTACATGCAGTAGATCAGAGCGGTCACAAAGCCGAGCAAAAATCCGGCGGCTACCTGAAGCGGGGTGTGTCCCACCAGCTCCTTCAGCTTTTCATCCGTGAGCATCTCCTCCGGATGTTCAGCCACGAAAATGTCCATCAGTTCATTGATGACCTCGGATTGCTTGCCGGTGACGCGCCGAACCCCCATGGCATCGTGCATGACGATGATGGCCAGGATGGCGCTGATTGCGAATTCAAACGAGCCGAAACCATAGATCATGCCCGCGCTGACTGCGATGGCCGTCACGGTGGCGGAGTGGGCGCTGGGCATGCCGCCGTCGCCCACCAGGCGCTCTGCGTTAAAGCTGCGGTTCATGATGGTGTAGATGATGGTTTTTAGCGCCTGGGCAGCAGCCCAGCCGAGGATTCCGGCGATGAGAATACGGTTTTGCAGTAATGCAACCATGTAAATGATTCCCTTCTTGACTTTATTCGTTCTATTCTACCAAATGAATGAGGATCTGACCAGAGATAAAAATTCAATTTAGTAACTATACCGCAGGCGGATATCCTGGTCTTGTTGCGTTAAGTTGCTTTTATAATCCTTCATAGGGCGCATCCATGGGGATTGTGAGCCCTAAATCCGGGAAGGAGAGCGGTTCGTCTTCGGCGGCCGCATACCAGATGCTGACACTGGCGGGGTCCCCTTCTTCCGTCACGTAATAGTGCTGCAGGGTGGCTTTGACGCTGCCTAAGATGGCATCGATCAGTTGGACCCGATCATAGACCACAAAGCCCTGCACCTGGTTCTCCGGGATGCCGGTGTACAGGGAGCTGGTTTTCGCAAAGAGGACGGTGGCGCCGCCTTTGCCGGTGACGATGGGGCTGGCAAGATCCAGGTTCCAGTTAGTCAGCTCCGCCATTTTGACAATGATTGCCTCGGCGGTTACGTCGCCTTCGATGAAGACGGGCAGCTCGCGGAAATAGCACTCGCTTCCTATATAAAGGGTAGCGTTGGCATCCTCAGCCGCGACCGTGGGCAGGGCGAAGAGTTCCTCTTCTGCGGGGCCTTCGGTTTCCGGGGCATCAGAAAGGGTTTCGCCTTCTACCGCATGTGCGATGGTTTCGCCTGCATGGGCAGACTCACCTTCGATAGCTTCTGCCGTCCCGGTAGCGGTCTCACTTTCCAGACTTTCTTCCGTGTGGGATGCAGGGCTCTCACTTGCGAGGGTCTCTTCCACCTCTACGGCGGTGCTTTCGCTGGCGATTGTTTCAGGAGCTGCGGTTTCACCTGCGGGTGCTTCCGATGCCGGAACGGTTTCAGGCACCTGCGGATCTGCCGACGTTTCCGCCTGGGTTGTTTCGGCGGGAGCCACTGCCTGCAAGGACGGGGCCTCTGAAGCTGCAGCGTTAGAAGAATCTGCCTGGATGTCTTCTACACCTCCGGCCAGTGTCACGGGCGACTCTGCGGAACTTCCGGGTGTGCCGGAACCGCCGCAGGCGGCCATGCCGAGAAGTAGAGATATGGATAACAAAAGGACAGCGCCTTTTTTCAGGCGGGATGCCAGAGTGGTCATGTGCATGAGAGGGATCCTCCTTTTAGGTGATTGGCTTTGCCACATCTGTGGCGTTCCTTTACGTATGGGAGCAGTTGCCTGCCTATGGATGGGCGTATTGGATTAGCGCCACTTCCCTAAGATACCAGAAACGGGGAAAAAAAGCAAGATGGGGAAGAGACGTAAGGAGGGGCGGATGCAATTGCATGAGCTGAAGAACAAGTTCTTCCCTCATGCCTTGCATCCTCACTCCGCTTTCATGAAAAACATACAAAAACGGCCCTCCAAAATGAGCAAAAGTTTTACAAGACGAAACGGCAAAGATATGATATAGTCCGTATAAATATTCACGGATTGTGAATGAAGCCCTAAAGCGGCCGAAAGGACAGAACATGAACAAAGAAACCATCAGAGACAGGATTAAAAAGAGCATGGACAGCCATGAAGGCAGGCTGATCGCAGCCGCCAACGACATATGGGATCACCCGGAAGTGAATTTTCATGAAGATTATTCATCCGGAGTGCTGAAGGATCTTCTGAAAGAGGAGGGCTTTACCATCACGGAGCCCTTGGCTGATCTGCCAAACACCTTCCGGGCGGAATACGGGAGCGGGTCCCCTGTGATTGGATTTTTATGCGAATTTGATGCACTGAGCGCACTCAGTCAGAAGGCGGGATGCACGGTGAAGGATCCGCTGGAGCCGGGCAAACCGGGGCATGGCTGCGGGCACAACCTGATCGGGGTTGGCAGCGCGGCGGCGGCGATCGCGGTGAAGGAACTGATGGAAGATGGCCTGCTTGCCGGCAAGGTGGTTGTCTTTGGCTGTCCTGCCGAGGAGACCGGAAGCGCCAAAGCCTTTATGGCGAAGGAGGGCTGCTTTGACGGGCTGGATGTCGCGTTTTCCTGGCATCCCTGGGATTACAACGGGATCTGGCCGGGCGGATCGCTCGCGAACGTAAAACTGATCTTTCGCTTCAAAGGAAGGGCTGCCCACGCGGCGGCGGCTCCGCACCTGGGCCGAAGCGCCCTGGATGCGCTGGAGCTTATGAACATAGGCGTGCAGTTTTTGCGGGAGCACATCCCGGAGGATTCCCGCATCCATTACGCGGTGACCAACGCGGGCGGGGCGTCCCCGAACGTGGTGCAGGCCTATGCGGAGGCGGTTTACCTGATCCGCTCCCCGCGAAACGATGACCTGGAGGACATCAAAAACCGCGTGATCGACTGTGCCACGGGCGCGGCCATCATGACGGGGACGGAGAGCACCTGGGAATTTGTCAAGGGGTGCTCGGGCATGATGCCCAATACCGCCCTGGAGACGCTGCTCATGCAGACCATGGGGGAGATCGGCGTCCCGGAGTTTACAGAGGAAGAGAAGGCGTTTGCAGGGAAACTGCATGAGTCGCTGGAATCGCCGGAGAGCACCCTGGCCCAGATCAGCCGTCTGGCCGATGCGCGCACCAGAGCCAAAGTCATGCAGCACCAGGGAGAGCCGATCTACGCATTTCTGGCGCCACACACGCCCACGGACAGCCCGATCGTGAAGGTGTCCACGGACGTGGGCGATGTGAGCCATATCACGCCGGTGGGACAGATCTGTACCTCGGCCTGGGCGGCGGACACGCCGGCGCATACCTGGCAGGTGGTGGCAATCGGCAAGTCGTCCATCGCGCACAAGTCCATGCTGTTTGCGTCGCGCACGCTTGCGGAGGCGGCTGCCCGCGTGATGACAGAACCGGAGCTTCTTGCCGAAGCGCGCGAAGAGTTTGAAGAGCGCGCGAAGACAGCAAATTGGGCGAGCCCGATCCCGGACGGGATCAGGCCGGTGTACTAAAATATAGGAGAATAGATATGGAAAATAAAATGATTAGCAGAGACCAGACCTTCATCAACAAGGCCAATATCCTGATTGAGGCCCTTCCTTATATCCAGAAGCTTTGGGGGAAGACGGTTGTCATCAAATACGGCGGCAACGCCATGGTGTCGGAGGAGCTGACGCAGAAGATTTTAGAGGACGTGACGCTGTTAAAGTACGTCGGCATGAACCCGATTCTGGTGCACGGCGGCGGCCCCGAGATCAACACCATGTTAAAGCGCGTGGGTGTGCAGAGCAGCTTCCACAACGGCCTGCGGATCACCGACGCGGACACCATGGAGGTGGTGCAGATGGTGCTGGCCGGCAAGCTGAACAAGAACATCGCTTCGCAGATCGGAAAGCTGGGCGGCAAGGCGGTTGGCCTGTGCGGCAAGGACGCGCAGCTGATCCTGGTGAAGAAGAAAGGCCTGACTTCGGACGGCGTGGACCTGGGTTTTGTGGGAGATATCGTTTCCGTGAACACAGGGCTCCTCGAGAGCCTTTGCCGCGACGGATACATCCCGGTCATCAGCTCCGTGGGAACCGATGAGAACGGCGCCAGCTACAATATCAACGCGGACACGGCGGCATCCGCCATCGCCTCGGCCTTAAAGGCGGAGAAGCTGATCTTCCTGACGGACATCGATGGCGTGCGCACCAATCCGGAGGATCCGGATTCGCTCATCCCGGTTCTGACGACGAGCAAGGCGGCGGAGCGCATCGCCGACGGGACGATCACCGGCGGCATGATCCCGAAGGTGCAGTCCTGCGTGGACGCGGTCAAGAAGGGCGTTCACCGGGTGCATATCTTAAACGGCACCATCCCGCACCCCATCATTCTGGAAATCTTTACCGACCGCGGTATCGGCACCATGTTTGAAATGGGAGAATAAGAAGGAGAGTGGATAGCATGACGAAGGTATATATCGATGGAAGCGAAGGCACCACAGGCCTTCGGATTTTTGAACGGTTTCAGGGACGGGACGATATTGAGGTCCTGAAGATTGACCCGGAGAAGCGCAAAGATAAGGACGCGCGGGCGGAGATGATCAACTCCTCCGACATCACGTTCCTGTGCCTGCCGGATGCGGCGGCCATCGAGGCGGTTTCGCTGGTGGGAAATGAGAATGTCCGGATCATTGACGCGTCGACGGCGCACCGGACGGCGGAGGGCTGGGCCTACGGGTTCCCGGAGCTTTCCAAGGCGCACCGGGAGGCGATTGTGAGCGGCAAGCGCATTGCCAATCCGGGCTGCCATGCCAGCGGCTTTATCGCCCTTACCTACCCGCTCGTGGCGGCAGGGGTTCTGCCGAAGGATGCGGCGCTGTCGTGCTTCTCGCTGACCGGCTATTCGGGCGGCGGCAAGAAGATGATCGCCCAGTATGAGGCGGAGGAGAAGGAAACGGAGCTGTTTGCTCCCCGTCCCTACGGCCTGACGCAGCAGCACAAGCATTTAAAGGAGATGAAGGCGGTGTGCGGCCTTGAAAAAAGCCCGATCTTCACCCCCATCGTGGATGACTACTATGCCGGCATGCTGGTGGGCCTGCCGCTGTTTGCGGAGTGCTTAAAGGACTTCCGCTCCCCGGAAAAGCTGGCGGCATTCTACGCGGAGTATTACGCCGGGCAGAAGATGATCCAGGTGCTTCCGCCATCTTTGCAGGCGGAGAAGAGCTTCCTGGCGGCCAACGCCTTAACCGGGAAGGATACCATGGCTATCGTGGTCACCGGAAATGAGGAGCGGATGATGGCGTACGCCTGCTTTGACAATCTGGGCAAAGGGGCGTCCGGCGCCGCGGTCCAGTCGCTGAACCTGATGATGGGATGCGACGAAGCAAAGGGGCTTTGTCTGTAAGAGGGAAGGGCTGTCGTACGTTCGATAGCAAAATATGTAAAAGTCAAAAGCTGGATTGACCGGTATAACGCGGTCAGATCCGGCTTTTGTTTTTTTCGTGACCCGTGAATAGTAACTTTTTTTCGGAGATGGAAACCTATGTCATTAGTACAGGACGAAAAGCAGATAACCGTTGTTTGTCATAATACGGATTTGTTCGTCCAGTTCCATTGTTTTCACGGTCAAGGCTCTGTAAACTGTAAACAGAAACGGACGAAATCAGTTTCATATCCATGTGAAGATGAGGAGTAACCATTATGAACACACGATCCAACCACGCACCTTTCAAAATCTGGGTTATCGTGACAGCAGCTGTCCTGGTACTCATGCTGGTGTTTAACCTGGCCTGTTTCGCGGTTATCCCGAAGGTCTTTGAGAATCTTTGGGGCACCGATGTCACCAGCGGCCGCGCGGCGGGCAATTTTACCCCGGACGAAGGCATCGCTGACAAGGCAGCCTCGAAAGCGAATGGCAATGATGTGAACATTCAGATCTGCGAGGAAGGCTTCGTCCTATTAAAGAATGAGGACAACGTGCTGCCGCTTGCCACGTCCGCGTCCGATCCGAAAAAAGTCAGTGTTTTCGGGAAGAACTCGGTCAACCTTGTTTACGGAGGATCCGGTTCCGGCGCTGGTGACGTAAGCGGCGCGAAGACCATTTTCGATTCGCTGGAAGAGGCCGGATACACGTACAACACGGTTCTGAAGGAATTCTACGAAGGCAGCGCTTCCGGTTCCGGCCGGCCGGCGTCCCTGGCCATTGAGGCCGGTATTCCGTCTGGCTTTGCGACCGGCGAAACACCGGTGGCTTCCTATACGGACGCGGTGAAGGCGTCCTTCCCGGAGTATCCGGACCTGGCGCTGGTTGTCATCTCCCGCACGTGCGGAGAGGGAAACGACGTCCCGACTTCCATGAAGAACACCGAAGGCGCGTTCTCCGAGGATGACCATTACCTGGAGCTGGACAAGAACGAGCAGGAAATGCTGAAGATGGTGTGCGAGAACTTCAGCAAGGTTGTCGTGATCATCAATTCCAGCCAGACGTTCGAGCTGGGCTTTTTGGACAGCGTGGACGACGGGGATGAGACGGTTCTTGAGTATGATTTCGCCTCCAAAATCCAGGGTTGCCTCTGGATTGGCGGCCCCGGCGCTGCGGGCATCATGGCGCTCGGCAGAATTTTAAACGGCACAGTCAATCCCTCCGGCCGTACGGTGGATACCTATGCCAGGGATTTCACGGCTTCCCCTGCCTATGTGAACGTGGCGTTCACGGTGAACGGAAATATATCGTCCGACACGTATTATTTCAATGAAAAAGCGCAGGATGCCTGGTACATGGACTATGAAGAAGGCATCTACATGGGATACCGTTACTATGAAACCCGGGGATACACGGACGGGGAAGAGTGGTACAAAAACAACGTGGTATACCCCTTCGGGTACGGCCTTTCCTACACCACGTTTGCGTGGACGATCCAGAACAGGAATCAGGTGGACGGCGCGGAACTGAAGGAAGATACGGAGGTTTCCGTAAAGGTCGGTGTGGATAACACAGGTGCTTTTGCCGGTAAGGATGTGGTGGAACTTTACGTGAGGACACCGTACAAAGAGGGCGGCATTGAGAAGGCCGACAAGGTTCTTGCCGCGTTCGCGAAGACGGATCTTCTGGAAGCCGGTAAGAGCGGGGAAGTGGAGCTTGTCTTTAACGCCTACGACATCGCGTCCTACGATTCGGAAGGGATCGTGGTGCCCGGAGGCGGCTATGTGCTGGAGGCAGGCACCTATGAGTTCTTTGTCAGCAAAAACGCGCATGAAGCGGTGGAATCTTTTACCATGACCGTTCCTGAAAACATTCTGTTCCCGGAAGGCGAAACGGAAGGCAGTACGGTTTCCAACCGGTTTGAGGATCTTGACGACCAGTTGTCCGTGAAGCTTTCCAGAAGCGACTGGGAGGGAACCTGGCCGAACAAGAGAACCCTTACGGAACGCGCGGTTTCACAGGAATTCATGGACCAGATCAACAGTCTGGAAACGAACAACCCGCTGACAGCCGACAGTGACGAAGTGAAGAACGCGGACACGGTGGTGGCTTCCAAGAAAGACAAGATGGCGATGCAGATCACGGAGCTGATTGGCGCGTCCTACAATGACGAAAGATGGGATGCGTTCCTGGAAGGCTTTACCGTCAACGCCATGCTGGAAATGATGAACATGGGTGCTTTCGGTACCGGCGCTGTGGATTATCTTGGCAAGCCCCGCACACTGGAAGCGGACGGCCCCGTCGGTTTCACGCAGTTCATGGGCGGATCGGACATTTATGAAACCGTGATGTATGCCAGCGAGTGTGTGGTGGCGTCTACCTGGAATATAGATCTGGCGTTGGCGGAAGGCGTTGCCATGGGTAACGAAGCCTTGATCGGCAACGGCAGCGATCCTTACTCCGGGTTGTACGCGCCGGGCCTTAACCTGCACCGGACGCCGTTCGGAGGCAGAAACTACGAATATTACAGCGAGGATCCGCTGCTGTCCGGCTGCATGGGCGCTCAGATGATGAAAGGCCTCTGGAGCAAGGGCGTTTTCGCGTACATGAAACATTTTGTCGCCAACGAGAATGAAACCCACCGGAACGGGATTTGCTGCTGGCTGACGGAGCAGACGCTCCGCGAGCTGTATCTCAAGCCTTTTGAGGTCGCGATCAAGCGCAGTGGGGACAGCGTGCACGGCGTTATGAGTTCCTTCAACCGGATCGGGGTCAGGTGGACAGGCGGCGATTACCGTCTTTTAACCACCGTGCTCAGGGATGAATGGGGCTTTGAAGGCTGCGTCATCACCGACTTCGCGGGCGGCCGTTACATGAACAACAAACAGATGGCTTACGCGGGCGGCGACCTGTATCTGAATAATGTTCCCTATGACAAGTGGACGGACAAGGAGAATCCGCTGGACATCTATGTCCTGAAAAACACGGTGAAAAATTATCTGTACGTTCTTGTGAACAGCAACGCCATGAATGGACTTGGGGAAGGCGTGGAGCTGAAGACAGAGTTAGCCCCCTGGAAGAAGTTGGTGATCGGAGCGGATATCGCGCTCGCTGCGCTGCTTGCGATCTCGGGAATAGTCGTGTCGATCGGCAGGAAGAAAAAAGCGAAGGAGAATATCGCATAGGTAAGCGTGCGAAATAAATAACCACTTGTAAGGTTACCATCGGAAGCGATATTTTGATTGCGATATATCGCATAAGACATCGCTTCCGGATGGCAACCTTACGCCCAATCTTTACAAATCTGAACCGGAAACGGTCGGAAATATAAAAAAAGGAAAGAGAGGAAACAAGGTTTATGAAGAGAAGAAATCTGCTCCGTACCCTGCTTGGCGTCGTCCTGGCGTTAGCAATGGTGATGGGCTCCCTGACGGCATCCGCACAGATGTACGAGGGCGAAGGTATGTACTACTCTGATTACACCGACATGGCAACACTGCAGGCGGATGCCGCGAAGCTTAGCGAGGAAATCGCGGCGGAAGGCATCGTCATGCTGAAGAACAACGGCACGCTCCCGCTTACCGGCAGCGAGTTTGTCAGCGTTTTCGGCGTGATGGCGGACGACATGATCGGCGTGGGGGAGAAGCTGACGATGGCGCTGTCGGATGCCGGGTTCTTTGTCAACCAGGCGCTGGCTGACTATTACGGCTCGATGGGCAGCTCCTCGGGTCAGTCGATGGGCGGTCCTTCCATGAACAGCAAGATCGGGAACGAACCCCTTCCAGAAGACTTTCCGTCCAACGTAAAGAGCTCCTTTGGCTATTACAGCGATCTGGCGGTGATTGTCATCGCCCGTGACGGCGGAGAAGGTTCCGACCTTCAGATGGTCACAAGCGAAGCGGAAGACAACTTGTATGGCGGCGAAGAGCAGGGCTGGGCCCACAAGGATCTTTTCAAGGATGAGAACGGCACCGAGTACAAGCATTATCTGCAGTTGACCGACTCTGAAGAAGCGGTTGTCAAGTTCGCGGAAAGCGTTTGCAACAAGGTGGTCGTGATCGTGAACACCTCGAACGTAGTCGAGATGGGGAACCTGCAGAATGACGAAGAGATAGACGGCATCTTCTGGATCGGCCGTACCGGCGACAAGGGCCTTGCTTCTCTGGCAAAGATCCTGAAGGGAGAAATCAACCCCTCCGGACGTACCGTTGACATCTGGACTGCGGATCACACGGCGGATCCCACCTGGATCAACTATGCTACCGGCCAGCAGGTTGACAATGTGGCGGAAGTGGATCCGGACGGCGCTCAGTACTTCATCGAGCAGGACAGCTCTGGCAACAAGTATCGTTTCTATCAGAAGACGGAAGACGGCGCGTACATTGAGTACTCCCGCCGGGAACATGGCAACAGCTACAGCAGCGGCCCCGACATGTTCGAAGGCTATGGCTTTACCTATTATGAAGAGGGGATTTATCAGGGGTATCGCTATTATGAGACCGCGGCTTATGAAGCCGCTGCCGGCAACTATGACGGTTTTGTGTATGAAGATCAGGTTGTTTATCCGTTTGGCTATGGTCTGTCCTACACCACGTTCGAATGGGAGAACGTAACGCCTGCTGAGAATGTGGAAGACTGGTCCGGCAAGGGCGCCCTGGATCTTCAGGTGAAGGTTACGAACACCGGTGTCTTCGCCGGCAAAGACGTAGTGGAAGTTTACGCGCATGCTCCTTACATCAAGGGCGGCGTTGAGAAGTCGGATGTTGTGCTGGTAGGCTTTGCGAAGACGTCCCTTTTACGTCCGGGCCAGTCAGAAATCGTAAAGATTTCCGTCAATGTCCAGGATATCGCTTCCTTCGATGATGTGGACAAGAACGGCAACGGCAGCCAGACCTACGAACTGGATGCCGGCAGCGGTTATGAGCTCCGCTTCCAGGCTGACTCCCACAATGTGAAAGCGGTTCAGGCGCTCTCTGACCTGGCGGAAGACGTGATCCTGAATATCGACGACTACTCCGGACTGGAAGTCAAAGCTCTGTTCTCCGGAGACGACGAGTACAACTCCCTTGGGTATGACCCGGCTACCGGCGACGACCTGATGGAAGAAGGCAAGTACGTGGAAATGACCCGCGCCGACTTCGCGGGAACCTTCCCGGATGTCCATACCATGGAAGAAATCAGCCGTTCCGATGAATGGTTCGCGTGGAGTATGGGCCGTGACCTGTATACCATCGAGACCGACTGGAGTTTCGCAAACGATCCTGTGAACGACATCTGGTCGCTTGAGCAGATGGGATACGCGGAAGACGAAAGTGACGACGCCGTGGATCAGCAGCCTTGGGTGCAGAAAGCTTCCGATTTTGCGGAAGGCGGCATCTATGGCGACTGGACGCAGGCTGCTTCTGAAGAGGAACAGGATACCGCTTCCGAAAGCTGGATCATGCTGAAGGATATGCGCGGCGTTGACCTGTTCAGCGATGAAGTGATCGAAGACGGCAAATTTGCCGGGATGACCGGTAAGGAAGCCTGGAAGACCTTTATGAACGAGCTGACCTGGACCGACCTGGTCATCACCGTCAGCAACAACCAGCACCGCGCGATCGAGAGTATCGGTTCACTGGCTACGGAAGCAAATGACTCCCCGAAGAACCTGAGCTCTTCGTTTGACTGGGGCGATGTTTGCCACATCGCGGCAACCTGGAACCTGGGTCTTGCTTACAAGCAGGGCGTGATCGTAGGCAATATTTCCATGCTGAAGAACACTGGTTGGTTTGGTCCCGCCATGGACGGCCACAGAAGCCCGTTCTCCGGACGTAACAATGAGTACTACGGGCAGGATGGTTACCAGGCCGGTATGATTGCGGCCGCTGTTGTCTCCGGCGCCCAGTCCAGAGGCTGCGCCTGCTTTATTAAGCACTTTGCCTTAAACGACCAGGAGACCAGCCGTGTGCGTCTGTCCTCCATCGTAACGGAGCAGGCAGCCCGTGAAATATACCTGAGACCTTTCCAGATCGCGCTGCAGGAAGGCAACGCGCAGAATGTGATGTGCTCCATGGGCAGCCTGGGCGACATCCTGATTGGTACAAACTACAATGCCATGACCCTGCTTCTGAAGGATGAGTGGGGCTACACCGGCGCTTCCGCGACCGATGCCTGGAACCCGCAGAAGGATACCTGGCCGATTGACCTGATGGTTCGTATTGGCATGGAAATGCCTCTTCAGGATGCGGACACGACCGGTGCCGGCGCTTCCGCCCCTGCTTATAATGAAGAAGCCAGCAAGTTTGAGGGAGGCGCAACCTACCTGCTTTCCGGTAAGTGGGATGCAGATCAGGGTACGGTTGTCCTGTCGAACGGTAAGACCAGCTACACGCAGTGGTACGCCGTGCGTAAGAGCGCGGAGCGTATTCTGTTCAACAGCGCGAACTCCAACTACATGGAGAACGGCTTTGACAAGAACGGCTATGAAGGCGGCGTGATTACCGGCAAGCAGGGCGAAGCGCTTCGTGCTTCTCTTGCGGCGAATGTCGATTCCGACGTGGTTACCTACACCGCAGAAGGTGCACTGCCTGACGGCCTGAGCCTGAACGCGAAGACCGGTGAGCTGTCCGGTACACCGGCATCTTCCGGTATCTTTGATGTGCCTGTGAAGGTTGTGACTGCCGGCTGGCTGTCTTCTTCCACCGTGTTCACCATTGAAATTGAATCCGCGTTTACATTGGATATCGTGGATGAGGACGGCAATGAATATGGTCCTGCGGAGCTGGAGGAAGGTAAGCTGGTGGACGGCTTTATTGAAACCGAACTGGTTGATCCGAGCGACTACATGGGTGAGCAGGATTCCATCCGGTACATGGTTAAGTCCGGAACTCTTCCGGCTGGCCTGGAACTGGATGAGGAAACGGGCGCTCTGTATGGAACCCCTGCCCAGGCGGGCATTTATGACGTGGTATTTAATTTGCGCGCGGAGAAGGTTACGAAGAGCCAGGGTTCCGGCGGTTCCGGCGGCGGATCTTCCACCAGTGTGACGTCGTATGATTTCCCTGTGACCTTCGTCGTAAGCGGCAAGGAGCAGGCGGAATAACAGATATCAGGTGTCAACGATTCCCGATATGTATAGCCGGGGCAGCTTTTATGAGCTGCCCCGGTTCCGTTGCCTTAAAAAATGGGATATGGAGGAGAAACAGAATGTATATGGACAAAAACAGAAGAAGCGGATTATTCGTCTGTGTGGCCGTGTTCCTTACGATCGCGATACTTTGCATGGCAGCTTGCGGCGGCACGACATCTTCCACCGATAACAATAAACCGGGCTCTACCCAGGACGAGAACAAACCCGGCGATGATCAGGATGCGCAAGACCAGGAAACCGTAACGGTTACGGTGGATTATAACTATGAAGGCGCACAGGCGACAACGCTTACCGTGAAAGCCGGCGATGTGGCAGAAGAACCCGCAGCCCCGGAACGTGCGCACCATGCGTTTACTGGCTGGTTCTCGGATGCGGAGTGCACAAGCGCGTTTGACTTTGAGGAAGCCCTGTATGAGAACGCGGTCATTTATGCCGGCTGGAACCGCACGGAAGCGGTGGTTACGCTGAACGGCAATTATGACGGCGCACAGCCCACGGAAGCCGTGATAGCGCTTGGCGAAGCGTTCGCGCAGCCGTCAAGCCCGGTCCGCGACGGATTTATGTTCAAGGGCTGGTATAGGGATGCGGAAGGAACCGAAGTCTACGATTTTAACGAGGCTGTGGAAGAGGATCTGACCCTGTACGCGGCCTGGGAAGAAGAAACCGGCGATACACTGCACCTGACCTATATGTGGAACTATGAAGGCGCTCCGGATGGCGGTGTGGCGAATGTTGCCAGTGTGAAGAAGAACGGAAAAGATACCGGTTTTAAAGCTGTCCGTGAGGGGTATACGCTGGCAGGCTGGTACACGGATCCGGAATGCACGCAGGCCTATGATTTTTCGAAGCGTGTGACCAAAAACGCGACGCTGTACGCCCGGTGGCTGTACAATTACCTGTTTGAGGCGGAATATGTAGATCTGACCGGTTTAAACGGCTCCGGTTACTCCGGCGGATACGGGGGAACCGGCCTGATTGAGAAAGACAGCTTGAACCTTGGCGCGTCCAACGATTTTTATGTCACGAATATGTACATGCCTAATCTGACGCTGACCTTTGTGATCCAGTCAGATAAAGCGGTTGACGACGCGGTCTTAAAGCTCCGGCTTGGCGCTGAATTCTTCAGCATGACGCTGACTGATGAGATGTACCTGGTGGAAGTCAACGGGGAGAAAATCAGCTACAAGGATATCGAGCTTCTGAACGTTCCGAGCTATGAATCCGGACAGAAACTTCCGTTCAAGGATTTCACGCTTCAGAGCAAGGTTGCGCTGAAGGAAGGCGAAAACATCATTACCCTTAAAGTAAACAATGACATCAAGATGAACGACAGCGGTACGCTGTACGCAACGGCTCCCATGGTTGACTGTATCTATGTTTCCACCGACGCGGTACTGTCCTGGACGCCAAAGGAAGACAACCTGAACGGAAGGAGATAAGGAACAGTTCCTAATAAACGCTTCGCCGGAAATACAGATCCCGGATCACGTGCCGTATCCGGGATCTGTCAGCCCATCTTTTTCCATCTGGGCCAGCAGATCCCGGATCCAGATTTTCGTATTTGCCGTCTGCGCTACCGAAAGCATGTGATAATTTGTGTCGTACATATCGGACGAATGGTACACGAAATCCTGCAGGTTCGAGATCACCGCGGTTACGCCGGGCAGGGATCCAAACTTTTGCCGGAACAGGGTATTCATGGCAAATACGTTGCCCTGGTTTTCTTCCGGTACGTTGTCGATGTTGATGACCGCGCCGGAAATATAGACCAGAACGCCTTTCTGCGCAATCTTCCGGTATATGGCGGCCAGATAGGTCAGATTCGCTTCGCGGAATTGCGGAAGGTCAAGGTCTGTCTCGTCCACCAGCTTTTCCGCAGGCGTATCGCGGAGAAACGCGATACTGCCGGTTTCGTCCAGGTAATGGTTCCCGCTTTCGTCTTCATAATCCGTGCGGTAGGGGGGCTTTACTACCCTTAGGTCCTTTTTGTCCAGCCAGAGCGTCAGGCTGTCAAAAACGCCGCTTATATCCCGGATGTCCACGTTTCGAAACAGATCATAGTTATATTCCACACCCGCCCAGATCTTATCATCATTTCCGCTCATCTCCCGATTTGTCAGAAGCTGCTGCGCGCTGGACAGCTCCGGCGTATGGAAGAAGATGTCGCCGCTCTCCAGGAAGGGGAGCAAAATCTCCATCTGTACAATGGAACTGGACAGGCCGTTCAGCCCCAGGTTGATGACCTGATAATTTGGCCCCACGGCTTCCTGCATCGCGGGACCGTCCAGGTTGTACCACATCGAGCAGCCTCCGTAAAAAACAATTTTCCGCTTGCCCTGGCTGCTGATCAGCAGATCCATCTTATTCGCATAGACGCTTTCCCGGCGAAAATAGTAACCGTAATGAGGTTCCATTACGTTGATGTACAGCGTGGACAGGTTCCGGCACCCCGTAAACGCGCTGTCCGGAATGGCTTCGATGTTGTCGTACAGCACCAGGCTGGTGAGTGCCGCACTGGCAAACGCGTCAGTTTTTACGGTCTTCAGACTTTTCGGTAGAATGATGGTTTCGGCTTTACAGCGCAGGAACGCGTATGTGTCAATTTCCTCGACCGGTAAGGAGGCAATGGTTTCGGGGATCACGACCGTATCCGCACTGCCCTTGTATCGGGTAATGACGATGTGCCTTCCGCCTGTGGCAGTTGTGTCCTGGATACCATCTTTTTCCGTGTCGGAAAGGTTTTTTTCTTCCACACGGTAAGAAAAGTCGCTTATAGGCGACCAGCAGGCCCACTGCGCGTACAAAGTGATGCCCGTGCCAGGTATGGTAACCCGGCTTCCCAGGCCTATCCGGCTGCCGCTGCCATCCGGCATGGTATTCCAGGAAACCAGCGTGTAGCCATCCCGGACAAACAGATTCTGGCCTGTTTCGGTATTAGGCCGCTGCTGGCCGGATACGTCGCAGGAAAAGGTACAGGTGTTATCCGCGTTCGTGGTGCAGGACAGCGCAGTGATATCGCCGGAAAGACGGCCCCCGTTCGCGTCATAGGTGATCAGACGGATTTTGTCTGTCAGGTTCAGACGGATCCTTGCCGGGTAGTTTACTTCTGTCACGGTGAGTCTATATATACCGTTCTGAAGGGAATGGAGAGTGTAAGTTCCCGGATAGTCCGCGCCTGTGACCATATAGCCTGACTTTGTGCGGATGGTGAAGGAAGCGCTTTCCCCCGGCCGGATGGTTAAGCCGTTTTCCTCTACCCGGAATCCTTCGCCTTCCTCAATGGAAACGGTGAACCCACTGCTTTCCGGAAGGGTTTTGGTACCTTCGCAGGACATGAGAAGCAAGGCTGCCGCAGCTGTTGCCAGAAACAGCCATATTCTTTTTATTACCATGGACGGACAAGCCCTTTTCATTGGCGGAGAATCCTTTCCGGAAGCAGTGCTGCGCAGTTACGAATGATAGGATGCCAAGGCCAGAAGATACAAAAGCCTGCTCGAGCAAGATCCCCGTGCCGTTTGACCTTGGTATCCTATTATATAGTACAATGAAAAGGGAATCAATGGAAAACCGTCATTTTAAGAATAACAATTGTCTGTGGCCTGTGGGCCGGGAAGCGATGCACAGCCGTATGCATGCAAAGCGTCTCTTGATTGCTATTGACCCGTGAATCGTAACGATTAGGCACTTTGTTTTAAATATTTTCAAGAACTACTATCATTTTTCGGAAAGTTGTTGTATAATTCTCTCAAACGTAGTGGTGCATGGAATTACCTTGCATAAAAGCTATATTAGGAGGGCGTTTTTTATGGCAAAAGAAATGATTGCAATGCTTCTTGCCGGCGGTCAGGGATCGCGACTGTACGCGCTGACACAGAAGCTTGCAAAACCCGCAGTTCCCTTTGGCGGAAAATACCGTATCATCGATTTTCCGCTCTCCAACTGTGTGAACTCCGGTATCGATACGGTTGGTATCCTTACCCAGTATCAGCCTCTTGTTTTAAATGAGTACATCGGAAACGGTCAGCCTTGGGATCTTGACCGTCTGTATGGTGGCGTTCATGTACTGCCTCCTTACCAGAAAGCCAACGGATCGGACTGGTACAAGGGCACGGCGAACGCAATCTATCAGAATATCTCCTTTATCGAGAGATATGATCCGAAGTATGTCATCATTCTTTCCGGTGACCAGATCTGCAAGCAGGACTACAGCGATTTCCTTCGCTTCCACAAAGAGAAGGACGCGGAGTTCTCCGTTGCCGTCATGGAAGTACCGTGGGAAGAAGCATCCCGTTTCGGACTGATGGTAGCCGGACCGGATGACCGCATCACCGAGTTCCAGGAGAAGCCGAAGAATCCGAAGTCGAACCTGGCTTCCATGGGTATCTACATCTTCAACTGGGATATCCTGAAGAAGTATCTGACCGAGGATGAAGCGGATCCGAATTCTGAGAACGACTTCGGAAACAACATCATTCCGAATCTTCTTCGCGACAATCGTCGTATGTACGCGTACCACTTCAACGGCTACTGGAAGGATGTAGGAACCATTTCCTCCCTGTGGGAAGCCAACATGGAAGTCCTGGATCCCGAGCACTCCGGCATCGACCTGTTCGATGAGGGCTGGAAGGTCTACAGCCGCAACAGCGGTATGACCGGTCACAAGATTACCGGAAACGGTAAGGTTGAGAACGCGATGATTACCGATGGCTGCCGAATCAGCGGTCATGTCAAGCACTCCATCCTGTTCGCCGGCGTTACGGTAGAAGATGGCGCTGAGATTGAAGACGCGGTCGTCATGGGCGGCAGCGTGATCAAAGCCGGTGCGAAGGTGAAGCACTGCATCATCGCCGAGAACGTTACCATCGGTGAGAACGCGGTGGTTGGCGCGATGCCCGTCGGAGACGAGAAGGGCGTGGCCACGATCGGTTCCGGTATCTGCATCGGCGCCGGCGCCAAGATCGGCCCGAAAGCCATGATCAATAATAACGTAGAGGCAGGTGAAGAACATGATTAATTCCAATTCGAACGCTCTGGGCATTGTTTTCCCGAATACCTATGACGCGATGATTCCCAGCCTGACGAACGTGCGTCTGATGGCTTCCATCCCGTTTGCGTCCCGTTACCGCATGGTGGACTTTATCCTGTCCAGCATGTCCAGCTGTGGAATCGATAACATCGCCGTGATGGTGAACCGCAATTATCACTCTCTGACGGATCACTTGGGCTCCGGTCGTGAGTGGGATCTGGTCCGCAAGAACGGCGGCCTTCACATCTTCCCTCCTTACGCGAACAACACGGCAGGCAGCAAGCCTTACACCGGCCGCGTCAGCGCCATCGCCGGCATCCTTGACTGGCTGCGCAGACAGAAGGAGCAGTACGTGGTGATTTCCGACGCGAACATCGCCGCTACCTTCAACTTCAATAAGCTGTTAGAGGCACATCAGGCGACCGGTGCGGATGTGACCATCGTCTACAAGAAGCAGGAGATCCCGGGCGAAGTGCTGGCCAACATGGACCACAGCAAGGGCTTCTACTACACGCTGACCCAGGAGAACGGCCGCGTCAAGAACATCTACGTGAACCCGAAGACCGAGGGCGTGCAGAACTTCAGCATGAACTGCTACTGCATCAGCCGCCAGCTGCTGATCGATGAGATCAACACCGCTTTCGTGCGCGGCCAGGAATATTTCGAGAGAGATATCCTGCTTCCTCAGCTGGGACGTCTGAACGTTCAGGCGTATGAGTTCCAGGGCTATGCCGCTCGCATCATGGGCTTAAAGAGCTACTATGATGAGAGCATGAAGCTCTTAAAGGATGAGAACCTGGATGCTCTGTTTGCGAACGGCCCGGTTTACACCAAGATTCGTGATGACAACCCGACCCGTTACATCGAAGGCGCGATCGCCAAGAACGTAATGGTCGCCGATGGTTGTGTCATCGAAGGCGATATCGAGGACAGTATTCTGTTCCGTGGCGTTGTTGTGGAGAAGGGCGCCAAGGTTAAGAATTGCGTTCTGATGCAGGATACCATTGTCAAGGCCGGCGCGGACATCGAGTATGTCATCAGCGATAAGGACGTTACCTTCACTCCTTACAAGGAAGTCAAGGGAACGGATTCCTTCCCGGTTTATGTTGCAAAGGGTCAGACCGTATAGGGGACGGTTTTGATAGGAGAATGACGCAGGCTTATAACCTGCGCAAAAGAGAAGAGAAATGGAGAAACGGGTAGAGAATGGCGAAGCCGTGATCTACCCGTTTTGCCTTTATTGGACAAAAAAGGAGAGACAGATGGCAGGATCGATTTTTGGTAACATGTTTCGCGTATCCACGTGGGGTGAATCCCACGGACCGGCGGTGGGCGCTGTGGTGGACGGCGTTCCGGCGGGGCTGGCGCTTTGCGAGGAGGATATCCAGGTCTATTTAAACCGCCGCCGTCCCGGGCAGGGCAGGCTTTCGACCGCCAGACAGGAGGCGGACCAGGTGCAGATCCTGTCCGGCGTCTTTGAAGGAAAGACCACCGGAACCCCTATCTCGCTGGTGGTGTGGAACAAGGATCAGCGCTCAAAGGATTACTCAAACATCAAGGACTGCTATCGGCCTGGGCATGCGGATTTCGGATTCGACCAGAAATACGGCTTCCGGGACTACCGGGGCGGCGGGCGCTCCTCCGGGCGGGAGACGATCGGCCGGGTGGCGGCCGGGGCTATTGCCGCCAGGCTCCTTTCGGAGATGGGCATCCAGCTGGCTGCCCGCGTGACGGAGATGGGCGGGGTCGCGCTCCCCGAAGGAACCGATCCGTTTTCTGTCACCGCCAGGCAGCTTTCGGTGGACCCCGTGGACTCTGTGGGCGGCGTCGTAGAGTGCCGCGCGACCGGCGTCCCGGCGGGAATCGGCGAGCCCGTTTTCGACAAGCTGGACGCACGCCTGGCGGCAGCCATGTTGTCCATCGGCGCGGTGAAGGGCGTGGAATTTGGAGAAGGGTTTCACGCGGCAAGGCTGAAGGGATCGGAGAATAACGATGCGTTCGTGCCGGGAGCGGAAGAGGAGTCGGGCAAAGTGATCGACGGCGATGGGCCGGTAGAAGCGAAGAAGATTGGCAAGAAGACCAACCATGCCGGCGGAATCCTGGGCGGAATGAGCGACGGAAGCGAGATTGTGCTGCGGGTAGCCTTTAAGCCAACGCCCTCCATCTCCCTGCCGCAGGAAACCGTCAACCGGGACGGCGAGCCGATCACCCTGACCATCTCCGGGCGCCATGATATGTCGGTAGTACCCCGCGCCGCCGTGGTGGTGGAGTGCATGACTGCGCTGGTGTTGGCAGACCTCATGGCGGAAAACATGAGCGCACGGCTGGATGCGTGGAAAAAGATCTACGGATGAAAAAAGGCTGTCGCACAAATTCAGATATCTGGATTTGTGCGACAGCTTCTTTATTAAGCGGCTAAATGAAACATAATCCCGACTACGGCGCTGGAGGCCAGAAATACGATGGGGTGCAGGTCCTTCAGATCTTTTTTGTGGGTGACGATTAAAAGAACCCCTGCCAGAATGAGCGCTTTCGGCTGGATCAGATCACGCAGGTTTCCGGAGGCGGCGAAGGCTTCCTGATTGAAGAGCGCGATCTGCATGACGCCAAAGCACGCGGCGGCGATCAGGCCGGTGGAAGCGGGGCGAAGCCCGTAGAAGACGTTGTCGACCATCCGGTTTCCTTTAAAGTGCTCGAGAAAGCGGCTGATCAGCAGGATCACCACGATCGAGGGGGTGATCAGGGCGAGGGTGGTCAGTACGCCGCCAAGGATGCCGGCAGTGTGAAAGCCTACGTAGGTGGCCATGTTGACGCCGATGGGGCCGGGGGTGGATTCCGAGACGGCCACCATGTTGGCCAGATCTTCGTTTGTATACCAGCCAGTCCGCAGGCCGATGTCCTGTAAGAAGGGCAGGGTGGCCAGGCCGCCACCCACGGCAAAAAGGCCGGCTTTAAAAAATTCCCACATCATCTGCAAAAGTTGCATGATGGTTCCTCCTTGTGATTGGATTGCTTATGAGGCAAGGACTGCTTCCATGATGCTCTGCGAGTATCATGGCACCTTGCAGGTTATTTTGTGTTCTGCGAATTCTTTGCCTGAACCGACTTGATCACGGCTCCCGCGATGCCTGCCAGCACAACGAACAGGATGGGGGAGAGATCCAGAAAGACGGACCCTATGAGAACCGCCAGGCAGATGACCAGCGTGGGTTTGTCCACCACGGACTTCTTCCACAGTTTGATGACGGCGTTTAAAATCAGGACGCAGACGCAGACGCGGATGCCGGCGAAGGCATCTTTGACGACCGCGTACTCGGCAAAATTCTGCAGGAAGGCGGCGATGACGGTGATGATGACAAGAGAAGGCGCGACCACGCCCAGGGTGGCAACGATGCCGCCGAGATCGCCCTTGACCTTGCGGCCGACGAACGTGGCGGTGTTGACCGCGATGATGCCGGGGGTGCACTGGCCGATGGCGTAGTAGTCCATCAGCTCTTCTTCAGTGGCCCAGTGGCGGCTTTCCACCACTTCCTTCTGCAGCATCGGCAGCATGGCGTATCCGCCGCCGAAGGTGAGCCCTCCGATCCGGGCGAACGTGAGAAACAAATCCAGATAAGTGTTCATACTTTTAACCTCATACACATAATCCTTGCCACTCTACACCAAAAGAAGCAAAAAATCAACCTGGAAAAGCACAAAGTGCCGAAATTGCAGGAACTTCTCTTGATTTTTGCAAAAGAGATGGTATGATGTACGGGTTAAATAGGCGAAACAGAGGTGCTGAAAAAAGATGAAGACAAAACGGGAAGATGTAAGAAATATCGCGATCATTGCTCACGTTGATCACGGCAAGACGACGCTGGTGGATGTGCTGCTAAAGCAGAGCGGCGTGTTCCGCGCGAATCAGGAAGTGCAGGAGCGCGTCATGGACTCGAACGATATCGAGCGTGAGCGCGGAATCACCATTCTCTCCAAGAATACCGCCGTCATGTATAAGGGAACCAAGATTAACATCGTGGATACCCCCGGGCATGCGGATTTCGGCGGAGAGGTAGAGCGTGTCTTAAAGATGGTAAACGGTGTCATCCTGGTGGTAGACGCGTTTGAGGGACCGATGCCGCAGACGCGGTTTGTCCTTCAGAAGGCGCTGGAGCTGAACCTGGCGGTCATCGTGTGCATTAACAAGATCGACCGGCCGGAAGCGCGTCCGCAGGAAGTGATCGACGAGGTTTTGGAACTCCTGATGGATCTGGACGCCACGTCCGAACAGCTGGACTGCCCGTTTGTTTTTGCCTCCGCCAAGGGCGGCTTTGCGAAGAAGAGCCTGGACGAAGAGGGCGTGGATATGCAGCCTCTGTTTGATACGATCCTGGAATCCATTCCGGCGCCCGAAGGGGATCCGGAGGCACCCGCCCAGGTTCTGATCAGCACGATCGACTACAATGAATATGTGGGCCGGATCGGCGTCGGCAAGGTGGACAACGGTTCCATCCGTGTCAACCAGGAAGTGGCCATCGTGAACCATCACGATCCGGACAAGCTGCGCCGCGTGAAGATCAGCAAGCTGTACGAGTTTGACGGCCTTTCCAAGGTCGAGGTGGAGAAAGCGGACATCGGCGCCATCGTGGCCATCTCCGGTATCGCGGATCTGCACATCGGAGATACCCTGTGCGATGTCTTAAAGCCGCAGGCCATTCCGTTCCAGAAGATTTCCGAGCCGACCATCGCCATGCACTTTATGGTCAACGACAGCCCGTTTGCCGGACGAGAGGGCAAGTACGTCACCTCCCGTCATCTGCGCGCGCGCCTTTACCGCGAGCTGAACACGGACGTCAGCCTTCGCGTGGAGGACACGGAGGATATGGACCGCTTCAAGGTTTCCGGCCGTGGAGAGCTGCATCTGTCTGTTCTGATCGAGAACATGCGCCGCGAGGGATATGAGTTTGCGGTCAGCAAGCCGGAGGTCCTGTACAAAACGGACGAGAAGGGCCGCAAGTTAGAGCCTATGGAGCTGGTGTACGTGGACGTTCCCGAGGAATTTTCCGGCGCCGTCATTCAGAAGCTGAGCCTGCGAAAGGGCGAGCTGCAGGGCATGGCACCGCTGCACGGCAGCAGCACGCGTCTGGAGTTTTCCATTCCGTCCCGTGGCCTGATCGGATATCGCGGAGAGTTTATGACGGACACCAAGGGAAATGGCGTCATGAACACCATTTTCGACGGATATGCGCCGTTCAAGGGCGATATTTCTTACCGCGGCAAGGGTTCGCTGATCGCGTTTGAAACGGGCGAGGCGATCACCTACGGTCTGTTCAACGCACAGGAGCGCGGTCCGCTCTTTATCGGGCCTGGCGAGCCGGTATACGCAGGTATGGTCGTTGGCGAAAACCCGAAGATGGGCGATATCGAAGTGAACGTTTGTAAGATGAAGCACCTGTCCAACACACGTGCCTCCGGATCGGACGAGGCATTGAAACTGATCCCGGTGAAGCCGATGAGCCTGGAGCAGTGCATGGACTTTATCGAAAACGATGAACTTTTGGAAGTGACGCCAAAGTCGCTGCGCATCCGGAAGAAAATCCTGGATTCGAAGCTGCGCAAGCGGGCCACTTTCGGGGCGAAGGCCTAAAGAAGCAAAGAAGAAGGCAGGCAACGGGATGGTTCGTTGCCTGCCTTTTTGATATCGCCCTGTATCACAAAACAAAAAACCGTGGAGCTAAACTCCACGGCTTTTATCTGCGACAGAGAGGATTCGAACCCCCGACACCTTGGTCCGTAGCCAAGTGCTCTATCCAGCTGAGCTACTATCGCCCGTTGCTTTCCTGCAACAGAAGGTATGATACATCGGAAGATCGGAAATGTCAAGCAGAATTTTTTAAAACTATGAATTGTTTTATCCGGTGGACTATGGTACACTTAAAAGCGGTTGGGAACTGTAGTAAATAGTGAGGGGATAGTCATGACACGCTATGAGTTTCTGGATGGGCTGAAGGAGGCGCTGCTTGACGCGCCTGCGGATATTCGCCAGGAAAATATCCAGTATTACGCTTCCTATATAGAAGAAGAAATCGGAAAAGGCCGTACCGAAGCGGAGGTCTTGGAGGAGCTCGGGGAGCCTTCCTGGATTGCCAATTCCATCCGGGAGGCCGCATCGGGGGATACATCGGCCGATGCCGTCAGCTATGATTACGAAGAGATACCGGATACCGGGCCGATTTACCGGGAGTATAGGGAGGAAACTGGTTCAGACGGAGGGGTGTTTACTGCCAACATAAACGGCAAAATCATCTATCTGAAAAAATGGATGGTCATCGCAATCTGTGCGGCTGCTGCCATCCTGCTTTTGCTGCTTTTAAGTTTTGTGTTCAGCGCGGTTTTCCGCGTTCTGATCTGGCTTCTGACAAGCCCGTTCTTCTGGATTGTGGCGATCGCCCTTCTTGTGATGGGATTCATTCGAAGCCGCTAAAGCCCGTGTAAAAAAGATCGCGGGATTGCGAAACGCACCTGAAACCCATGTGGGCTATTTGGGGCGTCATTTGGGGCTGAATACTTTTGCCCCAACATCATTTTACCAGAGGAGGTAATAAGAGTATGAAGTATGTATGTGTGATCTGCGGGTATGTGTACGATCCGGCGGAGAATGACGGTGTCGCGTTTGAGGATCTCCCGGAAGATTGGGTATGCCCGGATTGCGGCGTAGGCAAGGAAAATTTTGAGCCGGCGGAATAGAAAATGGAGTCGGCAAGCTGCCCTTACTGTGGCGAGACTTTGCGGATGGGGGAATACAGGCCGGGTGGTTTAAGGCCAGGCGCCGTTCCGCAGTTTGTGCCGGAGGAGGAGATGGAGGAGACCACATCCCCCTCCTTTCTTGTGTTTGCCCGCCTTCCTGTGGGACGATGTCTGAAAGCCGGTTACTGTGAAAACTGCGACAGAGTGTTCGCGGAGTTTGATGTTCCGACAGACGGGGCAAAAGAGTGAGGAAAGCAGAGGCAGAGTATTCTTATGAAAGGCTCTCATCTTCACACTTAACTAATGCCAGTGCGGGATCGTGCTGGTTGATAGGTCGGAAACAGACCGGTGGTTTTATGACGCAAGTCATGAGATCGCCGGTCTTTTACAATTCTTTCATTTCTTTTTCAGCTTCCTTTCAGCGAGGGATGTTATTGTAAGGATGTCCAAAGGGAAGAGCAGAGGACATGAGAAAAGAAACTGAAAGTCATCTCTGTCATATAGAAAGAAGGTATCAGAATGTATAACGAAGAATATGAAAATTACGATGAATACGTGGAAGCGGGAACAGGAACAGGAACGGGAATGGAAGAGGAAATGGCTTCCGAAACGATGGAGCAGCCGGCTCCGGAAGCTCCCGGAAAGAAGAAAAAAACCGGAAGAAAGATGGTAGCGTTTGCTCTGTGCTTTGCACTCTTAGGCAGCGCCCTCGGCGTTGGCGGCGTGGCTGTCGCGAATGCCCGGAAGGGAAGCGGAAGCACCACCTTGTTCTTTGCCAACAGAAACTTAAACGCCGCGGTGGAAACTTCGTATGTAGACACCACGCGCGAGATGACGCCGAAGGAAATTTACGCGGGAAACGTTGAGTCGACGGTCGGTATCACGACGCAGATCACGACCAACTATTTCGGGTATCAGACCCAGGCTGCCGCATCCGGATCCGGATTTATCCTGACCGAGGACGGCTATGTGCTGACCAACTACCATGTCATTGAGGACGCCAGCACGATTACGGTTTCCATGTTTGATGGAACGACGTATGACGCGAAACTGGTTGGCTATGATCAGAGCAACGATATCGCGGTGTTAAAGATTGACGCGACGGGCCTGTCGCCGGTTGTTCTGGGCGACTCCTCCAGCCTGTCGGTTGGCGATCAGGTGATGGCCATCGGCAATCCTTTAGGCGAGCTGACCTTCTCCCTGACGGTTGGTTACGTGTCGGCCCTGGGGCGCTCTATCACCCTGGAGAACGGTACGATGATGAACCTGATCCAGACGGATGCCGCCATCAACTCCGGTAACTCCGGCGGCGCGCTGTTCAATACGCACGGTGAAGTGATCGGTATCACGAACGCCAAGTATTCCAGCAGCGGCTTTTCCGGCACCGCCTCGATCGATAACATCGGTTTTGCGATCCCGGTCAACACGGTTCGCAACATTATCATGAGCATCATTGAAAACGGCTATATCGTGAAGCCTTACATCGGTGTGAATGTGGATGTGGTATCCCGGAACATGATGAGATACGGTATCCCCGCTGGTGTGGCCATTACGGGTGTCATGGAAGAAAGCCCTGCGCAGGCAGCCGGCATTCAGGTGGATGATATCGTCACGAAGGTGAATGGACAGGAAATCAGCACGACGCAGGAACTGTCTAACGCCATCACGAACGGCAAGGTGGGCGATGAGCTGGTGCTGACGATCTACCGCAAGGGCGAGTATCTGGAACTGACGGTTGTGATCGGAGAACGGCAGCAGGAAGCTCTGCCGAGCCAGCAGAACCAGAATAACCAGAGCGGAAACCAGGGTCAGAACCGCGGACAGAATGGCCAGGGAAACGGATCGGATGACTCCATGGATGAATTCGAGAACTTCACGGAAGATTTCTTTGGCGGCAGCCCGTTTGGTTTCTACATGCCGTAAGGCGGATGGTCCGGGGCCTGATTGGCGCTGAACCGTGAATACTATCCTGCCAGTTTCAGAATTGACAAAAACGGTACAAATGCTATAATAATACAAAGTGGTGTCCTGCCGGATCATCCGGCAGGACATTTTCGTATTGTCAAAATCAGAAAGGTTCCCGATGCTATGATTGTATTCTCTGGTCTGGAATTCATGTTCCGTTTCCTTCCCATTTTTCTGCTGGCCTATTATCTGACGCCGGCCCGCTTCAGGGATTATGTGCTGTTTGGAGGCAGTTTTATTTTCTATGCTTCCGGCGAGCCGATTTTTGTGTGGGTGCTTCTGGGACTGACGCTCATTAACTATTTCCTGGCCAATCAGGATGATCTGCTGACCCTGGCGGTGCTGGTTTTAGATATCGGCGTGCTGGTCGGCTGTAAGATCGCGGCACTCGCGATTCCGTCCTTTTCCCTCCCGATCGGCATCAGCTTCTATATTTTCAAGATGATTTCCTTCCAGGCGGATCTGTACCGAGGAAAGCTTCGCAGACGCCCGGGCTTTATTCAGGTGGCGGCCTACTTTACCATGTTCCCGCAGATTGCGGAAGGCCCGATCATGCGGTACGGCGAGGGTCGCTTCTCCGCCAAAAGAGGGCATGAGGTATCGGTTACGCTTTTGGATGACGGCCTTACCTTCTTTATCATTGGTCTGGCCATGAAGGTGCTGATCGCGGACCGCATCGGCATTCTCTGGAATGAGATCGTCAAGATCGGATTTGAAAGTATTTCCACGCCGCTTGCGTGGCTCGGCGCGTTTGGCTATTCGTTCCAGCTGTATTTCGACTTCTGGGGTTACTCTTTGATGGCGGCCGGCTTAGGACGCATGCTGGGATTTCCCTTTATTCACAACTTCCTGGATCCGTACGCCGCCAATGGCATTGCGGATTTCTACCGCCGCTGGCACGCGACGCTGGGAAGCTTCTTCCGCGATTACGTGTACATCCCCTTAGGCGGCAGCCGCGAAGGGGACGGAAAGACCATCCGCAACCTGCTGATCGTCTGGGCCTTAACCGGCCTGTGGCATGGCGGCACGGTGAACTTCCTGATCTGGGGCCTGGTGCTGGGTCTCCTCATCATCTACGAGAAATTTGTGGCGGCGAACCTGATGGAACGCATCCCGATTCTGGGACATCTGCATGTCTGGTTTTTCATCCCTCTTACCTGGGTGATCTTCGCGATCTCGGATCTGGGCAAGCTGGGCACCTACTTTTCACGCTTATTCCCGTTCTTTGGAGCGGCGGGCGGCGTGGTGAACCCGGGCGATTTCATGATGTACCTGAAGATGTTCTGGCCGTTTTTCCTGGCCTCGGTGCTTTTATGTGTTCCAGCTATCAGTAATACGCTCATAGCCTGGCGCAAGAAGCTCCCGATCCGCATCATTCTGATCGCGCTTTTGTGGGTCTGCGTCTATATGGCGGTCACGAGCGCAGGAAATCCGTTTATGTACTTTAACTTCTAAGAAAGCCGAACGAAGGTGTAGGAGGAAACGAAGCGTTTACGCTTCTGTTTCCTCCATACACCTGAGTGGCACAAAAATGAGCATGTAGCGGGGGAGGGGCCCCGCGAAATGCGAATTTTTGTAGGATTGCGAGAGTTCGAACGAAGTGAGAACGTAGCAATCCTACGGCTTTCGTAGCACAAAACTAAGCAAAGTGAGGATGCAGGGCATGTCTATTCATAGAAGAAAACGCAGAAAAACATCGTATTCGATGGTCATTCTGGTTGCGGTAAGCACCATCTTGTTCAGCCTGATTGGCTTCATCGGCCAAAACGGAGCCTACCGCGAATATACGCTGGATCCGATCCAGGAACCCTATCTGAAACTGGTTTTTTCCGGACTTCAGAACGGACGATATCCTTGGAGCGTACCGCCGGTCGGCCGCAAGCGCCCCAACAAAAAGAATGAAAGCCGTCTGTCGACGGTAGCCAAAATCAGACAGGGAGAAACGCAGCCGCCAATCCAGGAGATTTTTACGGAAGAGGGACTGCTCCCGGCGGGGGTGTGCAGCCCGGTCATGGATGCCGTGGATTACGGCGCTACCAATCCGAATTATCTGACGCCGGAAGGGCAGGAGTTTACCTATGACACGTCCGGTATGTTCGCGCCGAATGGGGTCTACTATTACCTGACTCCCGTGACGGAAGACTATTTTAACGACGCGATCTTTATCGGGGATTCCCGCACGGAAGGTCTGTGGCTGTACGGAGGCATGCAGAGCTTTACCTCCTTCATCGCCAAGTCGAAGCTGGATGTGTACACGATTATGGATACGCCGGTTCCTTTCCACGGCGTGGACGGAACGGAGCAGGAGATGACCGTTCGTCAGCTTCTTTCCGAGAGGACGTATGCCAAAGTGTACCTGTCCCTGGGTATCAACGAATTGGGTGATGAAACCCAGTACGTGTATTACGCGTATCGGGATATCGTGGAAACGATCCGCCAGATGCAGCCGAATGCGATCATCTTTCTGCAGGGCATCATGCATGTGACGGCTTCCAGAAGCAAGACCGACTCGATTTTCACCAACGCCAATATCGTGGATAAGAATGAGGCGATTGCATCGCTGGCAAACGGCCGGGATATCTTCTATATTGATATGAACCCGGTAGTGTGCGATGAAAACGGAGATCTGATGGAGGAGCACTCGGCGGATGATGTCCATCTTCGCGCGCGGGCGTATCCGCTGTGGAGAGATTTCCTGATGAGTAATGGAATTGTGCGATAAAGAAATAATCAGCACAGTTGTGCGAAAAACGAGGGAAATGGCTGCTTGCAGCCATTTTTCCATGTTATTCTGTATTAAGGGAGAGATAGATGAAGGTTCAGATATTACAGATGCTGGAAGGCGCCAAAAAAGCGGAGGGCCTTACAGTCATTATCGACGTGTTCCGGGCATTCAGTCTGGAGTGCTACCTGGTGGCGCAGGGCGCAGAGGAAGTTTTCCCGATTGGCACGCTGGAGGAGGCTTTTGCCTTAAAGGCGGAGGACCCGGAAAATCGCGTGCTGTTTGGTGAGCGCGGCGGCGCCCGGGTGGATGGGTGTGAGTATGGAAACTCCCCTTCGCAGGCGGCCGGAGTGGATTTCACGGGAAAAACCATTCTGCACACGACCAGCGCCGGCACGCAGGGAATTGTCAATGCAACAGGGGCATCCGAGATCCTGACCGGTGCGCTCGTGAATGCAAGAGCCATTGCGGATTACATTTTGGCGCAGGACCCGGAAATCGTGTCGTTGGTGGCCATGGGAAATGCCGGGCTTTCGCCCAACAAAGAGGATACGCTCTGCGCCGAGTATATCCGGAGCCTTCTTTTGGACGAAGATTTTGACATGGAAAGCCGCCTGGCTTCCCTGCGGACCGATGGCGGCCAGCACTTCTTCAATCCAGACACCCAGGAAATCTATCCGCAGCCGGACTTCTTCCTGGCAACGCGCGTGGATTGCTTCCCGTTTGTGCTCAAGGTGGAGAAAGAGGATGGCAGGTTTATCACACATCCGCTGAGACGTTTCATCCATCTCCCGCACAGCATTTACAGCAAGGATGAATACGGGAGAATTCTGGCGGAAATCCGTTTTCCGGAGGAGGAGAAGGGGTTATACAACATAGAGAGGACGTACGTCTGCGAGTCGTTATTCTCTGTCAACCTGGCGGAGGAACTTGTGGACGAGGCCTTGCGGCAAATCCGGAAGCAGGGCGGCCGTGTGAAGGCGGATTGCCCGTTCGCGAAACAGTATCTGGAGAAGAAAAGAAAGTAACGAAATACAGGTCCCAGGCGCAGCGTGCTAGAGCACGTTGCGCC
>JAFVBO010000060.1 GCA_017479935.1 Lachnospiraceae bacterium
CCACAGATCCGAATCTGCCCGCTGTGCGGAAAGGCATACGCCGAGCCGCCGGCACTGTCCAGGACGGACAATGAAACGCTGATCTGCCCTGACTGCGGAACGCGGCAGGCGCTTGAGAGCATCGGCATCAGCGCCGAGGAGCAGGAAAAGATCCTCTCCATCATTCACAGAACACAGAACTGAATAATCCGGAGCGGGCCGCAAGGCTCCGCTTTCCGTTATGGCCGTGCCTTCACAGGCTTCGGCCTTTTTCTTTTTGGAGGGAGAAGCGCATGGCCATGCGTAAGCTGAAAAAATATACACCGACAAAATTTATGGCAAAAGACAGCCACTATGATAAAGCCGCCGCGGACTACGCCGTCATGTTTATTGAGTCTCTGTGCCATACCAAAGGCACATGGGCGGGTAAGCCTTTTGAACTGATCGACTGGCAGGAGCAGATCATCCGTGACATCTTCGGCGTACTGAAGCCCAACGGTTATCGGCAGTTTAATACAGCATACATCGAAATTCCGAAAAAGCAAGGGAAATCCGAGCTGGCGGCTGCGGTTGCCCTGCTTCTTCTGTGCGGCGACGGTGAGGAGCGTGCCGAGGTGTACGGCTGCGCCGCCGACCGCAACCAGGCGAAAATCGTCTTTGATGTGGCCGTGGACATGGTGCGGTTTTCACCGGCGCTGTCCAAGCGCGTGAAGATCCTGGAGTCGCAGAAAAAGATCACATTCCTGCCCACCAACAGTTCCTACCAGGTGCTGTCGGCGGACGTGGCGAACAAGCACGGCTTCAACACCCACGGCGTTATCTTTGACGAGCTTCATACGCAGCCCAACCGAAAGCTGTTCGATGTGATGCTGCAAGGCAGCGGCGACGCCCGCATGCAGCCGTTGTACTTCCTGATCACCACAGCCGGCAACGACACCAACAGCATCTGCTATGAGGTGCATCAGAAAGCCCTGGACATCCAGGCGGGCAGGAAAATCGACCCGACGTTCTACTCCGTGATCTACGGCGCCGCCGAGGATGAGGACTGGACTGATCCGAAGGTGTGGAAGAAAGCAAATCCGTCCCTGGGCATTACGGTCGGCATCGACAAGGTAAAAGCCGCCTGTGAGTCCGCAAAGCAGAACCCGGGCGAGGAGAACAGCTTCCGACAGCTGAGGCTCAATCAGTGGGTAAAGCAGTCCGTCCGCTGGATGCCGATGGACAAGTGGGACGCCTGCGCGTTCCCGGTTTCTGAGGAGGATCTGGAAGGCAGAATCTGCTACGGCGGGCTTGACCTCTCAAGCACAACGGACATCACGGCGTTTGTGCTGGTGTTCCCGCCGACCGACGATGAGGATAAATACTGGGTGCTTCCGTACTTCTGGGTGCCGGAGGACACGCTTGACCTGCGCGTGAAGCGCGACCACGTCCCCTACGATATCTGGGAGCGGCAGGGCTTCATCATGACCACGGAGGGCAACGTCATCCATTACGGATACATCGAGCAGTTCATTGAGCGCCTGGGCGAACGCTTCAATATCCGGGAGATCGCCTTCGACCGCTGGGGCGCGGTGCAGATGG
>JAFVBO010000061.1 GCA_017479935.1 Lachnospiraceae bacterium
CATGCATAAGCACTCTTGAATTGCTATTGAACTGCGAAAGCAGTCACCACCCATCAGTCCCAGGCAAAAGCACCGAAGGTGCGACATACGCCGTAGGCGGATGGCCTGGGACCTGATGGGTGGTGACCCGTGAATAGTAACATCCATCCCGCACAGCCTCTTCCGGCATAAACATGGGATCGTTGCAAAAGATAAAGCCGCTTCCGGCACAAACAGAGTCATCCGAAGGGAGGAAAGACCATGATTTACATCACAGGGGATACGCATGGCTGTCTACCAGACGGGTTCATGAGTGTGGATGGATTTTCCAGGCGCTTAAACAGCGACTCGTTTCCGGAGCAAAAAACGATGACGAAGGAAGATTATATCATCATCGCCGGGGACTTTGGCGGCGTCTTTGAGGTGACTGGGACAAAAGAAGAGAACAACTGGCTGACCTGGCTGGACAAAAAGCCCTGGACCACGCTGGTGGTGGACGGAAATCACGAAAATTTTGACCGCCTGGAAGCGTTTCCGGAGGTGGATTACCGCGGGGGCCGGGCGCATCAGATCCGGGAGAGTGTGTTTCACCTGATGCGGGGGCACATTTTTGAAATCGGCGGAAAGAGCATCTGGACGTTCGGCGGGGCCAAAAGCCACGACATAGAAGGCGGGATCCTTCGTCGGGAGGATTTTGCAAGCACCCGCAGCTTTAACCGGGAAAAAAAGCGCCTGACGAATGAGGGAGTTCATTTTCGGGTGGATCATGAGAGCTGGTGGGAGCGGGAGTTTGCGACCGAAGAGGAGATGGAGCGTGGAAGAGAGGCGCTGAAAAAGCGGGGTGGCCAGGTCGACTATCTGGTCACGCACTGCGGGCCCGCCTCCGCCGTCCGCGCGATCCGGGGCGAGGGATATGAACCGGATGCCATGGAGCGCTACTTTGACGAGATCGCCGCCACGACGCAGTTTTCAATGTGGTTTTTCGGGCATTATCATGTGAACCGGAAAATCGGAGAAAAATACTTGTGTCTCTATGAACAGGTTATCCGGATTGGGTAATAATAGAGCAATTTTGTTGCTTTCCAAGGCAAAACATGGTATACCATAGGTAGCAGAAGATGCTGTTTTGGCAACAGAAGTAACAAACGAAAAAAATCTTGCGAAAAAGCGTTTGCCAGGCGCGTGAGACAACCCCGCAGGTGCTTTTCCCAGGAACACCAAGCTATGACAGGAGGGAGACAAACATGTACGCAACATTCTGGGCGCTGGTGCCCGCAGTCGTGGCCATTATTCTGGCCCTGGTAACAAAGGAAGTCTACAGCTCGCTCTTTATCGGCGTGCTGGTGGGAGCGGCGCTAAACGCCGGCTTCAACATTGAGGCGACGCTGCAAACCGTCTTTAAGGGCGGAATTATTACGCAGCTGCAGGATTCGTATTACATCGGTATCCTCCTGTTCCTGGTCTTCCTGGGAATTATGGTGGCCATGATGAACAAGGCGGGCGGTTCCGCCGCGTTCGGCCGCTGGGCTACGGAGCACGTGAAGAGCCGTGTCGGCGCGCAGCTGGCCACGATCTTACTGGGCATCTTAATCTTCATCGACGACTACTTCAACTGCCTGACGGTCGGCGGTGTCATGCGTCCCGTGACGGATCGCCAGAAGATTTCCCGCGCCAAGCTGGCATACTTGATCGATGCCACGGCAGCACCTATCTGCATTATCGCCCCGATTTCCTCGTGGGCTGCGGCGGTAGCCGGCTTCGCCCCGGAAGGGACCAACGGCTTTGCCCTGTTTATCCAGGCGATCCCGTACAATTTCTACGCGCTTCTCACCATCGCCATGATGGTGCTGCTGGCGATCCTGAAGGTGGATTACGGCCCGATGGCCGTCCATGAGGCGAACGCGAAGAAGGGTGACCTCTTCACGGTTCCGGGACAGAAAAATGAGGATATAGAGCCGAAGGGAAACGGCACGGTGCTCGATCTGGTATTCCCGGTTGTCGTCCTGATCATCAGCTGTCTGATCGGCCTTCTGTATGCCGGCGAATTCTTCTCGGGCGCTACCTTCATCGAAGCCTGGATGAACACCTCCGCCGATGTCGGTCTGACACTGGGCTCGTTCATCGCGCTTGTGATCACGATCATCTTCTATGTGGCGCGCAAGGTCATCTCGTTTAGGGATTGCATGGAGTGCGTGCCGGAGGGCTTTAAGGCCATGGTGCCGGCCATCATCATCCTGATTTTGGCATGGACCTTAAAGGGCATGACCGATTCCCTCGGCGCGGCCGAGTACGTGGCCGGGCTCGTGGATCAGAGCCGCGAGGCGTTCATGAACTTCCTGCCCGCTATCATCTTCCTGATCGCGTGCTTTCTGGCATTTGCGACGGGTACTTCGTGGGGAACCTTCGGTATTCTGATCCCGATCACCCTGAAGGTATTCCCGCTTGAGAGCGGCGATCCGCTTGCCATTATCTGCGTCTCCGCCTGCATGGCCGGCGCAGTCTGCGGTGATCATTGCTCGCCGATTTCGGATACCACGATCATGGCTTCGGCCGGCGCGCAGTGCGACCATGTGGCGCACGTGTCCACGCAGCTGCCGTATGCGATTACCGTGGCGGCGATTTCGTTCATCACCTATATCGTGGCGGGCTATGTGCAGGATTGGGTGGTTCCGCTGGTCACCGGCCTTTGCATCACGTTGGTTCTGCTGCTTATCCTGAAGTTTGCGCTTAAGGGCAGCCAGCCGGCATCCGAGCCTTCGCCGGAGGGGACGGAGAACGAGTAGTTTATGAGAATTGCGGGAGGGGAGCCACCTGACCTTGAAACCTGGTGCGATCCTCTGATGTGTTCAGATTTTATTATTTACAAGGATGCGGGCTGCGCCTTATGACGCGCGGCTCGCAGGGAGGAAACAATGAAAACTTCATTAGTCATCATGGCGGCCGGTATCGGCAGCCGTTTCGGAGAAGGCATCAAACAGTTAGAGCCCGTCGGGCTTCACGATGAGATCATCATGGATTATTCGATCCACGATGCGATTGCCGCCGGATTTAACAAGATTGTCTTCATCATCCGCAAGGATATCGAGGAAGCGTTCAAAGAGCGCATCGGCAACCGGATTGAAGCGGTGTGCGCGCGACTGGGGGTGGAAACGGCTTACGCGTTCCAGGATCTGGCTGATCTTCCGGAGGGCTTTACGGTGCCGGAAGGCCGCAAGAAACCCTGGGGAACGGGGCAGGCAATCCTGGCGGCCAGAGATGTGATCAAGGAGCCGTTCCTGGTCATCAACGCGGATGACTATTATGGAAAAGAAGGCTTTCAGCTGGTGCACGATTTCCTTGTCGAGAAGGCAACCGCCACGGACTTTTGCATGGCCGGCTTCATCATCAAGAATACGCTTTCCGACAATGGCGGCGTCACTCGCGGCATCTGCTCGGTCGATGAAAACCTGATGCTGACGGATATCAAGGAAACGCGCCATATCGTAAAGACGCCCGATGGCGTATCGGCGGACGGCGTTTCCATCGACCCGGAAGGCTACGTGTCCATGAATATGTGGGGCCTGTCTCCGGAGTTTATCGAGGTATTAAAGGCCGGATTTGTGGATTTCCTGCAGGGCAAGACGAAGGAAGAAAGCAACCCGCTTACGGGCGAGTATCTTCTCCCCATGGTCATCGGCGAGCGCCTGAAGGAAGGCAAGGCGACGGCGGCTGTTCTTCCCACGCACGAAAAGTGGTTTGGCGTTACCTACAAGGAAGACAAGCCTCTTGTGGTCGAAAGCTTCCGCAAACTGATTGCTTCCGGTGTGTATAAGGAAGAGCTGTTCTCGGATCTGTAAGTAACAGCGGGAAAAGTGTGGCATGTTTTCAGATCGTTGAGCAGGTACCATATGCGGACAATCTGCAGGGGAGAGGCCGCAAAAGGCTGGTTTGCCACATGGATAAGCAGGCAGGAGATCCCGTTTGACTTAACGGCAGCCTCCTGCCTCTTTCTATCATGGAGAGAACGAATGAATAAATATTTTGGTACAGACGGGTTTCGCGGAGAGGCCAATGTGGATCTGACCGTGGAGCAGGCTTTTAAGGTTGGCCGGTTTTTGGGCTGGTATTATCGCCACGAAAATCCGGAGGAACGCTGCGGGATCGTGATCGGAAAGGATACGCGCCGCTCCAGTTATATGTTTGAATACGCGCTGGCGGCCGGCATCACGGCGTCCGGCGCAGACGCCTATCTGCTGCATGTGACGACGACGCCTTCCGTCAGCTACGTGGTGCGGACGGAGCACTTTGACGCCGGCGTGATGATCTCCGCGTCGCACAATTCCTACACGGATAACGGATTAAAGATCGTGAACGGAGAGGGCGAGAAGCTGGGCGAGGAGGTCATCGGAAAGATCGAGGCCTACTTAGACGGGGAGATGGGCGAGATTCCGCTCGCCTTCGGGCGGGAGATCGGCCGCACGGTGGATTACTCGGCGGGCCGCAACCGCTACATCGGCTATCTGATTTCCCTGGCCACGCGAAGCTACAAGCACATGCGCGTAGCCCTGGACTGTGCCAACGGCGCCTCCTTCCAGATCGCCCGCTCAGTTTACGCCGCGCTGGGGGCGGAGGTGCACGTGATTAATGACGAGCCGGACGGCTTCAACATCAACGACACCTGCGGTTCCACGCATATCGAAAGCCTGCAGAAGTACATGCTGGCGCACCGGTGTGATGTGGGCTTTGCCTTTGACGGCGACGCGGACCGGTGCCTCGCGGTGGACCACGAGGGAAATGTGGTGGAAGGCGACACCATTTTGTACATTCTGGCGCGTTATCTAAAAGAGAAAAACCAGCTGGAGGGCGATCTGGTGGTGACGACGGCCATGTCCAACACCGGCCTTTTGGAAGCCCTGCAGAAGATGGGCGTGCGCACGGAGCTGGTGGATGTGGGCGCCCGCAACGTGTATGAAAAAATGCAGGAGACGGGCTGCAGCCTGGGCGGCGAGCAGTCGGGGCACGTGCTCTTCTCCAAGTATGCCTGCGGCGATGACGGCATCTTAACCAGCCTGGTCCTCATGGAAGTGATGCTGGAAAAGAAGCAGAGTATTCAAGAACTGGCTGCCCCGCTGACCTTCTATCCGCAGGTGTTTAACAGTGTACATGTGAGCGATAAGCAGAAGGCCGCAGCGGACGAGGCGGTTTTACAGGCGGCCGCGAAGGTGCAGGAAACCCTGGGGGATACCGGGCGCATCCTTCTGCGCGCGTCCGGCACGGAGCCGGTGGTGCGCATCATGGTGGAGTCCACCGACATGGTGAACTGCGTCACCGGGTGCGACGAGGTGATCAGCGCGCTGCGCTCCCGCGGGTATACCATCGAGCAGACCCTGAAGGAAAAGCTCCTCATGGTGTGCGATTCGTTCCGCATCCCGGGAACGTTCATGGGATATGAGGAGTTAAAGAGCGGAAATGTCAACCAGACCTACCGCGTGATTTTTGCGGGTGAGGACGGGCAGGAAAAATCCTACGTGGTGCAGCGGGTCAACACCTATGCGTTCCGGAAGCCCGTGCAGGTGATGGAGAATATCGACAAGGTGACGGAGCACATCCGAAAGAAAGCGCCGGACCGCACCTCACTCCATTTCCACCATACCTTAAATCACAACACCTACGTCTTTGAAGAGAGCGGCTTCTGGCGCCTGTTCAACTACATCGAATCGGATACCTACAACAGCTGCGAGGATCTGACCGTGGTGCGAAACGCCGGGGTGGCCTTCGGCGAGTTCCAGATGATGCTGAACGATTTCGACGTGGAGGCGCTGTACTATACGATCCCGGATTTCCACAACACCATCGCCCGCTACGACAAGCTGCTTTCGGACGCGAAGGAGGATCCGGTGGGGCGCGCAAAGAGCGTGCAGGAGGATCTGGCGTATGTGGAGAGTGTCCGTGAGATGGCCTGCCGCCTGACGACCCTGTATAATGAAGGAAAGATGCGGCTTCGCGTGACACACAACGACACGAAGATCAACAACGTGCTGTTTGATAAGAAGACGAAGGACGCTCTGGTGGTCATCGATCTGGATACGGTAATGCCGGGTCTTGTGGGCCATGATTTCGGCGATGCCATCCGCTTTGCGGCAAACTTTGTGGCGGAGGACTGCCCGGAGCCGGAGAAGGCGGGCATCAACATGGAAGTGTTCCGCACCTTTACGGAAGGCTTCCTTTCGCAGACGGCGGGAACGCTGTCGCAGACTGAGATCGACACGCTGGCGCTGTCCGCCTTTGTTCTGGCGGTCGAGCTGGCCACGCGCTTCCTGGACGACTACCTGTTGGGAGATCTGTACTTTAAGATCAACTATCCGGAGCACAACCTGGTCCGCGCGCGCTGTCAGCTGGCCCTGGCGAAGGACATCCAGAAGCACCTCGGCGAGATGCAGGGGATCGTGCTGGACTGCGTGGAGAAATATCGAAACGCCTGAAATGGTGTGACAGGAATAAAAAAAGAGTACGAATAGAAAACGCTTGTAGAAAAAAAACAAGAAAGTATATAATTACCTTGACCACAGCTAAGAAAAGCGGTCTTATAGGATATGAGAATGAAAAAAATCAATGTAAAGACAATCATCGGCGCGCTTTTAGGCGCGATCCTGGGAGTGGCGATCCTGGTTCTTCTGTCCGGATATCTGCGCGTAAGGGGGATTTTAAATAAGTCCAATTACGTGGAAGATTCCAAGGTACAGATTCGGCTGGAAGTGCTGGAGGAACTGGACAAACAGGAGAGACAGAGAAGACGTGAACAAATTGAGCAGCAGGAAGGTTTAGACGAGGAAGAAAGACAAAGGCTTCTGGAGGAACTGGACAATGAAGAGGAACTGTTTGTCCTGTCGCCGGGAATGGAAGATCTGGTAGATAATCAGGATCAGGAGGAACTTCAGGAGGAAATGCTGGAGGGAACCTACAGCATTCTGCTTGTCGGGTCCGACAGGCAGGATCACAGCTGGTACGGCAATTCGGACGGCATGATCCTTGTTACGATCAACCACAACGTGCAGAAGATCTTTTTGATGTCCTTCATGCGCGATTTGTATGCGAACATCCCGGGCATCGGCGTGCGGAAGATGAACGCGGCCTACGCGGTCGGCGGCGGCCCTCTTCTTCTGCAGACCTTACAGCAGAACTATGGCGTCAGTGTGAGTGACTACGCCTCGGTGGACTTTGCGGCGATGGAAGACCTGATCGATCTCTTTGGCGGGGTTGATATAGAGCTCAACGAAGCGGAAGCGGAGTACATGAACTGGCCGGGTATCACCGCCGGGTGGAATCATTTAAACGGAGAGCTGGCGTTAGCCTACGCCCGCATCCGCCAGGTGGGAAACAGCGACTGGGAGCGGACCGAGAGACAGAAACGGGTTCTGCTGGAGATTTACAATCGCATGAACTTTAACAGCGTGGAGGATCTTCAGAACCTGGCCAACGTGATCCTGCCCTATGTAACACACAACCTGACAGAGTCGGAAATTCTGGCGCTTCTGCCTGTCATTCTGCAGGCAAAAGACTATGAGCTGGTCTTAGACCGCGTGCCGTTTGACGGTACCTATGAGTTCCAGTCTGAGATTATAGTCCCGGATCTGGCTTATACCGTGCAGCGAATTCGCGAGGAGATTTACGCGAAGGAGTAAGGTGGCCTCTAAAGAGGGTGCGGGTGGTTTCGCCGGAAGCGCTTTGTGAACAGTTTTCATGAGGAGGTATGGATATGAAGAAACAGACTATGAAAAGATGGCTCGTCGCCGCGGCGGCTTTCATGCTGGCAGCGGGAAGCTTCGCAGGGACAGCTGAAGCGGCCGGAAATACGTTCATCGCGGCGGAGATCAAAAAGCCGGAGAAGCCGGTGGAAGGCTATGTCATTGCCGATTCCGCCAGCAAGTACCTGAAAGAAGAAGATTTAAAGGCGCTGAACGCCGATGAGCTTCGCATCGCCCGCAACGAAATCTTTGCCCGCCACGGACGCCAGTTCTACTACGACGACCTGAAGGATTATTTCAGCATGTGCACCTGGTACAAGGGAACGGTGAAGCCGGAGGATTTCAACATGGCCGAGCTTTCGCACCTGGAAGCCGCCAACGTCATGCTGATTGCCCACTATGAAAGCGTCTACGTGGAGCCTGTGGAGGATGTGTCCAAGGTGGCGCCGGAGAAGGACTACATTCTGGAGTTCTCGAGCAGCAAGTACCTGACGGTTTCTGACCTCACCGAGTTGACCGCGGATGAGCTGCGCCTGGCCCGCAACGAGATCTACGCCCGCCACGGACGCCGGTTCTACTATGAGGATCTGCAGAAGTATTTCGACGGCAAGTCCTGGTACAAGGGAACCGTCGATCCGGAGAAGTTTAACCAGGATGTGTTAAACGACTACGAGGCGACCAACGTTCTTCTGATCAAGAATTATGAGGACGGCATTCTGGACGCGGCGCTGGAAAGCCCTTACATTCTGCCGGAGAGCAACACCCGCTACTTAGAGGAGAAGGATCTGTACGGCTTAGACGCGGCGGGGCTGCGTCTGGCCCGCAATGAGATTTACGCCCGCTACGGCCGGAAGTTCTTAAACAAGGATCTGCAGGATTACTTCAACGCGCAGTCCTGGTATAAGGAAACCATCGAGGCGGCGGACTTTGACACCACCATGCTGACTCACATCGAAGCGACCAACGTCATGCTGATCGTCGACTTTGAGAAGAAGCATCCGGACGGCGTGCCGAAGGAAGAGAAGCCCGAGGAGACCAAGCCGGAGGAAAAGAAGGAGGAAGTCAAGACCGGCTTCATCCTGAATGACTCCAGCTCCAGCTACATCACTGAGGCAGACCTGATCGGCCTGTCCGCCGCGCAGCTGCGCCTGGCCCGCAATGAAATCTACGCCCGCCACGGCCGCAAATTCCTGGACAAGGAACTGCAGGATTACTTCAATGGATGCTTCTGGTATGAAGGAAAGATCGAGGCTGATGACTTTGATCCGGCCCTGCTTTCCCGCGTGGAATATGTGAACATCGCCCTGATCGAGAAGTATGAAGAGGCGGCGGCGAAGGCGGCCGAGGAAGCTGAAGGCGGCTCCTCCATGATCAGCGGCTACATCCTTCCGGAGTCGGGCAGCCGGTACTTAACCGAGGCCGACCTGGCACCCTTAAGCAGCTGGCAGCTGCGCCTGGCCCGCAACGAGATCTTTGCCCGCCATGGCCGCCTGTTTGCAACCGCAGAACTGCAGGCTTACTTTGACACCTGCACCTGGTACAATGGCTCGGTTGCGGCAGCGGACTTTGACCAGTCCGTCTTAAACGAGTATGAGGCGAAGAACGCCGTGTTCATCTCCGACTATGAGATCGCGCATCCGGACCAGAAGGGCGGAGAAGTGGAGCCTCCGAAGGTGGAGACGCCCAAGGCCGAGAGCGATTATCAGGCCTTCCTGGACGCGAAGGGATACGTCGCCTACGAAACCGGCTGGGGCCTGGCTGCGGATAAGTACGCCATGCTCGATGTGAACCAGGACGGCACGCAGGAACTGATCATTCAGGGTCCGGCATCCAGCAACTGGTATAATGCCCTGGTATTCACGAAGAACGCGGCCGGCGAGATCGTGAAGGCGGCGGAGCTTCATTACTACAACAGCCTGCGCTACTCCGGCACGCACAAGGCTCTGTTCTACACGGAGATGAAGCCCAGCGTCCTGCTCGGCAGCTACGTGTACGCGGGCCTGAACGGAACCACGCTGGAAGTGGAGCAGCGCCTGTCCTGGGAGCCTGTTTCCAAGGATGGCAAGATCGTGGCTTCGATCAAGCTTGTGAACGCGGATGGTTCGGAGACGCCGATCACCGAGGCGGATCGGCAGGCTGCGTATGCGGAGCTGAGCAACCTGTTCTTCCTGAGTTTGAGCTAAAATAAAAAGGCAGGTATTAGCCTGTAAGAAAAAATGATTTACGGGGCGCCGGGGACCAAAAAGGACCTGGCGCCCCGATTTTGTCTGTTTAAATGAGAGAATCGGACTGGCGAATTGCAAAACACAGGCAGGTACGGTATAATAAGGAAAACGAAAAGTAAGTCGCCAGGGAGGACAAAGCATATGAAATTTTTCCATCTGTCCGATTTGCACATCGGGCTGAAATTGCAGAACCGGGACTTAAAGGAAGACCAGGAACTCATCCTGAATGAGATTGTGAATGATGCCGCGCAGGAACAGCCAGACGCTGTTCTGATCGCCGGGGATGTGTACGACAAGGCGGTGCCGTCGTCGGAAGGCGTGGAAATGTTTGACGCGTTTCTGGAGAACCTGACAAAGGCCGTGCCGGAGGCGGAGATTCTGATCATCAGCGGAAACCATGACAGTGCGCCCCGGATCAACTGCTACCGCGGGCTGTTAACCTCGCACCGGGTGCACATGATCGGCCAGCCGCCGCTAAAGCCGGAAGAATATATCGAAAAAGTGACACTCACCGATGCCTACGGGCCGGTGAATTTCTATTTACTTCCCTTTGTGAAACCTTCCATGGTCCGCCAGGTGGTGGGAGAGGAGTCGGATGAGGCGTCGCTTTCCTATGACGAGACGGTCAGAAGGCTTCTCGCCCGGGAACAGATCAGGGAAACCGAGCGGAACGTGTTGGTGAGCCATCAGTTTTACCTGCCCGTCGGGAAGACCGCCGAGGAGGTGGAACGCATGGATTCCGAAATCCGGACGGTGGGAAACATCGACCAGGTGTCGGCAGCATATCTGGCGCCGTTTGACTATGCGGCCCTGGGGCACATTCATAAGCCCATGACGGTGGGGGAAAACCGTTTCCGCTACTGCGGGACGCCGCTGGCGTGCTCTGTCTCGGAGGCCGGCCAGAAGAAGGGAATCCTGGAAGTGACGCTTTTGGCGCCGGGGACCCCGGCGGATATCCGCGTCCTGCCGCTTGCGCCCCGGAAGGAAGTGCGCGTGATCAAGGGGAGCTTTGCGGATGTGCTGGCGCAGGGGTGCGATGACTACGTGACCGTGGTGCTGACGGATACGAAGGACCTGGACGTGGTGGATATGCAGGACCGGCTGCGCGCCGCGTTCCCCTTCCTGCTTGAAATCCGGCGGGAGACTGTCCGCGGCGCTTCTTACACGACCGGGGGCGGGCAGGTTCGGGAGATGGACCCGTTTGAACTGTGCTGTTCGTTTGTCCCGGAACTGGAAGAGGAAGAAAAAAACCTGCTGGCGGATGTCATCCGAAGCGTGCAGGAACAGGAGGAGAATAGATGAAACCGCTGAGGTTGACCATGCAGGCCTTTGGGTCTTACGGAAAGAAGACCGTCATCGATTTTGAAAAACCCAATCAGAACCTGTTTCTGATCACTGGCGATACCGGCGCGGGAAAGACGACGATATTTGACGCGCTGGTTTTTGCGCTGTACGGCGAGGCGAGTTCCGGCACCAACAAAAAAAGCGGATCGGAGCTGCAAAGCCAGTTTGTCGCGCTGGACACGGAACCGTTTGTGGAGCTGGTATTTAAGGACGGCGAGGACGGGGATGAGTACACGGTGAAACGGGTCCCCCGGCATGTGCGCGCTTTAAAGCGGGGAACCGGGACCAAGGAAGACAGCGAAACGGTTTCCCTGATCATGCCGGATGGCAGGGAGTACCCGTCCAAGGAAACCGATAAAAAGCTGGAGGAGATCGTCGGCCTGACCAAGAGCCAGTTCATGCAGGTGGCCATGATCGCCCAGGGGGAATTTATGGAGCTTCTCCGGGCCAAATCGGACGATAAGAAGCTGATCTTCCGCCGGCTGTTTAAAACCGAGCTGTACGGAAAGATCGCGGAAGAGTTCGGGCGCCGCAAGCGGGAGAAGGAGAAGGAGATGGGGCAGATCCGGACCCGGTGCCAGGCGGAGGCCGGACACTTGCTGCTTCCGGAGGAATACGAGGGGAGCGCGCGTGTGGGGGCGCTGGTGCAGCGGATCCTGGGAAGCGACCGGCTTTCGGTGACGGACATGGAGCAACTGACCGAAGAGGCGGAAGCGATGACGCGCTGGCTGTCGGAGACGAAGGAGAAGCGGGAGCAGGAGTATGTTTTGGCCGGAAAGGAGCGGGATGCCGCCCGTGATCGTCTGACGGGGGCAAAGGATCTGCTCGCCTTATACGGGCAGGCGAAGACGGCGGAGAATGAGCTCGCGGAATTGAACGCCCAGCAGGAACAGATGAAAAACCGCGCGGTTCTCGGGAGAAATCTGGAGGCGGCGTTTGCGTGCAAGAGAGCGTTTGCGACATTTGAGGAAGCCGCCGCCCGCTTGGCGGATGTGAGCCAGAAAAAGGCGGACGAGGAAGCGAAGCTTCCGGCGCTTGAAAAAGCGTTTTCCGAGTGCGCAGCCCGGGAAGAAGACGCGCGCGAGGCCCGGGAGCGGGAGATGGACACGTACAGCCGCACGGAAGAGAAGGTGAAAAAAGCCAGGGAGGCGTTCCTTCAGATCAGCCAGGCCACGCGCGAAGCGGGCGAGGCGGAAAAGGAACTGGCAGCTGCGCAGAAACGCGAAACGTCCGCCAAGGAGAGCCTAAAGGTCCTGGAGGAGCAGGAGAAAAAGCGCTATCAGACCCTCGAAGAATATCAGGACACAGAGCGCCTTCTCTTAGATTGCAGCCATCGGAGAGCGCAGACCGAGGAGCTGTCTGTCGGGATCAAGGAGCTTTCGGAACAGGCGGCGGATGTGACGCGCCAGAGCGAACTTAAACAGGCTGCCCAGGCCGCCTATGTGCAGGCGAAGGAAGCGTATGAGAAAGCGAACGCCGAACAGGAGGAAAAGCGCCAGGCCTATCTGGATGCGCAGGCGGGGTTCCTCGCAAGGAACCTGTCGTTTGGAAAGCCCTGCCCGGTCTGCGGATCCCCCATTCACCCGAGTCCTGCCAAAATCCGCCCGGAGCATCAGCACCTGACCCGCGAGATTTTGGATCAGCTGGAAGCGGAAACCAGGCGCCTTAGGGAGGAACAGGAGATAAAAGCCGCCGCGTCGCAGACGGCGAGCGGGCTGGCAGCGGAGAAAGAGAGAAATGCGCGGAACGCGTATACCCGCTTTTTGGATAAGGCAAAGGCAGCCGGGATTATGCTGGAAGGGGCAAGTTCCGTAACGGCGTATATTGATCAGTTAAGCGAAAAGATCCGGGAGAGACGGGAGGCGGAGGAGCAGGAAGAAAAGCGCCTGTTGGCGCAGAAGAAAGCGCTTCTTAAGCTGCAGGAAGAAATCGCGCAGGCGGCAAAGAGCAAGGAAGCCAAACGGCAGGCGGCAGAGACGGCCGGTGAAGACGCGAAGGCAGCGGTGGCGAAAAAGGCGCAGGCGACCGCACGTTTGTCATCCTTGACAGGCACGCTGGAGTTTCCGAGCTTAAAGGAGGCGGAGGACACCCTTTCTGCCGCCGCTACGCTGCGAAATGAAAAGAACCGCCTCTTTGAGCAGGTTCATCGGGAGACAGAGACGAAGAAAGCAGGAAAGGCCCGCTCGGAAACGCTGATCGCCCGGTATGCGGCGGAGCTTCCGACCCTGCTTTCCGCCCGGGACGCGAAACGGCAGGAATACGAGGAAACGCTGGCGCAGAAAGGCCTGGCGGAGCATGAGTGGAAGGACCTGACGACGCGTTATCCGCAGTCGGAGATCGAGGAAGGAAGGGAAGCCGTAAATGCCTGGCGGACCCGGATGGCGGAAGTGTCAAGCCGCCTTAAGACCGCGAAGGAAGCCATGGCAGACCGGCCGCTCCCTGATATGGAGGAGACGGAAAGGCAGGCTCAGGCTACAGAAGAAGCATGGCAGACGTGCAGGCAGCGCCTGGAGGCATGCCGGATTGAATGGCAGGCGGATACCAAAGCCTGCGAGGAATTGTCCGGGCATCTGCGGGAGCGCCAAAAAACGGTTGCCGAGCATAATCGCCTGGACCATCTCTACAGCGTTCTGTCCGGAAATGTCAGCGGATCCCGCATGGATCTGGAGACATTCGTGCAGCGCTATTATCTGGAGCACATCCTGGAGGCAGCCAACCGGCGCTTCTTGGAAATGACCGGCGGCCAGTTCGAGCTGCGGATGGTCAACCTCGACAAGGCAGGAGAGGGGAAAAATCACGGCCTCGATCTGATGGTCTTTTCGCTGGTGACCGGAAAGGAGAGAGAGGTACGCACGCTCTCCGGCGGCGAGTCCTTCATGGCGGCCCTGTCCCTGGCGCTCGGCATGGCGGATCAGATCCAGGAACATTCCTCAGCCATCCACCTGGACATCATGTTCATCGACGAAGGCTTCGGCTCCCTCGATGAACACGCGCGCGAACAGGCCGTGCGCATCTTAAAAGACATGGCCGGCGGCTCCCGCCTGATCGGCATCATCTCCCATGTAACCGAGCTCAAGCAGGAAATGGAAAACCAACTGGTCGTGAGCAAGGACCAGGAAGGGAGCCATGCGAGGTGGCAGATTAGCTAGGGGGAAAGGTGACAGGGGACGGGCCTGCGGAGGTGACAGGGGACGGGCCTGCGGAGGTGACAGGGGACGGGCCTGCGGAGGTGACAGGGGACGGGTCTGTGTCACATTTTCAACGAAAATGTGACACAGGCCCGTCC
>JAFVBO010000062.1 GCA_017479935.1 Lachnospiraceae bacterium
GAATCCGGCGAAAACGATATCCCCCAGGCAAAGCTTGCCGCTTTCGCCAGCGCGATAAACACGACGCCGGCCGAACTGATGGGATTACAGATTGTAACCTTAGGCCCCGAAGAACCGGACGATACGGAGACTGTCGCAATCTCAAAGGGCAAGCCGCAACTAGTCGAACTGATCCACCGGCTGGACAGTCTCAGCGAAAAGAACCTGAACCGGGTCATTTCGGTGGTGAATCCTTTGATCGAAAACTTCTTATCCGGCGAAGACTTCCGTATAGAAGTCAAAAGCGAGTCGCGCCCTGTCGTGTGACAGATTCATTTTATGGATCGCAATATGGATGCGCAGGGTCATGTCTGACGTTACACGTTAAAGAAGCACGATTCAAACAGGAAGCACCGGTTAAAAGAAATTGGAAAATACTCGCGGAAGCAATAAAAAATCCCTTTCCACCCAGTTTTTATTCTGGGTTGAAAGGGATTTCCATTTGTGTTCTTCTATGAAGATAATTAAAAAACAGCCTCTACGAGACGCTTTGCATATTCAGATTTCGGACGCAGGATCACGTCGTCAGGAAGTCCCTGCTCCACAATCTTCCCGTCCCAGAGAACGATCACTCTGTCGCAAAACTGCTGAACCAGCGCAAGGTTGTGGCAGATAAAAAGATACGCAAGCTCCTTCTTCTGCTGCAGCTCCTGCAACAATTCCATAATCTGCTTTTGCACCGTCACATCAAGGGACGAGGTAGCCTCATCAAGAATAAGAATTTTCGGGTCGCACATCAGGGCTCTGGCAATCGCCGCCCGCTGGCACTGTCCACCGGAGACCTGATGCGGATAACGTTCCAAAAATTCGCCGGGCAATCCGCATTGTTCCAGCAGAGCCCGCGCCTTTGCCTCACGCTCCGCTTTTGGCACTCCCTGGTTCCGCAGGCTCTCGCAGATTCCATCGCCCAGGGTTCTGCGGGGATCAAAAGAGCCCTTGGGCGTTTGAAAAACCATCTGGACCTTTCCATAGACAGGGATCATCTCCCGTCCTTTCAGGCCGGTAATATCCTGCCCTTCGATTTCAATCTTGCCGCCTGTCGCGTCAATCAGTCTTGTAATTAGTTTGGCAATGGTGGACTTACCGGAGCCGGATTCGCCTACGATGCCGAGAATCTCACCCGACATAAGCGCAAAGCTCACATGATCCACAGCAAAAAAATCTTTTTTCCCTGCACGTGAAAAGGATTTGGAAAGGTCTGTGACCTTCAGGACCGGATCCATTTACACTATCCCCTCCTCAATCTCGGGACCGCGCTGAGCAGTTTCCTGGTATAGCCGTTCCGGGGATTTTCCAGAATTTCTTTCGCCCTGCCGTATTCCATCACCCTGCCATCTCGCAGCACAAGGACGCTGTCTGCCATGGCGGAAACAACGCCGATATCATGCGTCACAATAATGATTGCGGTACCGAATGCATCTCTGACGCTCATCATTTCCTCCACCACCTGCCGCTGCACTGCCACATCGAGAGCGGAAGTCGGCTCATCTGCCAGAAGGACCACAGGGTTCATGAGCATAGCTATTGCAATGCCCGCCCGCTGGTTCATGCCGCCGGAGAGTTCAAAAGGATAACTGTTCCAGACCCGTTCGCCGTCTTTCAGGTTCAGCTTGTCAAACAGCTCCATGGCCGCAGCTTTTGCCGTCGTGACATCCACCTTGCGATGGGCCGCCATACTCTCTACGATCTGTTCCCCGATGGTGCGGATGGGACTCAGGGAAGCGCCGCAGTCCTGGAATATCATGCCAATCTTTTCTCCGCAGATATGCCGCATCTCCCGATCAGACAGATCCGGCAGGTTTTTTCCCTCGAACCAGATATCGCCTCTGGTAACCATGCCGGAACTGCCGAGCAGTCCCATCGCAGCCTTGATCAGCGTAGATTTTCCAGAGCCTGATTCCCCCACCAGGCCCAAAATTTCGCCCGGATACAGCTGAAACGTTACATCATGGACGACCGCATTCCCGTTAAAGGAAATCTCCACATGCTGATAATCCAATAATCCTGCCATAGCACGACCTCGTCATACTGTGCTTACTTGATGTCCAGATCCGCAGTCAGTTCGTAAAAGTCGCAGGTATGCGCCGTAAGACCGGTAACATTGGCCTGCATGATCATGCTCATGCGCAGGAACGAACAGAAGAAATAGGAATTGTCATCCAAAAGCTCCTGCTGCATCTTGACTGCTATCTTTGCGCGCTCGCCCGGATCAAAGGCGCCGCGCAGCTGTACGGCAAGCTTCTCCAGATTGTCGCTGTGATGGCCGCCGGAGTTCTTGATGGAAGAATCCAGGCAATATGTATCAAAGAAATTCTGAGGATCGCCCAGGCCGGCGTTCACGTTGGCGCTGACCCAGACATCCCAGGCTTGGGGATCCTTCCGGATGCTGTTGTGGTTTTTGGTGTTGTTGATCTGCACTTCGATACCTATATCCTTAAGGGTGGCCTGCGCGGACTCAGCCAGCAGCGGCAGCTCCTGGCGGGACGGGTAGGTCAGCCAGCGGATGGCCAGCCTGGTGCCGTCTTTCTCGCGGATACCGTCGCCATCGGTATCGACCCAGCCGGCCTCTTGCAGGATTTTCTTTGCCTGCCCGGGATCGTAGGAAACTGTGTTGATTCCCTTCCCGAAGGCAAAGCTGTCGGGGAACGCGCCGGCAGCAGTGTAGCCGTAGCCTTTCAGCAGAACATCCACAAAGCCTTTCTTGTTGATTCCCATGGCAATCGCTTTGCGGACAGCCGGATCGCTCATGATCCGGTAGCCGGGATTCTCTTTGTGGAAGTTCATCATGCCCCAGAAGCAGCGGCTGGTCTGGATACTGCTGAACTTGAATTTGTTGTTTTCAAAGAGAGGATAGCTGGCGTACGCCATTCCATATGCCCCGTTGATCTCGCCGGACTGGAGAGCCATCGCCAGCGTGTCGCCGTTAGAGATGGTGCGGACGGTGACCTCGTCAATTTTCACGTTGCCGTCCCAGTAATTTGTATTCTTCACCAGTTTTACATGATTATCCGTTACGACCTCCGTGGCCACAAAGGGACCGGTGCCCACAACGCATCCGTTTTTGGGAATACCGGTTTCCATATCGATAATGCAGCCGTAGCCCTCAGAGAGATAGTTCATCAGAATGGGATTTGGCTCCGAAGTGACGATGGTCAGCTTTTGGCCGTCCGCCTTCATGGAAGCAATCTTCAGGTTGCCGGCCGCCCTCTCATGGACCTTGACCAGGTGCTCGAGACAAGCTTTCACAGCAGCAGCATCGCACTTTTTACCGTTGGAAAAGCGGACTGCGTCCTTAATCACGATTTCCCATGTCGTCTCATTCACATTTGTAACGCTCTTCGCAAGCCAGGGCTTCAGCGTACCGTCGTCCGCAATCTTCATCAGCGTCTCACCCACGCCGTAACGGATGCAGGGCCATCCGGAGTAAGCGTTATGCGGGTTGATATCCGGTTCTTCGTTCTCCGCATTAAAGGTCGTATCGCCAAAGACAAAGATCTTCTTTTTACCGGAGGCAGCCGGCGTATTGGCGCCGCCGCCGCATCCGCTCAGAATACCTGCTGCGATACAGAGTACCAGAAGGACAGCCAGAATCTTTTTCATGTTTTTTCCCCCTCTATCAGAAAAAGTAGTAGTTGTTTGCGACCCTCTCCAAGGTCATATAAAACGCTTGCGCGTAAAAAAGCTTACAGATCATTAGCTTCCGGAGTTTTTAGGATCCATGTAATCGCGGACCGTATCCCCTAATAGATTGAAGGTCACGACAGTCAGGAAGATGGCAACGCCGGGAGACAGTACGAGCCAGGGATATGTCTGCAGCATACTTCTCCCCCCGCTCATCATATTCCCCCATTCGGCCACCGGCGGCTGCGCGCCAAGCCCAAGGAAGCTCAGTCCTGCCAGTTCCATCATCATCGTTCCGATATCCAGCATGGCCGTAACCAGAATCGGGCCAAGGATGTTGGGCAAAATATGCCGCAGGATCATCTGGGCCGAATTGTCTCCGGCAAGTTTTGCCGCCGCCACAAAGTCGCTGTTCTTCAGGGCCAGGGTCTGGCCCCGCGCCACGCGGGCATACTTAGGCCAGCTGATGACTGCCAGCGCAATAACCGCGTTACTCATGCCCCCTCCAAGCAACGCCGCTATCGCCAGCGCAAAGACCAGCCCCGGAAACGCCAAACACACATCCGAAATCCGCATCACAACAGAATCGATTTCCCGTCCAAAGTAGCCGCAGAGCGTTCCCGTAACGGTTCCGAATACCGAGGTAACGCAAACGAGTACCAGCGTGGAGAAAACACTGGCCTTCGCTCCCACAACTACGCGGGAGAAAACATCCCGGCCGTATTGGTCCGTTCCCATAAAATGGGCTGGCGACGGCGGCTGTCTGGACAGACCCAGATCCTGCGCGTACGGGTCATAGGGAACAATCTGGTCCGCAAAAAACGAAACCAGCACCAGGATCACCGCAAGAAACAGGAAAAAAAACAAACGCGTCCTGATCCGGTTCTTTTTTACTTTCTGCACGCGAACCGTAACCGGCCTGTTCATTGCTCAGTTCCCCCCAGCCTGATCCGCGGATCCAGATACCGGTAACTTACGTCAGTTACCAGGTTGACCAGCACATAAATAACCGCCATCCACATGACATAAGCCTGAATAATCGGATAATCGCGCATATTGATGGCATCCACCGCCATCTTGCCAACGCCGTCCCACATGAAGATGGACTCTACAATGGCAGTACCGCCCAGCAGGGAACCAATGGAGAGCGTCAGCAGCGTAATAATCGTTACAAGAGAAGCCTTCATCACGCTTTTCATCATTGTCGTCGAGAACTTCACGCCTCTGGCTTTGGCGCCAAGCACATAGTCCTTGCTGAGTTCATCAAGAACGGTTGCGCGAACCTGCCGCAGATATTTGGCTGACATGGCGATAGCCAGCGTAACGGACGGGAGTGCCACGCTCTGCAGACTGACGTCTCTGGAAATAACCGGGAACCAATTCAGCCGGATTGCGAAGAAATACATCAGGAGCAGGGATACAAAAAAATTAGGCAGAGAATTCCCTATGAAGCTCGCCGTGCGGATCACGTAATCGGCCGCCTTGTTCTGGTTCACAGCCGACCAGATTCCAAGCGGGATCGAAACGATCACCGTCAGTAAAATGGAAACGACTGCCAATAGCAGCGTAGCAGGCAGTTTGGATACAAACGTCGAAAAGACCGGTTTCCCGGAGACATAGGACACCCCCATATCCCCTTGCGCCAATTTTCCGAGCCACGTAACATATTGGACAATAAAAGGCTTGTCCAGGCCCAGTTCCTCTCTGGCTGCGTCAATCATCTCCTGCGAGACCGTACCGCCTGTATTTTCCATTTTTTGTTCCACCACATCGCTGCCTGCCAGGCGCATCATCCCGTAAGACAGGAAGGTAATCGCGAACAAAATCGGAATCAGCTGCAGCAGTCGTCTGACAGCGTAGTGTTTCATCGTCACGCCTCTTTCAATTACTTTTTAGTGCAATTTATGTTTTTTCTATCCAATACCACAATAGATGCTGCCTGTTGTAAGTATTATATCAACCCGCCTTTGCCTTCGTAAGCCTCCCCGGGGGATACAATTTTGACTTTCAAATGCTAAGGAAACGCTTCTGTTTCGTTGCCCGGTAACTGAATCTGCCGCCAGACAGGCTCATAAAAATCGAGTGGGAGTTGCTGGGGTTCATCGGCAACTACGCCCCTTGCGGACTTTCACCACAGACTAACGGCATACCCGTCATACGAAAAAAGCCGGTCTTCCGACCGGCAGGATCACTGCATGGAAACAAGTGCTGAGCAGTACTGCTGCACCCATACATGCGCAAAAATATCAACGCCTACATAAATTTTTTTACCGCTTTCTGGAATTCCTCCACAGCGTCTTTATCTCCTTCTTCAATCGCATGAACAATGCAGTGTGTCATATGTTCGTTTATGATTTCTTTTCCGAGATTTCTAAGAGCGGAAGTAACAGCGGATATCTGAATCAGAACATCAGAACAATCTTCATCATTTTCTATCATTGTTTTCACATGCTTTAAATGTCCGATTGCTCTTGATATGCGATTTACTTGCCGTTTCTTTGCTTCCGGCGAATGATAATGACCGTGGCTTTTAAGCCGTGACTCGGCGACTTCATGAGTATGGGTTATAACATTTCCTTCACTGTCAATGTGCGTATGTGTATACTTGCTCAATTGTCAATCCTCCGTCAAAACCGGCGACTTCAGCGCAATCGAATCCGGCACCTTCAGTTCCACCTTCTGCAGCTCCACCTTTTGCAGCTCTTCCTCCGGCAGCACCGCCTTTACGGAGGCAATGGCCACCTCGATCATCTCGTCGTCCGGTTCCCGGGTAGTCAGCTTCTGCAACAGCAGACCCGGCATGATCATCCGGTGGACCCAGGGTTTGTCATTATTCTTTCCCGCAAACCGGATCAGTTCGTAACTGATGCCCGCCACCACCGGCATCAGCAGGATCCGGGACAGGATGCGCTCCACCAGGTTAGGCCAGCCTAAAAAGGCAAAAATAAAGATGCTGATGAGCATGACGATCATCAGGAAGTTGGTACCGCAGCGGGGATGGAGCCGGGGAAAGGTCCGTACGTTCTCCACCGTCAGGGGCAGACCCGCTTCATAGGTAAAGATCGTTTTATGCTCCGCCCCGTGGTACTTAAAGACACGCTGGATATCTTCCATGGAAGATATGGCAGCAATATAAACAAGGAAGATGCCCATCCGCAGAAAGCCTTCCGCCAGGTTCAGGGTCAGGCTGCTGCTGGTCCATTGCTGCAGAAAACGCATGGACCAGGTGGGTATCGCAATAAACAGCCCTACAGCCAGCGCCACGGATACCAGCATGGTGAGGGCCATCTCTTTATCGTCCATCTGCTCGTCTTCTTCGCCGGA
>JAFVBO010000063.1 GCA_017479935.1 Lachnospiraceae bacterium
CCGGCGCTGAAGGGGAATTTGTTGGCTTCCTTTTCTTCGTACCAGGCTTTCAGTTCCTCGCTGTCCCACCCGTAGGTGTCGATGATTCCCTGCTTTTTTGCCTGGTGCGCGGCCCGGCGGTCTTCCCAGTCGTGGCCGATTCTCTTCATCTCTTCAAAGGTGGCGTTCTGCTTGTTCATCATGGTGGCTCCTCCCTTAAAATTCCTTTGCGATCCAGCGGCTCTTCTTGATGCTCTTGATGATCTGGAACTCTTCGCCGTCGATGCCGATGTAAAGGTCGTTGATGATGTAGCAGTCGTGGCCGTCTGCGGTAAGCTGTCTGTAGGCGTTCTCGATAAGCTTCTTCTTGCTGATCCCAAACCCGAATCCGTCGATGTAGTTCTGAAGTGCTGTCATTCTCTTGTCCTCCTGTTTGCTGGTGTTTTCCCTTTCGGTATGAGCATATTACCGTCATAAAGGGCAGGAGCCAAGTTAATTCTGAGCCATAAAGAGCACAAATATTCTGCTCGCATGCGGCGCTGTATTTGTGTACATTACCACGACCAAAAGAGCCGTCTCCGGCTCCTCTGGCGGGGATCTCACTCCCCGGTCAGGATGAAATGCACATACTCCTTCGGGTGCTCTTCAAGGAAGATGACCAGGTCGAAGAATTCTCTTTCAAAGGCGAGGCGCTGCACCACGGGGAGGTCGAACATGTTGGTCGCGCCGGTGGCCCGGATCTCAAGGATCTGCTCTTTTACGATCTCAGGCATTGCCATCACCGACCTTCCGCACGCGATCTTCCTGCCAGATCACATTTAGTCCCGATCCGTTGTCCCAGTTCATGAGGAGGCTTCCGGTATCGTCCACCCCGAGAACCGTTCCGAGGGTGCCAATGGGTGGTGCCGGCGTATCGTTCATCTGAAGAAGCTCCACCCGTGTGCCGGCGGGGTACTGCCGTCTTATCCTCTCGACTGTCTCCTTATTCGGAAATCTCATCATCTGCTGCCTCCTCGCTCTGTTCTTTGTCATTTTCTGTCTCGGTGGTTTCCGTATTACCGGCCACAGCTGCCTTTTCTGCCGCCTTCTTTTCTTTCAGCCTCTGGTAAAAAGCATCTGCCTCGGCCTGATTCTTAAAGGCTGCGTGCCCGGAAAGGTGCTGCATCAGGATGGCGCGGGTCTCCTTATGTTCGGGTCCGCTAAAGCCCATCCGAAGGAGGAAAATCCTAAAGGAGTATTTTTCCGATTCGGTCTCCCTCTCTTTTGGGTTTGCCCGTCTGGCTTCCTTCGCCATCTTCGTTAAAGCCGCGAGGAACTTACCGTAGGCGGCAGTCTGTTCGGGTGTCGGAACCTCGTCCCACCAGGGGAAGGTTACCTTTTCATCGTCGATTTCGATGTCGAGGCGGTCTGTCTGCAGGCTCTTAGTGATCAGCGTCGCTTTGGAGGCTACAAGGGCTTTCAGGTTGGCAAGCGCCAGTTCTGTGAAGTCCGGCCGCGGGAAGGAAAAGCGCAATCCTTCTGAATTCCCTTCTTCCTCGGTAGTCTCTTCGCTTACCGCTTCCTCCGTTTCATCCGCCCCTTCCTCCTTAGCAGGTTCCGTTGCGGTAAAGCCCGCCGCGGCAAGGGCGTCCTCGATCTTTTCGATCACCACATCCTCTGTGTTCTCATCCCAGATCAGCTCGCCTTCCCTGCTGATTTTGATGTTGTCGATCACATAGGCGCATTCGGGCATCCTGGTGTAGATCGGGGCAATGCCGACCTCGCGGCTGACGACCTGTACCATCTGCTTTCTCTCTTCTCCGGTTACTGCGTAGTTCTTTGTCATGGCTTTTTCCTCCTGCAAAAAAGTGTTTTCCGAGGGGCCTTTTCCCCTTCGGTTGTGAGCATATTAGCGTCATAGTTCGCAGGAGCCAAGTCAATTCTGCATGATAATTCGGAGAATACAGCACAAAGATTTCATGCTATTTTCGGGCACTGTACACAATCGCGGAGAGCACAAACCAGGCACAACCGGCCGCGAGACCATTCCCCCACATGCGGTAGGCCGCGCTGTCCAGATACGGATCCGCCAGCCATTTCCTGACCTGCTTTTCGGTCTTTGGCTTTTTGGCATGAGAGATCACCTACCTGTGGGTTTCAAAAATGTCCATCCAATAGGCGACCTCTTCCTCGCTCGGATCCGGATCGCCAAGGCCATCGCACCACCAGTCAGGAAATCCCTGGAGCCTTGCGCATTCCACAGGTGTCAGACGCCGTACGATATAGTAGGGTTCCACCGCCACATATTGCGGATCTTTATAATCCCTGGCCATCAGCGTCTGTGCCTTATCCTCTGCAAAGGACATGTAGCTGCCAAGCGTCCCGCTGATGGCAGTGCATTTTTCGGGTGCAGCGATGGCATGCTGCTCGGTCGCATTTAAGGTATACATGGTATCCGACTCACTCCAGCCGTCCCCCTGGTGGCTCGGTCGCTGTCCATTCCCCTCTACCGGATACACCTTTTCCACAACGGCGATGCCGCCCTGATTGCAGCCAGGGTGCCCGCATCCCTGATCCAGCGTTCTGCTGGTCTTAGCCTTATAGATCCCAGCATGAGGATTGTCAGACAGCATGGCATGGCTCTGATCAGAACTGATCCCAAAAGCAAGCGGGCCTTCCGGTGTCATTACCAGCGGAACATTTCCTCCTCCGGTGCCCATGCGGTTACACAAGGTCTGCACGGTGTTATTGGGATCGATGCCGATCCTTGAGTCGATGGGATGATGCTCCAGGGCAATCGCCGCGGGCACCACGCCGGCCCGAAGCGTCGGGGATATCTCTTCCTCATAGCCGATGGATCTTGCCTTTGCAGAATGCTCGGTGCAAAAACCTGCCGCGACCAGTAGCGGATGCCCATGATCTTCCGCACGCAGGGTACCGGATACCTCATCCGATACACTCATCCGCTTCCCGCCCTGGTCATTCAGGCAAATGCAGCCTGCCGCATCAGGGCCGCCTTCAAAATAGCGGGCAGCTCTTTGCCACGCACGGAAGCTCTCCGCAGAATACCCGCACAGGCCTTCGGACTCAAATAGTATGTTTCCGGCACATTCGTCTGCAAAATCTGCGACAAGAAAGATTCTTGCTCTTCTCTGGGGAACACCCCAGTATTGCGCGTCGAGCACTCGCCACGCGACGGAATAACCGTCTCCCACGATCTCTCCTGCTTTTGTCCATTTTCCTTCAGGAGCAGGAACAGATGCGGTTTCATCTGCAACACGGCAGAATGCTTCGAGGACGGCTTTAAAATCGTCTCCTCCGTTTGAGGAGAATGCGCCCGGGACATTTTCCCAGACACAGTATCTTGGATAAGCTCCATTGGTCTTCTCCCTCATTTCCTTTACGATACGGATCGCCTGGAAGAACAGGTTGGACCGTTCTCCTTCCTGGATGCCGGCGCGCTTTCCAGCGACCGACAGATCCTGGCAGGGTGATCCGAAGGTGATGATATCCACGGGCTCCAGATCCGCACCGGATAATGTTGATACATCCCCATAATGTTTCATCTGCGGCAGTCTCTTTTCGGTCACGCGGATGGGGAAGGGTTCAACCTCCGACGCCCACACCGGTGTGATGCCGGCAAGGATACCGCCAAGTGGAAAACCCCCGGAGCCATCGAAAAGGCTGCCGAGGGTCAATGTATTCTCTTTCACTTCTGTACTCCGTTCCGTTCAAAACAGTAAATTTCTATTGATAAATTCGCCCTCGTCGTATATACTGTTTGTATATACAAAGTAGGAGGTGATTCTCATGACAACAACGAAAGTTTTTCAGAGCGGTAACAGCCAGGCCGTTCGTATTCCAAAAGAACTTCGCACAGATAAGACGGAATTCTATATCCGCCGTGTTGGTGATGCCTTCATTCTTTTTCCTGTAGATGATCCCTGGTTTCCCGTCCGTGCCACGATTGGCACATTTCCCGATGATTTTCTGGAAGACAGAAACCAGCCCTCCATTCTTGATCTTCCTGAACGGGAGGAATTCTGATGTATCTGCTTGACACAAATATCTGTGCATACCTGATGCGTGGCCAATATCCTGCGCTGAATCAAAAAATACTGACCATCCCGCTTTCTGAACTCGCCATCTCTTCTGTAACTCTCTTTGAGCTGGAATATGGCGCAGCGAAGGCAAACTGGGGCGAACAACGAATGGAGGATATGCGCCTGTTTCTCTCTGCTTTTCAGGTGATTCCATTCACAGCAAATGACGCCGTCGTTACCGGAAGAATTCGTGCCTATCTTGTTAAAAAAGGACTTCCGATTGGCTCATACGATATTCAGATTGCCGGCCAGGGTGTTTCAAGAGGCATCACCGTTGTTACGCACAATACCGGTGAATTCAGCAGGGTTCCTGGTATCAGTTTGGAAGACTGGGTCTTATAGGCCCGGTCTTTCTGTTTCTGCGCAAAGCGCGACCGCCTCATCCAGTGTCAGCTTCTGCCCGTCACGAATGACATGGATATCCTCTGACCGGCCATTCTCCTGACAATACTGGTCAAAGCGGCGAACGATCACATCCACAAATTTCGGATCCAGCTCAATCCCGCGGCATACTCGGTCGGTCTCCTCACAGGCAATCAGCGTACTGCCGGAGCCGAGGAAGGGATCCAGCACTATCCCGTTTGTCATGGTGCTGTTTTTGATGGGGTAAGCCATCAGCGGCACCGGTTTTGTGGTCGGATGGTCAGGGCTTGATTTCGGTTTGTCATACTCCCATACCGTGGTCTGCTTCCTGTCCGAATACCACTGATGCTTCCCCTTGGCCTTCCAGCCAAAGAGGCAGGGTTCATGGATCCACTGATATGGACTTCTGCCAAGCACCAGCGCGTTCTTCTTCCAGATGCAGCATCCGGAAAGATAAAAGCCCGCGTCCTTAAAGGACTTTCTAAAATTCAGCCCTTCCGTATCCGCATGCCAGACATAGATGCTTCCGTCATCGGCAAGATTGCCGTACATGCATCGGAATGCGGACAGAAGGAAGTTGTAGAAATCCCCGTCGGCCATGTTGTCGTTCATGATCTTACCGGCGGTCTCTTCCACATCCACGTTATACGGGGGATCCGTCAGGACAAGGTTTGCTTTCTGCCCGTCCATAAGCCTCGTATAAATCTCCTCCCCGGTGCTGTCGCCGCAGATCACGCGGTGCTTTCCAAGACACCAGAGATCTCCCGGCTTTGAGAAGGTCGGCTTTTTCAGCTCTTCCTCTACATCGAAGTGATCTTCCTTGACCTTTTTGTCATAAATGTTGGAAAACAGGTTTTCGATCTCGGCCCGGTCAAAGCCGGTCAGATCGGTATTAAATTTAGCGTTGTCCAGATCCCGCAGCAGGTCAGCTAAAAGCTGTTCATCCCACTGACCCGTGATCTTATTGAGCGCGACATTTAATGCCTTCTCCCGCTCCTTATCCACATCCACCACCGCGCACGGCACTTCCGTATAGCCAAGATCCATGGCAACGGTAAGACGCTGATGTCCGCCGATGATGGTCATATCGGCATTGACCACCAACGGATCGGCAAAGCCGAACTCCTCAATGGATGCTTTGATCTTCTTATATTCCTTATCGCCGGGTTTCAGCTTCTTCCTGGGGTTATATTCCGCAGGCTTTAAGACTGACACCGGCAGAACTTTTAGTTCCGCAGTTCTCATCTGTACCTCCGTCAATGTGCGTCCCATTCGATACGATCATCGTCTTTTCCGCTATCATTTCTCCTGTCGGACAAAAACTCCGTCAGGTGATACACAGCAATGATCGCCCAGTAGCAGGCCATGCCCACCTTTGCACTGGAACCGGTGGCAAGGCTTAAGATGATCAGCACCGCTTCCATACATAAAATGAGGCGCTGCAGCCTCTCTCCATGAAATCTCTTCATGTGCTCTTCTCCCTCAACTGTATGATTCTCTGATTTCTGCTTCCCCGAAACGGAAGTGAGATGTCCTTTTCGGCCTCGATAAAGGGGCCATCGACAACCACATCGGCAAGGGCCAGCAGCAGAGAATCCTTGATCTTTTCATAGGGATATCCGGTGTAGATCCAGATATCCTTTTCCGGCAGTTCCTCCCGGATCCGGACAAGAAGCGGCAAAAGCGCTGCCTCATTTTCCGGCTCCATGGGATCCCCGCCGAGGATGGAAAGGCCCTGAATCCATGAAGGACGCAGGGCGTTTACAATCTCATCTTCTGTTTCTTGTATGAACAGATCGCCGTAATCAAACTCCCAGGTCTCCGGGTTAAAACAGCCCTTGCAATGGTTTCTGCAGCCGGAGACAAACAGGGAAACCCGGACGCCCGGGCCGTTTGCGATGTCGCATTTCTTAATCTTGCCGTAATGCATATGCCATCTCCGCCTTCAGTCCACATGCAGCACGCGGTCAGCGATCTCTGCTGTCCTGCCCTGGTTAAAGAAATTTGTGCCAAGGTAGCCGCACACCCGTCTGCATACATTCATCCGGTTTTCATCACGGTTCCCGCAGTTGGGGCACTCCCACAAAAGCTTGCCATCCTCTTCCACGATCCTGATCTCACCGTCATAACCGCAGACCTGACAGTAATCTGATTTTGTGTTGAGTTCCGCATACATGATGTTGTCATAGATGAACTTCATGATGGCCAGTACCGCCGGGAGGTTATTCTGCATGTTCGGGATCTCGACATAGCTGATCGCTCCACCCGGGGACAGCGCCTGAAACTCCGCTTCAAATGCCAGCTTGGAAAAGGCGTCTATAGGCTCCGTCACATGGACATGATAGGAATTCGTGATGTAATTCTTTTCCGTCACATGCGGGATTTTTCCGAACCGGCGCTGCAGGCATCTGGCAAACTTATAAGTTGTCGATTCCATCGGCGTGCCGTAGAGGGAATAGCTGATGTTCTCTGCTTCCCGCCATGCCCTGCACTTTTCGTTTAAGAATTCCATCACAGCGATCCCAAAATCATGGCCGGCGGGATCGGTATGGCTAACGCCCTTCATGCGGTACACACACTCGCATAGCCCGGCATAGCCAAGGGAGATCGTACTGTAGTTGTCATAAAGAAACGGATCGATCACTGCGCCCTTGGGAAGCCTTGCCATCGCACCGTGCTGCCATAGGATCGGGGCCACATCAGAGGGCGTCCCCAGCAGGGTCTCATGACGGATACGAAGAGCCTTATGACAAAGCTCTGTCCGCTCCTCCATGATCTTCCAAAACCTGTCCTCATTGCCATCCGCGCTGCATGCCGCATCCACAAGGTTTATGGTCACCGCGCCCTGGTTGAACCTGCCGTAATATTTATGGCTTCCGTCGGGGCTAAGCCCAACCGTATCCGGTGTGAGAAACGCCCGGCAGCCCATGCAGGTATAGACATCACCGTTTTTTAGCTGTTTCATCACCTTGGCACTGATATAGTCCGGTACCATGCGCTTTGCGCTGCACTTGGCGGCAAGCTCCGTCAGATACCTATACGGCGCATCCTCCGCGATGTTATCCTCATCCAGCACATAGATGAGTTTTGGGAATGCGGGAGAGACCCACACTCCCACCTCATTTTTGATGCCCTGTATGCGCTGTTTTAAGGTTTCCTCTATGATCAGCGCGAGGTCATCCCGTACCCGACCGGGCTTCACTTCACCCAAATACATAAATACTGAGACAAAAGGTGTCTGGCCGTTGGTGGTAAGAAGCGTCTGGATCTGGTACTGGATGGTCTGAATGCCGCGCTCCACTTCGCGGCGCACGCGCATTTCAGCGATTCTTTCAATCTCTTCTGTGCTGCAGTCCTTTCCGACCGCTGTAAATTCATCCCGAATTTCCGTGATGTATTTCTGACGGCTGACATCGACAAAGGGCGCAAGATGCGCAAGGCTAATCGTCTGCCCGCCATAGGTGTTTGAAGCCACCTGCGCAATGATCTGCGTAGCGATATTACAGGCGGTGGAAAAGCTGTGTGGCTTTTCGATCAGCGTATCGGTGATCACCGTGCCGTTTTGCAGCATATCCTCAAGGTTCACCAGCTCACAGTTGGTAATCGTACCGGAGACATAGCCCATGTCATGGATGTGTATCATGCCCTCATCGTGGGCTCTGATCACATCCTCCGGGAAAATGTATCTCCGGCAGATATCCTCGGAGACCTCCGAGGCGAGGTAGTCCCTCATGGTGCTGTTGATCACAGGATCCTTATTGGCATTCTCCTGTTTCGCCAGCTCATTGTCGTGACGCAGGATCGAGAGGATCTTTGCGTCCGTGCTGTTCTGCTTCCGAAGAAGCGCATGCCGCAGCCGGTAATTAGAATAGTGCCTGGCAAGCCTGTCGTGGTCGCTCTGATCCAGTTCATCGATCACCATGTCCTGGATCTCTTCGACGCTGACACTGCGGCCAAGCTCTATGCATCGCTCGTTAATCCGCTGCACAATAAAACCGGCCTCCTCATCTGAAAGCCGGTCTACATCCGCCATTTCTGCATTTGCCGCATCAATGGCGGTTTTTATCTTTTGTAAGTCAAATGGGACTTCCCTTCCGTCCCGCTTTATGATCTTCAAGTGGTTTCCTCCGCCGCAATGCTCTTTGGACAGGGTCCGTAATAGTGCGGATCCTCTTCCATCAGCTTTTCCGCATCCTTTAAAAGTTCCATGCAGGTTTTTCCCAGATACTTTCTGCACTGGCAGTCAAGCCGCTGGTAGAGATACAGCTGTTCATCCAAAGATAGGTCAATGGTATAGATTTCTTCGTTATCCGGGCTTTGACTGTTTCCGACCCAGAACTCAATACAGCTATTCATCCTGGTTTTGGAACAGCCGTTGATTCCAACATAAAAAGCGTACCAGCCATCCTGGTCCGTCTGTTCCTGTGCGTACTCATCCAAAGGATACAGCGGCACATAGCCCGCATCCTTCCGGATCCGATCCGCAATACGGCAGAGCCCATTTGTATCCATCAGGGCAAAGTCCACTGTCGGGAAGACGACCGGGAAGGAATCGTAAAGCTGATCCTGCCCAAACAGCGGCTCTGAGCCAAAGTCGATATATATCTCATCTCTGATAAAACCTTCCATCAACGTCATGGCTGCTCCTCCTTCTTTTCCAGCGCCCGTCCCCTGTTTGCACAGGCTCTACTGCAATACTTTCGTTTTCGGTTGTACTCGCGGCTGGCCTGAAATTCCTTTCCGCAGAGCGGACAAACCGCAATGCGCGTGGATTTCCAGTTGGCAGGGTTCGGATACTTGTGATGGTAGAACGATCTGCACTTCGCAGAACAGAACCGCTTCGGTCGCCCCCGCCCCGCTGTCTCAAAGACCTCGCCGCACACAGGGCAGACACGCACATCGGGCCTTGACAGATACGCATAACTGTTTCTGGCCTTTGCCTTCATCAGCGCCGTCACCGTCAGGAAGCTGTCGGGGCTAATCTCATCTGACCAGATGGAAATATCTTCATTCATTCGGCCTCCTCCTTCCTGCTTACGGCCTTTTCCTCTTGTTCCCGCGGGGTTTCCACAAGGGGCATTGCCGCCGTCTTTGTTCGCTTTCCCGCATCATTTTGGAGTGTTTTTCCGC
>JAFVBO010000064.1 GCA_017479935.1 Lachnospiraceae bacterium
AGCAGTCCTCCCAGGATCAGCAGCACATGGCCATGGTTTTTCACAAAGTTCACTGCCCAGGTCCCGATGCTCTTGCCTTCCTTTACGGCCTTTCCGGCGCTCTTTGCCGCTTCTGCACCTTTTCCGACAGCATGAGAGGCCGCTGTTCCTGCCGATTCCTTCCCTGCCTTCATGGCTGCGTATTCCTTCCGGATTGCCTGCTTCTGTCGCCATCGGGAAAACGGATTGGATGCCGCGCCGGGATTCTTTGCTGCCTCCTTCTGAAACAATGCTTCAATATTGGCTTTGTCCGCTTTTGCCTCCAGCTTTTCGGCGTGATGGTAGTCTTTCAGCTTATGGCTGTACCGGAGTGTCTCACCGGTCTGCACCGCAGCCTCCGCAGCACCTGTTGTCTCATTGACAGCCTGTACGCCCACGTTGTCATCCTGATACTCTGCTGCCTGCTTATGGGCTGTCCCTGATACTGATGCCGCAGCACTCTTGGCCGCCGCCTTCTTGCCTATGGCAGCATGCTTTTTCACAGTCTCCTCTACCACGATTACTTTCTTTCCGAACCGCAGCTTTTCTCCCTGTGCCTGTGCTGTCGTTGTTTTTGTCCTCAGCTTTTTGCTCGGCAGACGGGCTTTCGCCGCATCTGCCTTTTCCACTGCCTTTTCCGCCTTCTCAGCCGCCCTTCTGACCTTTGCATCCGCAAGATCATCCGGTGAGAAGCGCAGCTTTGTCGTTTTTGTCTGCATTGCCACCTCCTGCTTAAGCACCCGCCTGTGCAGCCTGGACCTCGGACAGCTTTGTAGTCATGGCCTTATAGAGCTCCAGATCCGTCGGGAAATGATCCACGAACGGAAGAATCACGTTGCCATAGAACAGCAGTCCCTCGCCTTCGCCGGAATGCGTTACATAGGACAGCTGATGTGTGGAAATATTCAGCTGCTTCGCAAGAATCGCCCTGTCGCCGGCAGCCTGGTTGAATACCGATAGGTAAGCCTCTGCCTGTTAAGGCTCGGGCTTTTCCCCCGGTTCGCACCGTGCATGCGGCTTTCACCGCACACGGCGTTCCATCGAGTTAACAGTTAGCCTCTTGATGCACCTACATTGGTAAGGTTGTTGCTATATCGACTTCCCTGAATCATCGGGGAAAGTCCTGCGGCAACACGCAGACGGTTTGCCTTTTTCCGTTTATTCTCATCCAGTTTCAAACGTCTTGAGAGCTCCCACGCAAACTCCGCATCTTTTTCGTTGAGCATGTCGTCCACGGCCTGTGTGACAAGAATCAGATTCGAGTATTCGCTTGTGCCACCATCCCATTTAGGAACTTTACGGCGGCAGATCACGTCTCCTCTTGTCAGATATTCCCCTGTAATCGCACATTTCCCAAGCTGACCAGCGAATAGTGAAATCCGATTATCATTGAATTCCACGCTTTCTCTGGCAACCGGATGCCGCATCATCCACACCATCACGCCCGTATCTACGCCAAGTTTCTTGTGGATTTCCTGACGCCCTTCCGGAGTGTACTTATTGATGCTTTGCTTTTTGCGGTTGGGCCTGCGGTACCTGACATAAGCAACCGGTATGACCGGTTCCCCGTTCAGCCATCGCATCTGCTTCGATGAGCCATAGTTCTGGGCAATATACGAGTTGTGTATCTGCCCTTCACGTTTCAGCCCTCTCAGCCGGATTTTCTTCGTGCTCCCTGTGTCATAGCCTATCTTTTCAAAATCCAGACAGGCACAGCTTGCAATGCGATAATAGTTGTGAAGACCGATAATCAGGGAGTTGTAGGCGGCAATTCGCCGAAATTGTTCCCTTCCCGTGCCAGAGTCCTGAATGAACCTGACCGCCTCTCGTATCTTCTTTTTCGCACTGGTCACTGCTTTGTCACACATGTGAACCTGATCGACCCATTTGCCAGCTTTTTTCCGAACTTTGATTTTGAAGCCCAGAAAATCGCTGTAGTGCCTCTTGACGTTCGTTACCTTTGATTTTTCCTCGGACACTTCCAATTTCAGCCTCGTGCGCAACCAGTCCGTCACGGCGGACATCGCCCTTTCCGCGTCGTTCCGATTGGCGCATATGATTTTGAAGTCATCGGCATATCGAACGATGTGCATTTCTTTCAGGTTTGTTTTCCGCATAACACCGTATTCATAGCTCAGGTCTCTGATTCCCTTTGTATTGAACTTTGGCTTATAGTGCTTTTTCATATGGTCACTGAAAAGCTCCCATTGTGAAGCGACCCACCAGTCAAGTTCATTCAGAACCACATTTGCCAGAAGCGGCGAAAGTATACCGCCCTGCGGGGTTCCTTTGTCCGGGAAGACCGTCGTTCCGTCGGGCAGACGGATTGGTGCCTTCAACATTGCCTTAATGATCTGCAACAGTTTCGTGTCTCTGATGCCCAGTGTCCACAGCTGTCTCAGTAGCTTCTTGTGGTTGACATTGTCGAAAAAGCCTTTGATGTCCACATCCACTACATAATAGAGATTCCCGATAAACATCCGGTTTTCCAGATACGCTATGGCGTTTTCGGCGCTCCTGTTCGGCCTGAATCCATATGAATGCTCATAGAACTTTGCCTCGCAGATCGGCTCCAACACCTGTAACACGCATTGCTGTATAATCCGGTCTGTCATACACGGTATTCCGAGCGGTCTCATCTTGCCGTTTGGCTTTGGGATTTCGACCCTCCGGACAGCTTTCGGATGGTAGTTAGCAAACCTCCTCTGGATAAAATCGACGAATTGCTTTTCTCCCATATTTGAGAAGTAAGCTATCGTCATGCCGTCGGTTCCAGCAGTTTCCGAGCCGTCATTCCGCTTGATGTTCCTGTAAGCCAACTTGATATTTTCCGGGCTTGTGATGATATCCATCAGATGCCCGAACACCTCGTTGTTTTTGCTTCTGGAATACAGCGAGTCAAACAACTCCTGCTGGTCGTAGTACTCTGCATTGCGCAGAGCCGTACGTTTCCTTACTTTCTGCCCCATGTGCATCACCCCCTTTACGGCGAGTGATAAATTCTTTTATCGTACTCGACTGCATAAGACGGTGCATAAGGGTATTACTGTTAACCTGACTTGTGGCCATCCCTCGTTCCCCCATTACAGGGGCTGTCAACGGTTCGACCACGGCTTTTCAGCATCGGTTCGGCTGCTTATTGTTCTTCGTCAGCCTGTCTTCAAATGAGAAGATCCGATGCCTTTCCTTGTTCCGACAATCCTATCTGTACATGTGTCCTTAGGTCTCCGCTTTAGGCCTGTCAGCTTGGATGCGCCTGTAACGCACCATGGGGTTTCATAACATGCACTTTTACTCACCCACACTGACAGCGCTTTCACGCCGCATGCATTTCTACATGTTCGATCTTATAGACCCTTACATTCGCGGTTTTCGTCAGGTTGTTTACCATTCTGACCATAGACACTTTGTAGACCCCCGGCATGTCAGCGACGCCGCCCACCTCTGGGCAGATTTCGTTGCCAAATCTGGCTTTTACGGCCGCCTTCTGCCGCCTTTACCGGGCTCCCCAACACCAGTGGTTTCCCACCGGAGCAGGCCGGAGTATCAGGGGGAGCGTTTCAGGGCGTTACCCCGTCATTCCACTCCTCGGATTATCAGTTCACAGAACTGATTTAGTTCAGCGCTGTGCGCCGCCTTTTCAGCGGCGAACAAGTCGCACGCATATAAATGAAGTCCGAATTCTCAAAGATGTTCTCGACCTCACGGCTCGCCAGCAGGTCTTTGACGTTCTGCGTAATACCGGTCGGAATGCCGCCCCACTTACGGAAGCGCTTCCAGATCTC
>JAFVBO010000065.1 GCA_017479935.1 Lachnospiraceae bacterium
CCCTGTTCCCCGAGAAAGTATACGGCTCGTGTTCTCCGGGTGCATAGGTAGGAATGTCATCTCTGTCAAGGAAACTGGCTCTGGACGTATAACTTTCTTCACGTTCCACGACAGCAATCCCGTACTTGGCAGCTATACAGCGCAGTTTCCAGATGAACGTGGTGTACGGAATGGTCACAAAGTTCTGATTGTTTACACCACCGATGGAAATTTCCTGTTTCTGACCTTTGTTGTGCCCCACAACAATCACCTCAATGCCGTCCGCTTTGGCAAGCCGGCAGACATAGTGAGAGTACTTGTAAAACAAATCAGTCAGCATATTGTTGCGGTTTTCCGTCATGGCGCTCAAGCGCTTGGAATGCTTGCAGGACCGTTCGTTTTCATGCCCTCTGGTCAGATCAGAAATCAGTCTGGCACGAACCTTGTTGAAATTGCGGTTGATACTCTTTAAGCGTTTGCCGTCCAGAATGAATGGGGTCATACCTGTATTAGATACAACGGTCATGAAATTCGTGCATCCAGGATCCATGGCCATGATACGGGCAGGGTGCTCCGGAGCTTCGGGAAGTGCCGCCCCGTCATCCATTGTGACATGGATACTGTACGCACCACCCAGATACCGGACCTCAGCCTGTGCAAATTTCCCCTTATAAAGATTAGCAGGACCGATGCAAAGGACCTCTTTGCAGTTTGTAAATGTTAGATAAGCCTTGTCATTCTTTTTGGATAATTTGCACACCTGATAGGTGTACTTGGCGGTAGCATATTTCTCCTGTATGTAACCAGGCTCGCACGGTTTCCCTGTGTATTTCCACGGCTGTGTGCGGTAATCCTTCGCTGCGGCGAAATAGCTTTTCCATGCTTCGATCACCTTCTTGATCGCCTGCTGATTCACCTGCGAGGTACATCCGTAGTACGCCGGATCGTTGGTGATCTTCAGAAGTTCATCCAGAACACGATAGGAGAGCATCCATTTGCCGTATGAGGGATAAGATGTGGCGTTTTTTATTGCGTCCAGTATCAACTGGTACATGATAGATGCCTTTCCCATGGCAGACAGGGTGTTGTCATGCGCAAGCTCTTGCTTCTCTTTACGGTAGTTTTCGTCGTTCCGTCTATTCAGAGAAGTAACAGCCAGAAAAACGTTATGCATTGCCAGAGTTTCATTATGGGTGCGTTCCTCTGGTGATTTGCATACTGCAGACCGGACGTTGCGGATGTAAAAATTACAGGAGTTGCGCACTGCTCTGGAGGAATATGTGTCCTGTTCCAACAGATGATCCAGCGCGATATGTCGGAACTTCCGCGCATACTGTTTGCCGTTTTTGTCAATACCGAAATCTTCCTGCATATAGTTTGCAGGATGTTTGTCTTTCGGATCATATCTGGAACAAATCGTATTCATGCGGAACCTCCTTTCTGCCGTGTATGGTCTGCAGCGGCATGTAATTTATGGAACAGAACTCATGTTCTTCTGCGCTTTCAGTATACACCAATAAAACAGAAACTGCAAGCGTTTGATCAAAATTTATCATCTGCTTTTGCATCTTTTTTGGTGTATCTAAACATGCTATTTTGGGCGCTTACATCCACAGGGCGACTTTGTCGGCCAGGGTTTTACGCGCCGTTTTTATAAATCGGATCCCAACACTTAAAATTTCCGAAGCATAAAAGAACAGGAGGCACCGCGCATTTCGTATACGCGATGTCTCCTGCTCTTTTACGCCTGCAGTTCGTACAGTTTCTTGTAAATTCCATCCATGGCCAAAAGCTCCTGATGCGTGCCGCGCTCCCGGATGCGGCCTTTATGCATAACCAGGATCTCGTCCGCATGCTGGATGGTGGAGAGACGGTGCGCCACCAGGATGCTGGTGCGGCCCTGCATAAGTGTTTCCAGAGCGTCCTGAATCAGCTGCTCCGTCTCCGTGTCAATGTTCGCGGTTGCCTCGTCCAGCACCAGGATTTTGGGGCTGTACGCCAGCGTGCGCGCAAAGCTTAAGAGCTGCCGCTCGCCCGCGGAGAACGTGGCGCCGCGCTCGGTGACGGGCTCTTTAAAGCCGCCGGGGAGCTTTTGAATAAACATCTCCGCGTTCGAGGCTTTGGCCGCCGCCTGCATGGCCTCCTCAGAAATCTCTTCGTTCCCAAGGCGAATGTTACTTTCCACATCGCCCGTGAAGAGGAACACGTCCTGCTGCACCTGCCCGATCGCGCGGCGCAGGTCCTTTAAGGACAGATCCTTGATGTTCACATCATCCACCAGGATCTCACCTTTTTGAATATCATAATAGCGGCCGATCAGATTTAAGATGGACGACTTGCCGGCTCCTGTCGCGCCGACAAAAGCCACGCGCTCGCCGGGGTTGATCACAAAGCTGACGTCCTTTAAGACGTAATCTTCATTTTCATAGGCAAACCACACATTTTTAAACTCGATCTTTCCCTTGAAATCCGCCAGGCGTACGGGGTTTTCTTTCTCTAAGATTGTATTCTTCTCATCTAAGATTGTAAAGATTTTCTCCGCGGACGCCATGGCGTTCTGCAGCGTGGAGAACTGCTCCGCTAGTTCCTGGATGGGCTCAAAGAAGGAGCGGATGTAGCTGACGAAGATATACAACGTGCCAAGCGACAGGCTTCCCGCCAGAACCAGCACGCCGCTCTTGTACAGGATCAGCGCGTAGGCGAAGTTGGCCAGGAACGCCAGGCCCGGGCGAAAGACGCCGAAGGTAAACATTTCCTTCATCTGCGACTTGTACAGATCGTCGGTGCGCTCCTGAAACTCCTCCGCCTTGGTCTTCTCTCTGGCAAACAGCTGGATCAGCTTCATACCGGAGATGTTTTCCGACAGGAAGGTGTTGAGGGACGAGATCTTCGTGCGCACGATGCGGTAAATCCGCCGGATCAGGTACCGGAAGATGAGCGTGATCCCGAAGACAACCGGCAAAAACAGGAAGGAAATCAAGGCCAGCTGGCGGTTGATCCCCACCATCACGACCGCGTAGCCCGCGATCAGCACGGTGTTGCTGACCAGCCGCACCAGCACCTGGGTATACATCTGGTTTAAGGACTCCACATCGTTGGTGACGCGGGTCACGATACGCCCCACGGGGTTCGTGTCAAAAAAGCGCAGCGGCAGGCTGTGTACGTGCTCGAACACCTGCTGGCGGATCGTAAAGATGATGCTCTGGCCGGTCTTCTGAAGCAGCCACCCCTGCCAGGTCTGAAACGCAAAGCCAAAGATCAGAAGCACCACATACCAGGCGGCGATGGTGCCAAGGCCTTTTCTGTCCGGCGCGCGCAGGGTGTCCAGTTCTGCGCGGGAGAGGAGTCTGGCGGCGCGGGAGGTGCCGCTTAAAGAGAAAAGCAGGCTCGCCGGATCCGTTTTCGCCTCGGGGAAGCCGTCTTCCTCCCAGGTTGCTAACAAATCCAGTTCATCGCTTTTCAGGTCTTCCAGCAAGTAATACTGATCTTCGTAATATAAAAGTCTTGCGTAGTGCGCGGTCTCTCCTGCCTGGTTCGCCTCATCCTCTTTCCTCCCCCGGCGAAGGTGCAGTTCTCCAAGCGTGACTTCCGCATCCTCCTCCGCCACGTACTCATAGGGCACGTTATAGCCCTCGATATAGGTGTCGATGGCATCGCCGATGAGCACCGGCCGCACCAGGTCAATCCCCGTCACCGCCAGCACGAGAACGAGCGCCAAGAGCATCACCTTGGTGTGCGGCTTCACGTAGGAAAACAGGCGCCCGAACACATTTCCGTCATAGCGGGTTTCCAGGACTTCTTCATTCAATTTTGCCATAAATCTTGCCTGCAACGGTTCCAGCTTTTGGAACATAAATGTCCGCAAATAAGCCTTAAAACCGTTACTATCCTCCTTTCTACTCCGCCATCGTCAGTTGTTCTTCCAGCTGCTGCCGGTGCGCCATGTCCGCAAAGATGCCGTTCTTTGCCATCAGTTCCTCGCGGGTGCCGTACTCAGCCATGCGCCCTTCGTCAAGCACCAGGATGTGGTCCGCCATCTGCACCGTGGAAACGCGGTGCGCGATGATCAGGTTGGTCTTCCCGGCGCGATATTTCTTCAGGTTCTGCAAAATCCGCTCCTCCGTGTCCGTGTCCACGGCCGAGAGGGCGTCGTCCAGAATCAGGATCGGGCTGTCCTTTAAAAGCGCCCTGGCGATGGAGCTGCGCTGCTTTTGTCCGCCGGATAAGGTCACGCCCCTCTCGCCCACCATCGTCTCATATTTGTCAGGGAAATCCAGGATGTTGTCGTGGATATCCGCCGCCTTGGCAGCTTCCTCAATCTCCTCCTGCGAAGCCCCCTGCCGGCCGAAGGAAATGTTGCCGGAAAGCGTCTGGGAAAAGAGGAAATTGTCCTGCGGCACGTATGCGATGTTCTCCCGGATGGTCTTCAGCGGCAGGTTGCGCACATCATGACCGTCCAGCAAAACCGCCCCCTCCTGCACGTCATAGAGCCGGCACAGAAGGTTCGCGAAGGTGCTCTTTCCGGTTCCGGTGCGGCCCATGATGGCCAGCGTCTCCCCCGGCGCCACCTTGACGGACAGATTGGTCAGCTTATCGGGCAGGTTTTCGCCGTAAGAGAACGTCACGTTCCGGAATTCAATCGCGCCACTTAACGTCTCCACCTCATCCGGGCTCGCAGGGTCCACAATCTCGCTCTCTTCATCCATCACCTCGTGGATGCGGCGCATGCCAGCCACACCCTGGGAGATGCTGGTGATGGCGTCGCCCAGCGCCAGCATGGGCCACACCAGGGAACCGATGTAGGAGTTAAAGGCCACAAATTTGCCCAGCGTCATGTCGCCCACGATCGTAAAGTAGCCGCCCACCACGATGGCGATCACGTAGGTGATGCCCACCAAAAGGCGCAGCGCCGGCAGAAACAGAACGTGCAGCTTGACGACATGAAGCGACGCCTGGCGCTTATTTTCGTTCACGATCTTAAACGCCTCCGCCTGCTTTTCTTCCTGCACGAAGGCCTTGATCACCCGCTCTCCGGAGACGCTCTCCTGTACGAAATCCTGCAGATTCGCGAAGGCCTTCTGCATCTTCCCGTAGCGCTCCTCGGACGCGATCCCGAAAAAGTACCCGCCCACGGCCAGGATGCCCATGGGAATCAGCGTGTATAAGGTCAGCGTCAGGCTCACATGGGTGACCATGCGGTACAGCACCATCACCGCCAGCACGGTGGCATCAAAGCAGGTGACCACCGCTGGTCCCACCGCCACGCGCACAGCCTCCAGATCGTTCGTGAAATAGCTCATGAGGTCGCCCGTCTTATGCTCATGATAATACCGCTGCGACAGCGTCTCCAGCTTCGCAAACAGACGGTTCCTTAAAATCCGTTCAATCTTGCGCGCCGTCCCGAAGATGCAGTACCGCCACACAAAGCGCCCCAGCATCATAATCAGGCCACACAGCACAATCTTCCCGCACAGGTCAAGTACCCCCGCCTGATCCAGCGTATGCGCCGCCAGGCCGTCCGTGACATCGCCCATATACTGCGGAATAAACAGCTGAACATAATCCACCACAAACAGGCCCGCCAGGCCAATCAGGTAAATCACGGAAAACCGCGCCAGAATGGGCGGCAATATCGATGTCTTTTTCTTCTTTTCCACTCAAAAACCTCTTTCTGAAATTCTGACAGGGGACGAGCCTCTGTCACATTTTCTGTCAATGGGCAAGCATCTTTTATACTTCTGGCAAGGCCGGTCTTTGCCAGCGTCCCTGTCATTTGGCTTGTTCTTTGCAAAAGCACGGTTTTTCATTATAACGGATAGAAAGAAGTTTCGCAATCGCTTTTCCGGGAGAAAAAGAGCCTATTTTCCCCGGTTTCTGTTACTATTCATGGATGCCCCAACCCGTAAGGTCCCTGGCCATACCATTTTCAACTTTTCATCAACTGGGGTACGTCTCAGCTTTTTGTGCTTCACCTTTTAAAGGTCGTGAAAGCGTAGGCAAGATGTTCAAACTAATCATTGCCTGCGCCTGAAGTCTCTTTGGGGCGAAAGGAAAGCGCAGGCAGGCGACTCAAACTAATCATTGCCTACGCCTGAAGTCTCTTTGGGGCGAAAGGAAAGCGCAGGCAAGCGTCTCAAACTTATCAATGCCTGCGCCTGAACCTGTTTTCAAGACTGCCATACATGGAAAATAGCAAGAACAGATGAATTTCCCGTGTCCTGGCAAACATTGTCTCTTGCCGGCCCTGACTTTTAAGGTTGCTACCCGACCCGTGAATAGTAACAATTTAAGAATGTTTTTAGGTTTTTCCTCATTCACATTTTGTCGGATCTGTGCTAAAATCAGCCACTGTGTGAAAAGTATCCCACGTTCGTTCATTTTGCCTTTGCACAGGTGTTTTTGATGAATGTGGCCAACATCACACAAATCACTTGCAGTGCCTTATGCGCTGCACGATACCATAGGAAAGCTAAACACAATGGCTTCCACCACATATGTTATCGCCCCTACGCACAGCGGCGCGAAGCTATTCCCCTTGAGGGCTTCGTGCTTCGCATTTATGCTGTGCTACAAAAACAAAAAAGGAGATTGTTTCATGAAAGCTGAAATGACCAGAAGAGACTTTATGAAGGCCGCAGCCGTTACGACCGCTGCCGCTGCCGCCATGAGCGCCATGCCCGTCCTTGCGGACGAGGAAGTGACCGCAGAAGCTCCCGCCGTGGAGATTTCCGAGACCTTGGAGACGGAAGTCGTCATCATCGGTCTGGGTGCTGCCGGTGTCCAGGCTGCTTTAACCGTCGCAGAAGCCGGCGTCAAGGCCATCGTCCTTGAGAAGGGCTTCATCGGCGCTGCCAACGGTTCCCGCGCAGGCGGCCCCGCCCTTGCCGAAACCGCCCGTCAGGCAGAAGAAGGCGCTACCGTCACCGTGAAGACGCTGTTTGATCATATGTACAACTTCGCCCACGGCACCGTGAACGGCCTGCTGCTTCACAAGGCCATCGAGCAGGGCAGCCGCGCCTACAACCACTTCGCGGACAACGGCGTTCGCATGGGTCTGCGCAAGGATGCCTACGGCGTTGGTTTCCGCGCCCGTCACAACTTCCAGAACGAGGAAGGCAAGCAGGTCAGCGGCGCTCCCCGTTTCCAGCCCCTGGTTGACAAGTTCGTCGAGCTCGGCGGCACGGTCTTAGAGTTCACCGAAGGCCAGCGTCTGTTAAAGGATGAGAACGGCGCGATCTGCGGCGTTATCGCCTACAACAACGATGAGGAGTACTACATCCAGATCAACTGCAAGGCTGTCTTAGTCTGCTGCGGCGGTTACCTTGGAAACGACGAGCGCTTAAAAGAGCACTTCGGCGACATGACCGTATTCCCGCTGGGCAACACGCTCTCCGACGGCAATGGCTACGACATGGTCTTAGAAGCCGGCGGCACTGCGGATCGCAACTGGGCAATCTGCGCCAACGAATTTGGCGGAGCTACCCCTACCTCCAGCCGCACCAACAATCCTTCTCCGAACCTGAATTATGCCGTGTACGGTCAGCTTATGGTCAACATGAACGGCGACCGCTACATGAACGAGCAGTACATGAGCGATGACGCCCTCTCCATCGGCGGCGAGTGCTCCCTGCGTGAAGGTATCTACTACGCGATCCTGGACCAGGAAGCCTTCGAGAAGTTCGGCGATGCAGAAAACGGCGGCATGTACAAGTACTATGGTTCCCCCGCAGAGTGGTGGGCCGGCTCCCAGAGCTCGAATGCCGCACGCGGAAACGCGGAAGCCTTAGAGAAGGATATCGAAAACGGCTGGGCCTTCAAGGCTGATACGCTGGAAGAGCTGGCGGATCACTTTAACCTGCCGAACCTTCCGAAGACCGTCGCGGATTACAACGCCATGTGCGAAGCCGGCGAGGACACGATGTTCGGCAAGTCCGCTTACCTCATGAAGGCTCTGGCGACTCCTCCGTACTATGCATTCCAGTACTACGCCAGCGCATGGTGCACCTTCGGCGGCGTGAAGACCGACGACAAGTGCCGTGCCTTAACCTCCGGCATGGAAGTCATCCCGGGCCTGTACGTAGCCGGTGTTGACAACGGCTCTCTGTACACCTCCCCTTACTACGACAACGAAGGCGCCAGCCTTGGTCTGGCTTACACCTCCGGTATTGTCGCGGGCGACGCGATTGCGGAGTATGTGAGAGCGTAAACAGTTTCTGAAAGAGACGCGCGAAAGATGACAGGGGACGGACCTGAGTGTGACAGGGGACGGGTCTGTGTCACAAAAGCTGCCAGCTTTTGTGACACAGGCCCGTCCCCTGTCACAC
>JAFVBO010000066.1 GCA_017479935.1 Lachnospiraceae bacterium
CTGTTCTTGCTATTTTCCATGTATGGCAGCTTAAAAAGTGAGATTTTGTACGGTGAAATTCATCTGTCCTTGCTATTTTCCATGTATGGCAACTTGAAAAGTGAGATTTTGTACGGGAAATTTCATCTGTTCTTGCTATTTTCCATGTATGGCAGTCTTGAAAATAGGCTCAGGCGCAGGCGTTGATTAGTTTGTGGCTCTTGCCTGCGCTTTCCTTTCCCCACAAAAGAGACTTCAGGCGTAGGCATTGAAAAGTTTGAAGCGCTTGCCTACGCTTTTCTAACCTTCAAAACCGACTTCAGGCGTAGGCGTTGATAAGTTTGTGGCTTTTGCCTGCGCTTTCCTTTCCTCCAAAAGAGACTTCAGGCGTAGGCATTGAAAAGTTTGAAGCGCTTGCCTACGCTTTTCTAACCTTCAAAACCGACTTCAGGCGTAGGCGTTGATAAGTTTGTGGCTCTTGCGTGCGCTTTCCTTTCGCCCAAAAGAGACTTCAGGCGTAGGCAATGATTTATTTATGGCTCCTGCCTGCGCTTCCCTGAGCTTCAAGGGTGAAGCACGGCAGCCTGAGACATACCCCGGTCGATGATAAGGCGAAAACGGTATGGCCGGGGAACTTATGGGTTGGGAATCCATGAATAGTAACGGCACGGGGGTACATATGAACAGGGGCGATCGTTTTACGATTGCGGGATACGGGCCTTCGTGCTATACTGAAAGTTGATCAAAATGTGACCTGTGAATACGGACAAAGAACCTGGAACGTTGACGGGATACTGGCAGGTTCTGCTCCATAATAAAGACGTAGAGAGGAGAAATATGAAGAGTCGGATCAATAATATCATGTGCGTGGTTTTGGCAGCTGCTTTGCTGGCAGGATGCGGAGGAGTCAGACCGACCACAGATAAAACGGGAAAGAATGAAGAGAAGAGCGGATGGGCGGAGGATGCGCAGGCAAGCGCCGGCCATACCGAAACCGAAGCGGCACAGGATGTGACCGAGACAGCGGAGGAATTTGTCTGGCCTTTGGAAGAGGAAAAAGGCATGACCCGCGTCGATCTGAACGGCTTCTGCTGTCTGCTGCCGGAAAGCTGGCAGCTCTCCAAAGAGGAGGAGGGGATCCGAACCTACGAAAACCTGGGAGATATCTGGACCTACGCGAGCCTGGCCGTCTATGAGCTGTCGGATCTGAAAGCGCTGATCCAGGACAAGCAGGAGGCTTCAGGCGAAGAACCTTCCACGGAGGCGAATGTCGGCGGGGAGAATGTCAACGAGGCGAATGCCGGCGGGGAGAATGTCAACGAGGCGAATGCTGCCGGGGAGAGTACAGCGGAGGCGAACACCCCTGCGGGACAGGCGGAAAATGAGAAACAGAAAGCGGCCCGGGAGTACCTGCTGAATGTCCTGTACGGGGGCGATGGCGTGATGGAAAAAAGAATCGTGGAAGAAGCCCTTGACTTTACCATCAACGGTCTGGAAGCGTATCGCTTTTATACCTCGTATGGCGGCGAAGTGGCTTACAGCGGGGATGTGACATTCCTGTTTGACGGGGATCGGTGTTTTGTGCTGAATCTCTATCAGGCGAAGGGGTATTCCGAACTGGATCTCTTCCCTGTGTGGGAGAAGGTGCTGTTTTCTGCGAGAGTGAGCGAAGAATAGTTATGGGTAAAAACAGTATTTTACAAGATAGAAAGACGTTAAAGGCAGCATCCCACGCGACCGTGCGCAGCCATTATTTTATTCTGCTGTTCTGCTCCCTTGTCATGATCTTCTTTGGCACCGAGTTTGAGTATGCCAAGGGCGGCTTAGGCGACTGGGGCTGGGTTAAGGAAGCGGTGAACGGGAACTTCTCGTTTGGGGAGGACGGAGGCAACATTTTAAGCGGGGGTTCCGTCCTGGAGGACATTCGGGAAGGGCGGCTGCAGGAAGGCTCCGAGAAAGCGGATGAGCTTTCCTCGCAGATCGGGCAGGAGGATGAAGAAAACACGGCGTTCGGGCATACCAACGGCGTTCTGGCCATGATCGTCAACGCGGCTTCCTCCGGGCAGATCTATGTGAAGCTGGCGCAGACCCTGCGCAGCATCCTGCGGTCCGATTCGGCCGTGGCCATTTTGTTTGTCGAGGCCAGCTTCCTGTGGTATCTGGTGATCTATCTGTTCCTGAAAAATACGTATTCGGCTGCTTACCGCCGCCTGTTTTTGCTGTCGCGCGTGTACCCGAAGATCTCCTACCACGATATTCTGCACATCACCGAAGTTCGCCGCTGGTTAAAAGCCTGCTGGGTCATGTTCGCCAGAATGGCGTACAATGCCTTGTGGTGCCTGACCATCGTGGGAGGCGTCATCAAGTACTTCTCCTATTTTGCGGTGCCGTATCTGGTGGCGGAGAACCCGGATCTGGAGGCCAACGAGGCCATCACCCTGTCCCGGAAGATGATGGATGGGCATAAAATGGAACTGTTCCGTTACATGCTGTCTTTGTGGGGATGGTTTCTGCTGAGCCTTGTGACGCTCGGCATCAGCGATCTGGTGTACGGGGTTCCGTACCGAATGGCCTGCTATACCGAATTCTACGTGCGGATCCGGAAAGAGGCGATCGAAAAACAGATCCCCGGATTTGAACGCTTAAACGATGTGTATCTGTATGAACAGGCAGATCGCATCCTGCTGTACGAAACCTATTTCGACGTGGTGGATGAGATCACGCTGATTCACGAAGACAAGGTGGAACTGACCGGCTTTAAGAAGAACCTGATCGAGTGGTTTGGCATCTGGCCGGGAAGCCTGGAAAACAAGGAAAAGTACGAAGAGCTGGAGGGCAGAAAGTTTGCGGTGGCCCGGTACAAGGACTGCATGCTGGCGCAGACGTACCCGCAGTGGCTGAGCCCTTTGTGGAAAAACCGGGAGTTAAACCGCGGCGCTCAGTTTTCGTTTCTCCGCACCTATTCGGTCTGGTCGCTCATCCTGCTTTTCATGACCTTTGCCATCGCGGGCTGGAGCTGGGAAGTGATTTTGCACTTCATTCAGGAAGGCGAGCTGGTCAACCGGGGAACGCTTTTGGGACCCTGGCTGCCCATCTACGGATCCGGCGGCGTGCTGGTGCTGCTCCTTTGCAGCCGCTTCCGCAAGAACCCGGTGAAGGAGTTCTTCGCTTCGATGACGCTGTGCGGCGTGATCGAGTATTTTGCCGGCTGGTTCCTGGAGATGCGCTTCCACCAGAGATGGTGGTCGTATGACGGATACTTCCTGAACCTGCACGGAAGAATCTGCGCGGAGGGACTTTTGATCTTTGGAATCGGGTGCTGCCTGATCGTGTACTTGCTGGCCCCGATGCTGGACTTCCAGATTTCGAAGCTGAAGCGCCCGGTTGTGTTTGGTATCAGCCTGGCCCTGCTGCTTCTCTTTAGCATCGATACCGTTCACTCCATGGTGAGCCCCAACATGGCCGCCGGCGCCATCGAGGCCAACGAAGTGGCGGGCGAAACGGAGGCCGTGCCGTAACATATGCGCAAGATGTAAAAAAAGGTATCTACTCAGCACAGCCGCTTGCACCCCGCTGCAAGCGGCGTAAAACAAGAGTTGGCATGCCAAGCCACAGGCAATTTGGAATGCGCGGAGCGCATTGCCTGTGGCTTCGTAACTGCTCAGGTACTGAGCAGTTACGAAAAAAGAGGGAAAAGTGACTGACGTGAAGTCGCTTTTCCCTCTTTTTTATGCACAGGGCCGCCCAAAGGTTATTGCCACCTGTCGGGGGCGGGCAGCCCGCGCATACGAGTAGAGTGGATTGATATCCTCCCTACTCGATTATAGCGTGCGCAAAATTTACAGATCGCAGTTGTTCACGGTTCTGGGGAAGGGGATGACATCGCGGATGTTGCCCATTCCGGTGAGGTACATGACGCAGCGCTCAAACCCCAGCCCGAAACCGGAGTGGCGCGCGGAGCCGTACTTGCGAAGATCCAGGTAGAAGTCGTAGGTCTCGCGCTTCATGCCAAGTTCCTCAATGCGGCCAAGAAGCTTTTCATAGTTATCTTCACGCTGGCTGCCGCCGATGATTTCGCCGATGCCGGGAACCAGACAGTCCATAGCGGCGACCGTCTTTCCGTCCTCGTTCAGCTTCATGTAGAAAGCCTTGATTTCCTTCGGATAGTCGGTGACGAAGACAGGGCGCTTGAAGATCTTCTCGGTCAGATAACGCTCGTGCTCGGTCTGCAGATCGCATCCCCAGAAGACCTTGTAGTCGAACTCGTCGTTGTGCTGCATCAGCAGATCGACGGCTTCCGTGTAGGTGACATGGCCGAAATCGGACTCTAAGACGTGGTGCAGGCGATCTAAGAGCTCCTTATCGACGAACTGGTTGAAGAATTCCATCTCCTCCGGCGCGTTCTCTAAAACGTAGGAGATGACGTACTTCAGCATGTCTTCGGCGATCCGCATGTTGTCGTTTAAGTCGGCAAAAGCCATCTCGGGCTCGATCATCCAGAACTCGGCCGCATGGCGGGTCGTGTTGGAGTTTTCGGCGCGGAAGGTGGGGCCGAAGGTGTAGATATTCTTGAAGGCCATGGCGTAGGTTTCGCCGTTTAACTGGCCGCTGACGGTCAGGTTGGTGGGCTTGTTAAAGAAGTCCTGGGTGAAATCTACCGTGCCGTCCTCGTTCTTCGGAACGTTCGCTAAATCTAACGTTGTCACCTGGAACATTTCGCCGGCGCCTTCCGCATCACTTCCGGTGATGAGCGGCGTGTGCACGTAGACGAAGCCGCGCTCCTGGAAGAATTTGTGGATCGCGTACGCGGTAAGGGAGCGGACGCGGAATACGGCCTGGAAGGTGTTGGTGCGGGGGCGCAGATGCGAGATCGTGCGGAGGTATTCCAGCGTGTGGCGCTTTTTCTGGAGAGGGTAATCCGAACCGGAAGGACCTTCCACCGCGACGCAATCGGCCTGAATTTCGAACGGCTGCTTGGCCTCGGGAGTAGGAATGAGCGTGCCTTCCACGATGAGAGCCGCGCCTACATTCACATGGGAGATTTCAGCAAAATTATCCATTGTGTCGTGATAGACAACCTGCACAGGTGTAAAGAAAGTTCCATCCGAAACGGTCAGAAAGCCGAAAGCCTTTGAGGAACGGTTGGAACGAACCCATCCGCCAATGGAGACCTTTTGGTTAAACCATTTTTCCGGCTCGCGGAAAATGTCTTTCAAATTTGTCAGTTCCATAGATTGTAAGTCCTTTCTAATTCGCGCATAGGACATCGTATGCCTTATGGGGTGTTTTTTAGCATCCGGCCCGTTTTCGTTGTGCGATGATTGTACTATTATAGCAAGTTTCCGCTGCATTTCAAGAAGAAAACACTCGTATCTGAGCGCAGAAACTGACCGGCCGGGAACAACAGAGGCCCTAGGGAAAGTGAAATTCACGCGAGTGAAAACATGTCACAAAGAGATTGAGATAAAATTTTAACAAAAAGTTTATTCACAAAAGACAGTAAATGTGGTATTCTAATACCGGGCAATGGAGATTATGACGAAAAGACTGCCTGTGTCAGAATTCTTTTTGACAAAATATCTGAAAAATGCCATAATAGGGGCTCCGCTGTTTTGTAGTACTATTTCCCAGATGCTTTTGGATCAGGGAAGGACCGCTTTAAAAAGGCCTTGCCTGCCAGAATTTGCATCAAGAGGTGAGTGACGTGATTAAAAAAGAAATGATTGCCATGCTGTTGGCTGGCGGCCAGGGAAGTCGTCTGGGGGTCCTGACGGCCAACGTGGCCAAACCGGCAGTTGCGTTCGGAGGGAAATACCGGATTATCGATTTCCCCTTGAGCAACTGCATCAATTCCGGCATCGATACGGTGGGAGTTCTCACGCAGTATCAGCCGCTCAAACTGAATACCCATATCGGGATCGGAATTCCGTGGGACCTAGATCGCATTAATGGCGGAGTAACCATTCTCCCTCCGTATGAAAAAAGCCGCGACAGCGAGTGGTACACGGGAACGGCCAACGCCATCTACCAGAATCTGCGCTTCATGGAACAGTACAATCCGGACTATGTACTGATTTTGTCTGGTGACCATATCCTCAAAATGGATTATGATGTCATGCTGGATTATCACAAAGCCAGCGGCGCGGATGTGACGATCGCGGCCATGCCCGTATCCTGGGATGAAGCCCGGCGTTTTGGCATCCTGATTACGGATGAAAACCGTCGGATTCAGGACTTTGAGGAGAAACCGGAAAATCCCAGAAGCAATCTGGCTTCCATGGGTATTTATATCTTCAGCTGGCCGGTTTTAAAGGAAGCGCTCACCACACTTGCCGATGTCAGAGAGTGCGATTTCGGAAAGCACGTCATCCCGTATTGCCACGAGAAAGGACGAAAACTTTTCGCCTATGAGTACAGCGGATATTGGAAAGATGTGGGAACGTTGAGTTCCTACTGGCAGGCCAATATGGAACTGATCGATCTGGTTCCTGTCTTTAATCTCTATGAAGACTACTGGAAAATCTACACGCGCTGCGACAGTCTGCCTCCGCAGTACATCAGCACGGATGCCCGCATCGAGCGCAGCATCATCGGGGAAGGCGCCGAAATTTACGGATCCGTGTATTCCTCGGTGGTCGGAACCGGTGTCAAGATCGGGAAGAATTCCGTGGTGCGCGATTCCATTCTGATGAAGGATGTGGTGATCGGGGAAGGCTGCGTGATCGAGAAGGCCATCATCGCGGAAGAAACCGTGGTTGGAAATGGCGTTCACTTAGGTGTTGGGGGATACGCGGAGAGCGCCTTAGACAGGCGGGTATACTGCAGCGATCTGGTCACGATCGGAGAGGATTCGGTCATTCCGGATGGGGTCTCGGTGGGAAGAAACACGGCCATCGCCGGTGTGACGCACCCTGAAGATTATCCGGGCGGTTTCCTTCCTTCCGGTGGATTTATTGTGAAAGCGGGGGAAGAAAGATGAGAGCGATCGGAATCATCCTGGCCGGAGGCAATAACCGGCATATGAAGGAACTCTCCAACAAGCGGGCCATTCCGGCCATGCCGGTGGCGGGAAGCTACCGGGCCATCGATTTTTCTCTGAGCAACATGATGAATTCTCAGATTAAAAAGGTGGCGGTTGTGACCCAGTACAACTCCCGGTCCTTAAACCAGCATTTAAGCTCGGCCAAGTGGTGGGATTTCGGGCGCAAGCAAGGCGGCCTGTATGTCTTTACCCCCACGATCACGCCGGAGAACAAAGACTGGTACCGCGGAACCGCGGACGCGCTTTTCCAGAACCTGGACTTTTTAAAGGACTGCCATGAGCCCTATGTGGTCATCGCGTCCGGAGACGGCGTCTACAAGCTGGACTACAACAAGGTGCTGGAGTACCACATCGCCCGGAAGGCCGATATCACCGTCGTCTGCCGGGAAATGCCGGAAGGAAGCGACCTGTCGCGCTTTGGCCTTGTCAAGACCGATGAGGGCGGGCGCATTACAGAGTTTGAAGAGAAGCCGGTGGTAACGACCTCGCGTCTTGTTTCCTGCGGCATTTACGTGATCCGCAGACGCCAGCTGATCGAGCTTTTGGAGCAGTGCGGCGAGGAAGAACGGTTCGATTTTGTGCGGGACGTTCTGATCCGCTATCGCAACTTCAAGCAGATCTACGCCTACCGGATGGAAGGCTACTGGAGCAACGTCAATTCGGTGGAGGCGTATTACCAGACCAATCTGGACTTCCTGAAACCGGACGTGCAGAATTTCTTTTTCCGGGAGTATCCGGAAATCTATTCCCGCGTGGAAGACAATCCACCGGCCAAGTACAATCACGGAGCCTATGTGCGGGACAGCCTGGTATCGAGCGGCTGTATCTTAAACGGTACGGTGGAACATTCCGTACTGTTTGCCAAGGTATTTGTGGGAAGCGGAGTAGTGATCCGCAATTCGGTTATTTTAAGTGATGTATATATCGGGGACAATACGGTGATTGAAAACTGCATCGTGGAAAGCAGAAGCATGATCCAGGCGGGAAGTCACTATACCGGAACACCCGATCATATAAAAATCGTAGTAGAATCCCGGGATCAGGAGAGATAAAAGACTAATACTGACGCTTTTTTGATAACCGGAAGAAAGGGGAATTTAGCGACATGGAGATTACCGATGTCCGTATCCGTAAAGTAACGAAGGAAAGCAAAATGAAGGCGATTGTATCCATTACCCTTGATGAGGCGTTTGTGGTACATGATATCAAGGTTATTGAGGGCGAAAAAGGCCTTTTCATTGCCATGCCCAGCCGTAAGGCAGGGGACGGGGAGTATCGCGATATTGCGCACCCGATCAACGCGGCAACGCGTGAAATGGTTCAGAAAGCGATCCTGAACGCCTATGAGGCTGCCCTTCTTTCTGCGGATTACGGCGAAGGACAAGAGGACGACGAGTTATAGGATGACAGGACGGTAATAAGGAACGAAAAACCCTCTGCGAAAAACGCAGGGGGTTTCCTTTTGTGTGGAAAATGCCGGACAGACCTGCAAAATTTTCGGCGGCCTGCCTGACTTGGATACACTTTTTTTAAAACTTGGATTCGCTTTTTATGCGAGCCTATGCTATACTGTAGGGAACTATGGAAACTGGGAGGATTCTGACCTCATGCTGAACGAAGAGAAAATCCGCCTGATGACGAAAGCGGCCGCTTTTGAGGAACGGGAGAAGAAGGGAATTCTGCGAACCAATCGCTTTTTCTGCTTTGACTTTGTGACCGGAGGCATGCTGAAGACTGCGGTAGGCATTACAATCGGGGCTGTGCTTGTGGCGGCTCTGTGGGGGCTCATCCACATCGAAGAACTGCTCACGCAGACGCGCCTGGAAGCGTTTATCGACATCGGTCTGACGATTGTTTTTTATTACGCGATCGTGCTACTGATTTATACGGCAATTTCGCTGGTGGTTTACCTGATCAAATACTGGCGGGCGGAGGCCCAGATGCAGCAGTATGTAAACCTGCTCAGGCGAATTGAGAAAATAGATGAGCGGGAGGCATCGCGGGGATCCGCGCCCGCGGCGGAGGATCGGCACAAGGAGACGATCATTCGTTAGAACGGAAAAGAGGGAAACATGGAAATACTGAAGATAAGAGAGAAGCTCCGGGCTTTTTACGGGGAATTTTCCCTGATTATAGATCCGCTTGCGCGGTTTTTGATGGTTTTTGTCACGCTTTGGGTCATGAGTGACCGCATGGGGTATTTTGGCCTCTTAAGCAACATTCTGGTGATGGTGCTGATCAGCGCGCTGTGCGCGGTTCTGCCCCGGAGCGCCCGGATCGTCGTGCTGTCCGCGTGTATGCTGGCCAACATGTACGAGGTGTCGTATGAAGCGCTGGGCGTGGCAGCCGTGATGCTGGTTCTGTTTTTCGTCCTCTACTATATTTTTCAACCCGGGGACGGCGATCTGTTATACCTGGTTCCGGTGCTGTTCGCGCTGAAAGTTCCGTATGTGCTGCCCATTCTTTTAGGGCTTACGGGAAGCATCATCAGCGCGGTGCCGGTGGCCTTCGGCATCCTTCTGTATTCGTTCCTGCGCTGGGTGGTGGAAAATTCCGCGATCCTGTCGGCGGGCAGCACCCTGACGACGTTCCAGAAGCTGGGGCAGATCGCGAACGGGCTGTTGCAGAATAAGACCATGATTGTCTTCATCATCTGCTTTGCGGTGGCGATTTGCATCGTCTATCTGGTGCGGCGGCTTCCGGTTCGCTATAACTGGATGATCGCCATCGTGGCGGGCGTGCTCACCGAGCTCCTCATCCTGTCCTATGGAATCTTCTCCATGGAACTGCGGCTGGAGCTGTCGGAGATTATCATCGGCTGCCTGGTAGCGTTCTTCGTGGGAATGATTTTGCATTTCTTCTTCTTCCTGGTGGATTACAGCCGCACGGTGATGACCCAGTTCGAAGATGACGAGTATTACTACTATGTAAAGGCTGTGCCGAAATACGCAATCCCGTCCGAGATGCGGTCGGTGAAAACCATCTCTGCCAGCGAAGGCGAGATGGATCTGCAGCCCAGGCGGAAACAGTCGGCCATGTCGCTCGCGCAGGCAGCCGCAAAGCGGCGGAAGGCAGCGATTGAGGCAAGGCGGAAGGAAGAGGAAGAGTTAGCCTTCCAGGAGGAACTGGAGGAGAGCGGCGAATGGGAAGCCGCGATGGAAGAAAGCCTTAGGGGACCTCAGGCGGCGGCCAGAAGAGCGGCCAACAAGATGAGCGGATACACGGCGTCCCGCAAAACCGACTCGGACGATGAGGCGGAAAGACAAAGACGCGCGATGCTCGCAGCAAAGAGAAAAACGACACGGGAGCCTTAAAGACGTAAGGAGGAACAGGCGGTGGCCCTGCAAGAATTTTTCAGTCAAGTTTCCAACTGGAGATCCTGGATTCCGGAAATGGGTATGATCGATATTCTGGAAATCCTGATTATCGCGGTTGTCATATATGAAATCATGTTATGGGTTCAGTCCACGCGGGCCTGGAGGCTGTTGCGCGGATTCGTGTTTCTGGTTCTCCTTTACCTGTTAGCCTCCCTGCTTCAGATGACCACAATCACCTGGATTCTGGACAGAACCCTGAACATCGGCTTGCTGGCCCTGATCATTCTGTTTCAGCCGGAACTCAGAAAAGCGCTGGAGCAGTTGGGACGGCAGAATATGCTGGCGCTCGTGCCGGGCATGTTCGCGTCCGGAAAAGGCAAGGAAGGCGCCTTTGACGATAAGGTGATCTCTGAGCTCGTGGCGGCATCCTTTGACATGGGAAAAGTGCGCACCGGCGCGCTGATTGTCATTGAGCGGTTTAATTCGCTTTCCGAGTATGAAAAAACGGGTATTCCGGTGGATGGCCTGGTGAGCCGGGCGCTTCTCATCAATATCTTTGAGCACAATACGCCGCTGCACGACGGCGCGGTTCTGATCCGGGGAAACCGGGTCGTGTCCGCCACCTGCTATCTGCCGCTGTCCGACAACATGGCCATCAGCAAGGATCTGGGAACCAGACACCGTGCCGGCGTGGGCATCAGCGAGGTCTCCGACAGCGTGACGATCATCGTGTCGGAGGAGACCGGCGCGGTTTCTCTGGCGTTTGAAGGCAACTTAAAGAGACGCCTGTCTCCGGATGAGCTCCGGACACAACTGGGCGTTCTGATGCTGGGGCGGTCGGATGAACGGAAAACCCACGGTTTGAAAGGCAGGCTCCTGAAATGAAAAAGAACATTCTGACCAATCTGCATCTGAAAATTGCAGCCCTTGTCCTGGCACTGTTTTTATGGGTATACGTGGCCAATGTCGTGGATCCCTGGCAGTCCAAGACTATTTCGAATATACCGATCACCTTCATCAACACCGAAGTGCTGACCGAGAACAGCAAAACCTTCTCGATCGCGGGAAGCTCCAACGCGTCGGTCACCGTGAAGGTGCGCAGCGCCAACTACAGCAAGATCACGGCATCCAACTTTACGGCGGTCATCGACTGCAGCAAGATCAATGATCTAAACGGGGCCGTCAAGGTGGAGATCACCTACGATAACGAATTTCTGCTGGATGAGATCCGGTACAACACCGATACGGTCCGCCTGTCGACCGAAGATATCAAGCCGTACACCTACCAGCTGCAGGCGACGATTACCGGCGAGGACCGAATTATGGAAGGGTACAAGCTGGGCGATAAGACCGTGGATCCCGGCTCGGTGACCATCACCGCTCCGGTGTCGGTCTTGAACGATATCTATTCGGCCGGCGTCGTGCTGGACGTGTCCGGAGCCTCCGGAACCGTGACGGATGAAAACGCGGAGATCCTGTTTTATGACCGTATCGGCAGCGTGTTAAACGCGCGGATGAACCAGGATACGATCAGCTATAGCACAAAGACGGCGTCTGTTTCGGTGCGCGTCTTAAAGCTTGATCAGGTGACCGTGGATTTCTCGCAGGTGTCCGGCATCAATCAGGTGGCGGACGGTTACCGCTACGTGGGTTTAGAGAGCACCATGGATACGGTGGAGCTGATGGGCACGCCGGAGGCCGTGGGCCAGGTGGAGCGCATTGTCATTCCGGCGTCGGAGCTTGATGTGACAGGCGCGAACGCGACCGTGGAAAAGGAGATCCGTCTGTCCGGCTATCTGCCGGAAGGCGTGGTGATCAGCGGAAAGGACACGGTTCATGTAACCTTAAAGATCGCGAAGATTGAGAGTAAGTCGTTAATGTATACGGCTTCGCGTCTGCAGTGGATCGGACGGGATGACAACCGTTATGAGTATGAGCTGAAGGATGTCAGCGCGGTGATCCCGATCGTGATTTCCGGATATGTGAATTCCAATCTGTCGGCCTTAAGCGCAGAGGATTTCGACCTGACGGTGGATGTGTCCGGTCTGAAGGCAGGCGAATATGAGCTGGTGCCCGGAACCGCGAGCCTTCAGAAGATTTCGCCGGATTACGCGCTCGTGTCGCCGTCCACATTCCGGGTGGCGATCCGCCTGAAGGAAGGGCAGACGGAAGAGGCGGAAAGCGAGACGAAAGAAGCTCCGGGGGGAGGAGAAAATGGTTAGCGCAACAGTAAAAATTGAGACAGGCGGCGGATTGCATCTGCGCCCGACGGGGGTGCTCTGCAATACGGCCATCAAATACAAATCGACAATCCGCTTTCAGACGAGGGATGTGACAGCCAGCGCCAAAAGCGTCCTGTCCGTGCTGGGAGCCTGCATTCGTCCGGGGGACGAGGTCACCTTTTTCTGCGAAGGGGAAGATGAGGAAGAAGCCTTGAATGGAATCCTGGAAGTGATCCGAAATGGACTGAGGGATGAGGAGAATGAGAAAAAGGAACTGGATTAGTGTTCTGCTTGCTGCCTGCGTTCTCTATGGGATGGGAGTCGTCCTTGGAAACGCGGGGCAGTATACCCTTTCCGGCATCAGCATTCTGGCGGAGGCGGTTATTCTGGCTGTGTGGTTCTGGAAAAAGAACCAGCGCTTTCTGGATATGGAAGCCCTGTTCTCTCTGTTCTGGCTGGGAGGCGTGGGCCTGTCTGCCCTGAAACTGTCCTACCTGGCAACGGAATGGTCAGCGGCCTCGTGGATCAGCTTCGCCGGGGTTCACGCGATGTTTATCCTGGGATATGAAGGGATGGACGCGTGGATGCGGCGCGGGAGAGGAAAGCAGGGGCGTGGGCTATTGGCAGATCCCCTGGAAGCGGTGGCAGCAGGAGCGCAGAGAAGTTCGGAGGCAGTGGCTGTAGATGCTGGGAGCAATCTGGAAGCAGGGCCTCAGGCGGCAAAGAAGCCGGATACCTGCCGGATTATTCTGATCCTGGCTATGATTACAACGGCGGTTTCCCTGGCAGCGTTTAGCCTGGAAGCCGTGGTGTTGGGCTTTGTGCCGCTTTTTTCGAGCGAGCCTCATGCCTATTCATATTTCCATCTCTCCGGGGTACACTATTTTACCGTGACCTGTGTGCTGGTTCCGGCCCTGGTGGTGGTATATTTTATGAGGAAGCGGAAAGATTCTCCGGAGGGGACATTCCGCTCCTTTGTCTTTTCCTGCAGGGAGAACCGTCTGGCCTTGCTGACGGCTGTGGTTTCTCTTCTGATCCCGGTTCTCATTGTGTCAAGGTTTCAGCTCATTTTTGCGGTGGGGCTGGCGGTGATCACCTGGATGAGCATGATAAAAAAGCCGAACGTCCGGGTGCTGATCGCGCTGCTCATCATCATGATTCCAGCCTATGTGGGGCTTACGGTGGCGCGCAACCATGACGTGGAATATCTGAACGGGATTTTTGAAATGAAAAATACGGCCACGCCGATTTTCATCACGCAGCCGTATATGTATGTGGCAAACAACTTTGACAATTTCAACTGCCTGACCATAGAGCTTCCGGAGCACACGAGCGGCCTTCGCATGGCCTTCCCGGTTCTGGTGTTCACGGGGCAGAAGTTCCGGCACATGGAGTGGGTGGACTTTCCTTTGTACGTAACCAAGGAAGAGCTGACCACGCTGACGCTGATCTACGATGCCTACTATGATTTCGGCGTGCCCGGCGTCCTGGGGTTTGGCCTGATTCTGGGCCTCCTTTCGTGCCTGATCTTTCATCTGACGCACACGCTGAAGAACCCGGTTGCCCCGCTTTTGTATGGGCAGGCGCTGCTGTATCTGATTTTTTCGTTCTTCAGCACCTGGTATTCAAACCCCACGACCTGGTTTTACTATGGCGTGACGGTGCTGTATATGCTGGTGCTGCTGCTTAAGAAAGAAGAGTAATTTGTATCGACTCAGCACAGCCGCTTGCACCCCGCTGCAAGCGGCGTAAAACAAGAGTTGGCATGCCAAGCCACAGGCAATTTGGAATGCGCGGAGCGCATTGCCTGTGGCTTCGTAACTGCTCAGGTACTGAGCAGTTACAGTAATTTTGTACCTGCTCAGGCACTGAGCAGTTACGTAATTTTGCCAAGCGCGCGGTAAATCCACAAAATGGCGAGCTTCAGGTGCATCGGGCTCTTGGCCAGAAGCCAAACGGTCAGGCGGATCCCCGCCTGCTCGCCGGATGGCTTAAACGGAGACACCTGCGGGTTTTTCCTCCAGCCGGGCAGATGCGCATCCAGCCAGGAAAAGTAGTCCCGGGCGGCCTGCCGAATCTCTTCCTTGGGGGAAGTCCGGGCGATGTAGGTGAGATGCCAGACGGCGTATTTAATGAAAAAGTACTCGTAAAGGTTCGGGTCCGTGCGAAGCGCCTTGGGATGGCGCGCAAGCAGCGCGTTTAACAGCGTGAGGGCGCTCACCTGGCTGCTCTTTTTCTGCACGGTGTTGGAGAAGGAAGTCGGGTGATCCACCCAGTCATAGCCGGCATAGGTATAAGGGTAAACCTTATCCGAACAGTCGTTGGCCTGCACGGTAAAATAGGAATCCTCGCCGAGAGGAAACTCACCGAAAGTGAGGCCATGCTCCCGCACGTAGGAGCTCTTTAGAATTCTGGCCCAGGGCGCCGCAAAGCAGTAGGGCGACCAGGGATCAGCGGTGGGTGTGCGGGTGTATAAAACCTTTCCGTCTTCCGAAACGCGCCGGTAGGCACCGAAAATCATGTCCGCGTCCCGCCGGATCAGCTCGGCCACCATTTTCTCCACGTAATCCGGAGCCATGATGTCATCGTTGTCGGCGAACATAAGAAATTCCCCGGTGGCTTTTTCGAGCCCCATGTTTCTGGCCGAGGCCGCGCCGCCGTTGGGCTTGGTGAACACCTTTACGTGTTCGGGAAAGCGGGCTTCCAGATCTCGGGCGACCTTCAGGCTGTCGTCCGTGGAACCGTCGTCAATCAGAAGACACTCGATCTCCGGATAGGATTGCCGAAGGACGGCCTTGACGCAGCTTTCCAGATAAGCCTGGCCGTTGTAAACGGGGATGATGAGGGAAACAAGAGAGGACATGGGTGGATGTTCCTTTCGGGTTTTATGGTAGTGCAGCAGCGTCTGAGCACTGCATGGGAATTTTCATAAAGGGAGGTACTGTAAAACAGTGTCCGAAGCAAATCAGGAAAAAAAGCCGGTCGTCAGCGTTTCGCTGACCACCTATCAGCATGAAAAATATGTCCGGGAAGCCCTGGAGGGCATCTACAGTCAGAAGACGGATTTCCCCATGGAGGTTTTGATCCACGATGACGCCTCGCCGGATGGAACCCAGGAGATTATCCGGGAGTACGAAAAACAGTATCCGGATATCACCCGCTGCATCCTGCAGACGGAAAACCAATATCAGAAAGGCATCCGGACCACCAACTATACCTTTAATTTCCTGCGGGCAGAGGGCAAATACATCGCCATCTGCGAAGGGGATGACTACTGGACGGATCCGAAGAAGCTGCAGAAGCAGGTTTCCTATATGGAAGCACACCCGGAATGCCATCTGTGCGTGCACGCGGTGGCGGATGTGGATGAGCAGGGAAACCGGCTGACCTCCCTCCATTCCTGTTCCGAAAGCAAGGCGTTGAGCACCGATGAGGTGATCCGCGTCATGCGGGGGTTTGCCTTCGTCAGCTTCCTCGTTCGGACGGAGGATGTCCAGAAGCTGCCGGATTTCTATTTCGGAGCGGCTGTGGGCGACCTCCCGCTGGTGCTGTATCTGGCGTCTCTCGGAACGGTGTACTACATCGACGAAGAGATGGCGAACTACCGGCATCACGGCGGATCCTGGACGGACGCCCTTTGGAGCGGAGACATCCGGGAGAAGCTTCGCCATCATCTGGATCGGATGATTGATCTGTATCGCCAGTTTGATACGTATACCGGGGAGAAGTATCACGAGTCCGTGGAGTTTGCCATCCAGAAAACCAATATGGAATACTGCATGGGCGTGGAAGATTTCCGCGGAATTTTAAACCCTGCATACAAGGAGGCGTTCCGGCAGCTTCCCATCACGGCCCGGATTGGGTACCGCATGGGTGCGGTGCTTCCGGGGCTGTATCATTTTCTGAAGCCATTCTTCATGAAGAAATAAAACAACCTCGTTTTACTGCATGATATACTCTTCATATTTGCGGGCGATGATCATGGGGGCGAAGTGGGGGGCTGGATCAATTGGCTGGCCCGTGAAGCATTTCATATGCTCCTCCACAACCGGATATCCCGCGATGTGGCTGAATTTCACGCCGCCGGCAAAGCGAGGATTGATTTCCAGAAAATAGTAGAAGCCATCGCTGTTCTCGATGAATTCGAAGTTGACGGCGCCGCGGATTCCAAGGGAGAGCGCGGTTTCCCGGCAAAAATCTTCAAACGGAGCCGGGTCGATGATCTCCACCGTGGTGCCCGCGCCGTTTCCGGTGCGCAGAAGCTCCCGGCGTGCCACGCACGCGCAGCGCTCGCCGTCACAGACTACATCCACTGTGATCACGTATCCGGGGATGCGGGGCTGCACAAGAAGTTTCCGCCCGGGCATCAGACCCGTGAAATAGGCAAAGCCGCCGGCATCTTCCACCACGTGGCAGCCTTCGCTGGAACGTCCGTCCGCCGGCTTGACGATCACGGGGTACGTCAGGGTGGCGGGGTCTGCGTCCTTGGCAAAGCAGGTAGGGATAATCCGGATGGCACCCACAGGCTTCACCACCTGATACAGCAGATACTTGTCGCGGCAGTGCCGGATGGCGTCATAGCTGGAAAGACACAGCGTCACCCCCAGGGCGGCGAGTTCCTCGCGGTGCTCATTGAAAAGATCCACCTCAAGATCAATGGAAGGAAGCAGGAAGGAAACCTCCTGCTCGCGGCAGATCTGATACAAAACGCGTAAATACGCTTGGCTGTCCCTGACCAGGGGCACCTGATAAAAGGCGTCCACATTGGCGGAATCCGCCACCCACGCGGCGGGGTAAATGTCGCAGCCGATGACGGTATATCCAAGGGCGTGCAGGGTTTTGATGGTGATATCGGCTGAAAAAGAGCCGATAGCGGTAACAAGAGCAGTTTTTTTCATCTCGAAATTGATTCCTTTATAAGGTTTTTGTTATTTTTGGAGCCAGTCGAAGAACAGCGGCGCGCCTCCGGTGTGGAGAAACAGAATTTTCTTTCCGTGAATGTCATGGCCCTTTAAGTAAGAAAGCATACCGGTAAAGGCCTTGCCGGTGTAGGTGGGGTCTAACGGAATGCCGTTTTCCCGCAGCATGGTGCGGATGACCTGGTCGATCTCCTCATTATATAAGCCGTATCCGCCAGCCGTGTAGTCGTCCTCAAAATGGATAATGTCAGGGTTGACGGCAAGATCCATGGCGGCCAGGTTGTCGTTTATCGCCTTCTCCCCGGCAGCCTTGTTCCGGGCCACCGAAATGCCGATCACAGGAAGCGCATCACCGCAGTCAACGGTTCCGGCTATCAGACCCGCCTGCGTGGTGCCGGTGGCAGAGGCATGGAACAACGCGTCAAAAGGCCCGTTTTTCTCCATATATTCATGAATTTCCGCGTACGCCTTCCGGTAGGCACCGCAGGAGAGCGCTTCGTTTCCCTTCCCGTAAATATCCCCGTACACATAGAAAGGATTTTTTCCCTTCCCCCGCAACTCCTCAAACAGGGCAGCCACTGTTTCAGCCACCTGCGTCTTCTTGCAGATCCGGATTTCAGCGCCGAACTGCCGGACCATGCGGCTGTTGAAGCTTTCCTGGTAGGCGGCATTCTCATCGAGCGCAGAAATCACATAACAAGGAATTCCCATAGAAGCCGACAGGTTGGCGCAGATCCGGCACAGGTTGGATTTGCTCTGTCCGTAAGCGATCAGGCAGTCGCAGCCGCGCGCCTCCATCGCCTGCAGGAATTGGTTCGCGATCCGGACTTTATTTCCGCCGAACGAGAACGGGATGAGATCGTCCCGCTTTATATACAGGGTGTTATCCATCCCCGGCCATTTGATCTCCTGCACGGGAGTAGGCTCTATTTTCAAGTACATCAAAAGGTACCTCCTGGCTGGTTGGTGGTCAAAAAGTGCCCTGGGCAGCAATATATCCATTGCTGTCTAAGTTCCCTCGGCCAGAACCACATAGGCTCAAAAAATCTGCAAAACCAGAAGCAAGTCGGGTAAACTCGCGCTGTCGCGCTCAAACAGTCACCCTCCTTGCTTCTAAAGCAGATTTTTTTCACCAAGTGGTTCTAAGGCCTCCTCCACATGACAGCAATCGGATATTATTGCTGCCGTGTTCACTTTTTGACAATCTACGCTGCTTCATGCTGAAAACTGCTTTTTTAAAATCTGATGTGTATGGAGAAGAATGCGTATCAGTCTTAACAAACGCTCTATTTCTTCAATACAGCTTGTGTCTCTTACATATGAGGAGAGAGATCAGATACCGTATCGCAGGATTCTGCGTGAGTCAAAAATCGAACAGGAGGCAGAGGCTATATCCTTTACGGTCATGTGGAGGAGGCCTTAGAACCACTACGCGAGAAAAATCTGCTTTGGAGAAAAAAGTTTCATGTTTGAGCGAAGCGAGTTTGAAACTTTTTTCGATCGTTTTTTGCAGATTTTTTAAGCGTTATGTGGTTCTGGCAGAGGGAACTTCAGACCGTAAAGGATATAACTCTGCCGATATTCGATTTTTGACGTACTTAAAAAACAACAATGGCATGGATATAATCAGAGTGGAATGTTCCGGAACATTATATAGCGAATCTGGAGAAAAGTCATTACTTTTTTGACAGGCGTAAGCGAGTGTGATATAGTATTTAAAAGTATGCGCTGACGAAGCCCCCTTCTCGCTTCCCACGCGCGCCGTGAGTCTGCGGCGCGCAGTCAGGCGCATGAAATGAAAAGGAAGATAAAAAACGATCATGTCGGATGAAAAAAAGAGAATTCTGGTGACGCGGTCCTCCATGCCACCCTATGAAGAATTTGCGGAAATGATCCGCCCGCTCTGGGACAGCGCCTGGCTGACCAATATGGGAGAACTCCATAAAAGTCTGGAACGGAAGCTGGCAGAGTATTTAAAGACGAAGCATCTGCTCCTGTTTGTCAACGGCCACTCGGCGCTCGAGATGGCGGTGCAGGCCCTGGGGCTTTCCGGCGAGGTGATTACCACGCCGTTCTCCTTCGCCTCGACGACGCACGCGATTGTGCGAAACGGCTGCACGCCTGTCTTTGCCGATATCCGGGAGGAGGATTATACCCTGGATCCGGATCGGGTGGAGGAGCTGATCACGGAGAAGACCACAGCCATTTTGCCTGTACATGTGTATGGAAATCTGTGCCAGGTGGAGCGGCTCGAGGAGATCGCGAAGAAACATCATCTGAAGGTGCTGTATGACGCGGCGCATGCCTTTGGTGTGGAGAAAAACGGGCGGGGAGCCGTCACCTACGGCGACGCGGCTATGCTGAGCTTTCATGCCACGAAGGTGTATCACACGATCGAAGGCGGTGCGGTGGCATTCCAGGATCCGGCGTTCACGCAGGTGTTAAAGGATCTGAAGAACTTTGGCATCACGGACGAGGAGCATGTGCAGTACGTGGGCGGAAACGCCAAGATGAACGAGTTTCAGGCGGCCATGGGCCTTTGCAACCTACGGCATGTGGACGAGGAGATCGAGAAGAGACGGAAGGTTTGCGAGCGGTATCGCGAGCATTTGGAGGGAGTTCCCGGCCTGAAACTGCGCACTTCGCAGCCTGGTGTGAAAGAAAATTATGCGTATTTCCCGGTGGTCTTTGACGGCTTTAAAAAGAACCGGGATGAGGTAAAGGCTGCCCTGGAGGCGGAAGGCATCGGAAGCCGGAAGTATTTCTATCCGCTCATCAACGACTATGAATGCTACCGGGATCGCTACAGCAGCAAGGATACACCGGTTGCGAAATACATGGCGGACCGCGTGCTGACGCTGCCGCTCTTTGCATCGTTGGAGTTGGAGGACGTAGACCGGATCTGCCGGATCATCCTTTCGTAGCGGGCGGCTGTCAGGGGACCTGAAAAAAGCCGCCTCGGTGTTGCGCCGTGATGGCATATGGTCCCTTAAGTAGTGCACAAAAAGGGCATGAGTAAGTTAGAATGAATAATGAAAACATGAAGGGAAAAGTCCTTTCCGGGCTTTTCTGGAAGCTGATGGAAAACGGAGGCGTGCAGGGCGTTCAGCTTCTGGTGTCTATCCTCCTGGCACGCATTCTGGATCCGGAGGAATATGGGGTGGTGGCGTTACTCACCACCTTTATCGCGATTGCGAACGTCTTTATTCAGCAAGGCTTCCAGACGGCGCTGATCCAGAAACCGAATGCGGATGAGACCGATTTTTCCTCGGTGTTCTGGATGAACCTGGGCGTGGGTGTGCTTTTATATCTGGTGTTATTTGCGGCAGCACCCCTGATTGCCGCCTTTTACGAGACTCCGGAGCTGACGGGGCTTCTTCGCGTCTTCTCGCTGGTTGTGCTGTTTGGCTCGGTCAGCGCCATCGAAAACGCGCTGGTGCAGAGACGGATGGAGTTTAAGCATCTGTTTAAGAGCAGCCTGATCGCCGTTGTGCTCTCGGGCGTGGCCGGAATAGCGGCCGCCTTAAGCGGAATGGGCCCCATGTCGCTGGTGCTGCAGCAGCTCACCTATCAGTTCCTGTACATGGTGGTGATTGTCCGGAGCGTCGGCTGGTTTCCGAAGCGCTTGTTTGACCTGGGACGCGTGAAAACCCTGTTTGCATTTGGCTGGAAGCTGCTTTGCTCCGCGCTGATCGACACGGTTTACAACAATGTGTACGCCCTGGTCATCGGAAAAATCGAGACGAAGGAGCGCCTGGCCTATTACGACAAGGGAAATCTGTTCCCGTCGGTGCTTGTCACCAATATCAACGGGGCGATACAGCAGGTGATGCTGCCGGCGCTTTCCGAGAGTCAGAACGATCGCGAGAAAATGCGAAGCATGATGCGCCGCTCGATCGTGACCAGTTCGTATATCATGTTTGCGATGATGGCGGGGCTGATCGCGGTGGCGGAGCCGTTAATTTCGCTGCTACTCACGGATAAATGGCTTCCGGCGGTTCCGTTTATGCGCCTTTTGTGCCTGGACTACGCGTTGTGGCCTTTTCATACCGCCAACCTGCAGGCAATCAACGCCACCGGGCACAGTGAGATTTATCTGAAGCTGGAGATTGTCAAGAAAAGCCTGGGCATTCTTCTGATGCTGCTGGCCATCCCGCACGGGATCCTTGTCATGGTGGCGATGAAACCGCTTAGCAGCCTGTTGTCGACCGTCATCAATGCGTATCCCAACGGGAAGCTGTTACACTACAGCTTTATCGAGCAGTGGCGGGACGTGCTGCCGTCGGCATGCTTAGCGGCGGTGATGGGCGTCTGCGTCTACTTGCTCCAGTTTTTGGGACTCCCGGCGCTTCTCACGATTGTGCTGCAGATTGTTGTGGGCGTGGGCCTGTACGTCGGGTTGTCGGCCCTCTTTAAGCTGGAGTGCTTTGAGTATCTGCTGGCGACAGTGAAAGAAACCATCAAAAAACACTCGTAAAGGCATTTGTCCCGGGATCAGCCGGACTAAAGCGCCAATGTATCGTAACCTTGTTAGTTGTTGCCTGGAAAGGGATAAACAATGAACGTGAATTTTTCAGTGGACGTGATCATTCCGACCTATCATCCGGATGAGAAGTTTCACGTGCTCATGCGAATGCTGCGAGAGCAGACGTATCCGATTCACAAGATTGTCATCATGAATACCGGCACCTCCCTTCCGGAGGAGGAGCATTACCGGCGCCATCTGGCGCAGAAAAAGGCCGGCGGGCATGTGCCGGTGATGGAAGTGTACCATATCCGCTCGTCGGAGTTTGACCACGGCGGCACGCGGGGAATGGCGGCTTCCTGGTCCATGGCGGATATTTGCGTGTTTATGACGCAGGATGCGGTGCCGGACAATGACCGGCTGATTGAAGAACTGGTTGCGCCGTATCAGGAGGAGGTCGACACCCGGAAAAACCGGTTGAAAAATCTGCACCGGGACCGGGAAAACCTGCGGGAGTTAACCAAGGAAGAAAAGCGGATCGCCGCGGTGTACGCCAGACAGCTTCCGGCGGCAGACTGCCGTCTGATCGAGCGCTACACAAGAGAGTTTAATTATCCGGACAAGGATCGGAAAAAGACGGCGGAGGATCTGAAGGAGATGGGCATCAAGACGTTCTTCTGTTCGAACGTCTGCGCGGCCTACCGGATGGACCTGTTCAGAAGACTGGGCGGGTTTGAGAAACGAACCATCTTTAACGAAGACATGATTTACGCCGGCCGCGCGGTGAAGGCTGGCTACGCCATCTATTACGCATCGAAGGCCAGAGTGGTGCACTCACACAATTACAGCGGGCTGACGCAGTTTCACCGGAACTTTGACATGGCGGTTTCGCAGGCGGATCATCCGGAGATCTTTGAGATGGCACCGTCCGAAAACGAGGGAATCCGCCTGGTCAAAAGCACGGCGGGGTTTCTTGTGAAGCAGAAAAAGCCGTGGCTGATCGTCCCGCTCCTCTGGCAGAGCGGATGCAAGTACCTGGGGTATCTGCTGGGGAAAAACTACAAAAAGCTTCCCATGTCGCTTGTCAGGGCGTTTAGCATGCAGAAGTCTTACTGGGATAAATAAAACCCCTATGCATGAAAGCCGAACGCAATTTCTTTCAAAAGAAGAAGGAGAAAGAGTTTGAAAACGAAAAAATCACTCCCATCCGTTGTGGTTGTACTGGCAGCACTTCTGACAGGAATTCTGACGGGGTTTCTGGCGGAGCGCCTGCTTCGCCTTCCGGTTCTTTTGCTGCCGGCGAATGAACAGGGTATTTATGAGGTTGCTCCGTCCGACCTTCAGATCAACGAAAACCTGACGAGAGACGGGGAGGCGTTTGTCTGGAACGAAGCGGGCAATGGCCTCATCACGTTTGATCTGGGCGGGCGCTATGTGGATAAGTTGCGCTTTGCCTATGAGACGGAAGGCATGATGAACGCGGCCGTGTACGTGGATACGGTGAACGATTACGGAATCCCGGAAGAAGGCCGCCTGTATGCGGATTTTAACGCGGCCGGGCTGACCTCCTCCGTGGTGAACATCGGGGCGGTTTGTCATCAGGTGACCATCCGGCTATTGGACGCAATTTCGCTTGCGGACGGGGAAGTTCCGGTTCTGCCCGATGAAGGGGCGAAACCGTTTCGGATTTCCGACATCTGTGTGCTGAACGATACGAGCGTAAATCTGCGCCTTGTCCTGTTCTTTGCGGTGATCGTGTTCCTGGGCGCCTTGTTTGTGTGGTCAGGGCAGAACCTTTTTAAGCATCCGGCGCTGTTGTTTTTTGTCACATCCATGCTCTTAGGGAGCCTGATGATCGCGCTGATGCCGCCCACCCGCACCTCCTGGGACGAGGAAATGCATTTTGAACGGAGTTACGCGGTCTCGATCTACCCGCGGCGCGATGTCAACAACGCCGTGCTGCAGAACCGGACGCAGGCCGGTATCATGACCTGGCATGAAGCGCCGCCGGCTTCCGTGCAGGAAGCGGAGCAGCTGGAGGAATTCTGGGACAACACCTATCTGTCCCAGGAACCCTCGGATCCCTTTGATTTATATCTCGAGAAGAAGCTGATTCCTTCGTATTTGGGTCCTGGCGTTGCGATGAAGGCCGCCCGGTATCTGGGCCTGCCGTTTTCTTTCATGTACCGGGCCGGGCGGTTCGGAAACCTGTTTGTGTACAGCCTTCTGCTGGCGCTGGCGATCTATCTGATCCCGGTGGGAAAACGGATTCTCATCATGCTGGGGCTGATGCCCACGCCGCTGTTTCTGGCCTGCAGTTTCTCATACGACACGATGGTGACCGCAGGGCTGATCCTGGCGGAGGCCGCCGCAATCCGGTTTTATCTGACGCCGGAGCGGAAGCTCGAGTGGGGCTGGTTTTTGCTGGCACTTCTCGCCGCATTTGCGGGAGGTCTCGGAAAGGCTGTCTACGCGCCGCTTTTGCTGGTGTTTTTCCTGATCCCGAAGGAGAAATTTAAGAGGCCCTGGATGGTCTGGATCCCGCGGGTTTTGGCGGTTCTGGCTTTCCTGGCGCTTGTATACAGCTTCATGGCGCCGGCGTCCACGGGCGTGGAGATGGCGGATCCCAGAGGCGGGGCGACCAGCACGGTCGGTCAGATGAGCTATGTGCTGGGGCAGCCGTTCGTCTATGCGAAAGTGCTGCTGGCCAACATCTGGAATAAGCTTCCGGGACATCTGATGGGGCATTCGGCTTTGGGCGAGACCGGATATCTGGGGAGCACTGAACAGGGCCGGTGGATCCCGATCATCGTGACGCTGGTGGTGTTAACCGATACCTTCCGCGACCGGAAGGTGCTTTCGGAGGGGCCGCAGGCGAAGCGCCTTGGCGTACCGGCAAAGGCATTTCTGTTTATTCTGTGCGCGATGGCGGTGGCGCTGGTCTTTACCAGCATGTACCTGGCGTACACGGAGGTGGGCGCCTACAAGATCGCCGGCGTGCAGGGACGATACATGATTCCGCTGCTGTTGCCCCTGTACCTCATCATCAACCAGCCAGCGCTGGAAAACAAGATGGAGGAGGAGACGTACACCCGCCTGGTATTTGTTCTGATGCTGGCGGTGCAGGCGCTCCTGATCTGGGGATCGATGGCGTCGGTCTTCGCCATTTAGGGTCACTGTGAATGGCTTGCCAGAAACAAGTTTAAGTGGTATAGTAACGAAACAATTGCAGAACGCTGTCTCGAAACATAAGAGAGCGCTCGTATATAAAGGAGAAAAGATAGGAAATGGGAAAGATTAAAGTGGAAACCTGTGACATTGAAGGATTGCGCGTGATCACGCCGTCCGTCTTTGGAGATGAGCGCGGGTACTTTATGGAAACCTATAATCTGAATGATATGAAGGAAGCGGGCATGGACATGGTCTTCGTGCAGGACAATCAGTCCATGTCGATCCGCGGCGTGCTGCGCGGACTGCACTATCAGAAGCAGTTCCCGCAGGGTAAGCTGGTGCGTGTGGTGCGCGGCGAAGTGTTTGATGTGGCCGTGGATCTTCGCAAGGGCTCTGCCACCTACGGAAAGTGGTTTGGCGTGACCCTTTCGGCCGAGAACAAGAAGCAGTTTTACATTCCGGAAGGATTTGCGCACGGCTTCCTGGTGCTGTCGGACGAGGCGGAATTCTGCTATAAGTGTACCGATTTCTATCATCCGGGCGACGAGGCCGGAATTGCCTGGAACGACCCCGAGATCGGCATCGACTGGCCCATCCCCGAGGGCATGAAACTGGTCATCTCCGAGAAGGATCAGAAGTGGGGATCCTTTGCCTCGGCCTTCCATTTTGAGTAAAACGCCCATTCGTATGAGCGCGGAGAAAAAAGCTGAAAACGTAAGAAGCAAGGAAGCCTGTGAAGAGCGCCTTCTGCGGATCGCGGAAGGAATGTCTGCCAAAGAGGCTTCTTTGTTGTTCCTTCAAAAACAGGACTGGGACGTGATCCGGGGCTTTCACCCGCAGCGGGAGAATGCGGCCGGGTGGCTGCCCATGAAAAAGACGGACCGGGTGCTGGAGCTTGGCGCCGGCTGCGGGGCGGTGACGGGAAGGCTTTGCAGGAATGCTGGAACGGTGACGGCGCTCACGTCGTCGAAAACGCTGGCGGAGGCGATCCGGGTCCGCCATGCGGGCAAGGGGAACCTGACGGTGGAAACGGGCACGGCCTTGGCGTACCTGAAGGACATAAGCGAACGGTTTAACTGGATCGTGATTTCGGATGAGCAGGAGCTTTTCCAGGATGAGGAGGCCCTTCTGGCCCTTCTGAAAGACCGCCTTTTGCCGGACGGAAAGCTGGTGCTTGGCTTTTACAATCCCTATGGGCTGATGTTTCTGTCCGGCTGTGCGGACCCGGAGAGCGGCGTGCTGTTTGGAAGCCTGGAAGGAAATGCCGCGGGAAAAGACGGCGCGAATGCGTACCGGGGATGCAGGGCGCTCGGCCCCGTCAAGGAAGCGCTTTGGCGCGCCGGGTTTGACCGGGTCCGGACGTTTTACCCGTTCCCGACGCATGTGATGCCCAACCGGATTTTTTCGGATGAGTTTCTCCCCACGCCGGGAGAGTTAAAGAACGACACATACAGTTTTGAACACCCCAGGATCCGCCTGTTTGACGAGCAGAAGGCGTGGGACCGGATCCTTGCGGATGGGGAGTTTCCCCGGTTTTCCAATTCCTACTTTTTGATCGCGGAGGCGACATGGAGCAGCTGATTTACACCAAATTTTCCAACGAGCGCGCGGCTCGGTATTCGCTGCAGACGGAAATCTGGCAGGAAGAAGACGGACAGAGGCGGGTCGTGAAGCGTGCGTGCACGCCCGAGGCGCAGGCGCACGTCGAGAATATGGAGCGGGTTTATGTGGAGACGCAGGACGCGTTTTCCCGGACGTGCTTTCGCTTAAACCGCTGCAGGAAAATCGGAGCCGGGAGCGTCTGTTTCGAGTATATCACAGGGGCGAGTCTGGAAGAGAGGCTAGATCAGATTCTGCTTTCGGACGAAGGCGCCTGGGAGCGGGAAGGCATTCCCCTTGTGGAGAGCTATCAAAAAGAGCTGAAAAAGCTCTATCCCGCCGAGGACTTCCAGGAGACGGCGGCCTTTCGCGACATCTTTGGAGACCTGGATCTGCCGGAGAAGCTGCCGGCCGCAAGGAACGTGGACATCGATCTGATTTTCCAGAACATCTTGGAGCAGGACGGGATCTGGCATGTCATCGACTATGAGTGGACTTTTCCCTTTCCCATTCCGATCAAGTATGTCCTGTACCGCGCGCTCTTTTTCTACTCGCATCAGAACGACTATCGCAAGAGCCGTCTGTTCAACGAGGATACCTTTGCCCGCTTCGGGATCAGCCCGCGGGAGCGGGAGTGCTTCGATCAGATGGAGGCGCATTTTCAGGCCGCCATCGGCAAGGGCTATGTGCCGCTGCGGGATGTGATGCGCGTCAGCGGCCGGGAGGAAGCGTGGCTTCCGGAAGGAGCGAAGAACGTAGAGAGCGGCCTGGCGTGGTGGAAAAAAGCTGGAGTGAAGGAAGAGGGGAGGAGTGCTGGTATGGCGGAAGAAATAAACGAGGAGAGCAAGCCGGAAGGCCTTGCATCTGGCGGAGAATCCGGGAAAAAGCCATCCCTCTTTTCGAAAATCCGGGACAAAATCTCGGCCTATCAAAACCGGCGCGCGATGGAGAAGAAGACGCTCTTTTCCCACATCGAAAAGGTGACGGGCGAGCCGGAGCAGCTTCGGGTGCGCGGCTGGGCCTTTACCCGCCGGGAGGCGGCGATTTCGTTTCGCGTGGTGGATTCGTGCGGGACGGCCATCCCGTTTGAGAAGCGGGAGTACAACCGCCCGGATGTGGCGCTGGCGATCACCGGGAAGGAAGAGAAGGTGTACGCCGGTTTTCAGCTGCTGTTTTTGCGGGATGACGGGGCGGAGCCGTTTTCGCTCGTGATCTCGGACGGAAAAGAGCAGGAAACCTTCCTGTTAGAAGAAGAAAACGTTGGGAGCGCGGTGGAAGATGCGCGCAGCGAGGACTGGTCCATCGGCCCCGGGTATGAAGCCTGGTGGGCGAAGCAGAAGGTGACCCCTGAGGAAGTGGAGGAGCAGCGCGCCTTCGCGGAAGCGGACATCTTAAGCGGAGAGGGCGAGTGCCCGTGCTTTTCCATCCTGGTTCCCATTTATAAAACCCCCATTCCCTATCTGAAGGAGATGGTGGACTCGGTGCTTAAGCAGACCTGGCCTAAGTGGGAGCTGTGCCTCGCGGATGGCAGCGGAGAGGATCTGACCGCGTATCAGGTGCTGGAGGAATATGCGCAAAACGACGCTAGGATTCGCGTGAAGCGCCTGGAGAAAAACGGAGGCATCTCCGAAAATACCAACGAGGCGCTGGCTGAGGCGTCCGGGGACTGGATCGCCCTCTTGGATCACGATGACTTCCTAGCGCCGGACGCGCTGTACGAGATGGCGAAGAAGATCCGGGAAAACCCGGAGACGGACGCGGTGTATACCGACGAGGACAAGGTGTCCATGGACGGAAAGCAGCACTACGACCCGTATTTCAAGCCGGACTTTGCCCCGGAGCTTCTGCTGTCCAGCAATTATATCTGTCACTTCTTCGCCGTGCGAAAAAGTGTCGTGGAGCAGGCGGGGCCGTTCCGCAAGGAATTTGACGGTTCCCAGGACTACGACTTCATTTTGCGCTGTACGGAGAAGGCGCGGAAGGTGGCTCACATCGGGCAGATCCTGTACCACTGGCGGATGCATCCGGGCTCCACGGCCGCGGATCCGGCCAGCAAGAAATACTGCTATGAAGCAGGGCTTGGCGCCATCCGGGAAGCGTTGCAGCGCCGCGGGATCCAGGCGGAGGCCGAAGAGCTGGGCATCCGGCCGGGGTACTACCGCGTGCGGCCGAGCGCCCCTGCGGACGTGTCCATTCACCGCATGAAGGGCATTTCACTGTCCGAGGCGGAGGAGGCCCAGGAGGAGTTTCTGCTGTTCGAGGACCCGCTGGTCACACCCGCGGATGAAGCGATGATCCGGCTTCTGGCGGCCGATGCGTCCCTTCCTGGGATCGCGGCAGCAGGCGGCCGCATCCTGTCGAAGGACGGTGTGATTTTAGAATCCGGGCGGATTTTGGGCCTGCGGGACTTTTCAGGTTCGCCGTACCGCGGCTATCAGGCGGATCAGTTTGGATATTTCGGGCGCGCCGTGTTGCGGCAGAATGTCAGCGTGCTGTCGCTGCGCTGCCTGGTGGTGCGGCGGGATGCTTTTCTGGCCGTCGGCGGCTTTGAGGAGCGCCTTTCCGGCGACAACATGGCGGCGGATCTGTGCCTGAAGCTGCGGGAGCAGGGGTACCGGCTCCTGCTGGATCCGGACGCGGTCTTTTACGCGTCAAAGGACGCCTTTTTGTCGGAGGATTTGTCTTTGGGTGCGGAGAAAAAGGCGCAGGAGAGCCAGTATCTGGGCCTCATCTGGGGAGAGCAGCTGGCGAAGGGAGACCCGTATTATTCCCGGAACCTTTCCCTGGCCGGGGTGGGGTACCGACTAAGAAGGATCTGATGCGATTGTGCGCGGACTTTACGTAGGCGCGGTTGGATCATAAAAAGAGGATAAGAGATTGAAAGAAAAAGCATGGATGGTGATCCCGAAAGAGCTGTGGGAGAGCCGGAAGCTGGCGTTTTCGCTGGCCAGAAATGATTTTAAAAAGAAATACGCGGGTTCCTATTTAGGAACCATCTGGGCGTTTATCCAGCCGGTCGTGACGGTGTTCGTCTACTGGTTTGTCTTTGAAAAGGGCCTTGGAAAGCTTCCCAAAACCGGCGGGCAGGAATCCTTTGTGCTGTACCTGGTCTCCGGTCTGGTTCCGTGGTTCTTCTTTTCGGATGCCTTAAACGGCGTGACGAACGCGCTTTTAGACTACATCTATCTCGTGAAGAAAGTGGTGTTTCAGATCAGCGTCCTGCCGCTTGTGAAGGTCTTAAGCGCCGTGTTTGTTCACCTGTTTTTCCTGGCGTTTTGCCTGCTCTTGTTCTTCCTGTACGGCTACCGCCCGGATCTGTATACGCTGCAGGTGCTGTATTATTCCGCGGCCATGTTCCTGTTTGTACTGGCGCTGGGGTATCTGACCAGCGCGGTGGACGTGTTTTTCCGGGATCTGGCCCAGATCATCGGCATCGTCCTGCAGGTGGGCATCTGGTTTACGCCGATCATGTGGCGGATGGAGACGCTGGACATTCCGGAATTTCTGGTCCCCATCTTCAAACTGAACCCGATGTACTATATCGTCAATGGATACCGGGAAGCCCTTCTGCGCAAGGTCTGGTTTTTTGAGCATCCGGGCCTGACGCTGTACTTCTGGGGCCTGACGGTGGTGCTGTTCGTGCTGGGCACGACGGTGTTCCAGAAGCTGAAGGTGCACTTCGCAGATGTATTATAAAAAAGCGCAGCCAGGTAGGAAGAGAGCGGATGGCCTGGGACCTGGGCTGATGATTGATCAGATATAGATGAGGAAAAGAAAGAATGAGCGAAACAGCGATTGCGGTGGAGCATGTCAGTAAAATGTACAAGCTCTATGACCGCCCGAAGGACCGCTTTCTGGAGAGTCTGGGACTTTCGAAGGAGAAACGGTACAAAGAGCATTACGCGCTTCACGACATCAACTTCCAGATACAAAAAGGCGAGACCGTGGGCATCATCGGGACGAACGGATCCGGCAAGTCCACGATCCTGAAAATTATCACCGGCGTTCTGCACCCGACGGAAGGAAACGTGACCATCGATGGGCGGATTTCCGCGCTCCTTGAGCTGGGAGCCGGCTTTAACATGGAGTACTCCGGCCTGGAGAACGTGTACTTAAACGGCATGATGATCGGCTTTTCCCGCGAGGAGGTGGACGCCAGGCTGGAGGATATCCTGAAGTTCGCGGATATCGGCGAGTTTATCCATCAGCCCGTGAAAACCTACTCCAGCGGTATGTTTGTGCGCCTGGCGTTTGCGGTGGCGATCAACATCGATCCCGAAATCCTGATTGTGGATGAGGCCCTTTCGGTGGGGGATGTCTTCTTTCAGGCGAAGTGCTTCAAGAAATTTGAGGATTTTAAGAAGCTGGGGAAGACCATCGTCTTTGTAAGCCATGATCTGTCCAGCATCAGCAAATACTGCGACCGCGTCATTCTGTTAAACGATGGAGTAAAGATGGCGGAGGGCACCCCGAAGGAGATGATCTCCCTCTACAAGCGCGTGCTGGTGGGTCAGGCCGGGAAGGACCCGGAGACGGCAGCCGCAGCGCAGGGAGAGGCGGGAGACAGCTGGAAGTCGCGTATGGTGCTGAACCCCAAGGTCGATGAATACGGCAGCGGCAAGGCGGAGATTGTGGACTTCGGGATCGAGGACGAGGATGGCCAGATCACGGGAACCCTGATCAAGGGAAGCCGGTTTACCATTCTGTCCAAGGTGCGGTTTCACGAGGAAATCGACAATCCGATCTTTACCTTTACCTTTAAGGATAAACACGGGGTTTCCCTGACGGGGACCAACACCATGTATGAGAAGGTGAGCCCGGGACGGGTCTATCCCGGGGATGTGTATACCGCGCACTTTACACAGGACATGTTTCTGCAGGGCGGCGAGTATCTGCTGTCCTTAAGCTGCACCGGCTTTGCGGACGGGGAGTTTACGGTGTATCACCGGCTGTACGATGTGTGCAGCGTGACGGTGGTCTCCGACAAGAATACCGTCGGGTATTACGACATGAATTCGGAAGTCTTCCTGGAGAAAGAAAGTAAGTAAAAGAGTGGATCTGCTTAAACACAGTTGCTTACACGTAAGGGTTTGCGGCGGAAGACGAAAGCTGACATGTCAGAAGAGGGGAACAAATGAAGTACAAGATAGACAGTGAAGCGATACGGAAGGATGTCATGATGGTAAACGGCTGGGCGGTCGGCGAGACGCTGGCCGAAGAGCTGCGCTTTTCCCTGACGGATAGCCAGGGAAGGCCGGTGGAGTTTACCCTGGTGCGCCAGGACCGAGAGGACATCGTCCGGATGATGCAGGAGGAGGACCCGGTCCGGAACGCGCCCGGCGCGGACGGCAAGGAGTATCTCCCCGGATTTTGCGTACAGTTTGTCTTTGACCCGGATGAGGTATACCTGCTGGAGGTCTCTGGAGAAAACGGAACCCGCCACGCGCATCTGCGCCCGAAGCGCCTTCGGGAAAACAAGGGGCGGGAGAACACCTGGATGGTGCGCATGCAGCGCTATCTGAACCTGGACCGTCTGGAGGATTTCAAGGAATATCTGAAGGAAAAGGGTTTGCGTTCGTTCTTTCAGAAGGCAGGGGAAAAGATTCAGGACGAGGGCGTCAGCTACGATAAGTGGTACCAGACCTGGCACGAGACGGAGGAAAGCCTTCAGAAGCGCAATCTGGCGCTGCAGGATATCATCCGCGAGCCGGACGAGCGCCCGTATTTTCGGATTGTCCTGACGGGAAAGGCCGGACACGGAGCCTTCCAGGAGATGATGAAATCGCTGACCGGGCAGGTGTACACCGGGTATCAGATCAAGCCCCCGGCGAACCGGGTGCGGGTGGACAATCAGGAAGCGGGGCTGGCCTTCTGTCTGTTTGTGCGGAAGGATTCCGTGCTCACGCCGGGCGCCCTTCTGTACATGGCAGAGGAAGTCTCGCGTAATCCGGACACCGACCTGATCTATGGGGATGAGGACCGGATGACCGGGAAGCAGGGCAAAAAATGCATGCCGTTTTTCAAGCCGGATTTCAACTGGACCCTCCTTCGCTCCACCAACTATCTGGGAAACCTTCTGGCGGTCCGCGAGGATCTTTTGGACACCTTACAGGAGCGCGAGTTTCCGGACGGTCTGTCCTACGACCAGGTGCTGCGCCTGTGCGAAAACGCTGTTCACATCGCCCACATTCCGCATGTGCTCGTGCATGAGCGTTACCGTGGGGAGCAGATTTCCTACCATGAAGCGTACACAGACGAGCAGTGCGAGGCGGAGATGCAGGCCCTGCGTGACCACTATGCCCGCGTCGGGATTGAGGCGGAGGTGGAGCGGGGTGTCGCGCCCGGGATCTACCGCACCAGGCGGAAGGTGCACGGGAATCCGCTGGTGTCCATCCTGATCCCGTCCAAGGATCACAAGGAGGATCTGGAGCTGCTCCTGTCCTCGTTACACGAAAGAAGTTCCTATCGCGCGTTTGAGGTGATCGTGATTGAGAACAACAGCACGGATCCCGAAACGTTTACCTATTATGAGGAAGCGAAGAAAAAGTATCCTTATCTGCGGGTGATCGTGTGGGAGAGCGGCTTTAACTACGCTGCGATCAACAACTTCGGCGCCGCCCATGCCAAGGGCGACTACCTGCTGTTTATGAACAACGACATGGAGCTTAAGTCGCCGGATCTGCTCACGGAAATGCTTGGGTACTGCCAGGAAGCGGACGTGGGAATGGTCGGAGCGCGGCTCCTGTATCCGGATGACACCATTCAGCATGCCGGCGTCTTTATCGGTATGAGCGGCCTGGCCGATCACGGCTTCCAGGGCTTCTCCGGCCACGAGGCCGGATATCACTACCGGCCCCTCATGGCGCAGGAGCTGTCGGCTGTGACCGCGGCCTGCCTGATGATGAAGAAGGAAACCTTCTTTCAGGTGGAAGGGTTTGACGAAGCCTACCGCGTGGCCTTCAACGACACGGACCTGTGCATGAAGGTGCGCGCCGCCGGCCTTCGCGTTATTTACACGCCGGAAGCCGTGATGTACCATTACGAATCAAAATCCCGCGGGCTGGAAGACACGCCGGAAAAGAAGGCACGCTTGAAGGGAGAAGTGGACCGATTCAAAGAAAAATGGCCGGAGATTCTGGAGAACGGCGACCCGTTCTACAATCCGAATCTCACGACCAAAAAACAAGATTTTTCGTTAAAATAAAAATCTTTTACACCTGCCCGGCCATTTCGATGAAGGCTCGCGTTGCCCGGGAGATGAAGCGCTTTTTACTGTAGCCGATGCCTAAGTGGAAGCGCGCATCCTCCCGCTCCATGCGGATGACATGGAGTTTTTTGGAGAGCGGCAGGCTTTCGCGGCCGGAAAAGAACAGCTGCGGATAAAAGGTGATTCCCATGCCGGCCTTGCACAGCTCCAAAAGCGTTTCGATGTTTTCGGTCTCCATGACAATCTGGGGCTTGAAGCCTTCCTCCAGAAACATGTTGTCGGCGATGGAACGGACGGTATTTCCGGGTTTATTTAAGAGGAACGGGCAGTCTTTCAGCATGGAAAGGCGGCCCGTTTTTTCGATTTCGGTCAGGACGTGGTCCTTTTCCTCGGAAAAAACAGACTCAAGGAGAGCGTCCGGCAGGATTAAAAGGACCTCCTCGGTTCCAAGCCGCACAGTTTCCGTTTCCTCTACGAGAAACGGAAGGCGGTCAATCATCAGATCAATGTCCCCCTCTTTTAAAGCGGAAGCCAGCTCCTGGTTGTTGCCCTCCAGGACGGAGATTTGGATGTGCGGGTATTCCTGCTTAAAACGCGGAAGAATGCGGGGCAGGAAGACCTTGCCGCGGGTGTGGGAGATGCCGATGCGGATCTCCCCGCGGGTGTAATCTTTGATATCCCCGATTTCCTTCAGCATCTCATCCCGCTCGCTTAAAAACGCGGCCGCGTACTCGCGAAAGACGCGGCCGGCGTAGGTGAGCTTTAAGGGGACCGTGCGTTCAAACAGCAGCACGCCCAGTTCCTCTTCTAAGGAAGAAATGTGCCCGCTTAAGGATTGCTGGGAGATAAACAGCTTCTTTGCCGCCCGCGTGAAATTTTTCTCTTCGGCCAGGGCAAGGAAGTATTCGAAATTCAAGAAGTTTAGCATTTCAGTTCTCGGGTTTCTTCATAGACAGGCGAATATGGCGCTTCCATTTTTATTTTTTCGCGTTGGCCATCCGGATGGCGTAATCCATGGCGTTCACCAGACTGATTTCACTGGAGATGCCCAGTCCCGCGATGTCCTCACCGGTGCCGTGATCCACGGAGGCGCGGATGATGGGAAGGCCTAAGGTGACGTTCACACCGGCCACCGCGTCCCATTTCTGCAGGGCCTTGTTGTAGACGAAGCCCTTTACCTTCAGCGGAATGTGGCCCTGGTCGTGGTACATGACGACTACGATGTCATACCAGCCGCCGAGCGCCTTGGAGAAGACGGTATCCGGAGGCGTGGGAGCCTTCTCGGGAATGCAGATGCCCTCAGCCATGGCTGCGTCGATGGCAGGCTGGATTTCCTCGATTTCCTCGGTTCCGAACATGCCGTTTTCGCCGCAGTGCGGGTTTAAGCCGGCCACGCCGATCTTGGGCTTTTCGATGCCAAGCGCCTTGCAGCCTTCGTTCGCGATGCGGATGACGTCCAGAACGCGGTCTTTCTTCACCAGGTCGCAGGCCTGCCGCAGGGAGACATGGGTGGACACATGGACAACGCGCAGCTCCTCATGGGCCAGCATCATGGTATACTTCTTCGTATTCGTAAAGTGCGCGTACACCTCTGTGTGTCCGTTGAAGTGATGGCCGGCCAGGTTCATATTGTATTTGTTCAGGGCGTTCGTGACGGTGGCGTCCACCTCGCCGGCCATGGCCAACTCGATCACCTTTTTTACGTACTGGAAGGCAGCGTTTCCGCACATTTTCTGGCTTTCCTCGTACAGGGCAGCCACCTCGTCGGCCGGCAGCTTTTCGGAAAGCGCGGCGCGGTCCTTGCGGAAATAGCGCTTGTTCAGATCCACCAGATCCATGTCGTAGACGTCGATGGTCCCGCATTCAAAGAGAGCGTCTGAGACGGAGGAGAGCGCGCGCACCTTCATGCCTTCTGCACCTTCGATGGTCTGGATGGCAGCTTCGATGCACTTGGCATCCCCGATGATCACGGGGCGGCAGCGCTCATACGTTTCCTGTTTCATAAGAGCTTTGACGGAGAGCTCCGGGCCGTTTCCGGAGGGGTCTCCCATGGTGATTCCGATAATGGGACGGTTCATAACAGGCTCCTTTCCATGCACGGCGTGTGGTTGCGTAAGTGCTGCGTCGTGCCGAATTTTATTGCAGCAGCGTTGGTTGCGAAGCAACGCGTTTGCACGTATGATTTGTGGTTTGTTCTTATCGGTAGTATAGCACAGAAAAGATGGAAACGTCCACAGGAAACTTTTCATAACCGGTCGGGAAGTCACAGCCTTTTTCCACAGTCTACACCTTGTAACCGATACAAGAAAAATGGATTAGACATTTGTAATCCAGACCGCTACACTTAGGGAGGAATGAAATTGTACATTCCGTTCCTACAAAAGAAAACCTCCGGTTTGCATACACACACAACAAAAAGGCGTTCCGTTAAAGGAACGCTTTTTTGTTATAGAAACTATTCTGCATATGTCGTGGTGGCCTCCCCACCACGACAGTCCCAGGCTATACGCCATAGGCGGATGGCCTGGGACCTGTGCTGAGTAGATATTTTTTTATCTTTGGTGATTCTGGCACTTGATTTTTGGACACAAAAAGAATACACTCCCTGTGCATGAAAAATCGTGCTGTTTCGAATGAGAATAGTTAACGTAGAGTGAGGTGCACAAAAATATGCAGGAATTAAAGCCCATCAAAGAAGGCAAAGTAAGAGAGATTTATGACAACGGTGATACCCTGATTATGGTCGCCACCGACCGCATCAGCTGCTTCGACGTGATTTTGAATAACCAGGTTACCAAGAAAGGAACCGTGCTGACGCAGATGTCCCGCTTCTGGTTCGACCTGACCAAGGACATTCTCCCGAACCACATGATTTCCACGGATACCAAGGATATGCCGGAGTTTTTCCGTCAGCCTCGCTTTACGGGCAACAGCATGCTCTGCCGCAAGCTGACGATGCTTCCCGTCGAGTGCATCGTTCGCGGTTACATCACCGGAAGCGGCTGGGCCAGCTATGTAAAGACCGGCAAGGTATGCGGCATCACGCTGCCGGAAGGTCTGAAGGAATCCGAAAAGCTGCCTGAACCCATCTACACCCCCTCCACGAAGGCGGAGATCGGCGATCACGACGAGAATATTTCTTTCGAGCAGAGCGTTGCTTACTTAGAGGAGCGCTTCCCCGGAAAAGGGCAGGAGTATGCGGAGAAGCTTCGCGACTACACGCTGGCCCTGTACAAGAAGTGCGCGGACTACGCGGCACAGCGCGGCATCATCATCGCGGACACGAAATTTGAGTTCGGTCTGGATGAAGAGGGCAACATCGTCCTGGGCGACGAAATGCTGACGCCGGATTCGTCTCGTTTCTGGCCGGCGGACGGCTATGAAGCCGGACACAGCCAGCCTTCCTTTGACAAGCAGTTCGCCCGCGACTGGCTGAAGAGCCACGAGGGCCACAACTGGCAGCTTCCGCAGGAAATCGTGGACAAGACCATCGAGAAGTATCTGCAGGCGTATGAGTTGTTGACTGGAAAGCCGCTGTAACTAAACAGGCTTGACGTTTGGGCGCAGGCACCCCTAGGAATTGAGGGGATGCCTGCGCTCTTTTATGCACAGGGCCGCCCAAAGGTTATTGCCACCTGTCGGTGGCGGGCGGCCCGCGCATACGAGTAGGGTGGATTGATATCCTCCCTACTCGATTTTAAACCTATGGGCGGAAAAGGCGCAGGCAACCCTGAATTTCAGAGTGTGCCTGCGCCTTCTAAAGTTTAGCGCTTATTCAGCTGTCAAGCCAATCAGGCCTTTCCAGCGGAACCTAAGACATCGACGATCTTGTGCTTGACGATGTCCTTGACGTTCTGGCGAGCCGGCTTTAAGTATCCGCGAGGATCGAAAAGTTCCGGATGCTCGATGAACGTCTGACGGATGCCGGCGGTGAAGCCAAGGCGAAGGTCAGAGTCGATGTTGATCTTGCAGACTGCGGAGCGGGCAGCCTGGCGAAGCTGATCTTCCGGTACGCCGATGGCGTCAACTAACTGACCGCCGTTGGCGTTGATGATCTTGACATATTCCTGAGGAACGGAGGAAGCACCGTGAAGAACGATCGGGAAACCAGGGATCTTCTTGACGATCTCGTCCAGGATGTCAAAGCGAAGCTGCGGCTTGGTGCCGGGTTTGAACTTGTAAGCGCCGTGGGAGGTTCCGATGGCGATAGCCAGGGAGTCAACACCAGTGCGGCTCACGAATTCTTCTACTTCTTCCGGACGGGTGTAAGCGGAATCCTTCGCGTCAACCTTTACATCATCCTCGATGCCCGCCAGAGCGCCAAGCTCAGCCTCGACAACGACACCGTGCGCGTGCGCGTATTCCACGACCTTACGGGTGATCTCGATGTTCTCTTCGAACGGCTTGGAGGAAGCGTCGATCATGACGGAGGTGAATCCGTTGTCGATGCAGGACTTGCAGGTCTCGAAGTCCGGGCCGTGATCCAGGTGCATAACGATCGGGATGTCGGGGCACTCGATGACAGCCGCCTCAACCAGCTTCTTTAAGTAAGAAGGATTGGCATACTTGCGGGCGCCGGCGGAAGCCTGCAGAATAACGGGGCTCTTCAGCTCCTGAGCAGCTTCGGTGATACCCTGAACGATTTCCATGTTGTTGACGTTGAAAGCGCCGATGGCGTAGCCGCCGTCATAGGCCTTCTTAAACATTTCAGCAGAGGTTACTAAAGGCATGTTTTTTTCTCCTTTTGAAATTTTTGCGATACAAGTCACATTGTAAGTCCCGGAGTTGACCTGAACCATTTTTTGAGTTTGTTCCGCAGTTATCAGTCATTATAGCACGATGCTTAAAAATTGGAAAGTTTTTCGGCAAAGAAAGACAATTTTTTGACAAATCGCGTCCGGGAAGGATTTTCAGGAACGCCCCTTTGTGAAAATCGACCAGAGAAGACCTATTCCTGGATTTTTTGGGAAATGTGTTGTTCGAAGGGCCTGATTTCGATTAAAAATTGTGATGGAAAAATGAACGCTGATCCACTATAATCAGAGAAATCGAATATATCCTTAAAACACAGCCGTGGGCAAGAGCCCAAGTGGCTGCGTGAAATATAAGATGGAGCATTTCTTAAGTGTGAGACAGAAAGGACCGGAAAAGATGAACGTATCGGAAATCTTTGGCCAGAATGTATTTAACGATGCGGTGATGCGGGAACGCCTCCCGAAGAAGGTGTATGAGGCGGTTCGGCGCACCATCGACGAAGGGGCGGAAATGACCCGCGACACCGCGGATGTGGTGGCGCATGCCATGATGGAGTGGGCCGTGGAGCGCGGCGCGACGCACTATACGCATTGGTTCCAGCCTTTAAACGGCATTACAGCGGAAAAGCACGATGCCTTCATCTCCAGCCCCCGCGCGGATGGAAAGATGATCCTGGAATTCTCCGGCAAGGAGCTCATCAAGGGAGAACCCGATGCATCCTCCTTCCCCACGGGCGGCCTGCGCGCGACCTTCGAGGCCCGCGGCTATACCGTCTGGGATTCCACGTCTCCGGCTTTCCTGCAGGAGAGCGCCAACGGCATGACCCTGTGCATCCCCACGGCGTTCTGCTCCTTCACCGGCGACGCGCTGGACGCCAAGACACCGCTCCTTCGCTCCATGGAAGTGATCAACGAGCAGTCGCTGCGCATCCTTCGTCTATTCGGCAACACGACCTCCAAGAAGGTGACCCCCTCCGTGGGAGCGGAGCAGGAGTACTTCATTGTTGACCGCAAAAAATACAACGAGCGCAAGGACCTGATTTACACAGGGCGCACGCTCTTTGGCGCGATGCCTCCCAAGGGGCAGGAGATGGACGATCACTATTTTGGCAGCATCCCGGCCCGTGTCGGCGCGTTCATGAAGAAGGTGGACGAGGAGCTGTGGAAGATGGGCGTGACCTCCAAGACGGAACACAACGAGGCAGCGCCCGCGCAGCACGAGTTAGCGCCCATCTACGAGCCGTGCAACATTGCCGTGGATCACAACCAGCTGATCATGGAAACCATGAAGCGCGTTGCCTCCGACCAGGGGCTGGTCTGCCTGCTGCACGAAAAGCCCTTCGCTGGCGTCAACGGCTCCGGTAAGCATAACAACTGGTCGCTCACGACGGATGACGGCATCAACCTGTTAAATCCCGGAAAGACGCCCCACGCCAACATCCAGTTCCTGCTGGTTTTGTCCTGCATCATCAAGGCTGTGGACGAGCACGCGGATCTGATGCGCTTCTCGGCCGCGAACGTGGGCAATGAGCACCGCCTTGGCGCGAACGAGGCGCCGCCCGCGATCGTTTCCATCTTCCTGGGGCAGCAGCTCACGGACGTCGTCAGTCAGATGGTGTCCAGCGGCGTGGCCACGAGCAGCATTCAGGGCGAAAAGCTGAAGACCGGTTCCCACTCCCTGTCCGTCTTCACCAAGGACGCGACGGACCGAAACCGCACATCCCCCTTCGCCTTCACCGGCAACAAGTTCGAATTCCGTATGGTCGGGTCGTCGGATTCCGTGGCCACCATTAACACCGTGCTCAACACGATCGTGGCCGAGGCCTTCGAGGAAGCCGCCGAGGAGATTGAGAACGCGGAGAACAAGAACTTGGCCATCCACAACGTCATCAAGAAAAATCTGACCGAGCATCAGCGGATTATCTTTAACGGAAACGGCTATTCTCAGGAATGGGTGGAGGAAGCCGAAAAGCGCGGCCTGTTAAACATTCGCTCCACGGTGGACGCGATCCCGGTGCTGCTTTCCGACAAGTCCCGCGCACTCTTTAAGAAATACCGGGTGTACACCGACGCGGAGATGGAGTCCCGCGCGGAAATCATGTACGAGACCTATGCGAAGACCATCAACATTGAAGCCCGCACCATGATCGATATGGCCAGCAAGCACATTATCCCGGCGGTGATGGGATACATCGCGGACGTGGCCTCCGGCATGGGCCATGTCCTGAACGTGATCGAGGACGCGGACGTCAGCGTGCAGAAGGAAATCGTCCTGGAGTGCTCGGATCTCTTAAGCGACACAAAGCATTTCCTCGCGAAGCTGCAGGCCGCAGTCGCCGAAGCCTCCGCGAAGCCGGAGGGCGAGGAAGCCGCGCGCGCCTTCCACGATCTGGTGGTGCCGGTGATGGCAGAGCTCAGAAGGCCCGTCGACGAGCTGGAGATGCTGGTCGACAAAGAGGCCTGGCCGATGCCGTCCTATGGCGATTTAATGTTTGACGTGTAGAGGGAGTTGTTCATAATCCGTTCAAATTTTTTTTAAAATAGATTTACATGCGTCACATGGTTTCTTCATGTTTCTCCTTTATCATGTGAATTGTTGAAAAAAACAGTTGCAATTTTTTTCATTCGCTCACGTCAAGTGAGCAGTTCTCCTCCCTTTATTATTAGATTGCGAAAAAGCCCGTCTATCGCCAGACGGGCTTTTCGTATTGACAGGGAAAGGCGCGGAAGAATATAATAGGAAAGAAGCTACTCAGCGAGATGCGCCATGGATTTGTGCTGAGCAGTGAATGAAGAAACGATGTATTTGCGTGGTGCATGCAAATTCGAAAGGAGTATGATTAAATATGGAAAAGAAAAATCCGATTGTTACCATTACGATGGAAAACGGCGGCGTGATCAAGGCGGAGCTTTATCCGGAGATTGCGCCGATTACGGTTAACAACTTTATCAGCCTGGTAAAGAAGGGCTTTTACGATGGCCTGATCTTCCACCGCGTTATCCGCGGGTTCATGATCCAGGGCGGCGACCCCAAGGGCGTGGGAACGGGCGGCCCCGGATACAGCATCAAGGGTGAGTTTAAGATGAACGGCGTGCAGAATAACTTAAAGCATGCCCGCGGCGTGCTGTCCATGGCCCGTTCCATGATGCCCGACAGCGCCGGCTCCCAGTTCTTCATCATGCACAAATCCTCCCCGCACTTGGATGGCCAGTACGCTGCCTTCGGCCAGGTGATTGAGGGCATGGACGTGGTGGACGAGATTGCCACGACCAAGACCGGCTTCCAGGATCGCCCGGTTGAGGAGCAGAAGATGAAGACGGTCACCGTGGAGACCTTCGGCGTGGACTATCCGGAACCGGAGAAGCTGGCGCGGTAAACTTTTAGAAAGAGGCAGACTATGAGCGCGCAGGCGGACAATCAAATACGGATTTCGGTGCGCGCTCTGGTGGAGTTTCTCTGCCGCAGCGGGGACATAGACCTGCGGGCGGGTGCCGGAAAAGTAACAGAAGCGATGCAGGCGGGATCCCGCCTGCATCGTAAAATTCAGGGGCAACAAAATCTGCTTTATCAGGCAGAGGTGCCACTTTCGGAAGATGTGCTTCTGCCGGAGAGCGGAGGGCTTGTCCTGACTTTGGAGGGCCGCGCGGACGGCATTTATCAGATCTCCGGCGGCCTGCCGGGAAATCAGGATCTCTGGGTGATCGATGAAATCAAGTGCATGTACCGGGATGTACAGACGCTGGAGGAACCCGTCCCCGTGCATGAGGCCCAGGCCAAGTGCTATGCCTTCATTTGGATGCGGCAGAAGCACCTGCGCCGGATCGGCGTGCAGATGACCTACTGCCAGATGGAAACGGAAAGTCTGCATGTGTTCCGGAAAATCTATATCCGAAAAGAGCTGGAAAGCTGGTTTACCGCCCTCTTGAACGAATATCGGAAGTGGGCGGTTCTTCTTTCCGGGGAACGGGCCGCCTTCCTGAAAAGCGTGGCAGGGCTGGAATTTCCCTTTGCCTATCGGCCCGGGCAGCGGGACATGGTGGCGGCGGTTTACCGCAGCATCGTCCGGAAGAAAAACCTGTTCGTCCAGGCGGCGACCGGCGTGGGAAAGACCATGTCCACCGTTTTCCCGGCCATCCGGGCCATGGGGGAGGGGTACGGGGAGAAGCTGTTCTACCTGACGGCCCGGAATGTGACCAGGGTTGTGGCGGAAGAATCCCTGCGCATTTTGCGCGGGCAGGGCCTTCATTTTTCGGCGGTGACGCTGACGGCTAAAGAAAAAATCTGCCCCTTGGGCAAGCCGGAGTGCCGGCCCGATCTTTGCCCCTACGCGAACGGCCATTTTGATCGGGTGAACGATGCCCTGTATGAACTCCTGACGAGTGAGCAGGAAATTCGCCAGGCGCAGCTCCTAAAGGTTGCCGAGAACTATCAGGTGTGCCCCTTCGAGCTGGCCTTGGACGCGACCAGTTTCACGGACGGTGTGCTGTGCGATTACAACTACGCCTTCGACCCGGATGTCCGGCTGAAACGCTTCTTTGCGGAAGGAAGTTCGGGGCGGTACCTGTTTTTGGTGGATGAAGCCCACAACCTGGCAGAGCGGGCGCGGGACATGTACAGCGCCACGCTGGTCAAGGAAGATTTCCTGACCGTCAAACGGCAGATGAAGACGGTCAGCAAAAAACTCGAAAGGCAGCTGGACCGCTGCAACAAAGTGCTGCTGGAATACAAGAGAGAATGCGAGAAGGTACTGGTGTTGTCCGACATTGGCCCCCTGTACTTAGGGCTCACGATGCTGTTTGCGGAGATGGAGGAATTCGGGGCGGAGCACGGCGGGTTTGACCCCGGCGAGGATTACCGGAACCTGTTCTTTGCGATCCGGCATTTTTTAAACATGTACAGCGAAATCGGCGACGATTACCGGATCTACGCGGAGCACACCGGGGAGGGAAAGTTTAACCTGACGCTGTACTGCGCGCATCCGGCCAGGCATCTGAAGAAATGTCTGGAGAAGAGCCGGCAGACCGTCTTCTTCTCGGCGACGCTCCTGCCCGTCACCTACTACAAGGACCTTTTGGGCGGAGAGGAGGAGGACTACGCAATCTACGTTCCCTCGCCCTTCCCCGAAGAAAACCGGCGGATCGTGATCTGCCGGGACGTAAGCAGCCGCTATCGGCAGCGCACGCCGGCCATGTACAGGCGTATTGCGAAGGAACTCCTTCTGATGACAGAAGGAAAAAAGGGGCATTACCTGGCCTTCTTCCCCTCCTACGCGTTTCTGCGGCAGGTGCTGGCCTGCCTGGAGGAGACGACGGGCAGCGCCGAAGATGCCATTGTTTTGCCGGACGGTACGGAGCTAAAGTTCCGGGAGCGGGAACGGCAGGCGGGGACAGACCTGTCCCTCTGCGTGCAGAAGGAAAGCATGACGGAAACCGAGAAGGAAGCCTTCCTGGAAGAATTCCGCAGCGCCTCCCCGGAGAAGAGCATGCTGGGTCTGTGCGTGCTGGGCGGCTCTTTCTCGGAAGGCATCGACTTAAAAGGAGAGCACCTGATCGGCTGCGCAGTGGTGGGTGTCGGCCTGCCGCAGGTTTGCACGGAGCGGGAGATTTTGCAGGACTTCTATCGGGAGAGAAGTGAGGCTGCTTTGACCGCATCAAGTGAAGGATTTGTCCTGGCATCGATGAGCTCTGGCAAAAAAGGATCTGCCTTGGCTTCACCCGCGGCAGGCAAAGCTATTGCCCCAGGGCAGACGGGGCTTGCGAAGCGGAACGGCTATGATTATGCCTACCGCTTCCCGGGCATGAACAAGGTACAGCAGGCCGCCGGTCGTGTGATCCGTACGATGACGGACCGGGGCGTGATCCTTCTCATGGATGATCGCTTCCTGGATCCGGAGGTGCAGGATCTCTTCCCGCGAGAGTGGAAGCATTTCTGCGTGGCAGACGAGAGGTCCCTGAGCCAGGCGCTGCAGGATTTTTGGCGGCAAGGAACTGCCGGAGATATTTCATAAATGCATGGGGAATGGCCCGATAGGGCCAGAACCCCATGCATTCCAGTTTCCGGAAGTTTCATGAATGCATGGGGAATGGCCTGAAAAGGTTTGAACCCCATGCAATTTAGCTTTCGAGAACTTCTCAAATGCATGGGGAATGACCGCAAAAGGCCGAAAACCCATGCAATGAAGCCTCCGGAAGCTCTACATTTTTGAAGGCAGGCTTCAACGTGAGTCAAAAAGCGGGTAGGAGGCAGAGATTATATCCATTTGCGGTCATGTGGAGGAGGCCATAGAACCATTGCGCGAAAAAAATCTGCTTTAGGAGCAAAAAGCTCCATGTTTGAGCGCAGCGAGTTGGAGATTTTTGCGACTGTTCTTTGCAGATTTTTTGAGCGTTAAATGGTTCTGGCCGACGGAAGACAGACCGCAAAGGATATATCTCTGCCTCCTATCCGCTTTTGACGTACTTTAGGCTGGCAATAACCTGGCAGCTCCATGCTCCGCAGAAGATATGCGCGCCCCGCAACGTTCAACTTGCTTTTTGGAGAGCACTGTGCTATGATGTTCGGAAATGAATACAATATACTGTACTGGAAGCAGTACAATGAAGGGAAAACAGATAGATGGATGATGTAAATCGATTTCAGGAAGCATTACAGAAACTGATGCTTTCTGCCCAGAACGCCGGCAACGTGATCAGCTCGGAAGAGATTGCCGCAGCCTTTGCGGATCTTTCGCTGACCAAGGAGCAGCTGGCGGAGGTAAGCCGATATCTGCAAAAGAACCAGCTGGAGGTGGAAGGCTACGAGGAAGAGGAGCTTCCCACGTCCTTCTCCGAGGCGGCTCCCGGGAAGAAGAAAGGAGCGAAGGAACGCGCTTCTTCCTATTTAAGAATCTATCGCGAGGAGCTGGAACGGATTATGCCGCTGGAAGCCGAGGAGGAAGCACAGCTCTTCGAGGATTTCCTGGGAGGAGACGAAGCGGCTAGACATCGCCTGGTGGAGAGCCGCCTTTTGCTGGCGGCGGAGGAGGCTGCGAGCTTTGTGGGAAGAGGTCTGCCGGAGGCGGATCTTATTCAGGAGGCGAACCTCGAGCTTCTTTTAACCCTGGCGGAATATGAAGGGACGCTGGCTGAGCTGGACCAGACCATTCGCCTGCGCATCCGGTCCGCCCTGGACCTGGCGGTGGAAGAGGAAACCGGGAGCGGGGATCTGCAGAAATATCTGGCTTCGCAGGCAAACAAGCTCCTGGATCTGTCCACGGAGCTGGCGGAGGATCTTGGCCGGCAGCCTACGGTGGACGAGCTGGCGGAGCGCATGAACCTGACGGAGGAAGCCGTGGAAGAGATCATGCGGATGTCCTTAGATGCCGCGAACGTGGCCGAGGGCCAGGGAGAAGATCATGAATAAGCTGACGATGGAGGCTCCGGCCAAGATCAACCTGGGCCTGGATGTCTTGCGCCGCCGGCCGGACGGCTATCACGATCTGCGGATGGTGATGCAGACCATTTCCCTGAAGGATGAACTGGAGCTCACAAAGACAGAGGAACCGGGCATTTTCCTGACCGTGGAAAGCGAGAGGGAGGGAGAGCTTCCCGCCGACAACAAAAACCTGGCATATCGGGCAGCAGATCTGCTGCTTCGGGAATTTCCCCAGCCGGGCGGAGTCCGGATCCAACTGAAAAAGCGCATCCCCATCGCCGCGGGACTTGCGGGGGGAAGCACGGATGCGGCTGCGACTCTTCTGGGAATGAACCGTTTGTTTGATCTGGGGCTGTCGCTCTCGGAGCTGCAGAAGCGCGGCGTCACGCTCGGAGCGGACATTCCGTACTGCCTGATGAAGGGAACCGCGTTGGCGGAAGGAATTGGTGAGCGGCTTACGCGGCTCCCGAAAGCGCCGGCGTGCCATGTGCTGCTGGCTAAGCCGGACGTGCCGGTTTCCACCGCCTGGGTCTACCAGAATTTGCATTTGACAGAGGACACGGTCCATCCGGACATCGATGAAATGATGCGGTGCCTCGCGGAGGGGAACCTGACAAAGCTGTGTGCCTGCCTGGGAAATGTCCTGGAGACGGTGACGATCCCGGCACACCCGGTGATTGCGCAGATTAAGGCGCAGATGAAAGAGGCGGGCGCGCTTGGCGCTCTCATGAGCGGAAGCGGCCCAACGGTATTTGGATTGTTTGACAGTCGGGAAAAAGCGGAGGATTGCCGGAGGGCTATCCAGGAAAAGAATCTTGCGAAGGAACTGTTTGTGACAGAATTCGAGCAGGAGGAGTGTATGGGAAAGGATGGAACAGCATGAGTTATCTGGATGCGAAAGCAGATGAGTATCTGCCATTAAGAGACGTGGCGTTTCGTAAGCTGCGGCAGGCGATTTTGCGCGGGGAACTTCAGCCGGGCCAGCGCCTGATGGAGATTGCCCTGGCGGAGCAGCTGGGCGTGAGCCGTACACCGGTAAGAGAGGCCATCCGTATGTTGGAGCAGGATGGTCTGGCTGTCATGATCCCGCGTCGCGGCGCGGTGGTCTCCAAAATTTCCGGCAAGAATCTGCGCGATGTGCTGGAGGTGCGCCGTGCGTTGGAGGAGCTGGCGGTTGATCTGGCCTGCACCCGCATGACGGATGAGGACTTCCAGAAATTGAAGGAAGCGAACGAACGCTTTAGCGCGACGCTGTCGGGAAATGATATCACGAAGATGGCGGAGGCCGACGAAGCCTTCCACGACCTGATTTATCAGGCAAGCGACAACGCCCGCCTGGTACAGCTGGAGATGCAGCTGCGGGAGCAGATGTACCGTTTCCGCATTGAGCACCTGAAGGAAAAGAGCAAGCGGTACCGTCTGGTGGAGGATCACAACGCCATCATCCGCAATCTTATCAATCGCGACTCGGACAATGCCCGGGAGGCGATCCGCGAGCACATCAACGCGCAGGAAGTGGTCGTCATGAAGATGATTGAGGCTTTGTAGAAGATATTCGAATCTACTACGACGTATGCCCCAAATCAGGGAAAGTGGCAGGCAGCCGTTTTTCTTAAGTTTTGCCTGGCTGTCTGGTATAGTTACGAAAAAATACATTTTTTAAGGAGCAAACAATGAACAAACCGAATCTGGCCGTGGTTTTCGGAGGACAGTCCTCCGAACATGATATCTCATGCCTTTCAGCCCCGAATGTGATCGATCACATCGATAAGGAAAAATACAATCTGTACCTGATCGGAATCACAAAAGAAGGCCACTGGGTTCTGGTAGATAAAGTAGAAGACATCCGGGATGGATCCTGGAGAAACAGCCAAATTTCCGCGGTTCTGTCGCTGGATGCGACGAAGAAGGGCATGTACCTGATCACGGAAGATAAGACCGCGTTCCAGCCGTTAGATGTCGTATTCCCGGTCCTTCACGGACTCTGGGGAGAAGACGGCACCATCCAGGGAATTCTGGAGATGGCCAAAATCCCGTACGTGGGCTGCGGCGTGTTAGCCTCCGCGGTGTCCATGGATAAATTTGTCACCAAGGAGCTGGTGTCCCGCTTAGGGATCCGGCAGGCCGCGTTCGTTCCGGTTCTGCGCGAGCAGCTGGAAAAGGACGAGGAAGCGATCCTCGCACGGGTGGAAAAGGAACTGGGGTATCCTGTGTTTGTAAAGCCCTCCCGCGCCGGTTCTTCCTGCGGCGTGAACAAGGCTGTGGATCGCGCGTCCCTGCGCTTTGCGCTCTCGGAAGCATCGCAGCATGACCGCAAGATCCTGGTGGAGGAAATGATCGTCGGACGCGAGATCGAATGCGCCGTGTTAGGCGGCTACGAGGCGAAGGCCTCGGGCGTGGGCGAGATCCTGTCCGCCGCGGATTTCTATGATTTTGACGCGAAGTACAACAATGCCGATTCCCGCACGATCGTGGATCCGGATCTTCCGAAGGACGTTGTGGAGCGCGTGCGTGAGTCCGCCGTGCGGATTTTTGCCGGCGTGGACGGGTACGGCCTGTCCCGGGTGGATTTCTTTGTGAAAGCGGATGGAGAAGTGGTCTTCAACGAGATCAACACGCTGCCCGGCTTTACCGCCATCAGCATGTACCCCATGCTTTGGGAACAGCGCGGCGTCTCCAAGGACGAGCTGGTGGAAGAACTGATCCGTCTGGCATTTGCGCGTCCCTAAAGGAGTGCTATGGTAAAAGTTCAGTTACAGCTGGAGGGGCACCGATCCGATGGTTATACGGAGGACACGGTGCAGGAAACCTATCCGGCGCTTATGACGGAGAACGGAGATAAATCGGTTCTTCATTATGTCATGAACAGCAGCGAGGACGAGGTGCGCTGCCGCATGACAATCTCGCCCGCCCGGCTCACGATTGAAAATCATGGAGCCGTGGAGAGTTACCTCAAGCTCGAGCCGGGGGTGACCGCGATATCCAGTTACAAAACCCCTTACGGGAACTTTCCGATCGAGACGGCGACGGACAAGCTGGAAGTGATAAAAACCGGCCATACAATCGCGGCCAAGGTACACTACTCGCTTTTTTCGGAGGGGCATCTGATCAACCAAAGCCAGCTGCGCATCATCGTAACGCCGGAAGAGTAAGCTGGCATCTTTTTATGACGGGCCCTTCGTGTCACGCGCGCCCGGCGATGAGTTCCTGAAGTTCCTCCGGCGTCAGAGGCCTGAAAGCGCCAGGCGCAAGGGTTTCATCCAGAACGAGGGATCCCATGGACAGCCGCTTTAAGCTGAGAACCGGCTTGCCGACCGCCTCCATCATGCGCTTGACCTGATGGTACCGCCCCTCCTGGATGGTGAGCGTCAGCGTGCTGATGGGGCCGCTCTCCAGAATTTCGGCCCTGGCGGGAAGCGTGGGCTTTTCATCGCCGATATCCACGCCTTCTTCGAGGCGCTTTATGTCATCCGGCGTGACCGCTCCGTCCGCAGTGAGCAAGTATATCTTGTCCACATGCTTTTTGGGGGAGAGCAGCTGGTGCGCGAGCACGCCGTCGTCCGTGATCAGAAGCAGGCCTTCGGTATCCTTGTCGAGGCGCCCGACCGGAAACAGATTGCGGCCGGCTTCCGGCCCCAGAAGATCCAGGACGGTCTTTTGACGGGGATCCTCCGTGGCGGACACCACGCCCGCCGGTTTGTTCAGCATATAATAATGAAAGCGGGAGTAGGAGAGGGTTTTGCCTTTGAACACGATGGCATCCGCTTCCGGATCCACCTTCTCATCCGGGTTTGCGCAGATCGTGCCGTTCACGGACACGAGTTTCTTCCTAATTAACTGCTTGACTTCGCTGCGGGTGCCGGCGCCGGCCTCCGCCAGAAATTTATCCAGACGCATGAGGGACATGGGGGGTTCTCCTTTTTAAGGTAGTTCGTAACTGCTCAGTAGCTGAGCAGTTACGAAGCCACAGGCAATGCGCTCCGCGCATTCCAAATTGCCTATGGCTTGGCATGCCAACTCTTGTTTTACGCCGCTTGCAGCGGGGTGCAAGCGGCTGTGCTGAGTAGATACGGTAGTTCAATATTAAGATATCATATAGATGGAAAAATGAACAGAGAAAATCCAAAGCCGGGAGAGTACTACCGGCATTTTAAAAACAAACTGTACGAAATTGTCACGATCGCGAAGCATTCGGAGACGGAGGAGCTCTTTGTGGTCTACCGGGCCATGTACGGCAGCTTTCAGGATTATATCCGCCCGCTTGCCATGTTCATGAGCGAGGTGGATCACGCCAAATATCCGGATGTCCTGCAAAAGTACCGCTTTGAAAAGGTGGGCGACAGGACAACGGGCCTTCCGGAGAAAGAACTGCCGGAGAGTAAGCCTATCCATGCGGAGACTTCCCGAAACTTGCCGGAAAGCCAGCCGGCGGCAAAGGAAACCTGCTCGGATCTCTTAAACGCCTTCCTGGACGAGGAAAACCCGGAGAAGCGCTTAGAGCTTCTGGCGCGCTACCAGGAGAAAGTGGACCGGCGTTTTCTGGAGAACGTTTCCATCGCTTTAGACCTGTCCATTCCCGACGGCCCCGCCGAGGAGCAGCTCTATCACCTGAAGCGTTACCTTCGCGCCATGATGCGCTACGACGGAAGCCGCTTGCGACAGTGACGCTCTATGCGGTCTTACAGCCGCTCTAAAGGCCACGATTACTAGTCACGGGGCAATCACAATCAAGAGGGAGCTATCGCACAAATTCAGACAGTTGGCATGCAACAGGAAATTCTAAGGAGACAGAGCTTATATTGTTTGCAGTTATGTGCCAAGGCCTTTAGAACCGCTTAGCGAAAAGAATTTGCTTTAGAGCAAAAATCGACAAGCCTTATAGCGAAGCGACATTGGCGATTTTTGCTCTGCTTTTTGCAAATTCTTTAAGCCTTAGCGGTTCTGGCCGCAGGCTCTTTAGACTGCAAACAATATAACTCTGACGATTAGAATTTCCTGGTGCACTCAATATTTACAGATTTGTGCGATAACCCCTCTTGATTATTATTGCCCCTTGAAAAAAATATGCTGTGAAAGCAAACACAATTGCTGACAAAAGGGGCTTGACAAACGAAAACTACGTGGATATAATACCTAGGCGTGTGTGCGAATGCGCGCCTATTTTTGTTGCGCCGGGATTGTGTATCCGTCCTGCTGCCGCAAAACAGAGCCTTTTGCATACCACAAGCGAACAGCAACCACAAATTCAACAGGAGGTGAAAGAAGAATGCCCACATTCAACCAGTTAGTAAGAAAGGGCAGACAGACCGCGGAGAAGAAAGCGAAGGCTCCCGCTCTGTTAAAAGGCTACAATTCCTTACACAAAAAGGCAACGGATATCTCCGCTCCTCAGAAGAGAGGCGTGTGCACCGCTGTCAAGACGGCCACCCCTAAGAAGCCGAACTCGGCTCTTCGTAAGATCGCCAGAGTACGTCTTTCCAACGGTATCGAAGTGACCAGCTACATCCCGGGTGAAGGCCACAACCTTCAGGAGCACAGCGTTGTCCTGATCCGTGGCGGCCGTGTCAAGGACCTTCCCGGTACCCGTTACCACATCGTCCGTGGTACTTTGGATACAGCCGGTGTTGCCAACCGCAGACAGGCTCGTTCCAAGTACGGTGCGAAGAGACCTAAGAAGTAAAACAGGCCGGTTTGTATCGGTTTCGTGCGAGGAAATATCATTTATAACTCCTGTTGGTTGCAGGTTTGATAAATACAAGTGACCTTCACGCAAACACAAGATCAAATGTGAGTACCTGTGAATTAATGACTGTTAAGGAGGGAAGTAGCGTGTCACGTAAAGGACATATCCAGAAAAGAGATGTATTGGCGGATCCCTTGTACAATAACAAGGTCGTCACCAAACTGATCAACAACATCATGCTGGACGGCAAGAAGGGTGTTGCTGAGAAGATCGTCTACGGCGCGTTCGCAGCTGTAGAGGAAAAGAGCGGAAAGCCCGCTATCGAAGTTTTTGAAGAGGCTATGAACAACATCATGCCTCAGATCGAAGTCAAGGCAAAGCGTATCGGTGGTGCCACCTATCAGGTACCGATCGAGGTGAAGCCAGACAGACGTCAGGCTCTGGCCCTTCGCTGGCTGACGATGTTCTCCCGCAAGCGCGGTGAGAAGACGCAGCAGGAGCGTCTGGCAAACGAGATCATGGATGCCGCGAACAACACCGGCGCGTCCGTGAAGAGAAAAGAAGATATGCACAAGATGGCCGAGGCAAACAAGGCGTTTGCGCATTACAGATTCTAATGCGAGTCCATCTCGTGAATGTAGGAGGCAAAATTTTTGGCTGAAAGAGAGTATTCACTGGAAAGAACCAGAAACATCGGTATCATGGCGCACATCGACGCCGGCAAGACGACGCTTACCGAGCGCATCCTGTACTATACCGGTGTAAATTACAAGATCGGTGATACGCATGAAGGCACCGCCACCATGGACTGGATGGCGCAGGAGCAGGAGCGAGGCATTACCATTACGTCTGCCGCTACCACCTGCCACTGGACCCAGCAGAAAGAAGCGAAGGTCATGCCCGGCGCACAGGAACACCGCATCAACATTATCGATACCCCTGGACATGTTGACTTTACCGTAGAGGTAGAGCGCTCCCTTCGAGTGCTCGACAGCGCGGTCGGCGTGTTCTGTGCCAAGGGCGGTGTGGAACCCCAGTCCGAAACCGTTTGGCGTCAGGCTGACAAGTATCACGTACCGCGTATCGCCTTCATCAACAAGATGGATATCATGGGCGCCAATTTCCCCAATGCGGTGGAAATGATCAAGACTCGTCTGGGACACAATGCGGTTCCGGTTGAGCTGCCCATCGGTAAGGAAGATAACTTCAAGGGTGTTGTGGACCTGTTTGAGATGCAGGCCTATATCTACAACGGAGACAAGGGCGACGATGTTACCATCTGCCCGATCCCCGAAGATATGGTCGACGAGGCGGAGATCGCCCGCGCGGACATGATCGAAAAGATCTGCGAGACGGACGATGATCTGCTCGAGAAGTATCTCGAAGGCGAAGAGCCGACCACGGAAGAGCTGAAGAAGGCACTCCGCGCGGCTACCATCAATGTTTCCATCATCCCCGTTCTGTGCGGAAGCGCGTACCGCAACAAGGGTGTTCAGAAGCTCCTGGATGCCATCATCGAGTACATGCCCGCTCCCACGGATATCCCCGCCATCAAGGGTGTGGACGAGGACGGAAACGAAGTGGTTCGCCATTCGTCCGATGAAGAGCCGTTCGCGGCTCTGGCCTTTAAGATCATGGCCGACCCGTTTGTCGGCAAGCTGGCGTACTTCCGGGTTTACTCCGGAACGATGAACTCCGGCTCCTATATCTTAAATGCCACCAAGAATAAGAAAGAGCGCGTTGGCCGTATCCTTCAGATGCACGCCAACAAGCGTATGGAGCTGGATAAAGTATATTCCGGCGATATCGCAGCAGCCGTCGGCTTAAAGATCACCACCACCGGCGACACCATCTGCGATGACCAGCATCCGGTTATCCTGGAGTCCATGGAATTCCCGGAACCGGTTATCTCCGTTGCCATCGAGCCCAAGACCAAAGCCGGTCAGGACAAGATGGGCGAGGCTCTCGCCAAGCTGGCGGAAGAAGATCCTACCTTCCGCGTCACCACGAACGTGGAGACCGGACAGACGATCATCTCCGGTATGGGCGAGCTGCATCTGGAGATCATTGTCGATCGTCTTCTTCGCGAGTTCAAGGTGGAAGCGAATGTAGGTGCTCCTCAGGTTGCCTACAAGGAAGCTATCACGAAGGAAGTCGAAGTGGATTCCAAGTATGCGAAGCAGTCCGGCGGCCGTGGTCAGTACGGTCACTGTAAGGTACGCTTCAGCCCGATGGATCCCAACGGCGAGAAGACATTCGAATTCGAGTCCACGGTTGTGGGCGGCGCAATCCCGAAGGAATACATCCCGGCAGTCGGAGAAGGTATCGAGGAAGCCACCAAGTGCGGTATCCTGGGCGGTTATCCGGTTCTGGGTGTACATGCCAATGTATTCGATGGTTCCTATCATGAGGTCGACTCCTCTGAGATGGCTTTCCACATTGCCGGTTCCATGGCGTTCAAGGAGGCTATGCAGAAGGCAAACCCGGTTCTGTTAGAGCCGATCATGAAGGTGGAAGTCACCACGCCGGAAGATTACATGGGCGATGTTATCGGCGATATCAATTCCCGCCGCGGCCGCATCGAAAGCTTCGAGGACGTGAACGGCAGCAAGCTGATCACGGGTTACGTCCCGTTAGCTGAGATGTTTGGTTATGCCACTGACCTTCGTTCCAAGACACAGGGACGAGGCGCTTACTCCATGTTCTTCGAAAAGAACGAAGTTGTTCCGAAGAACGTTCAGGAGAAGGTATTAAGCGAGAAAAAGGGCAAATAAGGACTTGAAAAATCAAAACCTATGCAATATAATAAGTGAGGTTTTGTATTCACAGAGCCGTTTATAGGAAACGGTTGCCTTTTATGGCAACGGGCGGCTCGCGAAAAGGGTAGAGCGAGGCAACGCCAGGTTCTACCCTACTAAAAAATAGTGTATTACCTTCCCAAGGAAGGGGCAACATTCAAGGAGGAAAAAAATGGCAAAAGCTAAATTTGAGAGAACCAAGCCGCATTGCAACATTGGTACAATCGGCCATGTTGACCACGGCAAAACCACTCTGACCGCCGCTATCACCTACACTCTGCACAAGAGATACGGCCTGGGCGAGGAAGTCGCTTTCGATCAGATCGATAAGGCTCCCGAAGAGAAGGCTCGTGGTATCACAATCTCCACCGCACACGTTGAGTATGAGACCCCCAGACGTCACTATGCACACGTTGACTGCCCCGGACATGCTGACTACGTTAAGAACATGATTACCGGTGCTGCTCAGATGGATGGTGCTATCCTGGTTGTTGCCGCTACCGATGGCGTTATGGCTCAGACCTCCGAGCACGTTCTGCTGGCTCGTCAGGTAGGTGTTCCTTACATCGTTGTTTTCCTGAACAAGTGCGATATGGTTGATGACGAGGAACTGCTTGAGCTCGTTGAGATGGAAATCCGTGAGCTGCTTGACAAGTACGATTTCCCTGGCGATGATACCCCGATCGTGAAGGGTTCCGCTCTGATGGCTCTGCAGGATCCGGAAGGTCCTTGGGGCGACAAGATCATCGAGCTCTTCAACATCATCGACGAGTACATCCCGGATCCGGAGCGCGACGTTGATAAGCCGTTCCTGATGCCCGTTGAGGACGTATTCTCCATCACCGGTCGTGGTACCGTTGCTACCGGCCGTGTTGAGAGAGGTGCTGTTCATGTTTCCGATCAGGTCGAAATCGTTGGTCTGAAGGAAGAGAAGAGAACCGTCGTTGTTACCGGTGTTGAGATGTTCCACAAGCTGCTGGATGAAGGCCAGGCTGGTGATAACATCGGTGCCCTGCTTCGTGGTGTTCAGAGAAACGAAATCGAAAGAGGACAGGTTCTTGCGAAACCCGGCAGTGTTAACCCTCACACCAAGTTCAAAGGCGAGATCTACGTCTTAAGCAAAGAAGAAGGTGGACGTCATACTCCTTTCTTCAGCAACTACAGACCGCAGTTCTACTTCAGAACGACGGACGTTACCGGTGTCTGCAATCTGCCCGACGGCGTTGAGATGTGCATGCCTGGTGACCACATCACCATCACGGTTGAACTGATTCACCCTGTAGCTATGGAGCAGAACCTCCGCTTCGCTATCCGTGAAGGCGGCCGTACTGTTGCTTCTGGTCAGGTTACCGAGATCATCGAGTAAGCGATAAAGCAATCGTAAGTAGATATAATAGGGTCGGAGAGCTTGCTCTCCGACCTTTTCGTATACATTGGGGGAAGATACTTGAGAAAGAGGGAGGAGAAGGGGATGGAAAGCCGTATTCACTTTGGAACCGGTGGCTGGCGCGCCATTATCGCGGACGATTTTACCAAAGCGAACGTGCGCCTTTTGACAGCCGGGCTCTGCGCTCTGATGAAGAAGGACGGGTACGGGGGCTGCGAGGTTTTGATAGGGTATGACCGGCGGTTTATGTCGGGGGAGGCGGCGCGCTGGGCCGCGGAAGTGCTGGCCGGAAATGGCTTTCACGTCCTGGCGGTGGATCATCCGATTCCCACGCCGCTTGCCATGTTTACCGTCAAAGAGAAGAACCTTCCCTATGGGATGATGATCACGGCCAGCCATAATCCGGCTGTCTATAACGGGATTAAGCTGTTCCGCCCGGTGGGGCGCGACGCGGATCAGGAGATGACCGACCGGATTGAGGCGGAGATGGCCGCGATCGAGCCGGTGGAGAAGGAGATTCTTTCCGTGCCGTTTGAACAGGGGCTCGCGGAGGGGAAGATCCGTGAAATCTCTCCTGACCAAGACTATATGGACAGTGTTCTGGCGGCCATGCGTGCAGAGCCGGTCCGCAAGGCGGATTTGCGCATCGCGGTGGATCCGCTGCACGGCGTGGGCGGGCCCTGCATGAAAACCATCTTAAACCGGTGCTTTTGCGAAACCCACCTTCTGCATGCGGCACGAGATCCGCTGTTTGGCGGGATGGCACCCACGCCTACGAAGGAAGCCTTGGGAGCGCTGTCGCGCTATGTCAGGGAACATAAGATGAATCTTGGGATTGGCATGGACGGGGATGCGGACCGGCTGGGCGTGATCGACGAGGAGGGAAACTACCTGCATCCGAATAAGCTCCTGGTGCTGCTGTACTATTACCTGGTTAAATACCGCGGCTGGCGCGGCCCCTGCGTGCGCAATCACTCCACCACGCACCTGCTGGACGCGGTGGCAAAGGACTTTGGGCAGACCTGCTATGAAGTTCCCGTGGGCTTTAAGCACATCGAAGCAAAGATGGAAGAGACGGGCGCGGTGATCGGAGGGGAGTCCTCCGGCGGGATGGCGGTGCACGGACATATCTCCGGGAAGGACGCCATCTATTCGGCGGCCCTCCTGATCGAGATGCTGGCGGTGACCGGAAAATCCGTGGGAGAGCTGTTCCGTGAGATTACCGGGCGCTATGGGGAATACCATTACCGGGAGACCTCGTTTGCCATGTCGGAGAGCAGAAAGCGGGAACTGCGAACGCTTCTGTACGAGCAGAAGCACATCCCTGTGTTTGCGAAAGAAGTGGAACGAGTGGGAGCAGAGGACGGCCTGAAGGTGTATTTTGCGGACGGGAGCTGGACCACCTGCCGCTTTTCAGGCACGGAGCCGGTGCTGCGCATCTGCGCGGAGGCGGCCACGGTGGAGGCTGCCGAAGCAGACATAAAGTTGTGGCAAAAAGAGCTGGGGCTGTAAGAGGTGGGCGTGATACAGCATAATAGGAAAGCAAGAGCGGCCGGGAGAAAAAATCCTCCCGGCCGCTTTTACTTATACAATTTTGAATTTGACTTACGAAATAGCGCCAACAGGGCAGCCAGCTTCGCAGGCACCGCACTCAACGCAAGCATCGCTGCACTCAGCCTTGCCATCATCGCCAACAGCGATAGCGCCAACGGGGCAGGTGCTCTCACATGCGCCACATCCTACACACAGATCTTTGTCAACAGTCTTCATTTTGCTTCCTCCTTATAAATCAGATAAACTTACCATACTGGTTTGGTGCAGGTTTACAACCTGCTGTTCAAAGAAAAGCCGAAGCTGCCGTATGTATGCCTGGCTTTCAATGCGAAGTATACCACAGATCCGGAAAATGGGAAGAGTTTTGTCAAAAATTAATAAATTGTTCACAAAAAAAGACATGCAAATTAGGCAATACTAACCACGGGAAAGCTGATAAATAAAGGATTTTCAACGGTTAAATATAACTAACCGAAAATAACGGATCTTGCGAAAGAGCAGTGGTTAAACGGCAGAAATGACCGATGTGGGGACGGGATGGAGGTCCCCTGTTTACGGATAGAAAAAAGTGTGCTAAAATCAAAACAAAGAAAGGGAGGTGTTCACATGGATAACGAGAAGTTGATTGAAATCGCGATGGATGAGATGGAGAAGTCGTACGCTCCCTATTCGCATTATCTGCAGGCGGCTGCCTTAGAGGCGGAAGACGGAACCATTTACACCGGCTGCAAGGTGGAAAACGCGTCCTATCCCATGACTGCGAGTGCCGAAGCGGTTGCGTTTTATAAGGCCGTTTCCGAGGGAAAGAGAAATTTCCGGAAAATTGCGTTAGTGGGGGGATCGGAAGGAAAAATCACCGATTATTGTCTGCCCAGCGGGGACAGCCGACAGGTGATGCTGGAGTTTTGCAATCCCATGACGTTCGAGGTGATCCTGGCGACCTCTCCGGAGGACTATAAGGTCTACGCCTTAGAGGAGCTGATGCCGCTTTATTTTGGCCCGAAGCACCGTTAAAAAACGCAAAGCGGACAAAGAGTTTTCCGGGATCCGCGAAGCGCATTGCCTGTGGCTTCGTACCTGCTCAGGTACTGAGCAGGTACAATAATTTTGTCCGTATATCTATTGTCAAATCGGTTTTTACATAGTATAATCGCCGTGTCTGAAAAAAACTACTCATCAGCCTGGGGTGTTCGCCAACCTGTTTTTTTGAACCTACATTTTGACATACGGGACTCCTATATCGTTACACGGATGTCAGGCCTTATCTTTTAGATCAGAGGAAGGCTGAAGTGTTAACTGCGGAAACCCACCTAGCTCTGCTAGGCGTCAGAACTACAGGAAACGGCACTCTGGGTTGTCTTTGTATTGGGAGAAAATAATGAAAAAAGCAAATACGCTTTGGGCCCTCGTTCTTCTGATCTGCCTGTCAGTCGGATGTGCGCCAAAAGGTTCCACCTGGAATGAGCAGGGGCGTTCGTACTACGAAGAGGGGGATTTTGAGAAGGCCAGACAGGCTTTTCAGATCGCGGTATCGGAAAATCCGGAGGATGCGGGATATTACGCCAATCTGGGGATGGCCTGCATCGAACTGAAGGCATATAGCGATGCGGCGGACGCGTTCCGCGCGGCGCTGGCCTTGGATGACCAGAACCCGTACGTCTACCGGGGAGAGGGCATCCTTTTCTTCCGCCAGGAAGAGTACAGCCAGGCGGTGTCCATGTTCGATGCAGCGGAGAAGCTGGCGGAGAAAAACGCGGAGCTGCTGCTGGACATCCGGCAGTACAAAGCGGAGGCCCAGATTCGGGCGAAGGACTATGTGAAGGCGGTTTACACCTACCAGGATATTCTGCAGACCGAAAGCAAGAATCCGCAGATCTGGTACGAGTATGGCCGTACGCTTTTGCTGGCAGGCGAAAAGGATTACGCCAGTCAGGCGTTTGACGAGATGGATAAAGCCGGCGTGAAAGATCTGTCCACCTACCTGCGCGTGTGGGGCCTGCTGAGTGAGAACGGCTATGGAGAGGACGGAAAATACTGGCTGCGCAAGATCCTGGTCACAAAGGGTGACGATGAACAGACACGGGAAGCCCGCGCGCAGGCGGCGTTTTTGCTGGAAGATTACGGGAGATGCGTCGTGGAGCTCGAGGCGGTGGGGCTTAATCGGCTTCCGATTAACAGCATCACCTACCTGGCGGTAAGCTATCTGAATCTGGACCGGGGCGAGGAAGCACTGTCGCTGCTTCAGAGACTGAAGTCCCAGGAACCCGACAACGGGAAGGTGGACGAGTATATTGCGGAGTATTATCTGCTGAAAGAAGACTATGAGAAGGCCCTTGCGAGCGTGCAGGATGGACAGAAGAAGCTGAACGGAGAGGAGCGGAAGACGCTGGACTACTACGAGGCGGTCTGCTACGAGTACCTGCATGAGTATCAGAAGGCACTGGCCTGTTTTGAAGCATATCAGAAAACCTACGGCGCAGAGGAAAAGGTGACGCATGAAATCCAGTTCCTCCGTTCCCGGTAGGAAAAAGGGGAAGATGATCGAGACTAAGGAAGAAAAAGAACGGGTAATCCTGGTGGGCGTGTCCACCGGAGAACACGATGACACGGAAAAATCTTTGCGCGAGCTGGCGGAACTGGTTTCGACAGCCGGCGCGGAGACATTGGATATCATGATCCAGAACCGGGAGAGCATTCATCCCGGAACCTATCTGGGAAAAGGCAAAATCGACGAGGTGCGCGAACGGGTTGCAGAGCTCGGGGCGGACGGCGTTGTCTGTGACGATGAGCTGTCGCCGGCGCAGCTTCGCAACCTGCAGGACGCCCTCGACTGTAAGGTGATGGACCGGACGATCGTGATCCTGGATATCTTTGCGGCGCACGCGACCACACGGGAAGGCCGGATCCAGGTGGAATTGGCGCAGCTCAAGGACCGGGCCGTGCGCCTGGTGGGCATGCGGCGTTCCCTGTCCCGCTTAGGCGGCGGCATCGGAACCAGAGGCCCGGGTGAAAAGAAGCTGGAGATCGACCGCCGGCGGATCCATGAGCGGATCAGCCAGTTAAAGAGCGAGTTGGCGGAGGTGACACGGCACCGGGAGACCACCCGGATGAAGCGGACCAAGAACCATATGCCCGTGGCGGCGATCGTGGGATATACGAACGCCGGAAAATCGACCCTGCTAAACAGCCTGACACAGGCGGATATCTTTGCCGAGGACAAGCTGTTTGCCACGCTGGATCCCACCACCCGGGAACTGATTTTGGGCGCCGGGGAGCGCGTCCTTTTGACCGACACCGTAGGCTTTATCCGGAAACTGCCGCATCATCTGATCGAGGCGTTTCAGAGTACCCTGGAGGAAGCGCGGTATGCCGATCTGATTCTGCACGTGGTGGATGCGTCCAACCCGGACATGGACGTGCAGATGCACGTGGTGTACGAGACATTAAAGAAGCTGGAAATCAGCGACAAACCGATTTATACGCTGTTTAACAAGGTGGACAAGGAAGGCGTGCCGGAGGTCTTAAAAGATTTCCAGGCGGAAAAGGCCTTTCGCATTTCCGCGCGCACCGGGGAAGGCCTGGAGGACGTGAAGGAAGCGTTGTCGTCCTTCCTGCGGAGTCGGGGCATCGCGGTCAATCGTTGCTTTTCCTATGCGGAAGCGGGAAAGATTCAGATCTTAAGAAAATATGGGCAGCTGCTCTCGGAAGATTACACCGATGAGGGCATTGTCGTCACCGGTTTTATTCCGGCGGAGTACTACGATCGGCTCTAACACCAATCGTATCGGGAACATCGAATTTTTGAGAAACGCAATTGTGAGAGTCTGAAAAAAGGTTACTATTCACGGGTCAATAGCAATCAAGAGGTGCTTTGCATGCTTGCATGCATAAGCACTCTTGATTTGCTATTGAACTGCGAAAGCAGTCACCACCCATCAGTCCCAGGCAAAAGCACCGAAGGTGCGACATACGCTGTAAGCGGATGGCCTGGGACCTGATGGGTTGGTGACCCGTGAATAGTAACGAAAAAAGGCGGAACAATTGCGCTTCTTTTGTATTACGCTATTCAAGCACGGATATGCAGGGAAATGGTTGCTGGCAGCCACTTTTCCTTGTTTTCCGCAAATGTGGCTTGTGATGGGAGGAAATGATGAAGGCAATTGTGGCAGTAGATCGTAACTGGGGAATTGGCCGGGACGGAGGCCTTTTGGTGAGCGTACCGGAGGACATGAAGTATTTCCGGGAGACCACGAAAGGAGCCGTGGTGATCCTGGGGCGCAAAACCCTGGAGAGCTTTCCGGGGGGAAGGCCGTTAAAGGGGCGCGTCAATATCGTCCTTTCCCGCAAGGAGGACGAGCGGCGGATCGTGGATGGAAACACGGAGCTTGTGTTTGTGAAGACAGCGGCGCAGGCGGCAGCCGTAGCGGAAAACTACCCGGACCGCAACGTGTTTGTCATCGGCGGGGAGAGCATTTACCTGCTGCTGTTGCCGTTTTGCGAGGAAGCCCTGGTGACGAAGCTGGAGACGACTTTCCCTGCGGATACGTTTTTCCCGAACCTGGATCTGGAGGAGAACTGGGAGAAGTGCGAGACGGGGGAGATGCGGGAATGGGAAGGACTGCGCTTTCATTTTGACCGCTACCGTCAGATCACCAAAACGGTGTAAACTGGCGCTGCATAAAAGGCCGGGATGATTTATGAAAAGTTTATTTGATCGCGTTTGGCATTAGGGGTAGAATTTTTTTGAAAGCAAAGTGAGGATGCAAGGCATGAGCGAAGAACTTGTTCTTCAGCTCATGCAATTGCATCCGAGCGCGCAACAAAATGAGGCATACAGCTACGCGACCAAAGGGAGCGGAGCGAATGCCGAATTTTGTTGCAGCGGCGCGTTAGTTGCGTAGCAACGAAGCGACGCATTTGCTTTCCCGGGAAGTGTATCAATGCGCAACAAGAAAGGCAGAACATGATCGCAAAATTTAGTGTAAAAAAACCGTTTACAGTCATGGTCGGGGTGGTTCTGGTACTCATCCTTGGCTTTGTTTCCTTTACCCGGATGACGCCGGACCTTCTGCCCAGCATCAACCTGCCTTATGCGCTTGTCATGACAACGTACGTCGGGGCAACGCCGGAGGAAGTGGAGGCGACCGTTACGAAACCCATCGAGCAGTCGATGGCGACATTAAGCGGCATCAGCAGCATTCAGTCTGTCTCTTCGGAAAATGTCTCCATGGTCATCCTGGAATTTCAGGAAGACGTCAACATGGACACCAAGACGGTGGAAATGCGCGAGAAACTGGATACCCTGGGCGGCGCCTGGGATGACATGGTGGGGACGCCCAGCATCATGAAGATCAACCCGGATATGCTGCCGGTCGTGGTGGCTGCCGTCTCCGTGGAAGGGATGGATTCGGAGGAAATCTCGGATTTCCTGGACAAGAACATTATTCCAAGGCTGGAAGGCACGGAAGGCGTGGCTTCGGTAAGCGCAAGCGGAAAGATCAGCACGCAGCTGAACGTCCTGCTCAGCCAGAAAAAGATTGATGAGGTCAACAGAAAGATTCAGAAGGTGGTGACCGACCAGCTCGATGGGCACATCAAGGACCTCGAGGATGCCCGGGCGGAGCTGGCGGATACGAGGCGGCAGCTGGAGGAAGCCAACGAGGCTTACGCGGCCGGCGTTTCGCAGGCGAGCGACGGATTTGCGGCTGCCAGAATGGAGATTTTATCCGGCGAGATGACCATCTCCGCCGCTGAGGAGGAGATCGCGAAGCAGGAAGCGGAACTGTACAAGCAGATGGCCGCTTTTACGGGGGTCACGTATTCGGACCTGGATTCGCTCGAGAAAGCACTCGTCGATTTGCAGGGAAGTCTGGCCGGTCAGGAGGAGCAACTGGCCTCTGCGGAGGAAGCCATCACCTTGGTGGAAACGCAGATGAACCAGCTGTTTGAGGCGGTCTTAAAGCCTTATGTCGATGAAAACGGCAACTTGGTGTTCCCGGATGGCTCTGAGGAAACCAGCGGGGAGGAAGAGAGCACTGCGGAGGAGCCGGAGAGCACATCGGAGGAAGCGGAGAGTACCGCGGGAGAACCTGAGAGCACTGCGGGAGAAGCGGAAAGTACATCGGCGGAAGCGGAGAGTACCGCAGGAGAGCCAGAAAGTACTTCGGAAGAGCCGGAGAGCACCGCAAGTGAGGTAGAAAGCCAGAGCCCGTCGGAGCCGGAGAGCACCGCGAGCGAGGTAGAAAGCCAGAGCCCGTCGGAGCCGGAGAGCACGGCGAGCGAGGTAGAAAGCCAGAGTCCGTCGGAGCAGGAGAGCACGGCAGGCGAAGTGGAAAGCCAGAGTCCGTCGGAGCCGGAGAGCACGGCAGGAGAGGTGGAAAGCCAAAGCCCGTCGGAGCCGGAGAGCACCGCGGAGGAGCCGGCGAGCCCTGCAAGTGAGGAACAGCCGGTTTCGGAAGAAACCGAGAACACCATAGAAACAGAAAACAGCGTAGAGCCTGCTCAGAGCACAGAGCCGGAAAACACCGAGGCGGAAGAGGGCCAGGGAGAAGAAATCGCCCCCACGGAGGAACAGCAGAATCCGTTGGCGGTAGCCGCCCCGGCCGAGAGCATTCCGGCGGAAAGCCCTTTGCCTGAGACAGAGCCCGCGAAAGAGACTGCGGAGGAGATGACGTTAGAGCCGGAGAGCTCCGTGATCTATCATCGCACGACTGGGAATTTTGCCAGCCGTGCGTTCCTGGCGGAGGGCGATACGCCCGAAACCCGTGCCGCGGATGACGCGAATGCCACGGAAACCCGCGCCGCGGATGACGCGAACGAGCCGGGCGAAGCCGGGGAGACGACGGTTGTCAGCTATGACGAGCTGTATGAGGCTTTTCAGAAGTGGCAGGACTACATTCTGCAAAAGGAGCAGATCGCTACAGCCCGTGAGCAGCTGGAAACCGCCAAGGACGGGCTTCCGAAGGCGCTGGAGGGAATTCGCGCCTTAAAGGCTGCCAAAGCGGAACTGGCCGCCGCGCGGGAACAGCTGGAGATCGGCAAAGCCTACTTAGATGAGCAGGAACGCGCGGCCACGAGCGAAATGAACGCGGCAGGCGCGCAGATTTCCGAGGGCCTTGCGCAGGTAGGCAGCGGCGAGAGCCAGATTGGGCAGGCGATCGAGGTGCTGAACGGAGCCCGCTCGGATGCCTTAAAGCAGGCGAACATCAGCGGCGTCATCACCATGGATATGATTTCCCAGATCCTGTCGGCACAGAACTTTGCGATGCCGGCCGGGTATGTGGAGGAAGAAGGCGTAAACTGGCTGATCCGCGTGGGCGATAAGCTGAAGGGCGAGGAGGAGCTGAAGAACCTTTTCCTGTTTGACATGGGAATCGAAGGAGCCGATCCGATCTATCTGGCGGATGTGGCAGATGTCTTTTACAGCAACAATGCGGCGGAGATTTACGCGAAGATCAACGGAACGAACGGCGTTCTCTTAAGCATGAACAAGCAGTCGAATTATTCGACCGCGGAAGTGTCGGACAACGTCTCGGATACCTTCAAGGCGCTCGAAAAGGCATTCCCGGGGACGCGCTTTACCATGTTGTCCGACCAGGGCGATTACATTGACCTGGTTGTGAACACGGTGTTACAGAACCTGATGTACGGCGCCGTGCTGGCGATCCTGGTGCTGATCCTGTTCCTGAAGGATATGAAGCCCACGCTGGTCATCGCCTGCTCGATCCCGATCAGCGTTGTGTTCGCGTTCGTGCTGATGTATTTTTCCAACATCACCCTGAACGTGATTTCCCTGTCGGGCCTCGCGATCGGCGTCGGTATGCTCGTGGATAACTCGGTTGTCGTTATCGAAAATATCTACCGGCTCCGCAACAAAGGCGTGCCGGCGGCGCAGGCGGCCGTGTCCGGAACCGTGCAGGTGGCCGGTTCCATCACGGCTTCCACGCTGACCACGGTCTGCGTGTTCCTGCCGATTGTGTTTATCGAAGGCCTGACCCGGGAACTCTTCACGGACATGGCCCTCACGATCGCCTATTCGCTGTTCGCCAGTCTGATCGTGGCCATGACGCTGGTGCCGGCGATGGCCGCAGGACTTTTGAAGGATACGAAGGAAAAACCGCACCGGATCTTTGATTTCTTTATGAAGGGCTACCGCGTGGTGTTAAACGGATGCCTGAATCACAAGGCGTTTACGCTGATGGTCGCGGTCCTGTTCCTGGTGGTGTCGGTCATGGGTTCGGTTCAGAAGGGAACCGCCTTCATGCCTGCCATGGACAGCACGCAGATTTCGGTGAATGTGACGATGCCGGAAGGCGCCGAGTGGGAAGACACCGTGGAGACGGCTGACCTGGTATGCGAGCGGATCCTGAAGCTGGATGGCGTGGAGACGGTCGGCGCTCTTGTGGGCGGTGGCTCGCTCTTAAACCGTTCCGGTGGAAGCAATGATTCGGTGACGGTGTACGTCATCCTGCGGGAAGATAAGACCGAAAGCAGCCAGCAGATTGCGACCCGCATCAACCATCTGTTTGACGATGTGGCGGCGGAGGTCAGAGCGTCCGGTTCCGCCAGCATGGATATGTCCAGCCTGACCGGCAGCGGCGTCTCCATCCGCGTGTCCGGAAACGATCTGGACGATCTGCGAAATACCGCGCAGAATCTGGCGGATCGGCTTGCGACGGTGGAGGGCATCGCCGAGGTGTCGAGCGGCATCGAGGATCCCACGCCCGAACTTCGCATTACGATCAACAAGAACGAGGCGATGAAGCAGGGGCTGACCGTCGCGCAGGCGTACATGAGCCTGGCGGAAGCGCTTTCCACCAGCAAAACCGCCACCACGCTGACGGAAAATCAGAATGAATATTCCGTGATTATCACGGATGAAAAGAGAACCGAGATGTCGCTGGAGGACATTCGAAACTATGTCTTCAAGGTGACGGACCGCACCGGGGTGGAGAAGGAAATTCCGCTTAAGGATGTGGCCACGGTCACGGAGACCGAGGCGCTTTCCTCCATCTCCCGCTATGAACAGAACCGCTACCTGACGCTGTCCGGTACGCTGGCGGAAGGCTACAATGTCGGCCTTGTGAGCGGAGATGTGGAGCGCGCGATCCGCGATGTGGAAATCCCGGATGGTATCAAGACCGAGTTTACCGGTGAGAACGAAACCATCAACGAGGCGTTTGAGCAGCTGGGACAGATGCTCGCGCTGGCGCTTGCGTTTATCTATCTGATCATGGTCGCGCAGTTCCAGTCGTTAAAATCTCCTTTCATCGTCATGTTTACGATTCCGCTTGCCTTTACGGGAGGCTTTTTGGCCCTGTGGATCGCGGACATGGAGGTGAGCGTCATCGCGCTGTTAGGTCTCATCATGCTGTCCGGTATCGTCGTCAACAACGGTATCGTGCTGGTGGACTTTGTCAATCAGCTGCGGGCCGAGGGCACGCCCAAGCGGGAAGCGCTCCTTGAGGCCGGCGTCACACGTATGCGTCCGATTTTGATGACCGCGATCACGACCATCCTGGGTCTGACGACGATGGCCATCGGCGTGGGCATGGGCTCGGAGCTGATGCAGCCGATCGCGGTGGTCACCATCGGCGGTCTGACGTATGCCACCTTTATGACGCTGTTTGTGGTACCGGTTCTGTATGATCTCATGAACAAAAAAGAGCTCCACGTCCTGACGGACGCAGAGCTGGAAGTGGTAGACCTGTAAAGACGCATATGTAAAAGCGAAGGGAAATGGCTGCGTGCAGCCCTCTCCCCCGCCTTTAGTTATTCTTCCTCGGCTGCCTTCGGCGGCGTGATCCGGATCCCGTTCACGCTCACCTCGTCGGTGAGGGCGATGACCAGGTACGGCTTTCCGTCGATCAGGCGGGTTTCCACAAGGTCAGAGCGATCGGGCTTCACCTGCACGGTGACATCCGGGGTTTTGACCTCAAAGGAGCGAAGCGCGGTGATGTTGCTGGCCATCAGGCTGTTCTTCTCGCCGATCGCTTCCGTGAAGTGCGCCTCGGCCACGGGAAGATTTTCCTCCGGCGCGCCGCAGGAGGACAGAAGCCGGCTCACATCCTTCTTGGAAAGGCTGACGGGCTCCGGGTTTTCCTTGTTCTCCTCGAGCAGCTCTGTCAGGTTCTCGTGGATGGAGCGCACCGCGTCGAAGCTGCATTCCTCGCCCAGGGCTTCCTCCACCATGCTGTTGAAGGACTCGTGCTGATCCTTCGCGGGAAGCGGGGTGACGCAGCCCAGCAGCGTTTCGGCCGTCTCGGCGTTGGGGAGCGCCGCGTTCTTGGAGTAGAAGAGCAGCTGATGAATGTCCGTGTTGCGGTCGTGGAAAGCGGGGAAGAGAAAACCGATTTCCGGGGCCGAGACGACCCAGTCGCGCACGCGGTCCTCAATCCGGTTCTGCTCCGGATTGTAAGCCAGGGCGGGCTTGGCCAGGGACACGGGGCAGATGCTGGAAAGGATGTAGTGGTAGACATATTCCGAGGCGTCGAACTGCTCCAGGCCGTCCGTGCCCTTGGCCGGAATGTCGTAGCTTCCGTCAATGAGCACGATCAGGAAATTCTCCGCGTAGTCGAAGGTTTCGATCACCCGGTCAAAGTACTGGTTTAACAGATCCTCATCGCCCAGGGAAGAGCTCACCAGATCCATGAGGAAGGCCTGGCGGCCCTCTTCTTCCTCTTCTTCCAAGGGGAACTCCATGGTCATCAGATTCTTGCCGATGCTTCCCGAGAGCGTCTTCCGGAAAATGTCAAAGTATTTGTAGGCCTCTTCCTCCGGCAGGGAGAAGAAGGCGTCGGTTGTTGTCAGAAGCTTTTCCTTCTGCCCGTTCACATAGCAGCAGCTGATGTGGTCGATCCGGCAGTGTTCCTTTGTGAAAAGCTTTTTGATCTCAGATATTTCTTTTTTATTCATAGACACCTCCCAATGTGTGGAGAAACATCATAGCAAATTCAAAAACAAAATGCAAGTCATGCAGAAAGGAGCCAACATGGCCAGAACAGCGACGGTAGAACGGAACACCAAGGAAACACAGATCCGGATCAGTTTGAACCTGGACGGAAGCGGAAAGGCAGACATCCATACGGGGATCGGCTTTTTTGATCACATGCTTAATGGCTTTGCGCGGCACGGCCTGTTTGACCTGAGCGTTTCTGTGACCGGGGATCTGGAGGTGGACTGCCATCACAGCATCGAAGATGCCGGCATCGTGCTGGGCACCGCCATCAAGGAAGCGGTGGGAGATAAAAAGGGGATTAGACGCTACGGCTCACTTCTTCTGCCGATGGATGAGACCCTCGCGATGTGCGCGATCGACTTATCCGGGCGTCCGTACCTGGTTTTCGACGCGGACTTTAAGGGAGAGCGCTGCGGCGACATGGACACGCAGATGGCCAAAGAGTTTTTCTACGCCATTTCCTATTCCGCGGGCATGAACCTGCACCTGAAGTGCCTGTACGGGGAGAACGATCACCACAAGATGGAGGCGATGTTCAAAGCCTTCGGAAAAGCGCTGGATCAGGCGACCCAGTTTGATCCGCGGATTGTGGATGTGCTCTCCACGAAGGGAAGTCTGTAACACGGCGAGACAGAATAACGCAAGAGCTTTGTGGCAGGGAGTAAAGCATCTATGAAAGAGGAACTGAGACAAAAATATGAAGCGCTGAAAACGTACCTGAAATTCTTGAACAGTGTGGCGGTCGCCTACTCCAGCGGCGTGGATTCCACGCTCCTTCTGTGGGCGGCGAAGGAAGCGCTGGGGGATCGGATGTGCGCGGTGACGGCCAGATCCTGCTTCTTTCCTTCCGCCGAGCAGGCGGAGGCCCTCCAGTTTTGCAAGGAGAACGGCATCCGTCATCTGCAGGTGGAAGTGGATGAGCAGCAGATCGAAGGCTTTACCGCGAACCCGCCGAACCGCTGCTACCTGTGCAAGAAAACCCTGTTTTCCGGGATGAAGGAGCTGGCAAGCCGGGAAGGCTTTGCGGCCATCGCGGAAGGCTCGAACATGGACGACCTGGGCGATTATCGGCCGGGCATGCAGGCGATCCGGGAGCTCGGGATCCAAAGCCCTCTTCGCGAGGCGGGGTTATATAAGAGCGAAATCCGGGAGATTTCCCGGGAGCTTGGGCTTCCCACCTGGGACAAGCCTTCCTACGCCTGCTTAGCGTCGCGCTTTCCGTACGGGGAGGAGATTACCCGGGAAAAGCTTCTTATGGTGGACCGGGCGGAGGAATACCTGCGCGGTTTGGGCTTTCATCAATTGCGGGTGCGCATCCATGGAAAGCTGGCCCGCATCGAGCTGACACCGGACGATATGCGCGCTTTGATGGAGGAGGATACACGGAAGAAGGTGTATCAGACGCTCCAGGATTATGGTTTTTCTTATGTGAGCCTGGATTTGCTGGGTTATCGCACGGGGAGTCTGAATGAGGTGCTGAAGAAATAAAGAAGGATTCATGAGAGGGGGATCGCAGTGAAAGCGGTCCCCCTCTTGCTGTTATTCGGTAACCTAGAACCCAAACAAACTGTATCGGTCGGCTCTTTTCGTTGCTTTTTCACAAAGGAAGGGGTAAAATTAGCTTGAAAAGTAACCAATCAGCATGGACAGGTACGAACAGGAAGCTTAAGGAAAGGAGGAAGTCCGGAGTGACGCTTCGGACAAACGGGAATGAGGATGAAGAGAATTGAGAGAACCATTGGAGCGGCGGTTCTGGCCCTGGCGTTGACCTGTGGCAGTCTGCCGGCTTTTCCGCAACTGGCTTTGGCGGACGGGGAAGTGGTTGCCGAAGGAAGTGAAGGGGCGGAAGGGACACAAGAGAAAAAAGACCTGAAGGGGCTTCAGATTTCCAAGGACGGGTTTGCGTGGTTCTACGGTCAGCTGAGCAAGAACGAGAAGGTCTACTACGATGCCCTGAAGAAGGCGGAGGACCTGACAAAATTCGCCAAGGAGGAAGCTCCGAAAGCGGAGGAGGGGGCTGCGACTGCAGAAGAAGGAGCGGCCACCGAGGAAAAGGGACTGGTCCTGAATGTGGCAGGAACCTACACGCTTTCCGGGCTCACGCGGGAAGAGATCGATCAGGGAACCTACAAGAACCGTGAGGATTATAAAAAGCTGGAGAAAACCATCCAGGGCGAGGTGGCCCGGGCCATGATGGCTTATGGCTATGATTATCCCCAGGTGTTCTGGCTGGATGGCGCCGAAGTCAAGACAAAGCTGAGCTTTGCGGAAACCGAAAACGGCTGGAAGCTCAGCGTGGATCAGGTGACACTGATCTTAAAGGAGGCGTACAAAGACGCTCGCAAGGACATTCCGGATGTGGAGAAGGCGTTAGATAAGGCCGTGTTTGAGGCGAGAGCCCTCCTGTGGGAAGGCGCCGGCTACACAGACACGGTGCGCGTGGTCCACAACTATGTCCTTCAGCTGGGAAGCTATGTAAAGGAGAATCCGGAAGAAGACATGTCCGAGGAGGAACTGATCCTGGAAGAGGAATTTTTCCTGGAAGAGGAAGAGGTCCTGGAGGATGAAATCATTCTGGACGAGGAACTGGACCCGGAGAGTGCAGCGGAAGCAGCCGCGGCCGAAGCGGCAAAGGCCGATGAAAAGAAACCGAAGAAGGAACAGGGTCAGTATAAGACCATCGCCGGCATCCTGTTGGAGAAATATCAGCATGAAGCGACTGCGGAAGGCTATGCGAAGCTGATGAAGGTCCTGCTTGACCGCATGAACAACCTGGTCTTAAACAATGTTCTTGTGAGCGGAACCACATCGGATGAAGTGAGCGGAACCACGCCGGGCGAGAAGAAGGAACCGACGAAGCACATGTGGAACCTGGTCCAGATGAAGGATCAGAACTGGTATCTGGCGGATGCCTATCTGGATGATCAGGAAACGCCGGCGGAAGTTTACGTCGCGGTGGAGGCAACTGAGCCAGCCCATAAAGACGGCGTCACCGTGGAAGAGGAGCATAAGTCGTCGGGCGTTCTGATCAAGGATTTCCCTGCGTTTAAGTATCCGCCGCTTTTTGGAAGCAAGGAAGCCGAGGAAATCAAGCCGGAGGAACCGGAAGAGCATGTCCATACCTTCAGCGAGTGGAAGACAGACTGGGAAGCCACCTGCACGGCGGAAGGGCAGATGAGCCGTACCTGCACAGTCTGCGGCGAGGTGGAGACCGAAGTGATCCCCATGAAGGATCACATGTGGAGCGACTGGGAAGTGACGAAGGAAGCTACCTGCGGCGAAGCGGGCGAGAGAGCGCGCTTCTGCCTCGTGGGAGGCGAAGTGGAGACGGAAGCCCTTCCGGCTTTAGAGCACGCGTGGGGTGAGTGGATCTCGGATGAGAACGCCACCTGCACGGAAGACGGTACGGAGAGCCACACCTGCGCCAACTGCGGGGAGACGGAAACCCGCACGGCAGAAGGCTCGGCCCTTGGCCACGCCTGGAGCGAAGAGTGGACGATCGATCAGGAAGCGACCTGTACGGAAGATGGTATGAAGAGCCGTCACTGTGAGCGTTGTGGGGAAGTGTCCGAGATGGAGGTGATCCCGGCGACGGGGCACAGCTTCGGTGAGTGGACGGTTTCGAAGGAAGCGACCTGCCAGGAGGCGGGCGAGCAGATCCGCGTGTGCAGCGCCTGCGATACGGTCGAGACCGAAGTGATCCCTCAGAAAGGCCACGTATGGAGCGACTGGGAAGTGACCAGGGAAGCCACCTGCGGCGAAGCGGGCGAGAGGGCGCGCTTCTGCCTTGAGGGAGGCGAAGTGGAGACGGAAGTTCTTCCGGCCTTGGAGCACGCCTGGGGCGAGTGGACCTCGGATGAGAACGCCACCTGCACGGAAGACGGAACCGAGAGCCGCACCTGCGCCAACTGCGGTGCCACGGAAACCCGCACGGCGGAAGGCTCCGCCCTGGGTCACGCCTGGAGCGAAGAGTGGACGATCGACAAGGAAGCCACCTGCACAGAGGAAGGCATGAGAAGCCGTCACTGCGAGCGCTGCGGGGAAGTGTCCGAGATGGAGGTGATCCCGGCGACGGGGCACAGCTTCGGTGAGTGGACGGTTTCGAAGGAAGCGACCTGCCAGGAGGCGGGCGAGCAGATCCGCGTGTGCAGCGCCTGCGATACGGTTGAGACCGAAGTGATCCCGCAGAAAGATCACGTATGGAGCGACTGGGAAGTGACCAGGGAAGCCACCTGTGGCGAAGCGGGCGAGAGAGCGCGCTTCTGCAGCGTGGGAGGCGAAGTGGAGACGGAAGTTCTTCCGGCGTTAGAGCACGCCTGGGGCGAGTGGAATTCGGATGAAAACGCCACCTGCACAGAGGACGGAACAGAGAGCCGCACATGCGCCAACTGCGGTCATAAGGAAACCCGCACGGCGGAAGGCTCCGCCCTGGGCCACGCCTGGAGCGCGGAGTGGACGATCGATAAGGAAGCCACCTGCGCGGAAGAAGGCATGAGAAGCCATCACTGTGAGCGCTGCACGGAAGTGTCCGATATGGAAGTGATCCCGGCCAAGGGACACAGCTTCGGCGAGTGGACGGTTACGAAGGAGGCGACCTGCCAGGAGGCAGGTGAGCAGATCCGCGTGTGCAGCGTCTGCGACACCGTCGAAACGGAAGTGCTTCCTCAGAAAGAGCATGCGTGGGGCGAGTGGACGGTTACGAAGGAAGCCACCTGCCGCGAAGCGGGCGAGAGAACACGCACCTGCAGCGTTGGCGGCGAAGTGGAGACGGAAGCCATTCCTACCTTAGAGCATGCGTGGAGCGAGTGGACGGTTACGAAGGAAGCCACCTGCGAAGATGCCGGCGAGAGAAGCCGCGTGTGCAGCGCGGGCGGAGAGACGGAAACCGAAGCGCTGCCGGCCTTAGGGCACAAGTGGAGAGACTGGATCTCCGATGAGAACGCGACCTGTACGGATGACGGAACCGAGAGCAGAACCTGCTCCGTGTGCCAGAAGACGGAGACGAGAGTCAAAGAAAATTCCGCGCTGGGACATGACTTCAGCCTGGAGTTTACCGTCGATATTCCGGCCACAACCGAGACCGAGGGCGTGAAGTCCCGCCACTGCATCCGATGCACCGAGCGGACGGATCTGACGGTCATTCCGGTGCTCTCCGGCACCGTCATCACGGAAGTGATCAGTGATCAGGCAGCCGGAGCCAGCTCCGAAACCGACCTGAAGGCCGTGCTGGATCTGGTATTGTCGGAGGATGAGATTGCGCTGAAGAAGACCGGTGTGCCGGTAGCGCTGCGCCTGAACGTATCGGTAATCACGTCCCTGCCGGGAAGCGATTATTCCAATATCATCAGTGCTGTCAATAACGCGGAAAAAACCTACCGGGTGGGAGAGTATCTGAATATCGAACTCTTAAAGACCGTGGATACGACGACGACCGTTGTCAAGACGACAGAGACACCGATACGTCTCACCGTCACCATTCCGGAAGGAATGCGAAAGAGCGCGAACGCCAGAAACCAGCGCATTTTCGAAATGCTGCGGGTTCACGAAGGACAGACCGATTTCCTGCCGGATCTGGACGAGGCGGAAGAAACCATCACTTTCGAGACAGACAAGTTCTCGACGTACGTGCTGGTCTACCGGGAAGAGTCGACGGCGGAGCCTGTCATCCCTGTGACCGAGCCGCCGGCAACGGAGCCGCCTGTCACGGAGCCTCCGACAACGGAAGCCCCTGTCACGGTAGCGCCGACGACAGAAGCGCCTGTCACGGTGGCCCCGACGACGGAAGCCCCTGTCACGGTTGCCCCCACCACGGAAGGCAATGTCGGCCGGGAAACCACGAAGGCTGCTCCGGCGACAGAACCGCCCACATCAGGCGGCGGCGCCCGGACGGGCGATGACAGTCCCATCCTGCTCTACGCGGTGCTGGCGATTGTGGCCTTCCTGATACTGATCATTCTGATCCTGACTTTGGCGGGAAGAAAGAGATCAAAAAGGAGATAAGCGGAAGTGGAAAAAGAGTATAGGACCATGATTTCAGCGGTGGATGGATTGCCGATCGATGTGCTGATCACCAGACCGGAAGGAAAGGAAAAGGCGGTCGTTCAGCTGGCTCATGGCATGTGCGAGTACAAGGAGAGATACCTTCCTTTCATGGAGTATCTCTCCGGGAATGGATATCTGTGCGTGATCAATGATCACCGCGGACATGGAAAAAGCGTGCGAAAAACGGAAGATCTCGGGTTCTTCTACGAGGGCGGCGGCCCTGGCCTTGTGGAGGATCTGCATCAGCTGACGGAGCTCATCCGCCAGGAATACTCCGACCAGCCGCTGTATCTGATCGGCCACAGCATGGGCTCGTTGGCGGTGCGCTGCTATGCCCGTAAGTACGACCGGGATCTGGACGGCCTGTGCGTGATCGGAAGCCCCAGCGCCAACCCGGCAGTCAGCTTCGGCAACGCGCTGATGGCGGTGCTGATCGGCCTGAAGGGGGAGCACGCGTACAGCAACCTTTTGACGGGCGCGTTTATCGACAGCTTCAACAAGCCGTTTGCGACGGAAGGCCGCAAAAACGCCTGGCTGAACACGCAGCCGGAGCAGGTGGATGCCTACAACAACGATCCGCTCTGCGGATTTCCGTTCACCTTAAACGGTTACAAGTCACTGCTATATCTGCTGAAGGAGACGTATGATCCCGCGGGCTGGCAGATGGGTCGCCCCGAGCTTCCTGTGCGCTTCTTCTCCGGCGGCGAGGACCCCTGCCGCGTGAACGACGAGAAATTCTGGGAAGCCATCAATCTGATGAAGCAGGTTGGCTACGCGGACACGGAAGGGAAGCTCTATCCCGGCCTGCGCCATGAAATCCTGAATGAAAAGGAGAAGGCTACGGTCTTCCGGGATATTCTGGCGACCTTGGATGGGTGGCTTAAAAAGTAAAAAAATAGGAGGGATACCGGCGAAATGGATTGCGCTTAGGTCCCTCCTTTTTTGAGCAGTGTCGCACAAGATGGCTAGCCCTCTTTTCTTTGATGCTTGCGAATTGTGAAGTTATGCGTTATAATGCTTGATTGATCGTTACAGGCAACGTAACAGTAAGGAGACCAGAGAATTCATGAAATTAGGTATCGTCGGGCTGCCCAATGTGGGCAAAAGCACCCTTTTTAACTCTTTAACCAAGGCTGGAGCCGAATCGGCCAACTATCCGTTCTGCACCATCGACCCGAACGTAGGGGTTGTGGCGGTTCCGGATTTTCGTCTGAAACTGCTGACCGATATGTATAACTCCAAGAAGACCACGCCGGCCGTGATCGAGTTCGTGGACATCGCCGGACTGGTGAAAGGCGCTTCCAAGGGAGAAGGTCTGGGCAACCAGTTCCTGGCCAACATCCGCGAGGTGGACGCTATTGTGCACGTGGTCCGCTGCTTTGAGGATTCCAACATCGTCCATGTGGACGGAAGCATCAATCCTCTGCGCGATATCGAGACCATCAATTTGGAGCTGCTCTTCTCTGATCTGGAGATCCTGGAGCGCCGGATTGCCAAGTCCTCCCGCAGCGCGAACGGCGACAAGGCACTGGCGAAGGAAGTCAAAATCTTAAAGGAACTGCAGGCGCACATGGAAAACGGCGAGCTGGCCAAGACCTTTGAGGCGGAGGATGAGGATGCCGAGGAGCTGATTGCTTCCTTAAACCTTCTGACGGCGAAGCCCGTGATTTACGCCGCGAACGTTGACGAGGACTCCCTGGCGGATGACGGCGCGTCCAACCCGTTCGTGCAGCAGGTGCGCGAGTATGCCGCAAAGGAAGGAAGCGAAGTCTTTGTCATCTGCGCCCGGATCGAGGAGGAACTCTCCGAGCTGGAGGACGAGGAGAAGGCCATGTTCTTAGAGGATATGGGGCTTTCCGAATCTGGCCTTGACAAGCTGATCAAGGCAAGCTACCGGCTTCTGGGACTGATCAGCTACCTGACGGCAGGCGAGAAGGAGACGAGAGCCTGGACGATCAAGATCGGCACAAAGGCGCCGCAGGCAGCCGGCAAGATCCACTCAGATTTTGAGCGCGGCTTCATCCGCGCGGAGGTCGTGAACTACCAGGAGCTGTTAGACGCCGGTACATACGCCGCAGCCCGCGAAAAAGGCCTGGTGCGCCTGGAAGGCAAGGACTATGTGATGCAGGACGGCGACGTGGTGTTGTTCCGGTTTAACGTGTAATACAATAAAAATCAGCACAGAAGGCCCAGACATAGCACCATTGCACTAAGCTCAGCGTTCGTCTAATGACTCCGCTTCACTAAGTGCATGGTGGGGCACGCACGTAAGCGTCAGCCGCGGCTGGCGCTAAGTGCTCCGCTCCAGCGCCAAAGGCGCGACAGACGCCGAAGGCGGCTGGTCTGGGACCTGTGCTGATGGAAATAAGGAGTCTATATGTCGAAAAAAGGAAAGAAAGAGCCGGAAGAGTTCATCCAGGACACGGATGCCTACTTTGAGGACGGCGAGCAAAAGTGGATCACCCTGGAACTGGAGGATGGCCGCACGGCAGAGTGCGCTGTAATGGGCATCTACAAGGGCAGCAACAAGAAGAACTACATCGCGGTGGTGGAAGAAGAGAAGCTGGAAAGCGGCGAACCCTACTTCTACCGGTACGCCGAGGATGAGAACGGCGATCCGGTTCTCTCGAACATCGAAGATGATGAAGAATGGGAAATCGCCTGCGATGGCTTCGAAGAACTCTTAGATGAGCTGGAATTCGAGGAAATGTCCAGCGAAGACGACGATTAAATCTGACCTATGCGGGGCGTGATGTCAAAAGAGAGACACACGCCCCGCATTTTTGTCCATGTGAGAAGGTATGAATACGTGGCGCAAGGCCGAAAAAGAGAGCCGCGCCATGCAAATCCCCACTTCCGGGGCAAAAACCCCGTCGAGTAAGGCGAGAAAGAGAACGCGGCCCATCAGAAAAACAGATCACTGCGTAGGAAAGCTTCCAGAATGAACCATTTCCCTCCACTTTCCACCACGTATAAATATTCGAAAATGCACAATACCAGATCTTGTGGTCACCCCTCTAAACGAACACAATATTCCTGAAAACTCAAAAAATACCGAAAATATTTCTGAAATATTTCAAAATATCAAAAATTTTGCGAAATTCCCCCTCTGAATTGTAAAGAAAAAAATTACATTTCCACTTGCTTTTTTGATGAGATGGTTTTAGAATAGGTCCTAAGTGGAGATTGTTGCCCATTTGGTGGCGAAAAGTGGCGGGTTGGACAAATGCAGGGAAATGGATATAAAGGTGAATATAATCACGCAGTCGACGTGAAGGGTCGACTGATTGTCCCTGCCAAATTCCGGGAGCTTCTGGGCGAACGGTTTGTTGTCACCAAGGGAATGGATCACTGTCTCTGGCTGTTTGATGAAATCGGCTGGAATATGCTGGAAGGGAAAATCCAGGCATTGCCGGTCACGAACGCCAACGCGCGGAAACTGAGCCGTTTCTTCCTGGCCAGCGCGGCCGAGTGCGAGATTGATAAGCAAGGGCGCATTCTGATCCCGCAGCCGCTTCGAAACTTTGCGGGGCTGGATAAAGATGCCACGTTCGTCGGCGTCGGCGGGCACATCGAAATCTGGGATCAGGAGAGATGGGAAGCGGCCAGCGATATCGACCTGGATTCGATGGGCGAAGAACTGGAAGAGCTGGGAATTTAAGCCAGCCCGTCGGCTTCATGGGAAGTGTAGCAGCGCGTGGGGACGATATCATGTGGTGTTGCACGGCCGCAAGGCCGCATGGAAGTTTCTAATTAAAAAACGATAGGGAGCCGATATGTCCGAAAGCGGAAATTTCCGGCACGTATCCGTGCTGCTGAACGAAACAATTGAAGGCCTGAACATAAGGCCGGACGGCATCTATGTGGATGGAACCATGGGAGGTGCCGGACACGGCAGCGAAATCTGCCGGAGGCTCTCAGGAAGGGGCCGCTACATCGGGATCGATCAGGATGCGGATGCCATACAGGCGGCCACGGAGCGGCTGAAAGAATTTGAAAGCCGCGTCACCATCGTCCGCAGCAATTACGAGCGGTTTCCGGAAATCCTGGCGGAGCTGGAAATTCCGAAGGTAGACGGTGTGCTGCTGGATTTGGGGGTTTCCTCCTATCAGCTGGACACGCCGGAGAGAGGCTTTTCCTATCGGGAAGACGCGCCGCTTGACATGAGAATGGATCAGCGGGAGAGCCTGACGGCCGCGGACATCGTGAACGGGTATTCCGAAAAGGAGCTTGCCAGACTGATCTACGACTACGGCGAGGATCCCGCCGCCCGGAGTATTGCCCGCCATATTGTGAGGCATCGGGAGAAGAAACCGATCACAACAACGCTGGAACTGGCCGACATTGTGCGTGAGTCGGTTCCACCCAAAGTGAGAATGACCGGCGGCCATCCCGCCAAGCGAACCTTTCAGGCCATCCGGATCGCCTGCAACCGGGAGCTGGAGGTCCTGGAAAACACCCTGGGCTCCATGATCGAAGCCCTCACGCCCGGCGGCCGCATCGCGGTGATCACCTTCCATTCCTTAGAGGACCGGATCGTGAAAAACGCCTTTAAAACGGCAGAAAATCCGTGCATCTGCCCGCCGGATTTTCCCGTGTGTGTCTGCGGACGAAAGAGCAAGGGCAGAGTCGTCACAAGAAAACCGATCCTCCCCTCGGAGGAAGAGTTGGCCGTAAACAGCCGCTCCTCGAGCGCAAAGCTGAGGATTTTTGAGCGAGGAGAGGAAAACTAAACACCGGCACTGGCCGGCGTAGAACAGGAGCGAAATCATGGCAAAGACAAGAAAGAAAAACAATATCACGTACATCTTCGGGAATACTGTCAGAAGAATCGAGCCTGTCCGCCGTGAGAATAAGCGCGGAATCAGCGAACAGACCAGACGAAATCAGGAGAAGGCGCTTCGCCTGTCCCTGCCCTTTGTCCTGTTTGTTTCGGCCGCGGCGCTGGCTGTGGTGGGCATCTGCGTGCAGTATCTGGGCCTTCAGACAAGTATCACCCGCCGGATTGACAAAATCCAGGAGCTGCAGGGAAATATCGCTGATCTGAGAAGAGAAAACAGAGCACTTGAAACGGACATCGAAACGTATTATAATCTGGATCGTATCTATGCAATTGCTACGCAGGAGCTTGGTATGGTCTATGCGGATCCGGCCCAGGTGATTGTGTACGACAAAACAGAAAGTGAGTATGTACGGCAGTATGACGACATTCCGGAATAAAATTTCGAAAGGACATATAAAGGAAGTACCCAAACCGAAAAAATTTAAAGCGTACATGAAACGAAAGCTGACGTTCGCCCTTTTGGGTGTGGCGTTGGCTTTGCTTCTTTTGGTCTTTGCCTTGATTCGGATCCGGGAGAACGATGAGCAGACCTACGCGCGGATCGTCCTTTCCCAGCAATCTTACGACAGCCGGACGATTGCGGCGCAGCGCGGCAACATCACGGATCGCAACGGAACCATTCTGGCTACGAACGAAGCCTTCTATATTCTTATCCTGGATCCGAACGTCATCCTGGCCGACGAGGACTATACCAAACCGACCATCGATCTGTTGGTGGAAGTGTACGACTTTGACCGGACCGACCTGGAAAACCGGATCAACCAGAATCCGAACAGCCATTATATTCGGTATAAAACCGGCCTGACGCGGGAAGAGATGGATGCGTTCATCGAAAGGCAGACGGAGATCAATCAAAACGATAAGCTGGACGATGAGATCCGCGGTGTCTGGTTTGAGACCAGTTACAGACGCGTTTATCCCTACGAGTCCCTGGGCTGCACTTTCCTGGGGTTTGCAACCGCCAACTCCGGCGGAAGCTACGGCCTGGAGCAGTATTACGAGGAAGAGCTCAGCGGCGTCAACGGGCGAGTGTACGGGTACTTAAACGATGATTCGAACGTGGAGGTGCAGACCGTCGAAGCACAGGACGGGTACACGATCGTTTCCACGGTCGACGCGACCGTGCAGAACATCATCGAGACGCACATTGCCAAATTCATGAAGGATGAGGGCGCCACCGAGGTGGCGGTTCTTTGCATGGATCCCCGTAACGGCGAAGTCCTTGGCATGGCTACCAGCAAGGTGTACGATCCGAACAAGCCGATGGACATCAGCGCGTACTACGATATGGATGCCCTGGAAGATCTGAGCACGGACGAGCGATACAAAGCTTACGCAAGCGTTTGGGGCAATTATATTATTCGAGAGAACATTGAGCCGGGTTCCACTTCCAAGATCATGACCCTGATCGCGGGCCTGGAAGAAGGCCTGGTGGATAAGACCGAGCATTTTTACTGTGACGGCGGCGAGAGCTTCCTGGGCAACGTGTACGTCGGATGCCACCTGCTTTCGGGCCACGGCGTGGTCAGCACCTCGCAGGCCATCTGGTACTCCTGCAACGATGCCATGATGCAGATCAGCTACCGGCTGGGGCCGAAAACCTTCGCTGATTATCAGCTTCTGTTTAACCTGGGCATGCGCACCGGCATCGATCTGCCGGGCGAAGAGCGCGGCCTGACCGTGGAGGCGGACAACATGACGACGCTGACCCTGGCGATGAATGCCTTCGGTCAGAACTACAACTGCACGATGGTGCAGATGGCGGCCGCGTACTGCTCCGCGATCAACGGCGGGTACTACTACGAACCGCACATGGTCAAGCAGATCCTGGATCCGGACGGCAACGTGGTGAAGTCCATCGATAAGAATCTGCTGCGAAAGACCTGTAGTGAAACGACCAGCGAGTACATCCGCCAGATTTTATTTGAAACGGTCGAAGGCGGAACCGCCACCCGCGTCCACATCAATGGATACGCCATCGGAGGAAAGACCGGTACGGCCGAGAAGGTCAAGCGAGACAAGGAAAACTACGTGCTCTCCTTCATTGGCATGGCGCCGGTGGACAATCCGGAGGTCCTCATGTATGTTGTGGTGGATGAGCCCCACGAGGAAGATCAGTCTTCCTCCGCAGCGGCCACGCAGATGTTCCGCGATATCGCGGTCGACCTGTTCCCGTATCTGAATATTAAGGGCTCCGCGGAGACGGATACGACGCCGAACCCGGCGTGGGCGCTTCCGGAGGATTATCCGATTCCGACTCCCGATGTCCCGGATGTGACGGTTCCTGCCGAAGGACAGGATCCGAATGCGACCGAGACGGGCGAAGGCGCGCAGACGCACGGAAGCTTTAATGAGAGCACGAGCGGATGGAGCATGCCGGAAAACGGCGGCCTGCCGCCGGAACCGGAAGGCGAATAGTTGCAAAGGAAAAAAGTTGCTTTTTGCCTGAATAGGGGGTATGATAAAAAAGAGTTTACCCTTGTTCGGGGAGGTACATATGTTGAAATCGAGTATTTGGGCCATTTTTATCGCATTCGCGCTTACAATGGTCATGTGTCATTATGCCATCCCTTTTCTTCACCGGCTGAAGTTTGGACAGCAGATCCGGGAGGAGGGACCCAAGGAACACCAGAAAAAAGCCGGCACTCCTACCATGGGCGGCATCGTTTTTCTGATCACCATCCTTGTGACGGGCATCTTTTTCCTGCGCTCCCACAGGCAGATCCTGCCCATTCTGTTCATGACGGCCGGCTTTGGCCTTGTGGGCTTTGTGGATGACTATATCAAAATCGTGATGAAACGGTCGGAAGGGTTCACCCCCTTGCAGAAGTTTCTGGCGCAGTTTGTCATCACCACGATTTTCTGCTATTATATGCTGGCAAAGTCGGGGCTTGGCACTTCGGTTCTGATTCCTTTCTCCGGCGGACAGATGTGGAAGATGCCGGTGTGGCTGTACGTGCCGGTGTTGTACGTGGCCGTGCTGGGAACGGATAACGGCGTGAATTTCTCCGACGGCCTTGACGGCCTGTGCTCCAGCGTGACGATTGCGGTAGCTGCGTTTTTCCTGGTGGCGGGATACAAACTGGGGGCCGAAACAGGGCCGGCCTGCGGCGCGGTGATCGGCGCCCTCATGGCGTTTCTGGTTTACAATGTCTATCCTGCCAAGGTTTTCATGGGCGATACCGGGTCGTTAGCCCTGGGCGGATTTGTGGTTTCTACGGCGTATCTGCTGCAGATGCCCATCTTTATCCTTCTGGTCGGGTTTATCTATCTGGTGGAAGTGGTGTCGGTTATTCTGCAGGTGACCTACTTTAAGAAGACCGGCGGCAAGAGACTGTTTCGCATGGCGCCCATCCATCACCATTTTGAACTGGGCGGATGGTCGGAATCCCGGGTGGTATGCGTGTTCACGACGGTGACCGTTCTGATGGGGCTTCTGTCGTACATGGCCATGTAAGAAAAGCCATTACGCGTAAGCTTTTAATGAAAGGTAAGCAGCGCGTCCGCGCTGCACGGGGGTTTTTATGCTTCAGAATGTTTTGGTAGCAGGCGCCGGAAAAAGCGGAATCGGTGCCTGCGAACTTCTTTTATCCTTTGACAGAAACGTGATTTTATATGACAGCAACGCGCAGGTGGACCGGGACGCCATTTTGGCTCGCTTCCCCGGGAAAAAGCCTGGACTTTGCCTGGGAGAATTGGATGAGGCGACGGCGGCCCGCGTGGATTCCTGCGTGATCAGCCCCGGTATCCCGCTGGACGTTCCGTTTGTGGAAGTCCTTAAAAAGGCCGGCATTCCGATCCTGTCGGAGGTAGAGCTGGCGTACCGCCTGGGAAAAGGCAGACTGTGCGCGATCACCGGGACCAATGGAAAGACGACGACCACGGCGCTCACCGGGGCGATGCTTTCCCTGGAATACCCGGAGACCTATGTGGTCGGCAACATCGGCATCCCGTACACCGAAAAGGTGCCGGAGATGACGGACGCCGCGGTGACGGTGGCGGAAATTTCCAGCTTTCAGCTGGAAACGATCGACACCTTCCATCCGCAGGTCAGCGCGATCCTCAATATCACGCCGGATCACTTAAACCGGCATAAGACGATGGAAAACTATATCGCCGTCAAGGAGAGCATCACCCGCAATCAGACGGGCGAGGATCTGTGCGTATTAAACTACGAAGATGAGGAACTGCGCCGCTTTGGCGAAAGTCTGAAGGGAAAGTGCCGCGTCCTGTATTTCAGCAGCCGCAGAGAGCTCCCGGAAGGTCTGTTCTTGCGGGGAGACCGCATCCTCCTTGCCTTAAACGGGAAGGAAGAGGACGTTCTTGGCACGGGAGAACTGCAGATCGTCGGCGCGCATAACCACGAAAACGCGATGGCGGCCATCGGCATTGCCCTGGGAATGGGCGTTAGCCTTACGCACATCCGCGAGGCGGCCAGGAATTTTAAGGCAGTGGAGCACAGAATTGAGTACGTGCTCGAATCAAATGGCGTCGTGTATTACAATGATTCCAAGGGAACCAATCCGGATGCCGCGATCAAGGGAATTGAGGCCATGAGCCGTCCTACCTATCTGATCGCCGGCGGATACGACAAGGGTTCCGATTATGAAGAATGGCTGTCGGCCTGCCGCGGCCGGATCCGGGAGCTGGTGCTTTTAGGGGCAACGGCGGACGCGATTGAAGCCTGTGCCAACCGTCTGCAGGTCGGCCCTGTGAAGCGTGTATCGGATCTGAAGGAAGCTGTGGACTACTGTCACGCCAACGCAAAGGAGGGCGAGGCGGTTCTTCTTTCTCCTGCCTGCGCCAGCTGGGATATGTTCCAGAGCTACGAGCAGCGGGGAAAGCTGTTTAAGGAGTATGTAAGGAATGCCGCAGACAAGAAATACAACGTACCGACGGCCTAGGGAGGCAAGCTTTTTCGACTACAGCCTCCTGATCGCCGTGATCGCGCTGTGTTGTTTCGGGCTGGTGATGGTCTATTCATCCTCTGCCTACAGCTGCGCGATCGATCCGAAGGTCAATGACCCTGCCTACTATTTAAAGAGACAGGGAGAATTCATGCTGCTCGGGTTCGTCGCGATGGTGGTTGTCTCGCGGATCGACTATCACTGGTATTCCAAGCTGGCCGCCCTAGGCTATGCGGCCGCGTTCCTTCTGATGGTGCTGGTTGACTTCGTCCCCGGCTTCGGAAAGGAATCGCACGGAAAAAAGAGATGGTTCATGATCGCGGGGCGCACGCTGTTTCAGCCTTCCGAGCTGGTTAAGGTCGTGGTGATCCTCTGCCTGGCCGTCTTTCTGTATCATATCGGGAAAAACCTGGATAAGAAATTCGGGAAAGCCCTGGTTTTACTGGCGGCGATCGTGGTTCCGATCGACGCGCTGGTCATCATTAACAACCTGAGTACAGGCCTCATCATTCTGGGCATCACGTTCGTGATGGTGTTTGTCGCCAGCGAGAAGAGAATGCCCTTCGTGGTGGCGGTCACTTTGATTGCCGCGGTCGCGTTCATAGCGACCAAAGGAGCAAAACAGCTGGTGGACATGGGCCTCCTTCAGTTCTATCAGGCCGAGAGAATTCTGGTGTGGCAGGATCCCTGGGCGTATCCGCTAGACGGCGGGTTCCAGGTAATTCAGGGACTATACGCCATCGGCTCGGGCGGACTATTTGGCAAAGGCCTGGGAAACTCGATACAGAAGCTGAGCTTCATACCGGAGTCCCAGAACGATATGATTTTCTCGATCATCTGTGAGGAACTGGGCGTGTTTGGAGCGGTCAGCGTGATTTTGCTGTTCTTCTTCCTGATCTGGCGCCTGGTGGTGATTGCCAATAATGCACCGGACCTTTTAGGGTCCCTTCTGGTGGTGGGGATCATGGCGCATATCTCCCTTCAGGTGGTTTTAAACATCGCCGTTGTAACGAATTCCATTCCGAATACCGGCGTGACGCTGCCGTTTATCAGTTACGGAGGCACGTCCATCTTGTTTTTGATGGTGGAAATGGGAATGGCGCTAGGCGTGTCCTCCCAGATTCGGGTGGAGACGGATGTATAGAAAGGCGCAGTTTACGTTTGTAAGAGGAAGGTATGGCAAGGAAGAGTTCGAACATAACCCGCGCCGAGGCGCGCAAAAGACGCCAGAAAATCAAACTGATAGCAGTGCTGGCAGCGGCACTGCTGTTTGTGATTCTCGTGGGTGTGGCGTTATCTCTTCGGATTGAAACGATCCGCTTTACCGGAAATACCCATTATTCGAATGAGGAGATGGAGGCGCTTTTGTATCCCGGCGCCTTGGACCGCCTGTATCTGTACGACCGTCTGAAAGAGCGCCTGGGAAAAAGCGTGGAAATTCCCTACATTGAGCGGATTGAAAAGACTTACCCGAATGCGCACAGCGTGGATATCGTTGTCTACGAAAAGAGTCTGACCGGCTGCATTCATTACATGAACAGCTATATGTATTTTGATAAAGACGGCATGATCGTGGAAAGCGACACGGAAAAGATGGCCGGCATCCCCGTCATCACCGGTCTGTCCTTCCAGAGAATCGTCCTGTTTCAGGAGCTGCCGGTGAATAACCGGGAGATTTTTGTTACGATCCTAAACCTGACGCAGCTCATTCAGCTGTATCATATTCCGGTGGAAAGCATTCACTTTAATCTGTACCGGCAGGCAACCCTGTATCTGTCGGACGAGGAAACAGATGGCGGTATGAAACTGGGAGGCATTGTGGTCGAACTGGGGGACAGCACCGATCTGGAGGAGAAGATGGCGGAGCTGAAAAATCAGATCGCTTACCTGTCCGGATTGAAGGGAACCTTACATCTGGAGACATTTGACCGAAATGCTGCTAATCCGCGCTATATTTTCACAATGGCGGAGACATCGTAACCGTTCAGTACCTGAACGGTTACGATGCCACAGGCAATGCGCTTCGCGCATTCCAAATTGCCTGTGGCTGATATGCCAACTTTCATTTCACGCCGCTTGCAGCATAGGTGCAAGCGGCTGCGCTGAGCAGATAAGAAGCCTTTTCAAAAAATGTAGCGCCTTTGCATAAAGAAAACGCTCTTTTCTGCTTTGGCTTTTTCGAAAAAAACCATTGCATTTTTGGGGAAAGTTTACTATTATTAGAAGTGACAATTTGTTCAATGATCAGGAGGTATACCCTTGTTAGAGATTAAAATAAACGAGTCCGACAGCGCGGCGAAGATAATTGTAATTGGAATCGGTGGCGCGGGCAATAATGCCGTCAACCGTATGATTGACGAAAATATCGTTGGAGTACAATTCATTGGAGTCAATACGGATCTGCAGGCTCTTCAGCTGTGTAAAGCTCCTGATCTCATCCAGATTGGCGAGAAACTGACCAAGGGCCTTGGCGCTGGCGCGAAGCCTGAAATCGGTGAAAAGGCTGCAGAGGAGAGCGCAGAGGTTCTGACCAATGCCGTGAAGGGTGCGGACATGGTGTTCGTTACCTGTGGTATGGGCGGCGGAACCGGTACCGGTGCAGCTCCCGTCATTGCCCGTCTGGCAAAGGAACAGGGCATCCTAACGGTAGGCGTTGTCACGAAGCCCTTCCGTTTTGAGGCAAGAGCCCGCATGAACAATGCCATCGCAGGTATTGAAAAGCTGAAAGACAGCGTCGATACGCTGATCGTCATCCCGAACGACAAACTGCTTGAGATCGTAGATCGTCGCACGACCATGCCGGAAGCCTTAAAGAAGGCAGACGAGGTTCTGCAGCAGTCCGTACAGGGAATCACGGACCTGATCAACGTTCCGGCCCTGATCAACCTCGATTTTGCGGATGTACAGACGGTTATGACCGAGAAGGGCATCGCCCACATCGGTATCGGCCGCGCAACAGGCGACGACAAGGCACTGGAAGCCGTCAAGCAGGCGGTTGCCAGCCCGCTTCTGGAAACCACGATCGAAGGGGCCAGCGATGTCATCATCAACATTTCCGGCGATATCGGTCTGGTGGAAGCCAACGAGGCTGCCAGCTACGTGCAGGAGATGGTTGGCGAGAGCGCGAACATCATCTTTGGTGCCCGCTACGATGAATCCTGCCAGGATGAAGCCGTGATCACGGTTATCGCGACCGGCTTGGAAGAGGAATTCGAGCAGCAGCCGCTGGTCAAAAAAGAGAAGACACAAGTACCGCCCCTTCCGGTGAAGACTCCTGTAAAGCCCACGTTTTTCACAAAGACGGAAACACCGAAGGAAGTGACGCAGGAAAGCATCGATAAGTTGACCAAGTCGGGCCCTTCTTATAAGGCACCGCAGAGAAATACGATCAACATTCCGGATTTCCTGGTGAATAAGAGATAACAAAGGATTATCAAAGGGGCTCTGATGTAAGATCAGGGCTCCTTTTTACAGGTTTACTATAAATAGGGGGATTAGAATTCAATGAAAAAAGCAGTAGCTTTGTTTTTGGCGGTGATGATGGCCTTTTGCTCGATGAGTTGTGGCCTGATGCCTTCCAACGAAGATCCGAACGCGCAGCAGTATGCCGATTTTGCAACCGGCCTTCTGGATGCGATTTTCCGCGAGGATTTTACGGCATATCGCGAGATGACCGGCGAGAGTGAGACCGCGGTACAGCGCCTGTACGACAACAATGTGGCCAACACGGCGGACGAGATCAAGAACCACTTTGGTCTGCGGTTTATGACAACGGAAGATAAGGAAGTGCTTCACGAAGTTGTCGGCAAGGTCTATTCCAAGATCCGCTATACGGTTACCTCCACGGCGCAGGATGAAAACGGCGCGTATGTGGTCACGATCGATCTGGGGATCATGGATTTCCTTGACCTGGTTCAGAAGGACCTGGATGCCTATGTGGATGAGATGAATCAGAAGATGGTCAACCGGGAGCTGGACAATCTGTCCACCGATGAGTACGATCTTCTGCTGAAGGACGAAGCGGTCAAGATTATGCAGGCCCGCGTCGACAACACGGCGGCGAACGAGCATATCTCTGTTCAGCTTCCGTTCAAGATGGGCGCTGACGGCTCCGCGACCATCACGACGGATACGCTGCACATGGTCAGCCAGAAGCTGCTTCATCTGAACTGATGCTGATCCGGATTACAAATGGAAGTGTAAGCGCGGGAGGGAAGAATATTCTCTCCCGCTTTTCGCTTACTATAAAGGAAGGCGAGAAGGTAGGAGTCGTTGGGCCGAACGGCTCCGGAAAAACTAGCCTTTGCCGCGTCCTTTCGGGCGAATGGGAGCTGGATGCGGACGACAAACGCCAGGGACCGGGCATCGAGTACGCGCGGTCTTTTTCGGCGTGGGTTCTTCCGCAGACGTATGTCTTTGACGCAGGGCTGACGGTGGAGGCGTGGCTGGGGGCGTTGCGGGAAGGGGAGGAGTTCCGGGTCCGGAAGGAAGATGGGCAAGCTGGCGTGTGGGGGAAGCCGGCCGTGGAGCTGGCCGCGCGGGAGAAGAAGCTGAAAAAATTGGCGCGCCGCCTGGGTTGCCTTTCCTTTTTGGAGATGCCGGAACAGAAGGCGCGGACGATGAGTTCCCTCTCCGGGGGAGAGCAGATCCGGCTGCGCCTGCTGGAAGCGTTTCTTCGTCAGCCGGAGCTCCTCATTCTGGACGAGCCGACCAATCACCTGGACCATGAAGGCCTGCAGGCCCTGGAGTCCTTGATCCGGGAATACCCTGGGGCAGTGCTGACCGTATCGCACGACCGTTTCTTTTTAGATCAGACGGCGAAAGCCATCCTGGAGTGCCGGAACGGAACGGTATCCCGGTATCCCGGAAACTACACGGCCTACAAGAAGGAGAGGGAGAAACGCCTGGCGGCGCAGTGGAAAGCCTACGAGGCCCAGCAGGAAAAAATCTGCCAGACGGAAGGACTGATCGAGCGCTTTAAAAGACGTCCGAACAAGGCGGCGATGACCCGCGCCAAGCGATCGGAATTAAAGCGCTTACAGCTGGTGGAAAAACCCTTTGAGGAGGATAAAAAGCCTAGACTGATGGCGGGAGAGGCGCCGGCGCGCGGCTCCAAGTGGGTCTGGCAGGCGGAGGACCTTCTGGTGGGGTACGATCGGCCTCTTGCCAAGGTCAATCTTCGCATCAAGCGCGGACAGAAGATCGGCGTGCTGGGAGCGAACGGTTCCGGAAAAAGCACCCTCTTAAAGACCATCGTGGGGGCACTGCCTCCTCTGGGCGGAAAAGTCATCCCGGGAGAACGGATCGAGATCGGATATTTTGCCCAGACTGCGGAGGACGCTGACGGGAAAGAGAAGGATTCGGAGGAAAAGGCAGATCAAGAGGAAAAGATAACGCAAGAGGAAAAGACGACTCAAGAGAAGAAGGCAACGCAAGAGAAAAAGACGACTGTGTTTTCCTCCTTCCGGGAGGCCTTCCCCGCCATGACCGAGCAGGAGATCCGAAAACGCTTAGGCGCCTTCCTCTTTTCCGGGAGAGATACGGCCAAACCCGTATCCGCCCTCTCGGGAGGCGAGCGAGTCAGGTTATCTCTGGCGCTGCTTCTGACAAGAAATCCCAATTTTCTGGTCCTGGATGAGCCGACGAACCACATGGATCTGGAGATGATGGAAAGCCTGGAAGAGATGCTGAAAAGCTATGAGGGGACGCTTTTGTTTGTCTCCCACGACCGCTATTTCCTAAAGCAGGTGGCGGATTCCCTGGCAGTGTTTGGGGAAGACGAGAAAAACGAGGTGCGCGTGTATCCATTCGGGTATGAGTTCTACCTCACGCACCGGCAGGAGCTGGCGGAGGAAGACAAGATTTCCCGCGTGCAGAGGGAAAACGAAGCGCTCCTGGCAGACCTGAAGGCGGTTCCCAAGAAAGAATCCCACGAGCTTCCCGTCAGCTGGCAGGAAGAAAGCCGCGCCTGGGAGCTGTCGCACCTCGCCGGAAAGATCGCGAAGGCGGCGGAAGCGTGGGAAAGTGCGGCCGAAGAGGAAGAGGTGCGCGGGTGGATGGACTCCTTGAGTGAGCAAGAAAGATTCACTATGGGAAACGACAGGGACTGGATAAGCGAGACTGTGCCCACGGCATTGGATCCGGACCTGCCAGGGCTTCTTGAGGCCTGGACAAACGCCTGTCTGAAGTGGTATGAGGCGTATGAGGAAGGGTAAAAGGTGATAGGGGACGGGCCTGAGGGTGACAGGGGACGGGCCTGTGTCACATTTTTC
>JAFVBO010000067.1 GCA_017479935.1 Lachnospiraceae bacterium
GGACGGGGCTGTGTCACAATAAAAATTTGACACAGGCCCGTCCCCTGTCACCTTCTCCCCTGTCACCTTCACCCCCGTCCCACCTGCTCCCGCACAAACTCCCGGAACTTCTCTCCGGCGGGGTTTCCGGAGCGCTTGAAAAACAGGCCGTATTGGCAGGAAAAGTCCCACTCCACCGGGACGATGTTGAATATGGGGATGATGGGAAGCCACGCTTCCAGGAACAGAAAGAGTTCCTGGTCTTTGGCGCACTTGATCATGACCGCCGGATCATACGAGTTGACCTGGTGGATCAGCACGCCGTTCTCGCGAAGGAACTCCACGGCCCGGTCGGTATCCTTCTGAAGGCCCGGCTGAAATGCCACAACGGTGCGCCCCTTGAGATCTTCCATCGAAAGGATGTGCTTTTCCGCCAGCGGGTGACCGGTCGGAACCGCCATCGACAGGCGCTTCTTTTCGCAGGGCAGAAATTCAAAAACAGACGGGTCAATCTTCTCGAAGGTCGGGCCTTCAAACACATCCACCTGCTCCAGCGTGCTTAGGTGAAGGTTCGGAATCAGGACGCTTTTGACCTGCACCGCCGGGTGCTCCTTCTGGTACGGAAACCAGAGCCTGTAAAAAATGTTCAGCGGATTGTAATAGCTGATGCCAACCGCGATCTGGTCATTTTCCTCCTGCAAGGCACGAAGGCGCAGGCGGATGCGCTCGGAATACTCGATAAAGGACGGGGCTTCTTTTTGCAGATACTCTCCCGCCGGCGTCAGCTGCAGGCCGCGCCTGGTTCGCACAAACAACGGTACCCCCAGATTCTCCTCCAGAAGATTGATCTGCTGCATCACGGCGGTTGACGAAATGAAAAGATTGCGGGCCGCTTCGGAAAAGCTCTGGCTGCGTGCAACCTCCATGAACGTATCTATATGTTTATCATACACTGTGAAGTACCTCCTTTTCGGTCGATCCCATTTGTTCAACAAACACATCTTTTTGTATCAAGTCTATCCTTTTAATATAGTAACATTTTTGTTCTTCCCGCTCAAGGTATTTTTGTCTAAAATAGACAGGAAGAGAAAGGGGTGTTATCGTCAACATGACCAACATCTCTCGTCACAGCATATCGCCGGCTCATGACAGGAACTGAGTCCGGCCCGATTTCACATGTGGAAAGGAGAACACCATGTTATCGAGAAGAGATTTTTTGAAGGGATCCGCGCTCGGCATCGCATCCGCTGGCGTGCTTGGTTCTGTTTCGCTGGCCGAGGAGGAAGCGCCCGTAGCGGCAGAAGAAATCGTTGTCGCTGCGGAAGAGACGGCAGACGTCGTCGTGGTTGGCTGCGGCGCTGCCGGAATCATGGCCGCGCTTACCACGCAGGCAGCCGGCTTGTCCACCATCGTCCTGGAAAAAGGCCCGACCTGCTTCACGGCCAACGGCGCCAATGCCGGTGGTCCCGCTCTGGCCGAGACGCCGATGCAGGCAGAGCAGGATAAAACGGTTTCCGTTAAGACGCTGTATGAGTCGCTGTATAACTTTGCTCACGGCACGGTCAACGGCCAGCTGCTTCGCAAGTGCGTACAGGCCGGTGTCCGCGTCTACAACAACTTCGTTGATAACGGCGTGCCGTTCGGCCGTCTGGTGGATGCCTACGGTGTCGGTTACTACGCCCGCCACATGTTCGGCGCCTCCGGCGAGAAGCGCTTTGGACCGCTTGCCGAGAAGATCGCTGCCGACGGCGGCAAGGTGGAAGTCAACCGTGAGGCCGTCAAGCTGGTGAAGGACGGAGATGCCGTGGTCGGCGTCATCGCCAAGAATACCGAGGACGGCAGCTACATTCAGTACAACGCGAAGGCCGTTCTGATCGCCACCGGTGGCTATGCCGGCAACGACGCCCGCATCCGCGAGCACTTCGGCGATATCGACGTCATTCCGCTTTGCAACATCCTCTCCACCGGCCAGGGCTATGACATGGTGATCGAGGCGGGCGGCATCGCGGATCGCAACTGGGCGCTCTGCTGCAACGAATTCGGCGGTGCCAACTCCAAGACCGGCATGACCGGCTTCATGGCGGCCTTCGGCAACTCCGCTACCACGCCGGCCATCTACGGCGGCCTGATCGTCAACAGCGTCGGCGATCGTTTCATGAACGAGCAGTGGCTGTCGGATCGCCCGCTGGCACAGGGCGGCGAGATCTCCATGCGTATGGGCAAATACTATGCGGTCATGGATCAGGAGATGGTGGATGCCCTGATCAACGTAGGTGTTCTGGAATACTACGGAAATCCGGCTGACTGGTACGTAGGCCAGACCGGCCTTGTAGGCAGAAAGCTGTCCAGACTGGAAGGCGACCTCGACAGAGCCATCGAGCAGGGCTGGGCCGTCAAGGGTACGCTGGAAGAATGCGCCGAGTTCTTCGGCATGAAGAACCTGGTTCAGACTGTGGCGGATTACAACGCCTGCTGCGACGCCGGCGAAGACACGCTGTACTTCAAGAGCAGCTACCTGCTTCACGCGTTAAAGGGCGACACGTTCTACGTAGTCGAGTACATGCCTTCGTGCTGGTGCACCTTCGGCGGTGTAAAGACCGATTCCTACGCCCGCGCCGTCACTCCTGCCCAGGATCCTATCCCGGGTCTGTATGTGGCCGGCGTAGATAACGGCAGTATCTACGCATCGCCTTACTACGAGAATGAAGGCGCTTCCCTTGGTACTGCTTTTACGAGCGGTATTGTGGCTGGAGATTGCATTATTGCGGATCTGAACGCATAAGGAAAGAGGAAAGGAAAGGGGACGGGCCTGAGGTGACAGGGGACGGGCCTGTGTCACATTTGGCAAATGTGACA
>JAFVBO010000068.1 GCA_017479935.1 Lachnospiraceae bacterium
TATATGTCTCCCCGACAGAAGCAAACATTTCCCGAAGGCGGCATGAAATCCTGTCATTAATAACCTTTCGCCTGTACTTAACAACCAGGATCAGATGGTAGTGCAGAGAGAACACTGAGTGGTGATTAGTATATAAAACAGCATTCATAAGTGCTTGTTTCTCCTTACATACTGATTATACAATGCGAACATACGTTTGTCAACACCTTCCAATAAAAAAGAAGCGTGCATTTCCGAAATTCATCCCACCACCTAAGCTTCGCTTTGAGGTGGGGGAATTCTTTCTGCACGCTTGTTAAACGACCTGCCTTACCTGATGGGCAACGGCGGCGACACGATGCAGGTTGGCGTGAACGGTAAGCGCAATTACAATGAGGGCGGCACCTTTGCCTTCTGGGCAGGCGGCCCTGTGTGGTACACGATCCTTGGCATGGACCAGCTGGACAACCTGGCGGAGAACGGCTTTGCCGGCGCGCCCGGAACCTATGCCCGTTCCACCAAGGTGTACGGCTACGGCGGTTATCCGAACGGCCGGTCGATCCCGCAGGTCTATGAAGTGATGGAGAAGGCTATCGAGAAAGGCTTTGTCTTCAAGGCTGACACGCTGGAAGAGCTGGCGGAGAAGATCGGCGTTCCCGTGGACGTATTCGTGAACGAAGTGGCCCGCTATAAGGGCTTCTGCGAGAGCGGCGTGGATGAGGACTTCGGAAAGAGCAAGAGACAGCTGGTCGACAAGATCAAGTACGGTCCTTACTATGCGATCAAGTTCCTGCCGACGCCGTATTCCACCATCGCGGCGCTGGATGTGGATACCAACATCAACGTTCTGAAGGCGGATGGCACCGTTATGAAGGGCCTGTATGCCTGCGGTAACGACAGCGGCGGTGTTCTTTACACGGAGAAGGATGCCTACGCGCAGTACGGCGGCGTAGCGCTTGGCTGGGCCTTTACGTCCGGCCGTTTAGCAGGTATCAATGCCGTAAACTATCTGAAGAATGAATAAAATCGGTTAAAAAATTCGTCCCTGCGAGTACAGCTCGCAGGGACGAATTTGTAGTCTCATTTTGTTGCCCGCTCGGATACAATGGCATGAGTTGAAGAGCAAGCTCTTCACTCATGCCTTGCATCCTCACTTTGCTTTCATGATGTATCCATTCCGTTGCCAGGTGAGGAGAAGCTGCGGGTTTTTCGCGTCGTCCTCGATTTTCTTGCGAAGGTTCAAGATATGGGTGAAGAGCGGCCGGATGGCCGCGTAGTCAGCCTTGCCCCACACGCGTTCGTACAGATCTTCAAAAGAAAGCACTTCATCTGGATGACTCATGAGCTGGTACAAGAGCTCATACTCCGTCGGGGACAGATCCACCGGGGTGCCGTTTTTGGTGACCAGGCGTCTGGCCGGGTCCAGCTTCAGAGGACCGCAGGAGAGCAGCTGCAAGGGGCTGTGAGGGACGGTGGCGCGGCGGAGGTTGGCTTCCACAAAAGCCAGGAGCTTCGCCTTGCTGTAGGGCTTTACCAGGTAGTCGTCGCCGCCTAGCTTCAGGGCTTTGACAATCGTCTCATCATCGTCCAGACAGCTGGTAAAAATGATCGGGCAGTAGAGGCGTGAGCGTACTTCCTTGCAGAATGCGATCCCGTCCATGTCCGGCAACATAATGTCCAGCAGAATACATTCAAAACGGCGCTCTTCCACCAGAAGAAGCGCGGCCTCCGCGCTATGCACTTCCACCACTTCATACAGACCGGTGCTTTCCAGGTATAAACGCGAGAGTCTGGCGATCTCCCGGTCATCTTCCACAAGCAGAATTGGTATCATTTTCTTCCCCCTCATCCGTTGACAAAAAACCTAGGTTTCTCCTATTATAAGCAAAAGAGAAAGGTTTGGAAAGAGAAAAAATGAGCATAGATAAACCTACGGATCCCTTGAAACAGACAAAGAAAACACGCATCTACAGGTGGATGGTTGTGATGATCACAACGCTGATCACGGTTTTATGGCTGTACGGGATCCGTCATGCAGAGCATGAAGTGAAGCTGGAAAACGGTGTCTACGTACTGACGAAGGAGCAGCTGGCGGAGGATGTCTGACTGCTGTCAAACTTTGTCGCGGACGGAGGTAAGCAGCTGGAGCTTTCCTTAGGAGGCGAGGAAGCGTGCTTTTTGATGGTCAGTTCCAGACAGCTGGCGCAAAAAGCGCAGGTAAACGGCAAAGATCCCGAGATTTTAAAGTCGGGGCGGTACTATTTGATCCTGCTGCCTCCGGAAGAGAGACGGCTGTCCATCCGCTATTATGACGAGCGTTACAGTTCTCTGTCGATTGCGAGCAACCCTATTTATGCAGGAGAACGGGAAAAGATTCTGGACAGGCTGGATTTGGAGAAGAAGCTGACCAACAGCTTATCCGGTGCGTTTCTTTTTTCCGTGCTCTTTTCGGTCAGCATGTTTTTGATGAAAAGAAGCGAAAAATACCTGCTGTTTTATGCCGTTCATGCCCTGATCCCGCAGCTTTTCACCTATCAGCCGGCTTTCTCGGCCTGGTATGCGGAAACCTTTCCGGGCGGGAATGCCGTCACAAATGTTCTGGGCCTGCCGTCGGTGGCAGGTTTCCTGACCTGCACCTATGTATTTTTGAACCTTCTTCTGCACTGGCTGATCTACCGGGAGTTTGTGGAAGACCGGATCGGAAGGAGGCCGTATCCGTTTTACTTAAGTGTAAGTTACCTGATATTTGCCGTTATTTCCCTGTTTACCAGGGCGGGGAGCGATAACCTGCCGGTCGTCTACCTGCTCTATCTTTTCGGCTATATTCTGGAGGGCGCGATGCTGCTAATCAACCGTGTGCGGGAGGGCGGCGAAGGCTTCCGGTTAACGCTCCTGGCCGGGTGGACGGTCAGCTTTATCGTGTGGCTCGTGCGCTGTGCCAACAATTTAGGCCTGTATTCTTATCCGGTTTCCCTGGGCAGTTATGTGGCCATGGGGTATACCATCAGCTTTCTGTTTTGTATCAACGCGCGGTTTGCCGGAAAATATCAGCAGGCCGAGGAATTGCTCTCGGAAAAAACCTTGCTGAGCCAAAATCTGGAAAAGCAGGTGGCAGAGCGGACAGCGGACCTGGAGGAAGCCCTGACAGCGGTCAAAAAGTCCGAAAAGACACGTCGCCAGTTCACGATGAACATCATCCACAACTTAAAAACGCCGCTGTTTTCCATCCAGGGGTATACCGAGCTTTTATCCGAGGAGATGAAGGAAGCCGATGAAACCGCCCGGGAGTACCTGTCCTGCGTGTCCGGAAACGTAGAGTACGTGCAGAAACTGATCAGCCAGCTGCTCCTCATCGACCGCATCGAGGAGAAGCGGATTACCTATCAATTTCACCCGATTTCCCTGTCCGGTTTTCTGGACAGACTGAACGCGACGGAGAGCGCGGTTTTGCAGGACAAGAAGCTTCAGCTTGAGACGTACAATCTTCTGCCCGCGGATTTTATGTTTGAGGGGGATGCCTTCTATTTGGCCCAGGCGCTGTTAAACATCCTGGATAACGCCATCCGTCACAGCCCGGAGGGAGGGAAGGTAAGGGTGACGGCGCAAATGAACGAAGGAAATTTCGCCATTTCCATCCGGGATTACGGCGAGGGCAAGACAGAAAACGTCAGGAGCCACATTTTTGAGCGCGGGTACTCTTACCACACGGACGGAGGAAAATCCTCCGGGCTTGGCCTTAACATTGCTCTGGGAATTGTGCGGGAGCACGGAGGCGATATCCGCGTGCAAAGTGAGCCTGGTAAAGGAAGTTGTTTTGAGGTAATCTTGCCGCAAAAGCAGGAGGAAGATAAGGTGTCTTCAAAGTCACATGAATTTGTAATAGAATACAGAGGAGTGGATAATGAGGAATAATATATCAATTGTCCGAGATGCTGACGGAAAGAGGTATCTCTACGATGTGATAAACGTAAAAAAAGAAACGAGCAACCCGCTTGGCTGTTAAGGGACTCAACACGTACGGTAAAAACCCGCTTCTTTCATGCAAAAACCGTACCACAGTAACACGGGAAAAGTCAAGGGGAAAATGAAAAAACTCAGCGCAAGCTTTATGGGAAGGTGTGAGAAAAAACGATGAAATGTTATCGTGAAGAACTGTTTGAAGGCCTTTTTATACGGGCTGATCTGATACCGATGGGAAAAGACATCACCCTGGCCGTTTACGGAGGCGATGTGCCGCATGTGGGAAGTGTTGTGATTGCGCAGCCAAGGCAAAGCCTGACAGGAAACGGTATCAGTGCAACATCCAGCGTGTATAATCTTTTGGGGCATAAGGATGAGGAGGTAGCCCGGGTTTTCGCGGAAACGTTAGCGAAAGAATGGATGTGTACGGTTGTTTGCGCATGCGGGATACATGTGGAAGAAATTACAAAAGAGCAGATAGGTTTGGTAAGGGACTGCTGCGGACGACTATTAAATCGAATGTTAAAGGAGAAAAAGGATGAACGAGATCTATGATTTACGCTCGGCACTGGAGGTGCTGAAAAACACACCCGGCCAGTTGGTGGAGACAAATGTGGAAGCGGATCCGGACGCGGAGATTTCCGGTGTGTACCGTTACGTGGGGGCTGGTGGTACAGTGGCCCGCCCGACAAGAGAGGATGGCCCGGCCATGTTGTTTAACAACGTCAAGGGCTTTCCGGGAGCGCGCGTGGCGATTGGCCTTCTTTCCAGTCGGAAGCGCGTAGGTCTTCTTTTAAACGCGGATTATAAGCGCCTGGGGTGGCACCTTCGGGATGCGGTCAAGCATACGATTGATCCGGTTGTAACGGATGGCCCGGCTCCGTGTCAGGAATGCGTCTATCGTGCCACGGACCAGGATTTTGATCTGCGAAAGCTGGTACCCGCCCCTACGAATACACCGGAAGATGCCGGCCCGTATATTACGATGGGACTGTGCGCCGGGACCGATCCGGAAAACGGGGACACAGACGTGACCATCCACCGTCTGTGTATTCAGTCCCGGGATGAGATGACCATGTTTATTACGCCCGGTTCCCGCCACCTGGGCGCTTTCTGGGACAAATATCTGAAGCTTAACAAGCCGATGCCGATCTCGGTCAGCATTGGCTTAGATCCAGCTATTTACATGTGCGCCGGTTTTGAACCGCCTACCACGCCGATCGGCTTTAATGAGTTAAAGATCGCCGGCGCGCTTCGCGGAAAACCGGTGGAGCTGGCCAGGTGTCTGACCATCCCGGAAACCTGCATTGCTCATGCCGAGTATGTGATCGAGGGGGAACTGATCCCGGGCCGTGTGATGCGCGAGGATATCAATTCGAACACCGGAAAAGCGATGCCGGAATTTCCAGGCTATACCGGAGAGGCGAAGGGCGAGGAACCGCATTATCTGCCGGTTTTGAAGGTGAAGGCGGTCACAACCCGGAAAAACCCGATCATGCAAAGCTGTATCGGACCCAGCCAGGAGCATGTGTCCATGGCGGGAATCCCCACGGAAGCCTCCGTCATTGATATGATCGAACGCGCCATGCCGGGGAGACTGGTGAATGTTCACGCGGCTCCCTGCGGTGGGGGAAAGTTCGTTTCGATCATTCAGTTTAACAAAAATAATATCAATGACGAAGGAAGGCAGCGCCAGGCGGCTTTATTGGCGTTTTCCGCTTTTTCGGAGATGAAGCACGTGTTTTTGGTGGATCCGGATGTGGACATTTTTGATATGAGCGATGTGATGTGGGCCATGACAACGCGCTTCCAGGGTGATGTGGACTTTATTCCGATCCCTGGAGTGCATTGTCACGTGCTGGATCCCTCCAATGATGCAGCCTTTGACCCGTTCATCCGGGTTCACGGTATCGCCTGCAAGGCCATCTTTGACTGCACCGTGCCGTATGCGCTAAAGGATAAGTTTGTGCGCTGCCGTTTCAAGGAAGTGGATCCGGCAAAATGGGTGCCGGAACTGTTTAGCTAAGGACATGGGATATGGAGAAAAAAAGATTCATCGTGGGAGTGAGCGGCGCAAGCGGCGCGCCGCTTGCCCGAAGACTCCTTAAGGAGCTGAAGAAACAGGAACAGGTGGAGGTGCACCTGGTTATGACAGACGGCGGCGTGCGCACGGCCGATGAAGAATGGGAGGGAGGCGCCGAAGAATTCCGGAAGCTCACGGATGTCGTGTATGATAATCGGGACATAGGGGCGGCCATTGCCAGCGGCAGTTTTCAGACGGAGGGAATGATTATCCTTCCGTGCAGCATGAAAACGGTGGCAGGAATCGCGAGCGGTTATTCGGATAATCTTCTCCTGCGCGCGGCGGATGTGATGATCAAGGAACAAAGGCGCCTGGTACTTTGCCCGCGGGAGATGCCGCTTAGCCGGATCCACCTGGAGAACCTGGCACGACTCGCCTCGCTTCCGAATGTGTTTGTTATGCCGCCGGTTCTGGGATATTATCATCATCCGAAGACGCTGGAGGAAATGGAGAGGCAGATTGTGGGGAGGATTCTGGAGAAATGCGGCATTCAGATAGATGGGTTCAACCGGTGGAAATGACATACGACATACACAAAAGGCAGATGGCGTTGGCCTGATGGGGTGGGACTCACGTGAATGGTAAGCGTAGGGTTTGGCATGATCGGATTTTCTGAAAAAAGTACTTGCATCCTGCAGAGAAATGTGATATGCTGATCAGGCTTGTTTGAAGACTATTGGCTTTTAAGCCGAGAACTTATAGAAAAAGATTTGATTTGTAAGGGGTGAGACCATGAAAGAGAGCATTCAGCCGAAATACTATCAGGCAAAGGTAACCTGCAACTGCGGAAACGAATTCGTGACCGGTTCCACCAAGAAGGAAATTCACGTAGAAATCTGCTCCAAGTGCCATCCGTTCTATACGGGTCAGCAGAAGGCAGTCTCCGCACGCGGCCGTATCGAGCAGTTCAACCGCAAGTATGGCGTAGGCGCAGGCAAATAGAAGAAACAGTCTGTTTGAGGTTCCGGCACGAGAGCGCCGGAACCTTTTCTTATGCACAGGGCCGCCCAAAGGTTACTGCCACCTGTCGGTGGCGGGCGGCCCGCGCATGCGAGTAGGGTGGATTGACATCCTCCCTACTCGATCGTTTAAGAGAAAGGACAATAGTTATGAGACCCTCAGGGATCGGCGGACAGGCCGTCATGGAAGGCATCATGATGAGAAACGGCAAAGACTATGCGTTGGCCGTGCGGATGCCGGATGGAACCATTCACGTGGAAAAGGACGAGTATAACGGAGTGATTCAGAACAAGAAGCTTTTATCGCTGCCGTTTATTCGCGGTGTGTTTAACTTTATCGATTCGTTGTATTTAGGAACTAAAACCCTCATGAAATCCTCGCTCTTAGTGGGGGAGGAGGAAGAGGAAGGCGAGGAGATGACCGAGGATGAGAAAGCGAAGAGCGACAAGCTGTTTGTCACACTGGTGGTGACGCTGTCCGTCGTCTTTTCTGTGGGGCTTTTCATTTTGCTTCCCACGTTTTTATCCAACCTTCTTCGCCGGGTGATCCCGTCGTTAGCTGTGCTTTCCGTGGTGGAGGGACTGGTCCGGCTCCTCATTTTCCTGACGTACATGATCCTGATTTCCCGTATGAAGGATATTCAGCGCACATTCATGTACCACGGCGCCGAGCATAAATGCATCAACTGCATCGAGAGCGGGCTGGAGTTGAACGTGGAAAATGTCCGTAAGAGCACGCGTCTGCATAAGCGCTGCGGTACGAGCTTTTTATTCCTGGTCATCCTGATCAGTATTATTCTGTTTTTGTTTATTCGGGTGGAGAATGTGTGGCTTCGCATGCTGACCAGGCTTCTTCTGGTTCCCGTGATCGCCGGCATTTCCTATGAGTTTATCCGTCTGGCCGGGCGCAGTGATGCGCCGATTGTCAATATCATCTCCAAGCCGGGCCTTTTGATGCAGAAGTATCTGACCACGAAGGAACCGGATGATTCCATGATCGAGGTGGCCATCGCCGCCGTGGAGGAAGTGTTTGACTGGCGCGCCTATTTAAACGGCGAGGATGTGGGAAGCGCCTGCCCGATCACGAAGTGAGGACCATGACACTGCGGGAATTGTACCGGGAAGGGTGCAGGGAGCTGGCATCGGCCGGCGTCCCTGACGCGGAGAATGATGCCTGGCTGCTCCTTAATCATGTCTTCTCGATCAGCAGGGCTGTCTTTTATTTGAAAGCGGCCGAGGAGGCCGGGGAAGAAGAAACGAAGAAGTACCGGAAGCTGATCTTGGAAAGAGCAGGAAGAAAGCCCCTGCAGCAGATCACGGGCGAGCAGGAGTTTATGGGCCTGTCGTTTCTGGTGACGGAGGATGTACTGATACCGAGGCAGGATTCGGAGACGCTGGTGGAAGAGGTTCTGAAGGATTGGCAGGATCCGGCCGGAACAGAGCCGATGTCGGTTCTGGATTTGTGTACCGGAAGCGGCTGCCTGGGATTAAGCGTTGGGTTTTTTTGGGAGAAGGCGGGCCGTCCCTGGCACCTTCTTTGTACCGATCTGTCGGAAAAAGCCCTTCAGGTGGCTTTACAAAACCGGGACCGCGTACTTCCGGAAGCATGCAGGGAGCGAGTATCTTTTGCCCAGGGAGATTTGTTTGAGGCGCTACGGGAACATTTTGATGTAATTGTTTCCAATCCGCCCTACATTCCTACCTCCGAGGTGGAACACCTGATGCCGGAGGTGAAGGATTTTGAACCGCGCATGGCCTTAGACGGGGAGGCGGATGGCCTGGCCTTTTACCGGCGGATTGCCAAAGAAGCGCCGGATTATCTGAAGAAAAGCGGCCGAATTTATCTGGAGATCGGGTACGATCAGGGAGAAGCGGTGTCCGCGCTTCTGGCAGAAAATGGATTTACGGATATTGCCGTCATTCGGGACCTGGCGGGGAACGACCGGGTGGTGAAGGGGCGGTTTTCTGAAGAGGAGAAAAAAGATGTTTGATAAACTGGATACCCTGCTGCACCGCTATGAGGAGCTGATGCAGGAAATCAACAACCCCGCGCTGGCGGAGGATCCGGTACGGTTTCGGAAGCTGATGAAGGAACAGAGCGACTTGACGCCGCTCGTGGAAACCTATCAGGCTTATAAGCAGGCCAATCAGGACGTGACGGATTCTTTGGCTCTTTTAGAGGAAGAGAGCGATGAGGAGATGCGGGAGCTTGCCAAGGAAGAATTAAACGATGCCAAGAAACGGATTGAGGACTTGGAGCATGAGCTGAAGATTCTGCTGCTTCCCAAGGACCCGAACGATGACAAGAACGTCATCGTGGAAATCCGCGCGGGCGCTGGCGGCGAGGAAGCCGCGCTGTTCGCGGCGGAGCTGTACCGGATGTACAGCCTGTATGCGGATCGTCATCACTATAAGCTGGAACTGACCAGCATCAATGAAACCGGTTTAGGCGGCTTTAAGGAAGTGGTCTTTATGATCACCGGCAAAGGCGCCTATTCCCGCTTAAAGTATGAGAGCGGTGTACACCGCGTACAGCGCGTGCCGGAAACGGAGAGCGGCGGCCGCATCCATACATCCACCGCGACCGTGGTGGTGATGCCGGAAGCGGAGGATGTGGAGATCGAGATCAACGAGAAGGACATCCGCATCGATGTCATGCGCGCCTCCGGAAACGGCGGCCAGTGCGTCAATACGACGGACTCCGCGGTGCGTTTGACCCACTATCCCACCGGCATCGTGATCTACAGCCAGACCGAGAAATCCCAGCTGCAGAATAAGGAGAAGGCCTTCCGCCTGCTGCGCGCCAAGCTCTATGATCTGGAGATGGAAAAGAAGATGGCTTCCGAATCCGAGGCCAGAAAGAGCCAGATCGGCACCGGAGACCGTTCGGAGAAGATCCGCACCTACAACTTCCCGCAGAGCCGGGTTTCGGAGCACCGTATTAAGCTGACGCTTTATAAGATCGACCAGATCATGAACGGCGACTTAGATGAGATCATTGACAGTCTGATCGCGGCCGACCAGGCGGCGAAGCTGGCCAATATGCAGGAAGAGATGTAGGAAAAGCAAAGCGAGGACGCGACGCGTTTGCTTTTCCAAGTAAAGATGCAAGGCTTTTAGGGAGGTTTTAGCATGAAAGCGATTTCCTGGAACGTCAACGGCCTTCGGGCCTGTGCCCAGAAAGGGTTTGCGGAATTTTTCAAAGAGGCGGACGCGGATATCTTCTGCATCCAGGAGAGCAAGATGCAGGCGGGGCAGTTTGATCTGGAAACGCCCGGATATCATCAGTACTGGAATTACGCGGACAAAAAAGGATATTCCGGCACGGCGATTTTTACCCGTATGGAGCCTTTGTCGGTCTTTTACGGGATGGGCGTGGATGCCCATGATCATGAAGGCCGGATGATCACCCTGGAATTTGCCGATTACTATTTTGTCACGGTCTACACGCCAAACTCCCAGGACGGCTTAAAGCGCCTGTCCTACCGCATGGAGTGGGAGGAAGAGTTCCTTCGGTACTTAAAGAAGCTGGAGGAGACAAAGCCTGTGATTGTCTGCGGGGACATGAACGTGGCCCATCAGGAGATCGACTTAAAGAACCCTTCCACCAACCACCAGAACGCCGGATTTTCCGATGAGGAGAGAGCCTGCTTTTCAAGGTTGCTGGAGAACGGGTTCATCGATACCTTCCGCTATTTCTACCCGGATAAGACGGAGGCGTATTCCTGGTGGTCCTACCGCATGAAAGCCAGGGAGAGGAACGCCGGATGGCGTATTGACTATTTTTTGGTTTCGGAAGGTTTAAAAGACAGGCTCGCCGGCGCATCCATATTGAATGAAGTGTACGGTTCGGATCACTGCCCGGTGGAGCTTTTGATTCGTTAAGGAGAAAGATATGCAGAGAATTCCAAGCTTTTGTATTGATCATACGCGCCTGGAAAAAGGCGTTTACTTATCCCGTCAGGACGATGATGTTCTGACCTGGGATGTGCGCATCAAGCGCCCCAACCAGGGCGATTACCTGGCTGTGCCGGCGCTTCATACAATGGAGCATCTGTTTGCCACCTACGCCCGCAACAGCGAGTGGAAGGACGGCGTCATCTATATCGGGCCGATGGGCTGCCGCACCGGTATGTATTTCCTGACCCGGGGACTTTCGAACGATCAGGTTCTGGACTGTATCCGCGAATCCTTCCGCTTTATGGCCTCCTTTGAGGGCGAGATTCCCGGAACGAAGCCGGAAGAGTGCGGCAACTTTGCGGAGCACGATCTGGAAGGCTGCAAAAAGGAGTCGGCTGAGTTTCTGAAGGTTCTGGAGAAGTTGACGCCGGAAGGCATGAAGTATCAGTATTACCTGAAATAATGGATTCATTTGATGGGAGGGAAATGATGAACCGGAAACTTCCAATCGGAATTCAATCGTTTGAAAAGCTGAGGGAAGAGGGATTTCTGTACGTAGATAAGACGAAATATGTCTATCAACTGGTTCATAACAATGTGCCCTATTTCCTAAGCAGACCGAGACGATTTGGGAAAAGCCTCCTTTTATCTACGCTGCAGGCCTATTGGGAGGGCAGGAAGGAACTGTTTCAAGGGCTTGAAATAGAGAACCTTGAAAATGGCAATCAGGATGCATGGAAGTCCTATCCGGTTTTTCTGTTTGATTTTAACGGAGCCAATTATAAGCAGGAAGGTGCCCTGGAGGAGGTTCTGAACAGCCAACTGCGGAGATGGGAAAAGCAATATGGGAGTGATAACGGCGGACTGACTTTGGGCGAACGATTTCAGAACCTGGTGATGAAGACGGCCGGCGAGACGGAAAGTAGAGTTGTCGTTCTGGTCGACGAGTACGACAAACCGCTGATGGATGTGATAGAAAATCCGGGTTTACAGGAGCATAACAGGGAGGTTTTTCGAGGCTTTTTCAGCTCCTTGAAAAGCCTGGATCCGTATATTCAGTTTCTGTTCATCACGGGTGTGTCTAAATTCCATAAAGTCAGTATTTTCAGTGATCTGAATCAACTCAATGATATTTCTTTGAATGAATTGTTTTCCGGAATGTGCGGAATAACGGAAGGAGAGATGAAGCAGTTTCTTCTGCCGGAAGTGCAGGCATTAGCAAAGAGAAGATCTATGACGGAGAATGAATGCCTGAAGGTTTTAAGAGAACAGTATGATGGATATCATTTTCATATGGATGGGGAGGGAGTATACAACCCGTATAGTTTACTGAAAGCTCTATATGAGAAGAGTTTCGGCTCCTACTGGTTTGAAACAGGAACACCGGAGTTTTTGGTTCGCAAGTTGAAAGAAGGCAGCTTTGACCTTCGCAAGTTGACAAATCAGACGCTTTATGCGGATGAATCAACATTGAAAGATTATACGGGTGACAGTCTGGATCCCCTGCCGCTTTTGTATCAGACGGGATATCTGACGCTTGAAACCTATGATGAAAAGCGCAGGCGATTTACGCTGACTTTTCCGAACGAAGAAGTGAAATACGGTTTCCTTGGGAGCCTGATGCCTGCCTTTTTGCCCAAAGCTACAGCAGGGAATGGCCTGGATATTTTTACACTGGATGATCACCTGGAAAATGGGCGGATCGATGAGGTCATGCACGTGCTTACTGCGCTCTTTGCAAGTATCCCGTACACGAAAGAGACAGATCCCTTTGAGCATTATTTTCAGTCGGTTATTTATCTTGTATTTACACTTCTTGGAAAGTTTGCAATCTGTGAGATGCATACTTTTAACGGTCGCATCGACTGCAAAGTGGAAACCGGCAATTACGTGTATCTGTTTGAGTTTAAGAGAGATGAAACAGCAGATTCGGCTTTGGCTCAGATTGATGAAAAGGAGTATACGCTTCCGTTTGTGGCAGACCATCGGAAACTGTTTAAAGTAGGTGTTTCTTTTGACTCGAAGAAACGGATTGTCAGCGGGTGGAAAGTGGCGGAGTAGTCATCCCTGAAAAGATAGCTGCAAAGAGGAGCAGATAAAGGATAAGCGAAATGAAAAGAGAGGTAATTACAAGGGGGATCAGATGAAACGGGAAGACCTTCTGGAATTAACCAGGCGGATGAATCTGCAGCGCAACTGCTTTCACCGGATTGCCGGATGCTATTTTGATGAGAATGGCGATGTAGATGGCACCTTCAATATCGACTTCCGAAACCTGAAAACGCCGGACAAGACGAAAAATATCGCCATTGCCAAGACGATTCCTTTTTCGCGCACCGATGATCAGCTGCTTTTGCACGCATTTTCAAGAGACGCCTTAAGGCCCGGCACTATGTGGCAGCTCTTAAATGGCATGGTGGACTGTGGCCTGAAAAATGACGCGATGATGGATGTCTTCTATGACCTGATGGCGGATGACTATCAGGCAAATGGGCCGTATGCGATTTATGTGTTCGACGGTGTCTACGATGTTCCTGTGAAGGCGAAGGACGGCGAGAGTTTATACGAATCCGAGGAAGTCTACCATTTCCTGATCTGCGCCGTCTGCCCTACCTCGGGCGACTATGAGCCGGGAAAGCCGGAATTTGGCTTTTTGTTTCCCGCGTTTGTGGACCGCTCCGGCGACCCGTCGCGGATTTGCGTGTTTCATGAGAATCCGGATCAGGTGCAGAAAGCTTTATTGGTGAGACTATTGAAATAAAGGGGTGTTTAAGTCAACCGCACAGGTTGTTGCCTGAAGAGTGTTAGTGATAGAAGGAAAGCTGTGAGATCCGCGAAAAGCAGGGGCATCACCGGCGTGAAGTTTTCCGGCAGCCTTGGAAGCTTCGGGGCGTCCCACTAATGGCACTGAGGATGCTGCACAGTCGTCGGGGCACATTCGGAACCCCGTCTGATGACGGTGTTCCTCCGAGTACCCCTAAAATCGCTGTATTTGAAATACAGCGATTTTACGTCTGTGCAGCATCCTCATTGCCAAAGTGGTACGGATCCCTCGCTTCCATACGCTGCCGGAAAATCTTTCACGCCGGTGATGCCCCTGCTTTCCTCGGATCGCGCAGTTCTTCTATTCCCTGCCATTTTGCAATAAACACCACGTGACCTTACGGTCGCGGCGCTTACCATAAAAGCACTTGCCACTGTACAGACATAATGGCTGGGCTGGCGCACAAAGCAATACGTAAAAACGGCATCAGGAAAGCAGAAAAAGGCAGAGCTTATATCAGTTTGCAGTCATGTACCAAGGCCTTTAGAACCGCTTGGTGAAAAGAATTTGCATCAGATCCAAAATCGACAACACGGCGCGAAGCGACGATGCTTGCGATTTTGGATCTTGTATTTTGCAAATTCTTTGAGCCTTAGCGGTTCTGGCCGCAGGTTCTCAGACTGCAAACGATATAACTCTGCCTTTTAACTTTCCTGATGCCGATGACAAAGCTCCTTTTGTGCGCCTACTTCATTTAGGCAAGACAGTAATTTAAACACCCCTTTAGGTGACAGCCCCTCAATGGATTAGTTCAGCTCCGTTCCGGATTTTTCGCCTTTTTGGAAAGCCGCTGCATTGTCCAGCGTGATGCGGCTGATGGCGGCAAGCGCTTCCTCCGTAAAGAACCCCTGGTGGGAGGTGACGATCACGTTCGGGAAGGAAAGCAGGCGGGAGACGACGGAATGAGGCAGAATGTCGTCCTCGCGGTTTTCAAAGACGTTGGCGTTCTCTTCCTCGTACACATCCAGGCCGACGCCGAAGAATTTGTGCTCGCGGATGCCGGCGATCAGGTCGTCGGTCTTGATCAGGCCGCCGCGGGAGGTGTTGATCAGGATGACGCCGTCCTTCATCTTGTTGATGGTTTCCAGGTTGATCATATGGTGCGTGGAATCCATCAGAGGGCAATGCAGGGAGATCAGGTCGCTCTGGGCCAGCAGTTCATCTAAGGAAACATAGGTCGCAAAGTCCAGATCTTTATTCTGATACACATCGTAGGCAAGTACTTTCATGCCATAGCCGTGGCAGATTTTAGCCATGGCGGCGCCGATGCGGCCGGTGCCGACGATGCCGGCGACTTTTCCATGAAAATTGGTGCCGACAAGGCCCACCAGGCTGAAGTTATTCTCGCGGACCTTAATGTATGCTTTATGCAGGTGACGGGCTACCGCGCTGGCGAGAGCCATGGCGTGCTCCGCGACGGCTTCCGGAGAGTAGCCGGGGACGCGCATGACGGTGATGCCGTACTTCGTGGCAGCGTCCAGGTCCACGTTGTTAAAGCCGGCGCAGCGCATCAGCACCAGCTTTACGCCCTTGTCTGCCAGAACTTTTAAGACAGGCTCACTCACGTCATCGTTGACGAAAGCACAGACGGCTTCCGCGCCGTTCACATAGGAAGCGGAACCGGCGGAAAGGGGACTTTCCCAGTATTCGATTTCCAGATCCGGGTATTCGTCGCGGATGCGGTTAAACGAGTTTTTATCATAGATTTTGGTGTTGAAGAAAATGATACGCATGAAAATTCCTCCTGTTTAAGGGGCTGCAGAGGCAAGCCCTGTTTCTTGTGATCTAAGTATAGCTTAGAAGATCGGAACCTGCAAGGGAAAAGAAGATAGCATGACAAGGCGGGACGGTACCGTCCCCCCTTTTGTTTGCAAGCTTGTGCGATGCAAGCGCAAGGTTACGCGAACCGGGTTTTATTTCCTGCCTGCTTGGCTATAATGATGCCGGAGTCAGAAGGCATCCATGTCATGCGGAGAGCAAGACTTTTCATGTGTGTAGGGCAGGAGCTCTCCTATGCCGTTTGCCTGGACAAGATGGATCGGAATAAAAGGAAACAGGAGGAGAAGAACATGAGAAAGAGATGGACCCGGACGTTAGCGGCTCTTTTGTGCGGAGCTATGTTTCTCGGGAGCCTGGCTGCATGCGGCGGTGGCGGCAGTTCGACCGGCGCACCTTCAGGCGAGACAACGCCGGCGGCTACGGAAGCAGCGGAGCCTGTGGCGGGCGTAGATTTCCCGAAATATGGCGGGACGCCCGACAAGGCGGACATTCTGTATGCGTCCGCAATTGAGAACTATAAGAAGACGGACTGGACGGCCGAGTGGATCTGGACGAAAGCCTGCTCGGAGGACAGCTACGTGGCCTTCCGCAAGACCTTTACGCTGGATTCGGATGTAGAGAACGCGACGGCGTTCATCTCTGCCGTGGATAAGTACGTCCTTTGGGTCAACGGCGAGATGATCGTGCTGGACGGATCCGTAAAGCGTGGAGCCACGCCGGTGGACAGCTATTATGACACGGTGAAGATTCCGAACCTGAAGAAGGGCGAAAATGTGATTGCTCTTTTGGTGGCCTTCAACGGCCGCAGCGGCGACGGCTCCATCGTGCCTATCGCGACGGACGCGGAGGGGGATGAGTACACCCAGGGCGGTCTGCTTTTTGAGATGAAGGCCGGAAATACGGTCATTGCGTCCGATGCCAGCTGGAAGGCCACGCGCCATACTGCCTATAAAAACCGTGTGACGGGCGGGAAAGAGTACGTCCGCTATGAGCAGTCCAGCATGCTGGCGGAGCGCAACGTCTGGTACGACGCCCGGGAGAATATGGGCGAATTTACCGCTGCGGGCTATGACGACAGTGCGTGGGAGAACGCGTCCCGCATTGCAAAGGCGGGGGATCTGCCCTTCGGTGATCTGTACGACGCGATCATCGCGCCTGTGAAATTCGAGGACGTGGTGGATTTTGAAAATGCGGCGGAGTACGTGGGTAAGGAGCTGACCGAGGACACGACCCTGACCTTAAACCTTCCCGGCAACATCCAGTTTACCTGGGAGATCGAGCTGGAAGCGCCGGCCGGCAAGAAGCTGACCGTCTATACCAATACCTATACGGACCGTGACAACCTGCCCAACTTCAAGGATACCTATGTCACCTGTGACGGTGCGCAGCGCTATGAAAACTACCCTTGGAGAAGCGGCTCGAAGCTGATCATCGAGGCGGAAGCCGGCGTGAAATTCACGAAACTGGGATATCGGAAATCTGGCTTTAACGGCGAATGGGCCGGCTCCTTTACCGCTTCGGACGAGGCGCTGACCCAGCTGTGGCAGGAGAGCTTAAACACGATTGCCATCTGTATGCGCGATACCTACATGGACTGCCCCGAGCGTGAGCGCGGACCGTACATGGGGGATGCTTCCAACCAGATCGACGCGGCCCTGTACAGCTACGACGAAGGCGGCCTGGAGCTGACGAAGAAGGCTATCTTAGCCTGCCTTGGGTGGACGAAGGCGGACGGAGCCATTCCCTCCCGCGCACCGAGCGTGAAACCGCAGGAGATTCCAAATCAGTCCCTGGCTTTCATGACCAGCACCTATCACTATTACCTGCATTCCGGCGATACGGAAACCATGACGGCGTACTACAAAGCCTTTGTGAATTATCTGCGGCTCTTTGAGATGGATGAAAACGGACTTCTTCCGCTCTACAGATCCGGTTCCTGGTCCTGGAATGACTGGGGAAACAAGGTCGATACGAACCTTCTGCAGCTGGGCTTCTATACCTACGCGCTGCGCCTTGCAAAGGAAGCGGCCGAAGATCTGGGAATGGAAGAGGATAGGGAATTCCTGGAGGAGCGCCTGTCTACCATCGAAGCAAACTGGCGCAGCGTCTACGCGCAGGAGGACGGTTTCCGTTCGGCGGATTCCACCTATGTGGATGAGCGCGGAAACGCCATGCTGGTTCTGGCCGGCCTGGCGAAGGAAGAAGATTATGAGCAGATCACGAACGTGATCATGAGCACCTACGAAGCCAGCCCCTTCACGGAAAAATATATCCTGGAGGCCCTGTGCGTGATGGGTAAGCCGGATCTGGCCATCGAGCGCATGTTAAAGCGTTACGCCCCGATGTTAACGGACGAGTGGGATACCCTCTGGGAGCAGTATAACGATGTGGTGGGTACCTACAACCACGGCTGGACCGCCGCCCCGCTGTACATTCTTTCCAAGTATGTGGCGGGTGTGCGCCCGACCGCTCCTGGCTTTGAAACATATGAAATTGTTCCGTTTGACGGCTTGGAGAGCTTCTCTTGCACCGTATGGAGCCCGAAGGGCCTGATCAAGGTCTCAAAGGAGGGAAGCACCCTGACGATTGACACCGCCGCGCAAGGCGGCACGCTGATCCTTCCTTCCGGCGAGAAAGTTGCGTTGGAAGTTGGGGCGCAGACAGTTACGCTGAAGTAAATGAAAAGCGCAGGCAAGTGAGAGAAAGAGTCACTTGCCTGCGCTTTATTTTGCTATCGCATGGCCAGGTGCGCCGGGAAGCTGACGGTGACGGAGAAAATGCCGTCGTCGGCGCTCAGGGCGATCTCGCCGCCGTACTGCTCCGCCACGTAGCGGATACTCTTTGTGCCGAAGCCGTGCTGGGAGACGGCGCTTTTGGTGGTGACAGGCATGCCGTCCTCCAGCTTCAAGGTGCCGGAATAATAGTTGGACTCTTCGATCAAAAGCTGGTCCTCATGCCGGCCGCAGGTGAGCGTAATAAGTTTCTCCGCCGGGTCGGACAGGCGGGAAACCGCCTCGATGGCGTTGTCGAGGATGTTGCCGAACAGGGTATAGGTCTGAACCGGGGAGAGGAAGCGGAAATCCTTCCCGTTCGCCATGCAGGAAAGGGTGATCCCTTTTTGCTGGCAGACCAGGTTCTTCTCACATAAAATCACATCCAGAATGTCATTTCCGGTCTTGATATTGGAATCGTAAAATTCAACGGCCCGCCGCAAATCAGACGCTTCTTCCTCTGTCAGCTTGCTTTCCACCCGGTTTAAAATGTGCTTCAGATCATGAATTTTGGCGTTAATGACGTCGATGTTGGCTTTTACATTTTCAAACTGGTTTTTCTCCTGCCGCATGAGCTGGTTTAAGGTGCTGATTTCCTGGTCCTTTTCGTTCTGGGTGAAGATACCGGAGGCGGCCAGCAGGGTGAAGAGGCCGAACAGGATGCAGGAGATTTTCATGGCGATGTTCATGGCCATGCTCTCGCCTTCATAGACGCGGGTGACACAGGTCAGGACATTGATGACGGCCACCGTAAAGACGGAGAGGAGCACGGTGTTGCGCCTGGTTCCCCGATCGCGGGAGAGCTTTCCCTTCGGGTAGAAGAGCCATAAAAGCACCAGAAACGTGCCGAGGCGGAAAAAGAAGAACAAAGCCCATTCCCAGTCCTGCACGCCTACGTAGGTGGGGCGGATAAGGGAGATGGTTTCCCGGTCGTTGATGCCCAGGAGGTTCTGGATAAGCGGATAGAGCTTGTTTCCGACCTGGTAAGCCGCCGTGCCGCGGGAGAAGGTGATCAGCAGTTCCTCTGTGCTGTCCTTCCAGCAGAAGGCCAGAAACAGCATATTTAAGAGGCTGATGGCCAGGTAGCAGAAGATGCGGGTCCCCATGCCGGGCAACTCTGTGTTCAGGATCGCCAGCAGGTAGGTCAGGATGACGCATTCCAGGAAGGCCAGGGCAATCCGTAGGAAAAAGACATCCCGTCTGGCCAGCCTGGCGGCAAACAAGCTGATGCATAGCTGGCATTCCAAGAAGGTCAGGATCAGTCCAAAGCCCTCAAAGGAATATTTTCCAAGAAATTGTATGATCAGAGCCATGATAGTTTTCGCATCCCTCCGAGGTCTGTATTTGCAAGAATGATACTGCTTGCAAGAAGTTAAGCTTTACCGGAAAGCCCCGCTGTATACTTGTGAAACTCCTCCAGGAAGCTTTTCCGCTTCGGGTAGCTGATGGGGAGTTCTGTCCCGTTTACCTTGACGGTCAGCTTATCTACCGCCTCCACGAAGGCGAGGTTTACGAGCAGAAAACTGTTACATTTCGCAAATCCTTTTCCCTTCAGCTTTTCCTCCGCGTTTTTCATGGTGTCGTAGAGCCGGTGCTCGCCTGTTTGGGTGTGGTAAGTGCAGAAGTGCCCGCTTACCTCCACATAGGTGATCTCGGCCGGTTTCAGGCGCACGAAGCCGGTGGTCTGCTTTAAGAGGATGGTGTAGGAATCTTCTTTTTGCAGGCGGTTTAGGCCTTTCTGGATTTTGAGCTGAAATTCCTTGTAGGAAAGGGGCTTGATGATATAGTCCAGCGCTTCCACCTCGTAGCCGTTGATGGCGTACTGGCGGGCGGTTGTGATGAAGTAAAGAAGCACCTGGCTGTCCTTTTCCCGCAACACCCGGGCGGTATCGATGCCGTTTAGCTGCGGCATCATCACATCCAGAAACACCATGTCATAGCTTGGATCGTAGGCATTCAGAAATTCCAACGGATTTTCGAAAACCGTGATCTCAAAAGCAATGTCATGCTCTTTTTCATAACGCTTCATGAGCTCGGTCAGGTGTCTGGACTGTTCAGGTTCGTCGTCTACAATGGCAATTTTGATCATCTATCTCGCCCTCTCTTTATCTGAACGACATAATTTTGCTTATATTTCAGTATAACAGCTATCAAAGATTTTTTCAATGGAGGAGTGGCGGTATTCAGGAAAACAAAAGGGAAATGTTTGCCGGCTGAATCAATATAGCATCCCCCCGCAAGCAGGACCCCTCACAAGCAGCCCCTCGCAAGCCCCCAAACCTCCCAGGACAAATTCAAACAAACCAAAAGATAGGATGGAAAAAGCGAAGGTTGTGAGAGAGAACTTGTCAAGTTTGAACAAAAATGATAAGAAGAAAACGCACATGGGGTTATAGAGCAAACCCGGAAGCCTTTTAAGAGTATCCGGATTTGCGCGGAAGCCCCTCTTTTAAGAAGAAGGAGGAGACATCATGAGAAGCAAGAATCCATGGAAGATTCCGGCGATGGCGTGTGCCATACTGACCGGGATCCTGGTGATCGGGATCATAGTCAGCGGGTACTATGCCACGATGATCAATGCGGCGCTGGGAGCGGAAACGCAGAAGATCATACCGGGGGAGAATTCGCAGATTTTTTACTGGACCGCGTATGAGTCCGAGGAGGATCTGGTAGCCCGCGATATGGAAATCTGCCGCAGGCTGGAGGAAGAGGGCGCGGCGCTGTTGGTTAACAAGGACGGCGCGCTGCCGTTGGCACCGGACACGAAGTTTTCGCTGTTTTCCCAGTCCGTGGCCGATCCGGTGTTTACCGGAACCGGATCCGCGTTCATGTCGACCGGGGATGCGGTGAGCTTATACGGCGCGCTGGAGGCCAGCTTTGCCCCGGGGTGCGTGAACACCGAGCTGTGGAAATTTTACAAGACTTCCGGTTATAAGCGCGAAAACGCCAAGCTGTCCGGCGGTAGCCCGGATCAGTACCGGATTAACGAGGTTCCGTGGAAGAAATATTCCGACGCGCTGAAAAAAACGTTCCCGGAGTACGGGGATGTGGCGCTGGTCATGCTGTCCCGTTCTTCGGGCGAGGGCGCGGATCTGCCGTCCGGGCTGGCTGCGCTGGAACCGTACATGACGGGCGGCGACTATCTGCGCCTGTGCAAGGAGGAGCTTGAGCTGCTCGACAATCTGGCGCGCCTGAAAGAGGAGGGCGTGTTTCAGAAGATCGTTGTGCTGCTCAATTCTTCCAGCACGCTGCAGTTGGATTTTGTGGACGACTACCCCATCGACGCCGTCTTATGGGTGGGCAATCTGGGCTTAAACGGCCTTCCGGGTGTGACGGACATCCTGGCCGGCAAGGTGAACCCTTCCGGGCGCATTGTGGATACCTTCTTAAAAGACAACCACGCGTCCCCGGCCATGCAGAACTACAAGGCGTTCCCGTACACGAACGCGGATGAGCTGGGCCTGGCTTACGCGCAGAACAATACGGAGGCCGGCATTGATAAGTGCAACAAAAACTACGTGGTTTACCAGGAAGGCATCTACGTCGGCTACCGGTATTTTGAAACCCGTTACGAAGATATGGTCCTGGGACAGGGAAACGCCGGAGATTACGCGTATGCGGATGAGGTGGCCTTCCCCTTCGGATATGGCCTGAGCTATTCGAGCTTTGCCTACAGCCGCTTTGCGTTAAGTGACAAGGGCGACACCCTGGAGGTGACGGTGGACGTTACGAACACCTCGGCGGTGGACGGCAAGCATACGGTACAGATTTATTTCCAGTCCCCTTATACCGCGTACGACCGGGAGAACGGCGTGGAGAAAGCCGCGGTCGAGCTCTGCGGATTTGATAAGAAGGAGATTGCGGCCGGCGCGACCGAGCGCTTTACGATTTCGATCCGGAAGGACGATCTGACCAGCTACGACGCAAACGGCGCGAAGACGTACATTCTGGACGCCGGCGACTATTACTTCACGGTCGGCACGGACGCCCACAACGCGATCAACAACATCCTGGCGGCCAAAAACGCCGATGCCTCCCGCATGCAGGGAGAGGGAGACGCTTCCCTGACGGCCGTCTGGAATAATCCGGCGCTGGATACGACTACCTACGCTGTGTCTTCCTACACGGGAAATCCCATCACCAACCTGTTTGAGGAAGCAGACTTAAATAAATACGAGGGGGCGGACGGTCAGACGGTGACCTACCTGAGCCGGAGCGACTGGACTGGCACCTTCCCCACCCCGCAGTCCCTGTACGTGACGGACCAGATGTGGGCGGACGGCCTGACGCATGAAGAGAGCGGCAGAGCGGCCATCGCCGAGAAGATGAAAGCGCGTTACTTCGCCGATGCGGTTTTGGCGGAGAGCGGAAAGCCCAGCGAGTTAAACGCGATCGACTTAGTCGGCGTGGACTACCAGGATGCGCGCTGGGATGAACTGGTCAGCAAGCTTGCCTACACGGACATGCTGGATCTGATCTACAACGGAGCGTACAACACGCATGCGCTTCCGGCCATCAACCTGCCCGCCACGCAGCACGCGGACGGCCCGACGGGCTTTACCAAGAGCCTGATGGGCGGCTCCACGGGCATGGCATTTACGTCGGAGGACGTGATGGCGGCCACGTTTAACCTGGAGCTTTTAACCGAGGTGGGCAAATGCATCGGCGAGGACATGATGCATGCCAACACCGGAACCAACGCGAGCGCGATGTGCGAGATTTACGCGCCCGGCGCGAACATTCACCGCTCGCAGTATCTGGGGCGCCACAACGAGTATTATTCGGAGGACGGCTGGCTCTCCGGCGAGCTTTGCGCGGCCGAGGTGCGGGGCATCCTTTCCAAGGGCGTGCTGCCGAACGTCAAGCACTTTGCCTTAAACGATCAGGAGGAGGGACGCTACGGCATCTCCGTCTGGGCGAATGAGCAGGCGATCCGCGAGCTGTATCTGGAGCCGTTCGAGGGAGCCGTGAGAGGCGGCGCGATGAACGTCATGTCCAGCTTCAACCGGATCGGCGTGGTATGGGCCGGCGCCCACCACGGTTTAATGACCGGAATCCTTCGCGAGGAATGGGGCATGGAGGGCTCGACCGTGACGGATATGGCCTTAAATGCCCGCTACATGGACTGCCGTCTGGGCATTCTGGCCGGACAGGATATCTGGCTGGGACAGAAGGGCAGCATGGGTACACTGGACGGAAGCGAAAACGATCCGGCCATCACGAGCGCGGTGCACCGGGCGGTCAGGAACGTGGTGTACTCGGTCACCCATACCAATGCCATGAACATCGGAGACGCCACGGTAGTGGCCGTCACGCCTGCATGGCAGGTGGCGCTGTACAGCGTGACCGGCGTCATGGCGGCGCTCACGCTCCTGTTTGCGGTCCTTGCGATTTTGCGCGGAAAGAAGCGGGAGCAGGAAGCGGCCTAAAGGATATGCGATGAGAAACCGAGGTTGTGCGAACCTACTTGTGCGATTTTTTCGAACATGGTATGGTTTGCCTGCAACCGGGCAAAGGGCCCGAAAAAAACTTCTGGCGGCAAAAGAAGACCGCCTCAGACATGATAAGGAGGAAGAATTATGAAGAAACTGATCGCAGCTGTTTTATCGGCACTGGTTATGGCATGCGCACTGACTGCGTGCGGCGGCGGAACAAACGCACCGGCGGCCGCAGGTAAGGTTACCGGCATCTACCTGTCCCCGGCGAACCTGTCCTACAGCAACATGAGACCCACCTACAACTACTACACCACCACCTTCTCGCAGGAAGAACTGACCCTGATGGATGACAATACCTACTGCCTGATCCTGTCCTCCAGCACCTTCTCCGCTCTGGAGCTCGCTGAGAGCACCTCTGACGCGAAGGGCAATGAGCGTGGAAACTCCATCACTAAGATCTACGGCACCTATGAGAGCAAGGTGAACGACCTGGATGAGGACCTTTTAGACGTGACGCTGTCCGATCCTACCCGCGTTGTGAAGAGTTACGACCAGACCTACTGGCTGGATACCGACAACTGGACCGATGAAATGGGCAAGAAGGTTATCCCTCCGACCGGTTATGATCAGACCACCGGCGCGGCCATCTACGATGAGAACGCGCAGCCGCTGACCGCTGCCCAGTACCTTGAGACCGTGAAGCTGGCCGTTAAGGATCTGCAGGTCAACAACAAGATGGCTTCCTTCGACTACACTGATTTTGGTGTAAACTAAGCAACTGAATAGAGTAAGCAGGAAATAAAGCGGGACCGCTTGGCCGAAAAAGCGGCTGGCGGTCCCGTTTTTACAACGAAACGGAAAGCGACATGCTTTCGGATTTAAGTGATCACGGGAGAAAAACTATGAAATCATCGAATCTCTGGCGAGGGCTGACGGCGCTCTTTGCGTTCATCTTCAGCCTGACCAGCTTTGGAACCACGCTTGCTTTCCACCGTGAAGGCGATGTGAACCTGTTCCTTGGGACCCTCCCCCCTGCGCAGACGGTCACCGATGACACCAACTATTACCCGTCGGCCTACGGCTCGATGGAGGAGATGCGGACGGATCTGCAGGCGCACATCATCAGAACGCAGGAAGAGGGAAGCGTTCTGCTTCGCAACGAGAACGACGCCCTTCCGCTTGAGGGCACGGCAGCCGTTACCCTGTTCGGCTTCGCGGCGGCGACTCCGGTTTACCACGGCGGTTCCGGCGGCCCCGGCAACCGCGGTATCAACCTGTATGACGCGTTAAAAGAAGCGGGCGTCAAGGTCAATGAAACCGTGTACAACGCGATTACGGCAGCAGGCGGCACCCGCACCAAGACGGGCTTAATCGGTGAGATCCCGGCCAGCGCCTACGCGGGAACGGAATCCAGCTTCGCCGAGTACAGCGACGCGGCCATCTACGTGATGAGCCGGTACGGCGGTGAGGAAGGCGACTTAAACCACGGTCTTCAGGGCGATTGGCAGGAAGGCCCCGAAGGAATTCGCGAGCTGGCGCTTCATCCGGAAGAGATCGACACCTTAAAGATGATCCAGAATGCCGGATTTAAGAAAATCATTGTTGTGTTAAACTCCGGTTATGCCATGGAACTGGGCGAGCTGCCGGATTATGGCGTGGATTCGATCCTGTGGGTTGGCTACCCCGGAGCCTACGGCTTCACCGGCGTGGCGAACATCCTCACGGGCAAGGCGGATCCCTCCGGCCGCAACGTCATCACTTACGCGACGAACTCCCTGTCTTCCGCGGCCATGCAGAACGCGGGCGACTTTACCTTCGACAACCTGACCGGTCTGTACAAGAACAAGTATCTGGTCTACGCCGAAGGCATCTATGTAGGCTACAAGTACTATGAAACCCGTTATCAGGACGAGGTGCTGGGACTTCACAATGCGACGTCCTCCAAGGGCGCGTACGCGGGAAGCGAATGGCACTACGACGACGAAATGGTGTACACCTTCGGCGCCGGAGAGTCCTACGCGGACTTTACGCAGGAGCTTCTCTCTGTCAACTGGGATAAGAACACCCACATGGTTACCGCCGAGGTGAAGGTAACCAACAACGGCGGCTTTGCCGGCAAGAGCAAGGATGTCATCCAGCTCTACGCCCAGCTTCCCTGGAAAGAGGGCCAGACCGAAAAGAGCGCCATTCAGCTGATCGACTTCGCGAAGACCTCCGCTCTGGCAGCAGGAGAGAGCGAAACCCTGACCCTGACCTTCTCCGATTACATGTTTGCGGCCTATGATGCCAATGCGGTGAATGGCGCGGACCCGGACAAGAAGGGCTGCTACGTTTTTGACGCCGGCGATTACTACTTCGCGATCGGCGCGGACGCGCATGACGCTTTAAACAATGTTCTGGCTGCCAAGGGCGCGAATGTTGCCGGTGATGCCGCGAAGGCTCACAAGGAAACGCTGGCAGAGCTGGACAACAAGACCTGGGCGGTATCCCCGTACACAGGCGAGGTGGTTTCCAACCACTTTGAAGACAGAGACATCAACTACTTTATTCCGGGCGCGGTGACTTACATGACCCGCGGCGACTGGAATACCTTCCCTGACACCGTGAAAACGCTGACCGCGACGGATGAAATCAAGGATCTCATGGAGAATTTCCAGTACGAGAAGCCTGCGGACGCGCCGGACATCAGCGTGTACAAGTATAAACAGGACAACGGTCTTTCCTTCATCGATATGAAGGATGTGGCCTTTGATGATCCGAAGTGGGATGACCTCATCGACGAGATGGCGGTTACCGAGCTGGCGCAGATCGTGGGCGACAAGATGGCATTGGATGCCATTCCGTCCATCGAGTTCCCGGCCTACGCCGGCGGCGACGGTCCCGACGGACATCAGCAGGGCGTGCTCTTTAACGCCGAGATGCTGGCGGCTTCCACCTTCAACAAGGACATCTTACGCGAGCGCGGCGAGTTCTTCGGCGAGGAGAGCTACTGGATCGGCTTCCGCCACATCTACGCACCCGGCGGAAACATCCACCGCACGCCGTACTCCGGCCGTAACTTCGAGTACTATTCGGAAGACGCAATCATGAGCTACATCTGCGGCGAAGTGCAGACCAAGGCCATGGCCGCCAAGGGCCTCGTGGGTACCTTCAAGCACTTCTGCGGAAACGATCAGGAGACGAACCGTCACGGCGTGGCGACGTTCATGACCGAGCAGGCGTACCGCGAGGGACCGTTAAAGGGCTTTGAGGGCGGTCTGCAAAAAAATCACAGTCTGGGCACCATGACGGCATACAACCGCATCGGCTGCATCCCGACGGCTTCCGACTATGAGACCATGACCACCGTGCTTCGCGGTGAGTGGGGGTTCCTTGGCATCAACATGACGGACTCCTCCAAGGACTCCGCTGGTTACATGGGCACCGGTGACGCGCTGGCGGCCGGAACCACCCAGTTTAACAACGACCCCGGCCGTGTACCGGAGGCTTCGAACTACCTGACCAAGGCGCGCGACGGCTTTATCTGGGGCAAGCTTCGTGAAGTGGCGCATTACTATCTGTACGCCATGAGCCGCTCCAACCTGGTTAACGGCCTTGCCAAGGAAGTACCGATCGCGGATTACACGCCTTGGTGGAAACCGGCTACGCTGGCCATCAACGCGGGTGTCGCCATCCTGGCGCTCGGATCGTTTATCCTGTTCATCGTGGCAACCCTTCGCGGAAAAAAGGAGGGCCTGAAATGAAAAACTTTATGAAGGATCGGAAACTCGGCTTCTGGCTGACTCTGATCGCGGCCTGCGCGGCGATCGTAGCGGCCATCCTGTACCTGGTGATCTATTCGGGAACGGCAGACCCGGTGACGGGTGTCTGGGACCGCGTGTTCAAGTGGCTGACCTTCGGCCTGGTGCTGGGCGGCGGCCTGGTGAGTCTTCTGGGTGAAATGGCCCGCCTTCGCGTGGTGCCGATCCTGGCGGCCATCTGCTACTCTGTCGGCCTGGCAAACCACCTGGTGGAAGCGGCCTACCCGCTGGCGGACGTTCTAACGAAGGTTCCGTTCTTCGGCGGAAATCCTGCCCTGGCCATCGGCTTTGGCATCGCCTTCGGCGTCATCGCCATCGTGCAGGTGCTTGCATCCTTTATGGAACACAACAAAATTGCGTAAAAACGCAGGAATGATCACGTCCTAAGCGGAAAGAAAGCCTTTCCTTCCGCTTAGGGACGACAATCATAAACTTATTTAGGAGGAAAATTCAAATGAAGAAAATCGCAGCAGTTCTTTTGACGGCCGTTATGGCTATCTCCATGGTTGCCTGTGGCGGCAACGGCGGATCCTCTACTCCCGCCGGCAACAAAGAGACCAAGGCAGCTGAAACCCAGGGAGCACAGGAAGAATCCAAGACCTATCAGTTTGAGGGCAAGTTCGAAGAGCAGGGTGAGTACGCTTCTATGCTGAACAACGCGTTCCTGCTGAACCTGAACGCCGATGGCACCGCGGTGTGTGACAAGTACGCCTTCGCGAAGTATGATGCTTCTGATGCCGAAACGAACCCCACCTATACCCAGAGCTATCTGTCTGGTACCTGGAAGGCCGTGGAAAAGGACGGCGTTCCCTGCCTGCAGATTAAGCTGAGCTACAAGGATGCTTCCGGCAACGAGTCCAACGCGACCACCAGCTATGCGTATGATGTAGCCGGCGAGTACAGCTTTGACATGAGCTACCCTGTCACCCCCGGACAGGCTTACACCCGTACCGCGGCCATGACCGGTAAGGAAGGGACGATCTATGCCGATGACAACGCGTTCATCCAGGCTTACAAGCAGGAGTTTGAGGCCCCCGCGAGCGTTGGAACGTTCGTGGATGCGGAGAACAACGTGACCGCGTACCTGCAGGACGGCGGCGTGATGCTGATTTACTCCGGTTATGACAAGTTTGCGGAAGGCAAGTGGGCAAACGGCGCTGACGGCATTACGATCACGCTGAACGATGCGGCCGTGGAAGTGACCAAGGACGGCAATGCTGCTTCCTTCAAGGTTACCCGTACCATGGGCGACTTTACAAATGAGTATACGCTTACCTGCGCAGACGTGACCGCGCTTCCGAAGGCTGAGTAAGGTTTTTTAAGAGACATGAGAAGGGGACGGGCGGTTTTCGTCCGGCCCCTTTTTCTCTCCATTGTTTGATCATCCAGGGAAGGAGATATCCGTATGAAAAAAGGATCCGCGAAATGGACGGTTCTCACGGTGATCATGGCCATCCTCATGGTCGTGAGCATTGTGGCGATCCCCGTCACCAATATGTTTGCGAACGCCATCAACGTAACTCTTGGCGCCAAGACCCAGGAAATTGTTCCGGAGGAAGGCGCGAGCGTTTACTTTGTTTCCAATTATGAGAACGTGGACGATCTGGTTGCTTTTGAAAAGCAGCTGTGCCGGGACATCGAATCCGAAGGTGCGGCGCTCTTAATCAATCGTGAGAATACCCTGCCGCTGGCGGCAGGCACCAAGTTCACGCCTTTCTCGCAGTCCAGTTTTAACCTGCTGTACGGCGGCACCGGTTCCGGTCAGGTTTCCGCGGACGATGCCATCACCTTAAAGAATGCCATCGACACCGTGTTTGGCGCGGATTCCGTGAACCCCGACCAGTGGAAGTTCTATGCCACGGCCGGCTACAAGCGCGTGAACGCTGCCACGACGGGCGGCAATCAGGGCCAGTACCGCATCAACGAAGTACCGTGGGCGAAGTACACCGACGCGTTAAAGAAGACCTGGGCAAACTACGGCGATGTCGCGCTGGTTGTCCTGGCCCGCTCCGGCGGTGAAGGCGCGGATCTTCCCTCCGGTCTTCCGGAACTGGAAGAATTCATGACGGACGGCGACTACCTGCGTCTTTGCAAGGAAGAGGTCGAGATGTTCGAACAGCTCGAGCAGCTGAAGAAGGACGGAACCTTCAAGAAGATCGTGGTTCTGTTAAACTCCTCCAACACCCTGCAGCTTGACTTTGTGGACAAGTACGGCATCGATGCCGTTTTATGGATCGGCGATGTCGGTATGACGGGCGCCCTGGGCGTGGCCGATATCCTGGCCGGCAATGTGAACCCTTCCGGCCGCATCGTAGACACCTTCTTAAAGGATAACCACTCCAGCCCCGCGATGCAGAACTTTGGCGCGTACGACTGGACCAACGGCGCGGACTACGGCGTCGCGACCGCACAGAACAACACCGACCCCGGCATTGACAAGTGCAACCAGGACTATGTGGTCTACCAGGAAGGCATCTATGTCGGTTACCGCTACTATGAAACCCGCTACGAAGACTATGTATTAAATCAGGGCAACGCCGGTGACTATGTTTACACCAACGACGTGGCCTTCCCCTTCGGCTACGGCCTGAGCTACACGACGTTTGAGTATTCGAACTTCTCCGTGAAGGAGAATCAGAACGACTTCACCGTGAAGGTGGACGTCAAGAACACCGGCAGCGTGGACGGCAAGCACACGGTACAGATTTACTTCCAGTCCCCTTACACCCAGTACGACATCGACAACCTGGTGGAGAAGGCGGCCGTGGAGATCTGCGGCTTTGACAAGAAGATGATTAAGGCCGGCGACACCGAGACCTTTACGATCACGGTGGAGAAGGAAGACTTAACCAGCTACGATCACATGAACGCCAAGACCTACATCTTAGAGGATGGCGATTACTACTTCACGGTCGGCAAGAACGCCCACGATGCCGTGAACAACATCCTGGCCGCCAAGGGCGCGGATGCTTCCCGCATGACGGAAGCCGGCAACGCTTCTCTGGCCCAGAAGTGGACGAACGACACGTTCGACAAGACCACCTATGCTGTCTCTTCCGTGACCGGCAAGCCCATCACGAACCTGTTTGACGATGCAGACCTGAACAAGTACGCCGGAAATGGCGGACAGACCGTTACCTACCTGACCCGTCACGACTGGGTCGGCACCTTCCCGACCACCCAGAGCCTGCACATCACCCCCGAAATGTGGGCGGACGGCCTGACGCACGAAGAGAGCGGCAGAAAGGCCATCGTGGAGAAGATGAAGGCTGCGCTGTACGCGGACGCTACCATGCCGAAGATGGCTGTGGCCGGCGATTTAGACGCGGCGGATTTAGCGATGGCAGACGTGGATGATCCCCGCTATCTGGAGCTTGTCAGCGAAATCCCTTACACCGAGATGACGAACCTGATCTACAACGGTTTCCATCTGACCCAGCCGGTGCCCAGCATCAACCTTCCGGGTACCAACGATGAGAACGGCCCTCAGGGCTTCACCAAGTCCTTAACGGGCGGCGCTTCCGCCATGGCTTACACCTCCGAGGACGTGATGGCGGCCACCTACAACCTGGAGCTGGTCCACAACATGGGCCTTTGCATCGGCGAAGACTTCCTGCACGTGGAAGACGCCTCCGGCACCCCTTACTCCGGCATCTACGGCCCCGGCGCCAACATTCACAGAACGCCTTACTCCGGCCGTAACTTCGAGTACTACTCGGAAGACGGCTGGGTAGCCGGCCGTATCTCCGCTGCGGAGGTTATGGGCATTCAGGACCGCGGCGTGTACGTGTTCACGAAGCACTTTGCGTTAAATGATCAGGAAGAAGGTCGCTACGGCATTGCCACCTGGTCCAATGAGCAGGCCATCCGCGAGCTGTACTTAGAAGGCTTTGAAGGCAGCATCGTAAAGGGCGGCGGCATGGGCGTCATGAGCAGCTTTAACCGCCTTGGCGTGACCTGGTCCGGCGCGCATCACGGCCTCATGACCGGCATCCTGCGCGATGAGTGGGGCATGAAGGGCGCGGCCATCACCGACTGCTCCGTTTTTGCCAAGTACATGGATTACCGCTTCGGCGTTTTAGCCGGACAGGATCTGTGGGATGGACACGGCAGCGGCATGGCAACCCTGGACGGCCTGGATAACGATCCGGCCATCGTGACGGGCGTGCAGAGAGCCGTTAAGAACATTGTCTACTCGATCACCCACAGCCATGCCATGAACGTGGGTAAGGCTACGATCCGCGTAATCACGCCTTGGTGGCAGAAGCTCCTGTACACCCTGGCAGGCCTGTTTACGCTGGGAACCATCGCAAGCGCTGTTATGATGGTAAGAGCGAAGAAGGCGGCCAAAGAAGAGGCGTAAAGGCGAAACCATTCGTGTGACAATATCATAAGGATGTGACGCGACAATAAGGCATACAAAGGGAGCGCCGGGGATGCCTGGTGCTTCCTTTTGGTTTTATCGTGAGGAAAAGAAAGAGAATGAAACGATATCAGAAATGGTTGGGGCTTACGGCTGCCTTCGCGCTTCTTACCAGCGCGGTAATCAGTCTTGCCAGCGCTGCTTTTTACTACTCCGGCTACGTCAACAGCTTTCTGGGGTTGACAGGCACCACCACGGCGGTGGAGGGGGATACCTATTATTATCCAAGCATCTATGGAGAGATGAATGCAGCGAATTCCGACCGGCTGATCGAGGCCGAGAAGGCGCACAACATCGCGGCCATGCATGAGGGCACGGTGCTGGTTCGCAATGAAAATGGTGCGCTGCCGCTCGCGAAAGAGGAGCGGGCAGTGACGATATTCGGAAACAACGCGGCAGATCCGGTCTACCGGGCCAACGCCGGAAACGCTTCCTTTAACGCGGATCGGGGCGGCACGCTGTACGAGGCGTTTGAGGCAGCCGGTCTCCGTGTCAACCCGGTGTTAAAAGACGCCTATGAAAACAGCGGCGTGCGGCGCAATTCGGTGCCGTCCCGCGGCAATTCCTCCATCGGAGAGGTGCCGGTCAGCTTTTACACGGACGCAATGAAAGCCAGCTTTGCCGAGTACAGCGACGCGGCACTGGTGCTATTTACCCGCTATGGCGGCGAGGGCGTCGACCTGGATGTACGGGATGCTTCCGGTCTTCCGATGCTGTCTTTGCACCCGGAGGAGGAAGACCTCCTGAAGATGATTAAAGAGAGCGGCGCGTTTGAAAAGGTGATCGTCCTCATTAACAGTCCGTTCGCGATGGATCTGCAGTGGATCGAGGATGAGAAATACGGCGTGGATGCCTGCCTGGTGTTTGGCGCGGCCGGCGATTACGGCTTTATCGGCCTGGCGGACATTCTGACCGGGGCGGCGGATGTTTCCGGTCATCTGGCGGATACCTGGGCGGCCAGCAGCCTTTCCAGCCCCGCCATGCAAAACTACGGGGATTATCAGTTTACCAACCTGGAAAAACTGTATGCCGACCGCTACCTGGTGTACGCGGAAGATATTTACGTGGGATATAAGTATTATGAGACCCGTTATCAGGATGAGGTGCTGGATGTAAACGGTGCCCGCTCCGCTGCCGGCGCTTTTATGGGGGATACCTGGTCCTATGCGGCCGAGATGGCTTACCCCTTTGGCTACGGGCTTTCCTACGCGGACTTTACGCAGGAGCTTACGTCCTTTACCTGGGACCGTGAGGCGCATACGGTAACGGCGGAAGTGAAGGTGACGAACAACGGCGGATACGAGGGAGCTTCCAAATCCCTGGTGCAGCTCTATGCGCAGCTTCCGTATGAAAGTGGGCAGGCGCAGAAATCCGCGGTGCAGCTGATCGGCTTCCAAAAGAGCGGAGAGCTTTTGACCGGGGAAAGCGAGGAAGTGACCGTTACCGTTTCCGATTACTTCTTCGCCTGCTATGACGAGGAGGCTATAAACGGGGCGGATGAGACGAAGACAGGCTGCTACGTTTTCGATCCGGGTGATTATTATTTTGCCATCGGCGACAGTTCGCATGATGCCTTAAATAACATCATGGCGGCGAAGGGAATCAAGGGCCTGTTTGACGAGCAGGGAAATGCCGTTTCCGGCGATGCGGCCAAGGCAGCCAAAGAGACGCTGGCGCAGTTAGACAACACCACCTACGCCGTGAGCCAGGTGACCGGCGCGGTTGTCTCCAATCAGCTGCAGGATGCGGACGTAAACCACTATTTAGAAGGCGCAGTGACATATCTGACGCGCGATGACTGGACCACCTTCCCGAAGAGCGTGACCGGCCTTACGGCCACGGACGAGATGGCGGCCCTGATGATCGGCGCGACCTATGAAAAGCCGGCCGACGCCCCGGACACGGCCTCTCTTCCGTTTGGCAACGATGCCGGCTTAAAGCTGGTCAGCATGCGGGATGTGCCCTACGCATCCGAGGAGTGGAAGACCTTCATTCAGCAATTAAGCATTAACAACCTGGCGACGGTCTGCGGCGACAATCGCGGCGTCGTTGCCATCCCGGAGGTCGGAAAGCCGGCCAACGCATCCACCAACGGTCCCTGCGGTATTCAGGGAAGCTATAAGGCCGGAAACGGCAAGGGATGCACGCTGTACGTGGACGAACCGATCCAGGCGGCTACCTTTAACCTGGAGCTGGCAACCGAACGCGGACGCTATATGGCGGAGGATGCGGCTTACGCCGGTGTGACCATGGTGTTTGGCCCTGGTGCCAATATTCACCGCACCGCGTATTTGGGAAGAAACAGCGAATATTTCTCGGAGGATGGCTTCTTAAGCTATCAGATGGGACGGGCGAACGCCATCCCGATGACGGAGCGGGGCATCATCACCGGGTTTAAGCATTTCTGCTTAAACGATCAGGAAGTGAACCGCCATGGCGTGGCCACGTTCGCAACCGAGCAGGCCTGCCGCGAGATTTATTTCAAGGCCTTTGAAGGCCCGTTAAGTGACGGCGGTGGCCTGGGCGTTATGACCAGCTACAACCGCATCGGCATGACGGCTTCGCCGGCCCACAAAGGAGCGCAGATCGGGATTTTGCGCGACGAATGGGGATTTAAAGGCATCAACATCACCGATTCCTCGAAGGATGCCAGCAGCTACGTGCTGACGGCGGAATGCATCACTAGCGGCACGGACCTGTTCTTATCGGACACGGGCCGCACCTCGGAGCTGAGCAACCTGGTCATCAAGCAGCGGGACGGCAATATCCTGAAGTGGATGCAGACGGCCAACGAGCATTTTTATTATGCCCACAGCCGCAGCGTTCTTGTAAACGGCCTGTCGGAGGAAACCGTGGTGGAAGCCACCGTATACTGGTGGCAGCCGGCGCTTATTGCGCTGTGCGCGGTCTGCGGAGCGCTTACCGCGATTTCGTTTATCGTATTTTTGTTCAAGGCGTACAGGGGAAAGGAGGAGACGGCACATGAAGAAGCTTAGTTTTGGAAGAGTGGTACTTCTGGCGGCTGGCGTGATTGCGCTGGCGGGCAGCGCAGCGTATTTCCTTTTGGACGGCTCCGACCGAACCTTCCACATGGTCGGCTTCCTGCTTGGCATTGCGGGAGCCGTATCCACGATCCCGGCGCTCGTGACGGATTTGAAGATAGCCCCGCTCTTTCCGGCTATCCTGTACTCTGTCGCCTTTGCCCTTGTCCTTCGCGTGGCGGTGCCGAGTTTAAGCGATGTCTTAAACCATGTAAACTTTATTGGCGGAAACGCGGCGATGGGCATGACATATGCGGGAGTGTACCTGTTTTGCGCCTTGCTCGCCGTGATCGGCTGCTTTGCGGGATACGGGAAGAAAGGATAAAAAAGGCTTGCATTCGGGCGGCAGCATTCGCTGCTGCCCGAAGCAAGCATAGCATCATAGGGAAACCGATTCCGGGCAGAAAGCAGACTGGCAAGCCCGGGTGTTTTGTGACGAAGGAGCAGTGGTATGATAGTAAAGGCTGTACAGCAGATCATGCTTGGGAAGGTGACGCGGACGGAGGAGGAGACTCTCAAGACGCTTCAGAAAATCAAGCTGTATGGATACGACGGAATAGAATTAAATGGATTCATGATCCGAAAAACTAGCCTGTTTGTGCGCCTTCTGACGAAAGCCGCCGGCATGCCCTGCGGCAAGGGCGGCGCCTATGACTGGCCGGAGCTTGTGAAGGCGGCGGATCTTTCGGTGGTCAGCCTGCATGAAGACCTGGGAACCATCAAAAAGGACACGGACGGCGTCATCGGCCGCGCGAAGGCCCTCTCCACAAGGAACGTGGTGATCACAGGCATGTACAACTTTGATTACACCGATCTGGAGACACTTTCCGGCCTTTGCCAGGACCTAAACCGGTACGGGGAGGAACTTTCCCGGTCCGGGATTCGGCTTCTGTATCACAACCATAACGCAGAGCTCTCGCGGGTGCAAAGCAGCGCAAAAGCACCTGGCGGCGGAACCACCTACGATTTCCTGCTGGCCCACACGGACCCTTCTTATGTCAGCTTTGAATTTGACAGCTACTGGTTTACGGAGGCCGGCGCCAACGCGGCCAGATGGATGGAGAAGCTGGGAAGCCGGATGAAGCTTTGGCACATCAACGACCTGGGCAGACGGCAAAGCGGAAAAGCCATCACGCCGATCCTCACTTCCGATTCCATGGAGCTGGGCTACGGCAACATGGACCTCGACACCCTGTCGGAGGCCGCGAAGAAGAACGGGATTGAAGCCGTTATTCTGGAGAGCCACAGAAATCACATTGACCATGATCCTGTGAAGAGTCTGGGGCTTAGTGCGGCGTATTTAAACCGGATGTTCGGATAACAAAAAGCCCATGCAGAGCGCTGCATGGGCTTTTTGTGGTTACTATTCACAGGTCGGCGACCCGTGAATAGCAATCTTAAAGTTAGGGGCCAGCAAGGGACGATTTTCTGACAGGATACGGGAAAAGAGAGGCTTGGACGGGGATTTCTTCTGTTTTCGGAAATTTCCCTGCATGCGGGCTTGGGGAAAATGTGCTTCGTACGGTGAATATCTTGTGTTTTGCTGTTTTTCCTCGCATGAAAGCTTGGAAAAATGAGCTCCCATGCGGGGAAAATCATTCATTCTTGCTATTTTTCCCCGCATGAAAGCTTGGAAAAATGAGCTTTGTACGGTGAATTTCATCTGTTCTTGCTATTTTCCATGTATGGTGGCTTGAAAAGTGAGATTTTGTACGGGAAATTTCTACTGTTCTTGCTATTTTCCATGTATGGCAGTCTTGAAAACAGGCTCAGGCGTTGATTAGTTTATGGCTCCTGCCTGCGCTTCCCTGAGCTTCAAGGGTGAAGCACGGCAGCCTGAGACATACCCCGGTCGATGAAAAGGCGAAAATGGTATGGCCGGGGAATTTATGGGTTGGGAATCCATGAATAGTAACTTTTTGTGTGCGCGAGAATAGCAGGAGTTCTCCGTTGACCGACCGAAAGAAATCTCTTATAATATAATTCTGGGCATTTGGCAGATTATAAAGTGGACAAGAGGAGGTTTTGGATGAAAAAAAGGAAAGCTGGATTGGTAGCGGCTACCATAGGGATGGTCATCTGCACCGTCATCATGGCGGTGATTTTTTTCTGGTCGCAGGCAACCAATTATGTCAGCCATTTTTTGCTGAACTGGGACGCGGAGAAGAAGGAACCGAACGCGATCATGTACGATGTGCCGACATTTTCCAGCAAGGAGGAAGCTTACGCGCATTCCCATGAGGTGGCAGTGAGCGCGCAGGCGGAGGGAACGGTGCTCTTGGAAAACAATGGGGCGCTTCCACTTGCGGGCGAGGAGCGGCGGATTTCCGTGTTTGGGGTGGCATCCGTGAACATTGCCGTTGGCGGCACGGGCTCCGGGGAGGGAAACCGAGGGAACTTGGTGGATCTGTACACGGCGCTTTTAGGGGAAGGCTTTGCGGTGAATCCCAGCCTGAAGGCGTTTTATGAGCAGAAATATAAAGAGGGCTTTAAGCGCGGCGCCGGGACGGACATGAACGGAGCTTACTATGGCGCGAAAGGTTCGCGAAATTACGGCTATTCCATCAACGAGGTGCCGCGTTCTTTGTACACCGATGCGGTGCGCGCGTCCTACGGCGAGTACGCGGACGCGGCGATCGTCGTGATCTCCCGCTCCGGCGGCGAGGGGCAGGATCTGCCCACCTCGATGCTGGAGTTTTATGAGGCGGATGACAAGCATTATCTGGAACTGACCGACGAAGAGGAAGAGATGCTGGCCGAGGTGAAGGCAGGCGGCTTTTCCAAGGTCATTGTTCTGTTAAATACCATGAATGCGTTCGAGTGCGGGTTCCTGAAGGAAGAGGGGATCGACGCGGCGCTTTGGATCGGAGGCCCCGGGCGCTATGGCCTGGAGGCGGTGGCCGGGATTTTAACAGGCCGGTATAGTCCCGAGGGGCGCCTGTCGGACACCTACGCGGCGGACTTTCTGTCCGCGCCGGTCATGCAAAACTATGGCGACAACCGCTACGTGGATAACGGCGAGGTGACCACGGCCGCCTATGTGGCGTACGCGGAAGGCATCTACATGGGCTACCGCTACTATGAGACGCGGGCCCTGTACGAAGGTGAGGAATGGTACCGGGAGCAGATGGTCTATCCCTTTGGCTACGGGCTTTCCTATACCGAGTTTGCATGGTCGGATTTTTCCGTCGTGGAGGCGGATGGCCGGTACTTTGCGTCGGTCACGGTCACGAATACGGGAAGCCGCGCCGGGAAGGACGTGGTGGAAATCTATCTGACCAAACCTTATACGCCCGGCGGAGTCGAGAAGGCGGCGGTCGAGCTCGTGGGATACGCCAAGACAAAGGAGCTTGCGCCCGGGGAAGCGGAAACCGTGACCGTGGAGGTGGAGCGGAAGTGGCTGGCCTCCTACGACGCGGTGGGCGCGAAAAGCTATGTGGCGGACGCGGGCGAGTACGTGTTTGCCGCCTGCAAGAATGCGCACGAAAAGGTCTTTACGGAGACGGTGGTTCTGGAGCACGATGAGCTGTTTTGCTTCAGCGCGGCGGGAGGTCTCATCGTCAATCAGTTTGAAACGGAATTTTATGACTCGTTGCCGGAGGATCTGACCATCCTTTCCCGCGCGGACTTTGCGGGCACCTGGCCGACGGTGTACGGGGACAGCGGTGTGGCTGGCAAAGCCTATAAGACCATGACGCCCGAGATCAAGGCCGCCATCTTGTCCACGGAGGTGCCGGAGGAGAAAGAAGAAGGGGGGCTGACGCGGAGCGCGGCTGTTGCGGGGGAAAGCTCTTCTGGCGATTCCATTGGTATTGCGGCGGAAAGCTCTTCCGGCGATTCCATTGGTATTGCGGCGGAAGCATCCGGCGCCGGCGGTAGTGCGTCTGGTGCGGAGGAAACGATTAGCACGGGGGGAACAATCAATGCCGGCGGGAGTGCGTCTGGCATAGACAGTCCTGTCACCGCCAGCGGCGCAGGCATCAACTTCGTGGATCTGATCGATGAGAACGGCGAGCCGCTTCCCTACGATGATCCGATGTGGATGAGCCTCGTTGAGTGCATGACCGAGGATGACTTATACTACCTGGTTTCGGCCGGCGGCGGCAGAAGCCCGGCGATTGAAACCATCAACAAGCGCCAGTCCGTCACCTCCGACAGCCCCATGGGATTGCACGTCGGAACGCTCTTTCCCTGTTATCCCATCCAGGCGGCGACCTGGAGCACGGCCGTGGCGGAAGAGATCGGTGCCTGCGTGGCGGAGGAAGCTTTGTGGAATGACATTCGCGGTTGGTACGCGCCGGCCTGCAACACGCACCGGCATCCCTTCGGCGGCCGGAACTACGAGTATTACTCGGAGGACGGCATGCTGGCCGGCAAGTACGCGGCGGCGGTGGTGCGAAAGGCGCAGGCGGGCGGCCTGTTTGTCCACTTAAAGCACTTTGCGTTAAACGATCAGGACACGAACCGGGGCGACCGCGGGAACTTTCAGAATGAGGATCCCTACAATGGCCTTTGCACCTATGCCGATGAGCAGACGATCCGGGAGCTCTACCTGCGTACCTTCCAGATCGCGGTGGAGGAGGGCGGCGCGCACGGCGTCATGACCAGCTACAACCGCATCGGAAACGTCTGGGCAGGTGGCCACAAAGGGCTCCTCACGGAAGTTCTTCGAAACGAGTGGGGTATGCAGGGCATCGCCCTGACAGACTACGCCGGCACCTTCGGCTATAAGTATATGGATATCATCCAGGGATTAAAAGCCGGCAATTCCCAGTGGCTGTACGTGGGGAACGCGTTTCCTGTCTATGGCGACCGCCACTCGGACGAGGTGATTTGCCTGATGCAGAAGGCGGCGAAGGACATTCTGTACGCGGAAGCTACTTCCTCCCGCGTGAACAATCAGCGCTATGCGGACGGGACGAGCGTGATTGTGAAAGAGAGATGGCAGAACTGGCAGTGGATGGCGCTTGCGGTTTATCTGCTGGCAGTGGCCGGGTATGGGTGTTACGTGCGTAAAATAATTTTGGATAAGGCTGCGGGTGAACCGTAGGGAAAAACAAGCAGAGAAGAACAAATAGGGAAAAATAAGCAGGGCCGGTCCTTTGGCAAAAAGGACCGGCCCTGCTTATTCCCCTCATAGAAATCCCTTATTCGAGCGCTTCAATTCGTTTCACATTTTCTCTCTCAATATCATTTAAGACGCCGTTGTCGAAGGCCTCCGGCGCGATCGTGCCGGAATACCAGGGTTTGCTGTCAAAGTAGGCCTGCAGATCCGCGCTGGCAAAGCGGCGGCCGTGGCGGGCGTAGATCTCGTTTCGCGCGATGCGCAGCTCCGACGCGGTCAGGATGGAAAGCTCCGCGGTGGAGTACAGGCGGGTGTTGCTCTCGGGCAGGATGTAGTATTCCGCGTCCGGGTTCACCTTCGGGCCATACTGCGGCAGGTCTTCTTCCTCCTCTTTCTCTTCTAAATCTTCCGGTAAGACGATGGCATAGTAGCCTTCCGGGGTGGCCGAGCCCGAAATGGTCGAGCCGGTACCGTACGGAGGCATGCCGGGGATGGGACCGGTCAGGAGCTTAATCTCGGTGATGCAGGTATCGTCCCACTCGGAGCCGGAGATGGCGTCCTTGATTGTGAATTTCAGCCGGCGCGCAAGGAGCGGCTCCTTAAAGGCGATGACGTCGTCGTACTGAACCTCCCGGTCGAAGGCGAAATTTCCGATCTGGACAGTAAGGAGGGTCGGCTTTCCGTTCTGCGCGTAGACCTCCGGGCTCTTGTGATAGCCGGACAGGATCTGGATGCCGTAGATGTAATAATACTGATAATCACTGGTGGTCAGCTCGATCCACTCGCCGATGCCGTCGCCCGGCACGTCTTCGTTCCAGGCGGTTGTGGTATCCCAGTCTAAGACCAGCTCCGGCCCGTAGGAGATATCGCCCTCCGGAGGAATGAAGGAGGAAGCCTTTGCGGTGAGACCGGACACATAAACCGGTTCTCCGGAGAAATACAGGGACTTGAAATAATAGCCGAAAATACTCATCGCGGTAAACTGCACTTCGGCTGTAAAGCGTCCCAGGCAGGTGATTTCTTCACTCTGGTACTGGTAGGCGTAGCCCGTGACGAAGGTGTGGTCGTTTTCCTCATAGACCGTGTCCGGAAGAAGCTGAAGATCCGGGCCATCTCCGGGGAAAATGTACACATAGGTTCCGTCGCCGTACATCACGTCGCCGTAGGTAAACGGCTTGTCGAAGAACATATCCGGGCAGAAGCCCACCAGAGATTTGTACAGCAGCGCGAACTGCCCCTGCCAGAGTTTATACCAGTTCTCGCCCTTGGAGGGAACTTTCGCGTACTTGTAGTCGTTATAGGACAGGTCCACCAGCATGGAGGCATCCGAATAGCTCGAAACAGCGTTCGTGATGTCCAGGGATAACAGGTTGTAGATCAGGGACATGATCATCCCTTCGTGCCAGTTGCTCACCGGGGTGGTAAAGTAATCGACGTCCTCTTTCGAGTTAAAGCCGGCAAACAGCATGGGAAGCATCTGATTTCCGGTTATTTCCGGCTTTTTTCTGGCCCAGGGCATGGAGAAATCCACACGGCTCCAGGGCATGATGTGGCTTCCGTACTGCAGAAACTGGACGGCTTCCTGGTAGGTGACAAGCGGCATATGCGTGATCCGGGCGACGTTCTGGTAGTTCGGGGCATAATGGCCGAGGGTGGAGAACTGAGCGAAGAGATTGTCCCAGTTGATCTCTTTAAATCCCAGGTTTTTCAGGCGGTTCGTAAATCCGGTATCTTCGAAGCCGGAGGAGCCGGCGTAGCCAGCGTTTTCGGTAACGTGGAAGGCATTCCCCTGGTAGCTTAACGCCACGAGATTGATGGCGCGGCCATCCGCCAGAACAAAATTTCCGACCTCGGACTCGACGCAGATCTGAATCTTGCCGCCATTGTCCGTGTTCACAAAATAGAAAACATCCACCAGGGCGGCGTACTGGCCGTCGCCTGCCATCAGCGGCATGAGCGGGGTGAAATACTGATCTTCCGAAAGAAGGTAGGAGTCCTTTAAAACCACGTACGAACCCTCCACCTCATACATCTGCAGCTGTACCGCGTACTTGTCGCCAAATAAGCCGACAATCAGAAGCTCATCTGCCCCATCCTGATCATAATCCGCGATCCGATAGCCAAGGATGGCATCTTTGGCGAGCATCTCCATTTCGGTTACATACTCATCCATCTTGGTGGATTCCGGGTCCTTCCAGATACGCATGATGGAGGAGGTACCGGCTAAGAAGGTTCGCTCCTTAACGTAGGCCTCCAGGGTTTCGGTGCCTGTTTTCTTGCCCCAGGGATCCTCAGGTTCAGCCTCCGCGGGCAGGGCGGGAATGACGGTGAAAGCCATCATAAAAGCCATCAGGCAGGCCAAAGCGCGCTCAATCCATTTTTTCATTGTATATTCCTCCTTCCGTGGAAAACGATTTTGTGGTACGATGTTCATGATATCGCCCGGTCGCGGTGCATAGGGCTTCTTGCGTGCTTGTACGCAAAGAAGCCCATATGCATCAGCGACGCTAACAAAAACGAGCAATAAAGCCACACGAACAACGTGAGTGGGGCGAGTTGCGAGTTTTTGTAGGATTGCGAGAGCTGCGAAGCAGCGAAGCAATCCGTAAGGGCGATATCATATAGTGTGTTGCGGTGCAATTGCGGCCGCTTTCATGGGATGTGTCACAGCGCAAAGGCACTGTCTGGATCATATTGTACCATAAGGCGTACAAGAATGCATCATCCTTTCGTACTAAATCACCGGAAAAGGAAAGGGGAGGTCACAGCAAATGCCGCAAAATGAATTTGAAACGATCTCTTACAGGAAAATTCCTCACATTAATCTGTTTATCAACCGGATTTTCTATCGGTCTTTTCATATGCACCGGGAGATGGAGCTGCTTTGCCTTTTGGCGGGGGAATGCCGGGTGAATGTGCGCGGCCGGATCTGGGCCGTGCAGGCAGGGGACATTCTTCTCATCAACCATAACGAGGTGCACGGGATCGAATCCGCGGATGGGGCGGACTTTGTGATCCTGCAGGTTTCCAACCACATGCTGAGAACCTACTATCCGGGTTTTCGCACGACCTGGTTTGAGAAAACCGTGGTGACGGAGGGTCTTGCAAAGGAACGGAAGGAAGAACTGTGGCGGGTGATCCGCGCGTTAGCTGTCGCCTATCTGGGAGAGGAAGAATACTACGAACTTAACGTGGTGGGGAAGACGGCAGAACTTTTGCGGCTTCTGTACGAGAGCTGCCCGCACACGGTTTACAGCGAGGAAAAGTACCTGGAGAGAAAGAAGGTTTTAGGAAGGGTGAGCCGCCTGGCGGACAGCATTTCGGAGCGCTACGCGGAAAAAATGTCCCTGCAGGAACTGGCGGAGGAAGAGGGGCTGACGGTGCCGTATCTGTCTCATTTTTTCCGGGAGCAGTTTGGCGTGTCCTTTCAGGAATATGTAAACAACCTGCGCTTTGAAAACGCCCTGCGGCTCATGGCCAATCCGCAGCTGTCGATCAACGACATCGCGGTGACGAGCGGCTTTTCGGATGTCAAATACATGGCGCGGCTGTTTCGCGAGCGCTTTTCCATGACGCCGGGGGAGTACCGGAAGTCGGCCGGGAAGGTGGAAGCCACCGGAACGCTTCGGACCGGGGAGATGCGCTTTGGAAGGGAAGAGGGGCTGGCGATTTTGAAGAGGGCCTAAGGGCAAGTGTGGCTGGCGATTTTAAAGAGGGCCTAAGGGCAAGTGTGGCTAGCGATTTTGAAGAGGGCCCAAGGGCAAGTGTGGGAATAAATTCGGGCAGGGAGGATGTTGCTCCTCCCTGCCCGTCTGGTGAGCAAGGCGCGGGGCCTTACTCAATGAAGCAGATTGTATCTACTCAGCACAGCCGCTTGCACCCCGCTGCAAGCGGCGTAAAACAAAAGCTGGCATGCCAAGCCACAGGCAATTTGGAATGCGCGGAGCGCATTGCCTGTGGCTTCGTAACTGCTCAGGTACTGAGCAGTTACAGCAGATTTACGAGAACAGAATA
>JAFVBO010000069.1 GCA_017479935.1 Lachnospiraceae bacterium
ACACTGGCCTGCGCTCCAACCACTACGCGGGAAAAAACATCCCGGCCATATTGATCCGTTCCCATGAAATGAGCTGCGGACGGAGGCTGTCTGGACAGGCCCAGATCCTGCGCGTAAGGGTCAAAGGGAACGATCTGGTCTGCAAAAAAGGAAACCAGCAGCAGAATCGCAACGAGAAACAGGAAAAAGAACAAACGCGCCCGGATCCTGTTCTTTTTTACTTTTTGCACACGAACCGTGACCGGCCTGTTCATCGCTCTGTTCCCCCCAGCCTGATCCGCGGATCCAGATACCGGTAACTTATGTCGGTTACCAGATTGACCAGCACATAAATCAAAGCCATCCACATGACATAGGCCTGAATGATCGGATAGTCGCGCATATTGATGGCGTCCACCGCCATCTTGCCAACGCCGTCCCACATGAAGATCGACTCTACAATGGCAGTCCCGCCCAGCAGGGAACCTATGGAGAGCGTCAGCAGCGTGATGATCGTTACAAGAGAAGCCTTCATCACGCTTTTCATCATCGTCGTCGAAAACTTCACGCCTCTGGCTTTGGCGCCCAGCACGTAGTCCTTGCTGAGTTCATCCAGTACGGTTGCGCGAACCTGACGCAGATATTTGGCCGACATGGCAATAGCCAGCGTGATGGCCGGGAGAGCCACGCTTTGCAGGCTGACGCCCCGGGAAATCACCGGGAACCAGTTCAGCCGGATCGCGAAAAAATACATCAGGAGCAGGGATACAAAAAAATTAGGCAGCGAATTCCCAATGAAGCTTGCCGTGCGAACCAGATAGTCGGCCGCCTTGTTCTGGTTCACAGCCGACCAGATTCCAAGCGGGATCGAAACGATCACCGTCAGCAAAATGGAAACGGATGCCAGCAGCAGCGTGGCAGGCAGTTTGGAAACAAACGTTGCAAAGACCGGTTTTTTGGAGACATAGGATACCCCCATATCTCCCTGGGCCAGCTTTCCGAGCCACGTAACATACTGGACAATAAAAGGCTTGTCCAGCCCCAGTTCCTCTCTGGCTGCATCGATCATCTCCTGCGAGACCGTACCGCTGGTATTTTCCATTTTCTGTTCCACCACATCGCTGCCGGCCAGCCGCATCATCCCGTAAGACAGGAAGGTGATCGCGAACAGTATCGGGATCAGCTGCAGCAGCCGTCTGACTGCATAGTGTTTCATCCTCACGCCTCGTTCCGTTTTTCTTTTGTGTAAGTTGCGTTTTTTCTATAACCAGTGCAACAATAAATGACCAATATAACAATACATGATACCGATTGTATTTATTATATCGGCCTTCCGTTGCGTCCGTAAGCCTCCCCGGGGGATACTTTTTTGCTTTTCAGGCGCTAAGAAAGCGCTGATCAATTCGTCTGCACGCTGACCGAGGACGTTTTACCCACAAACTCATTTAATCAGTGCTTCCCCAAAACAGAACGGCTTGTTTCGCTGTCCGGTCACTCAATCTGCCGCCAGACATGCCCACAAAAACAAAAAAGCCGGCCCTCTGGCCGGCAGAACCAACTGGATGAAAAGGAGCGCTGTGTAACTGATGCAACCACCTGTGCGCAGAAAACGCCAGCGGCTACATGAATTTTTTTACCGCTTTCTGGAACTCCTCAACAGCGTCTTTGTCCCCTTCTTCAATCGCATGGACAATACAGTGTGTCATATGTTCGTTTATGATTTCTTTTCCGAGATTTCTGAGTGCGGAAGTAACGGCAGATATCTGAATCAACACATCGGAACAGTCTTCGTCATTTTCAATCATTGTTTTCACATGCTTTAAATGTCCGATTGCCCGTGATATGCGATTGATTTGCCGTTTTTTGGCTTCCGGTGAATGATAATGGCCATGGCTTTTAAGCCGCGATTCGGCGACTTCATGCGTATGGGTTATCACGTTTCCGTCGCTGTCAATGTGGGTATGTGTATACGTGCTCAACTGTCATTCCTCCGCTGCAACCGGTACCTTCAGCGCAATGGTGTCCGGCACCTTCAGTTCCACCTTCTGCAGTTCTTCTTCCGGCAGCACTGCTTTTACGGAAGCAATGGCCACCTCGATCATCTCATCGTCCGGTTCCCGGGTGGTCAGTTTCTGCAGGAGCAGGCCCGGCAAAATCATCCGGTGCACCCAGGGTTTGTCGTTATTCTTTCCGGCAAAACGGATCAGCTCGTAGCTGATGCCCGCCACCACCGGCATCAGCACAATCCGGGACAGGATCCGCTCCAGCAGGCCTGGCCAGCCTAAAAAGGCAAAGATAAAGATGCTGATGAGCATGACGATCATCAGGAAGTTGGTGCCGCAGCGGGGATGCAGCCGGGGAAAGGTCCGCACGTTCTCCACCGTCAGGGGCATGCCTGCTTCATAGGTGAAGATCGTCTTGTGCTCCGCCCCATGGTACTTAAACACCCGCTGGATATCTTCCATGGAAGAAATGGCAGCGATATACACCAAAAATATCCCCATGCGCAGGAAGCCTTCCGCCAGGTTCAGGGTCAGGCTGTTCTGGGTCCACTGCTGCAGGAAGCGCATGGACCAGGTGGGAACAGCAATAAAAAGACCGACAGCCAGGGCCACGGAGGTCACCATGGTCAGGGCCATCTCTTTATCGTCCATCTGCTCGTCTTCTTCGCCGGATACCTGGGCGGAATAGCTGAGGGCCTTCATGCCCATGATCAGGGATTCCACCAGGGCCACCACGCCCCGGAGCAGCGGTTTCTTTAAAATCGGATACCGGTCTGAAATGCTGTTGACCGGCTTCACATCCACATCGATGGTCCCGTCTGCTTTCCGGACCGCCACCGCCACGTCTTTGGGACCGCGCATCATCACGCCTTCGATGACCGCCTGCCCGCCGATACTTAACTTCGCCATAATTCGTTTATCTCCAATCAACATACGTTGAATTTACATTACGCGGCGGCCGGAGATTCTTGTTTGTCCAGCCGCGTGGATACAGTTTACACTTTTGTCAAAAAAGGTCGGAAGACAACGACAGCAGAGCCTAAGCTCTGCTGTGTGAGTTGCTTTTATTTGCTTTCTACATTGTAACGC
>JAFVBO010000070.1 GCA_017479935.1 Lachnospiraceae bacterium
ACTGCCCTTTTCGTATAGTTCCCGTATAATTCCGGTTCATTGGGCTTGTTTCCCAGTAGTTTGACGGATTCCAAGGTATGATTAACGCTGATTTCCCTATCCTTTGACAGACTATCAACCAAATCTCCATAACCGGCAATCCCTGCCATTTGAGTTCCATGGCCGTCCATGTCAGCAGAAGAAAGCATGCATTCCCTTGCAACATGCGTCGACGTTTCGTCATAAAATGCTTTTAGTAAACGATGCTCGTTGTTTTCACCGGTATCAAGAACGCATACGTTCGAATTACTTTGAACTACATTCAAGCGTGAAAGGAGATCATCAGACCATTCCTTCTGTTCTTTGGTCGACAAACCCATAAAGAAGCTACTCGCTTCCGAAACGCTTCTGAATTCGGCCAAGTAGCTGCATTGGAAGAGCAGCGCTTGCAATTCCTTCTCAGAAACCAAAACGAGCGTAACCATCCTGTCTGGAAAAACAAGCGTTTCTTCTTTGAAGGCAATACCAAGCTGTGAGCATATCTGAAAGAAATCACTTTTTATCGATTCAACAGTATCATTCTGCACCCGAAGCCAAACCTCGCACCATTTCATAGTGCTTGATGGCAACAGGGATGGATTATCAGTCCACAATGAACGGACAAAAGACGCACTTATGCATTCGATGCTTTTTACCAATGCATCATGTGCCGGTTTGTCTTTGCCTTCGGGTATGCCTTTGGCATATTCCTGAAGCTTCTTCAGAAAGATATGCTCTTTTGCATCCGGAACAAAGACAGTAGCAGTTACTTCTTCCTCTCCGTCCACTTCTGAAGCACGAACATTACAAATACGAATGCCAGAGCTGACATTTTCCAAGCTCTTTACGACCAGTTCTTTCCCTTTGAGACCGCTAATATCATAGTAATTGCCGTCTTTGGCTTTGATCGCTGCAACTTGTTCCGCCGAATAAGCTCTTTCACTGGCCGCCTTTGCTTGCGCATATTCGCGCAACAGCCTATTGCCGTGTTGTACAGGATCTTCTCGGACAGGGTATTTATGCGTAATCCGAACGCCTTTGGCTTTGTATGAGTTTTCCACTAACGTATCATGCAGAAAGATATTCGATAGTCCAGCCATTCTTACGCCTCCCTGATCTGATACGCTTTACTTCTCTCATCAATCAAGCGTTGCAATTGCTCATTGGAAAATGAGTCTTCATGTAGTATTGAACCCTTAATCAGTTCATCGCAAATGCGACTGATCTCTGCTTGGCTCAACCCTTTGCAAGCATTGATTGTTCGATCGTCAATATCAATAGGCCCGAAGTAACTACCCAGCTTGTTCTCGAACAACCTCTGCAATTCACTCTCACTTGGTAACCTATACGTCAATACATCATCAAATCTACGATACAAAGCTTGATCCAACATTTTATTGTTGTTCGTAGCGGCAATGATGATACTATCTGATATATCCCCTTCGATCAACTGAAGAAACGAATTCAGTATTCGCCTCATTTCACCCACTTCATTGTCCATCGCCCTGTCTGCACCAATCGCGTCAAACTCGTCAAATAAGTATACTCCAGGCTGTTGTTCAATCATATCAAACACATCCCTTAGCTTTGAGCTCGTCTCGCCCATAAACTTTGAAATGAGTTTATCCATACGAACGGTAAGGACAGACAATCCTAATTCACAAGCAACAGCAGAAGCAGTCATCGTCTTCCCGGTACCTGAAGGGCCTTCAATCAGAATCCTTCGACGATTCGTCAGTCCATATCTGCGAAGCTTTTCTCTTTGACGATACTCAAGTATGATTCTATCGATTTTCTCCATCAATTCAGGAGAGAGAACCATGTCTGCAAGACTGACGTCCGGCTCAGCAATATCAAACATTGGATTGGCAGTATTCAGCTTGACAACAACGCTTCTACCCACTTTATCGATGAGTTCTTTAAGCTCCCTCGCTTGCGTTGTATGCCCTGCTTTTGCTTCAGAAGCAGCTATCTGAATTGCAGCAGTTTTGAATCGCTCGTCATTTCGCTCATAGTGTGCCCTGATTAATTGTTTAATCTGATCAACGGTAGCCACTTCATCCACCACCTTTCCATATAACTTACCATTATCATTATAAGCGTTGCAGAGCCAGCTGTCAACACAACAACCAAAATAGCCCGTGTCAGGATGTCATGGTGGATCAGACAGATCAGACGGCAGAACATCTTGACACGTCTGTATTACTCGATTGCTTGCAAACGGGATGGCTTTATGCTAAACTGTTAACGCTGATTAATAATCTGGAGTTTGATATGGAATACCGGATACTGATTGTTGAAGATGACCGCAGCATTGCAGAGGCGATTGCAGCACACATGGCCCAGTGGGGCCTGCAAGCCGAGTGTGTATCAGATTTTCGACATATCATGGAGGATTTCACGCGAATCCAGCCGCACTTGGTGCTGATGGACATTTCTCTCCCCTTCATGAACGGCTATCACTGGTGCGCGGAGATCCGTAAGGTCTCTTCGGTTCCGGTGATCTTCATATCGTCGGCGTCCGACAACATGAACATCATCATGGCAATGAACATGGGCGGGGACGACTTCATCGCCAAGCCCTTCGATTCCGGGGTATTGATTGCCAAGGTGCAGGCGTTGCTGCGCAGAACTTACGATTACGCCGCTTCCGCCCCGGTGCTGGAGCATCGCGGCGCGATGCTGAATACGGGCGACGGCAGTCTGACCTGGCAGGGACAAAAGGTCGAGCTGACCCGCAACGAAGCCCGAATCCTCCTTACCCTGATGCAGAACAAGGGCACGGTCGTCAGTCGGGAGAAGCTGATGGAGGCGTTATGGCAGACAGATGCCTTCGTGGACGAAAACACGCTGACTGTCAACGTGGGACGCCTGCGCAAAAAACTGGATGTCGTAGGATTGACGGATTTCATCGCCACCAAGTTTGGCGTGGGCTATTCGGTGGGGTGAGGGCATGAAGCTGTTTCTGCGATATTTATCAGGCAAACACAACACTTTCCTGCTGTTTGCCTCCTTTGTGCTGGTTTTTGCCTTTGCATTTTGGCTGTATCGTCTGCCGCTTGCGGCGGTACTTTATCCTGCGATGCTCTGTGCGGCTGTCGGCTTGATCTATACTTTTATAGACTATGCGAGTGTGAAGCACAGGCACGAGATGCTTTCTGGCTTTCGGGGCATAGACGATGAGCTCCCGCTTCCCCGGGACATTGAGGATGCGGACTATCAAGAAATCATCCGCCTGCTACGAGAACAGCGGCGCGAGGCGCAGACCCATGCCGAATCGGAAATGCAGGCGATGGTGGACTATTACACCCTCTGGGCGCATGAGATCAAGACGCCCATTGCCGCCATGCGCCTACGGTTGCAGAGCCAGGATACCGCTGAGGCGCGCGGTCTGCTTACCGACCTGAGCCGCATTGAACGGTATGTGGAGATGGTGCTGACCTACCTGCGACTGGAGGGCGATGGAACGGACTACGTCATCCGCGAGCACGACTTGGACGGCATCCTGCGCCCCGTGTTCAAGCGGTTTGCCGGAGAATTCATCACTCGCCGATTGAAACTTGATTATACGCCCATGGAGCCCCGCGTTCTGACGGACGAGAAGTGGTTGGCCTTTGTGGTGGAGCAGGTGCTCTCCAACGCGCTGAAGTACACGCCGGAAGGGACGATCTCCGTCTGCCTTGAAGCGCCGCAGACGCTATGCGTCAGGGACACAGGAATCGGTATCGCCCCGGAGGACCTGCCTCGCGTGTTCGAGCAGAGCTACACCGGCCTCGCCGGACGCACCGACAGGAAGGCCAGCGGCATCGGGCTGTACCTGTGTAAGCGCGTCTGCGACAACCTGGGACATGGGATTTCCATAGAATCCACACCGGGTGAAGGCACCACGGTGCGCATCGATTTGCACCGGCGGGAATTACCCGTGGAGTGATTGGGAAAACGGTACGTTTCCCTGTTCTGCGGGCAAGCGAGTCCGGCGGTTTGCGCAACTGCCGACAATTGGTATTTCTTACAAAAATGTTCGTTTTGTCCCTTGAAATGTAAGCCGATTCGATGGAATGAATCGGCTTACAGCGCTAAAATGGGGACATCAAGCGAACAGGAGGACTTATCCATGAGTCTGTTGGAAGTCAAGGGACTGAAAAAGGTATACAAGACGCGCTTCGGCGGTCACGCCGTGGAGGCGCTGAAAAACGTAAATTTCACCGTGGAGGAAGGCGAGTATGTCGCCATCATGGGCGAGAGCGGCTCGGGCAAGACGACGCTTCTGAACATCCTGGCTGCGCTGGACAAGCCCACCTCCGGGTCGGTGCTGCTGGATGGAAAGGATTTCTCAAAGATCAAAGAGAGCGACGTGGCGACGTTTCGCCGGGATAACCTGGGCTTCGTGTTCCAGGAGTTCAACCTGCTGGACACATTCACGCTGGAAGACAACATCTACCTGCCGCTGGTGCTGGCCGGGAAGAACTGGCGTGAGATGCACGCTTTGCTCATGCCCATCGCCAGAACGCTGGGCATCCAGGATCTCCTGAAAAAGTATCCCTACGAGGTCTCCGGCGGTCAGAAGCAGCGCGCCGCCGTGGCACGGGCGCTGATCACCTCGCCCCGGATCATCCTTGCGGACGAGCCGACCGGCGCGCTGGATTCCAAGTCCTCGGACGAGCTGCTGCGGCTGTTCTCCGAGGTTAACCGGCAGGGACAGACCCTCCTGATGGTTACCCACTCCGCCCGCGCAGCCAGCCGCGCCGGAAGGGTGCTGTTCATTCGGGACGGTGAAGTGTTTCATCAGCTTTATCGTGGCGAAGCCTCCGGCGAGCTGTTCTATCAGAAAATTGCCGACACACTGACCCTGCTGGCCCAGGGAGGTGAGCGTGCGTGAAAGGAGGGCTCTATCTGCGGCTGGCCTGGGATGGCCTGCGCAAGAATCGGCAGCTGTCCTGGCCCTATCTGCTCACCTGCGTGGGCATGGTGGCGATGCACTACATCCTGGCGTTTCTGGCCTCGCCCACGGCGCTTGAAAAGCTGCCCCAGGGCCGCCAGACCATTGAAACGATGATGG